>NZ_FOYZ01000012.1 GCF_900112775.1 Anaeromicropila populeti
AATAGTACAAATGTACAGCAGTGGGGAGCTTCCAGTGCAGCATCTTATAATACCTGGAAGGTTGTCAGCACAGGAGATGGCTACTACAAATTGTATTCCCAGGTAGGAGATGGAAACACCTATGTATTAGATATTGCTGGAATGAAAACAGCAGATGGAACCAACGTTTTGATTTATACAGATAAAGGTTCTTCAAATCAGATGTTTAAGTTTGTGAAAAATTCCGATGGAACATATGGTATTTTATCGAAACTTGCAGGGGATGTCAGTGGAATTGAGATAGCATCCAGCAGTACTGGTTCAGGTGGAAATGTTCAGCTTTACCAGTATACAGGCAGTGCTAACCAGAAATGGACATTGGAAAAGGTAACATTAGCTACGCCAACGCCAGTAGTAACGCCAACGCCAGTAGTAACGCCAACACCAGCCGCTCAAACAAGTGTGCTTGACATTACTGCCAGCGGAAGTGGATGGAGTACAGGCTATAATTTAAATGTAACACTAAAGAACACATCATCTTCCAATATTACAAGCTGGAAACTCTATTTGCAGAAATCAGAAACAGATATTACAAATATCTGGTGTGCAAAAATGAGTACGACAGGTACAACAATTGAAATTACGCCTGAAAGCTATACCTCTAATATTTATTCTGGCGGAACGGTTTCATTTGGATTTGGTGCAAACGGAACCATCCCAACAAAATTAACCTATAAGTTCGTTTATGTTGTAAATGGAACAGAGTATACTTGTCAGGGAACCGACAGCAGTTTATAATTTGTATTCCTCGGAAAGACTTTTAATCACAGGGGTGGCCAGTTAAATGGCTGCCCCGTTTGTTCTGTGATAGGAACTACGTTGACAAACATTCATGTAAAATTTATAATAAATAGTATCAATGACAGACAGCAATATGTCTTAGTAGTAAAAGGGAGAGATTGATTATGGACGAACAAACTCTTTGTGTAAGTATTCTTCAAAACATTAATGACGGCGTTTACTTTGTTGATAAAGAGCGGAATATAACCTTTTGGAATAAGAGCGCTGAACGAATTACAGGTTTTACGGCATCAGAGGTTATCCATACATCTTGCTATCAAAATTTGCTTAATCATGTGAATGAGGAAGGCGAAGAGATTTGCAAAAATGGTTGTCCCCTTCATAAAACCATGCAGGATGGAATAACCCGAGAGGGTCTGGTTTATCTGCATCATAAAAATGGTTACCGCATTCCTGTTCAAATGAAATCCATTGCAATCATGGAGAATCTTGAAATTGTTGGTGCAATGGAGATATTTCATGACTATACAGAACAGAATACGTTATTACACCAGCTGGAAGAATTAAAGTCTTTGGCATTACGAGATCAGTTGACCAATCTTCCTAACCGGCGGTATATTGAATCCTTTTTAGAATTGAAAAAAAACGATTTTATGTCATTTGGAATTCCTTTTGGAATTGCTTTTATTGATCTAGATCGATTTAAAAGTATCAACGATCAGTACGGACACAATATAGGAGATGAAGTGCTTCAGGTAGCAGCTAAAACCTTTAGCAGAATGGTAAGAAACAGTGATTTAATTGGCAGATGGGGCGGTGAAGAGTTTTTAGGAGTTTTTTGTGGTGTTGACATGGACTCCCTGAGGAAAATATGTACTAAATTAAAAACCATGATTGAAAAATCCAGTATCAGCAGGGATATAGATTTGAAAATCACGATTTCCATCGGGGCAACGCTTTTTCGTCTCGAGGATACGATTGAACAGGCAATTCAGCGTGCAGACCAATTTCTTTATAAAAGTAAAGAAGCTGGAAGAAACCGCGTGACAACGGATGATAATAAATGATGAAATTGGGTATTTACATTTTTATCATTTTGTTGTATCTTTAAAGTATACCAATTAAGTGTATTATTAGAGGAGAATTTATGGGGATAACGCAGGAATGTGATTACGCACTAAGGGTAGTTCTGTTTTTATCAGAAATGGATTCTGATGATAAAACTGAGGCTAAAGTTATTTCAGAAAAGTTAAACATCCCGTTACGTTTTTTATTAAAATTACTTAGAAAACTAACTGTGGCAGGCATACTTAATTCTTACAGGGGTGTGGGAGGAGGCTATTCCCTTGCCAGGTGTCCAGTGGATATTTCATTGAAGGATGTAATTGTAGCAATAGATGGACCTATTTATATGAACCGCTGTCAGTATGACAGTGCCTATTGCTCCTTAAACCGCTGTACTACCTGTAAGATTCATCTGGCTTTGGATACGATTCAGACTCAGCTGGATACTCAATTGCAGACAGTCAATTTTCAAGAGATACGTTTATCAGGGAATCGCATTTTTCCAGAACATAATTAGGATACAATAGCCACATGGAAAAATTTTTATGTGGCTATAAACAAGGTGATTAGTAAAGGCTTTATAAAAATCAAAACTATACCATTTTGGTATACAATAGGAGGAATATGAATTATGTCAAATCAAAAAATATGTAGTACTTGTCAGTCCGCAGATACCATTTTACAGGAGTTTATTGCAAATCTTGATGTGGATACGTCCCATCATCGTGTAGAAACCCAAAAACTGAAATGTGGTTTTGGTCTTCAGGGTGTATGCTGCCGTCTTTGCTCCAATGGGCCTTGTAGAATTACACCAAGTTCTCCAAAGGGAGTATGCGGAGCGACAGCAGATACCATTGTAGCAAGGAACTTTCTCAGGGCAGTAGCTGCTGGTTCAGGCTGTTATATTCATATTGTGGAAAATACAGCAAGAAATCTAAAGGCTTTTTCTTCCAAAAATAAGGAAATTAAAAGTGAAGCAACGTTAAATAAACTGGCAGATTTGTTTGGTGTTAATGCTGAGAATATTAATGAAAGGGCGGAACTGGTTGCAGATAAGGTTCTGGCGGATTTATATAAGCCGTCATTTGATAAGATGGAACTGGTCGAACAGCTTGCGTATAGACCAAGATACGAGAAATGGAAGGAAATGGGAATTCTGCCAGGCGGTGCAAAATCCGAGGTTTTTGACGGTGTGGTCAAAACATCCACTAATTTAAGCAGTGATCCTGTGAACATGCTGCTTCATTGTCTGAGATTAGGAATATCTACAGGCCTTTATGGGCTTACGCTTACCAATCTGCTGAATGATGTTATGCTTGGGGCACCTGTGCTTAGAAAGGCTTCAGTCGGTCTGAGAGTCATTGATTCTGGCTATATTAACATTATGATTACAGGACATCAGCATTCTATGTTTACATATTTACAGGAAAGACTGGTGGAAGAGGATATTACAAAGCTAGCAGAAAAAGCTGGAGCAAAAGGTTTTCGGTTAATTGGCTGTACTTGTGTTGGTCAGGATCTTCAGCTGCGGGGAGAACATTGCCAAGAGGTATTTTCAGGTCATGCTGGAAATAATTTTACTAGTGAGGCGGTGATGGCTACTGGTGCTATTGATCTGGTTGTATCGGAGTTTAATTGTACTCTCCCTGGCATAGAGCCCATTGCTGATAAATATAAAATAAAAATGATTTGTATTGACGACGTGGCAAAAAAAGCAAATGCCGAATATATTCCTTATGACTATGAGGATAGTACTAGTCTTGTTGAATATATTGTGAAGGAAGCTGTTACAAGCTATCAGGACAGAAGGCCTTTGGTTGAAATAAATGTATCAAAGGAACATGGAGATGATGAAGTGCTTACCGGAGTCAGCGAAGGTTCCTTAAAGAAGTTCCTGGGAGGCAGCTGGAAGCCGCTAATTGATTTGCTGGCATCAGGTAAAATCAAAGGAATTGCAGGAATTGTAGGCTGTTCTAATTTGACAGCAAAGGGACATGATGTATTTACCGTAGAGCTTGCGAAAGAACTGATTAAAAGGGATATTATTGTGCTTTCAGCAGGATGCTCCAGTGGAGGTTTGGAAAATGTAGGGCTTATGTCTGCAAAGGCGGCACAGCTGGCTGGTGAAAATTTAAAAAGTGTATGTGAAGCGCTGGGCATTCCACCTGTACTTAATTTTGGCCCATGTCTGGCAATTGGACGGCTGGAAATGGTTGCGTCGGAAATCGCAGAAGAGTTAAATGTTGATTTGCCACAGCTTCCACTGGTACTATCTGCACCCCAATGGCTGGAGGAACAGGCACTGGCAGACGGTTCTTTTGGACTGGCGCTGGGACTCCCACTCCATCTTGCCCTGCCACCTTTTACGACGGGAAGTAAGCTTGTAACGCAGATATTGACAGAGGATATGAAAGCATTAACAGGCGGCCAGCTGATTATTGAAGGCGATGTAAAAAGGGCTGCGGATCAGTTAGAAGAAATTATTGTGAACAGAAGAAAAGAACTTGGTCTATAAAATACCTGACAGAAAGAGGTGATTTTTGTGAAACGGATTATGATAAATAAGGATTTGTGCTATGGGTGCCTCAGCTGTAGTTTAGCCTGTATGGCAGAGCATGGTAAGGAGAAAACGACTCTTTATCATCTGGATTTGGAGAATAAGGAAAACAGCAGTCGTAATTTTATCGCACTGGATAGTAACAATAAACCAGTTCCGATTTTCTGCCGGCATTGTGATGAACCAGAGTGTGTGGACGCCTGTATTAGCGGGGCTATGACTAAGGACAAGAATACAGGCTTGGTTACTTATAATCAGGAAAAGTGTGCATCCTGCTATATGTGTATAATGTCTTGTCCATATGGAGTTTTGAAGGCCGATGACAGTGCTAGAAAAATAATCATGAAATGTGACTTTTGCGGAGAGAACAGTATGCCAAAGTGTGTTGAAAGCTGTCCGAATCAAGCAATCTATCTAATTGAGGTGAATGCCATATGAAATATGTGATAATAGGTGCCGGTGCTGCGGGAATCAGTGCTGCAAAAACGCTATTGGATTTTGATGAAAAGAACCAGATTGTTCTAATTTCTGAGGATGAAAAGGCATATTCCCGATGTATGCTTCATTTTGTAATCGCTGGTAAACGAGATATTGATACCATTTCCTTTGTGGATGAAAAATTATTTGATTCCGACAGAATCTCATGGATAAGTGGAAAAAAAGTGACGGAGCTTATATTTGTTGAAAGGGAAGTAGTATTGGAGGACAAAAGTCATGTTAGTTATGATAAGCTGTTGATTGCAGCAGGAGCAAATGCTGTTATTCCGCCAATTAAGGGCATGGAACACAGTAAAAATGTGTTTGTGCTCCGGAATATTGGGGATGCCAATGCCATCAGAGAAGTGGCTTCTTTTGCAAAGAGGGCTGTTATTATTGGTGCCGGACTAGTTGGCCTGGATGCGGCATCTGCCTTATTGAGTCTTGGTTTGGAGGTAACGGTTGTTGAGATGGCCGATCGCATTCTTTCTCTACAGCTAGATTCTTATTCTGCCAGCCAATATCAAAGGGTTATGGAGGACATGGGGGCTGTCATCTATACAGGTGTTTCTGTAGTTGAGGTGAAACAAAACAGAAATGGTTTTGTGGAGACGGTTCATTTAAATAATGGAGCGGTATTAGAATGTGATTTGGTAGTAACTGCCGCAGGGGTACGGCCTAATACAATCTTTATTCCTGATAATAGTCTGGAAATGAACCGCGGGATTCAGGTAAACGATTGTATGCAGACTTCTATTCCTGATGTATTTGCAGCAGGAGATGTTACAGGCATTACAGGAATCTGGCCAGCGGCAACAAAACAGGGCAAAATAGCAGCTTATAATATGGCAGGAAAGGACGAACATTTTGACGACTATTTTTCTGCTAAAAATGCCATTCATTTATTTGGCATAGGAACCGTAGCAATTGGAATGCCTGTGGCTCCCGATAACAGCTATGTGGAAGCTGTCTGGAAAAACGACGCTGTCTATAAAAAAATAATTTATAAGGACGGAATTGTTTATGGAATTATCCTGCAAAATGATGTTTCCAGAAGCGGCTTCTGGACTAGGGTAATTAAAGAGAAATGGAAGATAAATACTTCTGTAAAAAATATTTTTGATGTGACTTATGCAGACTTTTTTTGCATAAATGAAGAGGGTGAATATACATTTAGGCAGCAACCGTAGGATTTTGTCTGAGCAGGAATCTCTTTAGAAGAGTATCAATTGAAAGAAGAGTTCAGTGAACATTGAATTACGGAGTTAGAAAATGGTATTGCACTAAGCATGAATAAATGTTAATGAATGAAGAACAGAACGTTCTTTTGTTGCTAATTGTATTCTGTATCGTTTCGATCTTGCCATAGAAAACACTGCCAATCGTTTCCTTTTAGCATTTAATAAATTGCTTATAAGAAAATAACAATTTATTTAATGCCCTTGCTCTTTTCGGCGAAAGTATTACAGAATCCATTGATACAGTTTTTTAATAGAATAGCTATTATTTTACAGATACAAAGAAACTTCCAAAAAGATTTTCTTCGTATCTGTTTTTTAGTAGATCAAAAATAACCCAACTTGTGTTACAATAAAAAGGATAAAAAACATCAATGCAGTCTCCACGACATAACGATAAAAAATCTATAAAGAAATCACCATCTATCATTCATGAAAAAGCAGAACTCAATTATTAAAAAGTTCAAATCCCAAGGAGGAACCCCTATGAACCAACACGATGTATATTTATATGGAATGATTTTAATTACTAACAGCTACCTGTTAGCTGGGAAGTATCCAGAGCCGGATACTTACGGAGAAATTACACAAAAATATGTGCTGCCAGGAGGAGAAACTGGAACCAGTGCTACCGTATTAGCAAGTCTTGGATGTCAGGTGAAAATGGACGGTACCCACATGGGGAAGAATACCTATCCCAAAATTGCAAAGTTTTATGAAGACAAGACCGTTGATATAACCAGTCTTTATCTGGATGACAGCTTTGACGGACTGGAGGACTATGTCATAATTGATCAAACTACCAGAACTCCATTTGGTATGTTTCAACAATATTTCTCTGATGAAAAGAAAAGATGGAATGCGCCATTAGAGGAAGATATTATTTCTTGTAAAGTGGCAGGCATTGATCCATTTTTTCAGGCTCAGTCAGAAAAAACGGCTGAACTCTGCCAAAAACATCATAAGCCATTCGTAATGATAGATGCCCCTTATGACAGCATTTTACACCAATACTCCAGTATACATGTGATTTCAACAGAGTTTATACATAACCAGTATCCAGAGGCAGACCGGAACCAGCTGTTTGAAGAATATACCCAAAGGACAAATGGACTTGTACTATTTACCCATGGTGCCAAAGATATTATGTACGGTAGAAAAGGTGAACCTGTCAGACATTTTCAGCCTTACCGCGTTCCAGTGGTCAGTACGCTGGGGGCAGGAGACACTTTTAAAGCAGGCTGTGTCTATGCACTTCTGCACCAGATGAACGATGAAGAAACTGTAAAATTTGCCAGTGCAGCTGCGGCTTCTGCATGCAGTTCATTTCCTATCCCATTAGATCCACCTACTTTAGAAAAGATCGAACGAATTTATTCTTGACATACGAATAAAACTTGCTATACTTTATTTATCCCCTAATGGGGGATGCCTACAAAAGAGGGATAATAAATACATAGGATAGTTATCCCCTATAACTTTAGCGTGGTAAACTGCTACTGTTGTAACAAAGAAATGGAGGAAAGTATGAAAAGAAAAATTGCTTTAGTATTAGTAATGGTATTTGTAATCAGCACCTTGGCTGCATGTGGAGAAAAAAAGTCTTCAAAGGAGCAATTTGTAGTTGGTTTTGATGCAGAATTTGAACCATATGGATTTAAAAATGAAGAAGGCGAATACGTTGGTTTCGATTTGGACTTGGCACAAGAGGTTTGTAACCGTAGAGATTGGGAGTTAGTAAAACAGCCAATTGACTGGGATGCTAAAGATATGGAATTATCATCAGGTTCTATCGACTGCATTTGGAATGGATTTACAATTAATGATCGTGAAGATAAATATACATGGAGTTCTCCTTATGTAAATAACAGTCAGGTATTTGTAGTAGCTACAGATGCAGGTATTGAAAACCAGGCTGGTCTGGCTGGTAAGATAATAGCCGTACAAAAAGATTCTTCTGCACTGGCAGCAATCAATGACGAAGCAAACCAGGCATTAAAAGAATCCTTTGCTGAAGTTGTGGAGCTTAGTGATTATAACACAGCATTTATGGAATTAGAAATGGGAACAGTAGATGCCATTGCAATGGATATTGGTGTGGCTAAAGCGCAAATGTCTTCTCGTGACAATGCCAAGTTTACTATTTTGGAAGAATATCTATCCAGTGAACAATATGGAGTAGGCTTTCTGTTGGGAAATGAAGAGTTAAGAGATAAAGTAGAAGCAACGCTGATGGATATGGTTGAAGATGGAACCTTTATGAAAATTGCAGAGGATTGGGATTTACAAGATAGCGTTTGTTTAGGTGAATAACCAATTATTGCTGGAGGAAGTATTATGAGTTTAGATTTTATGTTTTTTGAGTTAGGTAAGGGATTTATTACTACCGTAGAAATATTTATTCTGACCTTGCTCTTTTCCCTGCCACTTGGATTACTTATTTCCTTTGGAAGAATGTCAAAGCACTTTATATTGCGCCTTATCACAAAGTTTTACATCTCTGTAATGCGTGGAACTCCACTGATGCTGCAATTAATCGTAGTATATTTTGGTCCTTATTACATTTTTGGTGCCCAGCTGGGTCGTTCCTATCGTTTTGCAGCAGTAATCATTGCATTTTCTTTAAACTATGCAGCTTATTTTGCTGAAATATACCGTTCTGGAATTGAGTCAATGCCAATTGGCCAGTACGAAGCGGCTAAGGTGCTTGGCTACACGAAAGTACAAACATTTTTGAAAATTATTTTACCACAGGTCATCAAGAGAATTTTACCAGCTATTACAAATGAGACAATTACTTTGGTAAAGGATACCTCTCTGGCGTTTGTTCTGTCTATTGTAGAAATGTTTACGACTGCCAAACAGATAGCGGCTTCTGAAACGACAATTATGCCATTAATGGTCGCAGGGCTGTTCTATTACATCTTTAATTTAGTAGTTGCACTGGGAATGGAGCAGATAGAAAAGAAACTAAATTATTATAGATAGAGACAGGATGTGAAAGGAAATTATATATGAATATATTAGAAATCAATCACATGAAAAAAGCATTTGGAGACTTACAGGTTATTAAAGATATTTCCTTATCCGTAAAGGAAGGAGAGGTTTTATCCATCATTGGACCGTCTGGTTCTGGAAAATCAACCATTCTCCGCTGTGCAACCATGTTGGAAAAAATGGATAGTGGAGAATTAATATATCTGGGAGAAGCTGCGGCACGAAACAATGGTGAAGGAAAAAGTGTATATTCTTCTAAAAAAGATTTAAAAAGAATGCACCAATATTTTGGTCTTGTTTTTCAGAATTTTAACCTTTTTCCTCACTACAGTGTTTTGAAAAACATAATGGATGCCCCAATGGCTGTAAGTAAAATAGGAAAAGAAGAAGCAGAAGAACGAGCCATGTCTTTGCTGAAAAAGCTGGGGTTAGAAGAAAAAGCAAAAGCCTATCCTTGCCAATTGTCTGGTGGACAGCAGCAACGTGTATCCATTGCAAGAGCATTAGCACTTCAGCCAAAAATGTTATTTTTTGATGAGCCAACCTCCGCGCTGGATCCTGAGTTAACAGGAGAAATACTAAAAGTGATTAAGGAACTGGCAAAAGAAAAAATGACCATGATTATTGTAACTCATGAAATGCAGTTTGCCAGAGAGCTTTCGGACCGGATTATTTTTATGGAAAATGGAGTAATTCAAGAGGAAGGTTCTCCTGAACAGATTTTCGCAACTGATAATGCCAGAATTAAAGAGTTTATTGGTAAATTCGTTGGATAGCATGGTAAAGGAGGAATTTTGTGACAAAGGAACATCCAGAAACAAAAAAAGTAATGGATAGAATGTCCCGGGCAATCGGACATATGGAAGCAATTAAAAGAATGATTGAAGAAGAGAGAGATTGTCGTGAAATTCTGATTCAGCTTTCCGCAGTAAGGTCCGCAATAAACAATGTTGGCAAAATCATTTTACAGGATCACATTAATCAATGTGTGACAGATGCACTAGAAACAGGAGATACCAAGACATTAGAAGAGTTAAATAGTGCAGTTGATAAGTTTTTAAAATAAACAGTAGAATTAGATAATTTGCTACAATGCTTGTATTAAAGTGTTGTAGCTTTTTAATTGAGAAGAACATGAGAACATCGCAATATATTACATCAAATTCTACATATTAAACATAAGTTCTACTTTTTTAGAAAAAAATGTCCTATAGTAATAATATCAATAAAATATAGGAGGAATTTTAATGAAACGTTTAAACAAAATATTATCATTCGTTTTAGTGTTTGCAATAATGGTTACCGTGATACCAGTAACCGTATCCGCAGATACAGCGACGGGGAGTGGAACTGTTAATTTATTCTCAGGTTCCAAAGCAGCATCTACCTGGACACAGGTACTCACTTATGACACAGTTAAAAATAATGGAACTTTTAATCCTGCCATTATTAAAGAAAATGGATACTTTCAGGCAACTTTTACAGGCAATAAAGAAGGGCTTCAGATGATTTTTCAGAGCTGGTCAGGCGGATCTGGATGGGCCATTGTAGTGCCATCTGAAATCACAACATCACTTGATGGTTCTTATTTGGCAAAATTTACATATAGTGATATTACCGCTTCATACGGAACAAATTTTTCAGTGCTGGATAGATTGTATTTCAACACTACAACAGGTGCTATCACATTAACTTCCCTGGATTATGTATCTGAGGCACCAGCACCAACTGAAACCGTAGAACCAACAATAATACCAACACCAGTACCTAGCGCAACCGTAGAACCAACAATAACACCAACGCCAGTACCAAGCGCAACTGTTGAACCAACTGTAACACCAACGCCAGTACCAAGCGCGACCGTTGAAACAACAATAACACCAACGCCAGTACCAAGCGCAACTGTTGAACCAACTGTAACACCAACACAATCAGCGCCTGCTGATGAAAATAGAATAAATCTATTTAATGGTTCAGAAGATGTTCCAACATGGACACAGGGACTTCGTATTCCAACTTTGAAAAATGGGGGTGTTTTAGATACTTCCGTTGTAAATGAAGACGGTTACTTTGCAGTAACGTATACAGAGTCTAGAGACAGCTTGAAATTAATTTTCCAAAGCTGGTCAGGCGGAGGAGGATGGATTACAGTATCTCCAACCATTATAAAAAAGAATTCTTATAAAAACTATACAGCAATTTTCGATTACGATACAGTTGCTGCTGACTATGGCACAAAATTTACAGCATTAGATGCAATCTATGTGTTAACAACAAACGGAGCCATTACATTAAAATCAGTAGATTATGTTACAAGTGGTGTGCAGAATGCAATAGCAGATGCCTCCCCTACACCTGTACCAAGCGTTGAGCCTACTTATGTACCAGGTGAATTAGCAGAAAGAACCTTTTTGCCAGATGATACTCACGTTAAAGCAATAGGAAGAACCTATGTTGATGCTGATGGCACAAGATGGATTACCAATACAGCATCTGGAATTGAATTTACATTTACAGGTACAAAAGCATCTGTTACAGTCAAAACAAGCTACACAGAAGATACTACAAATCAAGCTAGAATCGGTATTTTTGTAAATGGTGCCTTAGTAATGGATGATATGATAGACGAAATGGAAAAAACATATACTTTTTTTCAGAACGCAACATCAAAAGCAGTGTCGGTACGAATTATTAAATTATCTGAATCCCCATTTATACCATTGGCAATCAGTAATATTTCTGTAACTTCCACAGCTGATATTCAGCCAGAGCAGGAAAAGACTCATAAGATAGAATTTATTGGTGACTCCATAACCTGCGGATATGGTGTAGACGACGAAAACATTTATGGTGGATTTAAAACAGCAACTGAAAATGGTTCTAAAACATATGCTTATAAAACAGCTGCCGCATTAAATGCAGATTATAGTATTATTGCAGCAAGTGGCTTTGGTATTATATCAGGATATACGTCTGGAGCAATCAATTCAACACAGACAATACCTCCATACTATAACGACCTTGGTTTTTCCTGGTATTCCTTTGCAGATGGCAGTAATCCTACCAATATGGAATGGGATTTTAATCAGTTCCAGCCAGATGCTGTAGTAATTAATTTAGGAACAAATGATAATTCATATTGTGGAACTAATGCCTTAAGAAAAGCAGAATTTGTAGAAGGTTACATTGCTTTCTTAAAGCAAATCCGCGCTAAAAATCCAGACGCAATGATTTTTTGTACATTAGGTATTATGGGACAAGAATTATATCCTCAGATTCAAGAAGCGGTTTTACAATATACTGCGGAAACCAATGATACCAGAGTAACCTGTATGCAGTTTGATGTACAAGCTATGTCCGATGGAATTTGCGTAGACTGGCATCCATCTGAAAAAACGCATACAAAAGCAGCTGACCTTTTAACCGATTATATTGGTTATGTTATGGGCTGGTAAATATAAAATAAAAATATAGCAGTCAAATTGTAATTTATATGTATATTATAGACATACTATTAGTATCTAGAGTAATTAGAAATGGAGGTACTAATGTATGTCTTTTCATTTGCAGAGAGAACAGCAGTTCAAGGAACTGGAAGATTTTATTGATTCCGTTCCGGAAAAAACAAGTTCTCTAATTACTGTGCTGCATAAAGCACAGGAGATTTTCGGATATTTACCTGAAGATGTACAAAAATTTGTTGCAGTTAAATTGGATCAGCCTATTGCAGAAGTAAATGGAGTTGTTACCTTTTACTCTTATTTTACGGAAACACCTACTGGAAAGCATATTATCAATGTCTGCATGGGAACCGCCTGTTTTGTAAAGGGATCTGCTGAAATTTTAGATGAATTTGAACGAAAGCTGAATATTAAAGTAGGTGAGACTACGCCAGATGGTAAATACACCCTTCAGGTTTTGCGGTGTGTCGGAGCATGTGGTCTGGCTCCTGTTGTTACAGTGGACGACAGGGTCTATGGTCATTTTACAAAACAAATGGTTGGAAAAACCTTAGAGGAATATAATTAGGGGGTGTCAGGTTGAACAGAATTAACTCGTATGAAGAATTGCAGAAGATAAATCAGGAAAATTCCGAAAAATTAAAAATGAGAACGCCTTCTCACGAAGAAGAGCTGGCTGTTGAAAATAAACGATGTCAGCGTATTATTACAGTGTGTGGAGGAACTGGCTGCCAGTCCTCTGACAGCACGAAAATCATGGATTGTCTGAAACAGGAAATTGAAAAGGAAGGTCTTTCCGATGAAGTTACAGTATCTATAACGGGATGTTTTGGATTTTGTGAAAAAGGTCCTATTGTCAAAATAAATCCAGACAATACTTTTTATGTTCATGTTACCCCTGCTGATGCCAGAGAAATTGTAACAGAGCATCTGCTGAATGGAAGAGCTGTCCGAAGGTTACTATATGAAGAACCTGCTGTGAAACAAGCAGTTAGGCGGCAGGATGAGATGTGCTTTTATAAAAAGCAAAACAGAATTGCATTACGAAATTGTGGCTTCATTAATCCAGAAGATATTACAGAATTTATCGGTGCCAAAGGCTATCTGGCACTTGGAAAGGTGCTCACCACGATGTCACCTGATGATGTAATTAAAGTGATAACGGATTCAGGTCTACGTGGAAGAGGCGGTGGAGGTTACCCCACAGGAAAAAAATGGTATTTTGCAAAAATAAAGGAAGCGGATCAAAAGTATATTATTTGTAATGCTGATGAAGGAGATCCAGGGGCATTTATGGATCGCTCGATTCTAGAGGGAGATCCAAACAGTGTGTTGGAAGCAATGGCTATTGCTGGATACTCAATTGGTGCCTCCAAAGGTTATATTTATATCCGTGCCGAATATCCGCTGGCAGTTAACCGTATTATGATTGCGTTAAACCAAGCAAGAGAACTGGGACTTCTGGGTAACAACATTCTCGGAACAGATTTTCATTTTGACGTTGAACTAAAGTATGGTGCTGGCGCTTTTGTCTGCGGAGAGGAAACAGCATTAATTCATTCTATTGAAGGAAAACGCGGGGAACCAACGAATAAACCTCCTTTTCCAGCAGAAAGTGGATTATGGGAGAAGCCAACTTGTGTAAATAACGTGGAAACCCTGGCAAATGTTCCAGCCATTATTCTAAATGGTGCTGACTGGTACAGTTCGATTGGAACAGCAGGTTCAAAAGGAACAAAAGTATTTGCACTGGCAGGAAAAATTAATAATGTAGGTTTAGTAGAGGTTCCAATGGGAACTACGTTACGTGAAATCATTTATGATATCGGTGGTGGCATTAAAAACGGAAGAAAATTCAAGGCAGTTCAGACAGGTGGTCCGTCTGGCGGCTGCATTCCTGCGGAAAATCTAGATCTGCCCATTGATTATGAATCCTTGACTGCCATAGGCTCCATGATGGGCTCTGGCGGCATGATAGTAATGGATGAAGATAATTGCATGGTAGACATCGCAAAATTTTATCTGGAATTTACCGTAGAAGAATCCTGTGGAAAATGTACACCATGCAGAATCGGTAACAAGAGACTTCTTGAAATATTAACGAGGATTACCAACGGAAATGGCACAGAGGACGATTTAAAGACCTTGAAGGAACTGGGACAAATTATTAAAGACACTTCGTTGTGCGGACTTGGACAAACGGCACCTAACCCTGTTTTAAGCACAATGAAATATTTCTGGAATGAATATGTGGCACATGTAAAGGAACACAGATGTCCTGCGGGGGTGTGTAAAACCCTGGTTCAGTTTGAAATTACAGATAAATGCATCGGTTGTACTAAGTGTGCCAAGAACTGTCCTGTTTCCTGTATTTCTGGTGATGTTAAGAAAAAACATCTGATTCATCAGGACAGATGCATAAAATGTGGTGCCTGTTACTCCAGCTGCCCAGTTAACGCTATTATCAAAGTTTGATAAACTCCTGAGTTTAAGAAAGAGGTGAATGTTTTGAGTTTAGTTACGGTTACAATAAATGACAAGAAATTGCAGGTGGAAGAGGGCACCAGTATTCTAGAAGCGGCAAAATCAGCCAATATCTATATTCCTACATTATGCCATATGAATCTTCATGGCGGAGTAGAGCACAATCCAGGTTCCTGCCGGGTCTGTGTTGTTGAAATTGAAGGAAGAAAAAACCTTGCTCCTTCCTGCAATACAATGGTAGCAGAAGGGATGGTGATAAATACTAATTCCATTCGTGCGATTACATCAAGAAGGACAGTTGTGGAGCTGCTTTTGTCAGATCATCCTCAGGACTGCCTACTTTGTGAAAAAAATATGCATTGTGAATTACAGGCATTGGCAGCAGATATGGGAATTCGCGAAATGAAGTATAAAGGTGAGATGTCTACATTTCCAAAGGATTTTTCCAGTGCATCCATTGAACGAAATCTGGATAAGTGTATTCTGTGCCGAAGATGTGTCACTGCATGCGGGAAAATTCAGACCGTTTCTGTACTTTCAGCTGTAAATAGAGGCTTTCATACCATCATTTCACCTGCATTTGGGCTGCCTATGGTTGATACCAACTGTACCTTCTGTGGCCAGTGTGTTTCTGTCTGTCCTACTGGGGCATTAACCCAGGTAAATAATACCACAAAAGTATGGGAGGCACTGAACCATAAAGATAAATTTGTGATTGTTCAGACAGCTCCCGCTGTTCGTGCTGCTTTGGGGGAATGTTTCGGAGATACCAGCGGCAAAGCTGTCACTGGCAAAATGGTTGCGGCTCTTCGTGCTATGGGCTTTGATAAGGTGTTTGACACCGATTTTGCAGCAGATTTGACTATTATGGAAGAGGCAGCTGAATTAATTGACCGAATGAATAATGGTGGAAGGCTTCCTATGCTTACTAGCTGCTGTCCAGCATGGATTAATTATTTTGAACATGAGTTTAAAGACATGCTTGATGTGCCATCCAGCTGTAAATCACCCCAGCAGATGTTTGGAGCAATTGCAAAAAATTATTATGCTAAGAAAATGAATCTTAACCCTGAAAATATGGTTGTGGTATCTGTCATGCCTTGTCTTGCTAAAAAATATGAGGCGTCCAGGGAAGAAATGAAAAATGATGTGGATATTGTAATTAGTACGCGAGAGCTTGCCAAAATGATTAAAGAGGCCGGAATATCCTTTCATTCTCTTCCAAATGAGGAATTTGACAGCTTTTTGGGTGAATCCACTGGGGCATCGGTTTTATTTGGAGTAACAGGTGGTGTAATGGAGGCAGCGCTTCGAACCGCCTATGAATGGATTACTGGTGAAGGGTTAGAAAACGTAGAGTTTTCCATGATTCGTGGCTTAGATGGTATAAGGGAAGCAACGGTTCAGATAAAGGATCGGGAAGTAAAAGCTGCCATCGCCAATGGACTAGGCAATGCCAGAATCCTTTTGAATAAAATAAGAAATGGAGAAGCAGATTATCAGATTATAGAAATTATGGCATGTCCAGGAGGCTGTATTAATGGCGGCGGCCAGCCGTATTTGCGTGGAGATTATGAAGTACTGAAAAGGAGAGCCGGCGCGCTATATGAAGAGGATCAGAATAAGCCAATTCGTAAATCCCATGAAAACCCTGCAATCATCAAACTTTATGAAGAATTTTTGGATAAGCCTAACAGCGAAATTGCGCACCATTTGCTTCATACCCAGTATTTTTATAAAGAAATTTCATAGCTGAATTTGCTGTTGATAAACCGAAGTACAAGAATTGTATTTTATATAGATTCTTGTACTTTTATATATATCAATAATGCAAAACAAATTGAATTTATTGCGGAGAAATTGTATCATTAAGTATGCAAAAAGCATAGAATTATAATGAAAAAAATGAAAGTGCTTACAATTCATTTTATCGCAAATAATTAGCAATGATATGGGGATTGCTTTGCTGTAAAATGTTGTAACGAAAGGAGAATGTATAATGCGTTTACACAAAAAGATAGCGTCTGTATTACTATCTGCGGCTGTGGTTGTTTCTTCATTAGCAGCACCTAGCCTTAGAAATTCTATTTCATCGGATTTGTCAGTTACAGTTCAGGCAGCTGCCAATAGCACCAGCACCTTTGACAATCTTGATCAAAGTGCCATGGTTACGGCAATGGGAGCTGGATGGAATCTTGGAAATCAGCTGGAAGCAATAAATAATGGCTATCCAGGGGAAACAAACTGGGGTAATCCTGTTATTACAGAAAATTTAATTAAAGCAGTTAAGAACGCCGGTTTTAATACAATTCGTGTTCCGGTCTCTTACATGAATTACATAGGAAGTGACTCCAACTACACGATTAATGCTACATGGCTTAACCGCGTTCAGGAAGTAGTTGACATGTGTATTAATAATGGTCTTTTTGTTATGATTAATATGCATGGTGATGGCTATACATCTATCACAAATAGCTGGCTGCTCTGCGGAAGTTCTAACCAGACTGCTATTAAAGCAAAATACGGTGCTGCCTGGAAACAGATTGCAGAGCGTTTTAAAAACTATGACGAGCATTTGATTTTTGAGTCTATGAACGAAGAGTTCAATGGAAATTATGGTACACCTGATGCAACAGCATATAGCAATATTAATGATTATAATCAGATTTTTGTAAATACTGTAAGACAAACTGGTGGTAATAACGATAAACGGTGGCTTTTAATCCCTGGCTGGAACACAAATATTGATTATACAGCAGGAAATTATGGTTTTAAACTACCAACAGACAATTATCTGTCCAGTACCCTTTCAGGCAAAAAGAGAATTATGATTTCTGTTCACTACTATTCTCCATGGGAATTTTGTGGAACGGAATCAAGTGCTGTTACCCAGTGGGGAAGTACGGCGACCAATAGTTCAAAGGTTGCTTCATGGGGCGGTGAATCTTATATGCAGCAGCAGCTGAACATGATGTATACTAAATTTGTTCAGGCTGGTTATCCTGTGGTGATTGGTGAATACGGTTCAATTGACAAGTCCGCATATGATTCTAATAATGCAGCATGCCGCGCAGATTATGCCAAAAAACTCTGTTCGTATTCAAAGTCCTATGGTTTAGTTCCTGTATTATGGGACAATGGCTATAATGGTACTTATGGATTTGGTGTATTTAATCGTAGTACTTGTGCTGTAACACAGCAGAACATTATTTCAGCTATTATGTCTGTGTATACTGGCTCCACTAGTACACCAACACCAGTTGTGACACCTACGCCAGTGGTAACACCAACTCCAGTGGTAACACCTACGCCAGTAGTAACACCAACTCCAGTAGTAACACCAACTCCAGTGGTAACACCAACTCCAGTAGTAACGCCTACGCCAGTGGTAACACCAACTCCAAGTGCTTCAACAGGTGGTTCTTTACCTAGTGGAATTACATGTGAATATAAGGTAGTAAGCGACTGGGGAAGCAGCTTCCAGGGACAAATTGTATTAAAAAACAATTCCACTAAGACTTACAACGGATGGACTTTACAATTCAATTACAATAGTAAAATTACTAGTTTATGGGGAGCCCAGTTATCTGGACAATCTGGAACAAAGGTTACTGTGAAAAATCCATCTTGGGATGCAACCCTTGCACCTGGTTCGTCTGTAACAATTTATTTTATTGCCACACTGGGAAGTGACAAAAATACACCTGTGAATTATTCATTTAGTTAAAGGTTGGAGAAAATGAGGGGTATGTAAACGTAATGAATGTGTTTAACTAGTTATTAGGACTTTTGCAAAATAGGTTAGAAATAATCTGTGGAGCAAAAGTTCTTTTTTGTACATCAGAAAGAATATTTATTATCTATTCCATAAAATATGATAATTACCAGGGGGATTTATTCATTTTATGCAACTAATATGGTGAAAGGAGTTGATAAAATGAATGAGAATTCAGCTATAGATACCTGTAATATTAGTAAAAGCTTTGGTGATTGCAGAGCTATTAACAATTTATCCATTTCTGTTCCTCAGGGAGAGATATTTGGATTTATAGGTAAGAATGGTGCAGGAAAAACAACCTTTATGAGGATAATATGTGGGTTGATGAAAGCAAGCAGCGGAAGTTTAAAGGTAAAGAAGCATATAAGCTTCTTGCCACAGAATGTCAGATTTCGTGATAACATGAATGCTATTGAGGTAATACAATTCTTTGCTAAATTAAGAAAGGGCAACATAGAGGAATGTATAGCATTTGCAAAGGAACTGGAAATTGATTTATATAAAAAAATCAGTAGTCTTTCACCAGGACAGCAGAGAAAACTGCAGCTTGTTATAGCAACCATTGGAGAACCAGAAATTCTTGTATTAGACGAACCAACAGCTGGACTAGATCCAATGGGTGTTCAACAGGTCAGAGGAATTATAAAAGTATTAAACCAAAAGGGATGTACAATCTTCATTTCCTCACATGTTTTAATGGAACTTGAAAACCTATGCCATTCTATAGCGGTAATTGAAAAAGGTGAGCTTCTCTATGAAGGAGCCTGTAGTATAGTTTACGAGATAGAAGCAGAAGGTATAGACGAAAAAACAATTAAGCTATTAACACAGTTGAAAAAGAAAAAGTTTGAAGTGAAGGGTAATATGTTGATTGCGGAAGTCAACAGGCACGAGTTACCAGATGTACTGTGGCTTCTTTCTGAAAATTGTATTAAAGTTTACGGTGTTAAGCGGCAAGGAATCGAGGCTCTATATAATCAACTTATAAAGGAGGCATCTTGTAATGAACGACATCATGATTTTGTTAAAGAGGGATATTAAAAACAGCTTTCATAAAAGGCTTGTTATAATGCTTTTATTTCTGATTTTATTTCAATTCTGGTTTATTCTCGGTTCTGACAGCATTGAGCAGGTGAGAAAAACAGGAATAATGAATTATATGGCGGTGGTTTTTTCAATTAATTTTTTAGGAACAATTGTAGCTTCTATTTTGAACTATGATGGAATATCAAGTGAAAGGGAATCTAAGTTTTTGGATTTAATACTTACGGTGTTTTATTGATACCAAGACTGTTTACAATGGCAGTAGATAGTTTGAGTAGTTTATTTTGTTTCAATGAAACGGTAACACAGATAATCTACTTGGTCTCACCGGCCCTTACTATGAATGCTTTAAGTGGTTATTCAGAAATAAAACAGGTTGTATGTGCATTGCTTTTACTTGCATTTTATCTCACAGTTAATGTAATATTAGGTTTATATGTGTTTCAGAGACAAGATGAACTAAATTACGGCGAATAAATAAATTTTATATGGGAGTGAGGATTAGTTATATGAAAAAGAAGACATCTTTAATTGTACTGATGATTTTTATCGTCCTTGCAATATTAATAGGTTTTGTTCTTGTTAATAAGGGCGATGGTCCTGTTTCAGGTATGATATTGGCAGATAAAGTTTTGGATAATATAGATGAATATAACAGTGCCGAAGAAACGCAAGGCAGCGAAATCTACCTTGTAGTATCAAGTGCATACAACAAATTAGAAGAAGAATATAAAACCAGCATTCCAGAATCCGAGAATTTATATGCAACCATCCACATTGTAGAATGTCCTAAAGGTTCTGAGTTTACGGGAAAATGGTTGAAAGATGACGAAGTCATTAAAGAGGATGTAGTAACTTTAGCTACGGATTCTGAAGGTGTAGTTACGTGTATGCTTGATGGTGATAATGTAACCAAAGGCAGTTATAGTTTTGAATTATATGAAGGAGACAGAAAGATATTGGAAAAGACATTTTCTGTAGAATGAGTATGAATATGTGGATAAACGAGGTAAAAAAGAAAGAGTATTTTACTGATCAATATGCTCAATGTTTTGATTATGTTTACTCATATATCTATGCCAGAACAGCAGGAAATAGACAAATGACGGAGGATATTGTACAAGAGACTTTTTCTGCTGCATGGCTAGCTCTTGATCGGTTTAATAATAGAAGCTCATTTCGAACATGGCTCTGCTCAATAGCGAAAAACAAGCTTAGGGAAAGTTATCGTAAATCGATTTGTAGAGAAAAGTATGAGATTCTAGATAATGACAGCTGTATTGAATCTGTCAGTAGCTTTGACCTGGAACAGTTTGAAATTGACAAAGAAAAGCGCCAGTGTGTACAAAAGGCTCTTAATCAAATAAACCCCCTTTACAGGTATGTGCTGATTTTGAAATATATGGATGATATGAGTGTAAAAGAAATTGCAAAAGAATTAGAAAAATCGGTTAAGAGCGTGGACGGTATACTCCAACGGGCAAAAACAGCATTTGAAAAAGTGTATTCGAAGATGAAAGGTTGTGATAAAAATGATGGACGATAGAAAAGTTGAAAAGCTTATTAAATCACTAGATACGGAAGTGATATCACCTGAAGGAATGAAAGAAAAAATTTTATTGAAAGTATTTTTAGAAAATAAAAATGAGCCTGTCTTGACGTCCTTCGAAAAATTTATTTTTGTAAATCCATTAAGATTTGCATGTGTTATATCTGTAAGTGTGTCTGGAGCTTTGTGGATGGTTTTAGGTAGTAGTTTTTCAAAATTGATAATTGGTATTATGGGATAGGTGGTGAACTCAATATGAATATTTTGTATCAATCAATATTTGCTCCGCTTGGCGTTTTTAATAATAACTATGTGAAATATAGGTTTCAGACAGCAATGATTATAGTACTTTCTACTGCGGTTTTAGAAACGATACTTGCTCCAATTATATATTTCTGTACTTATAGGAACAGGTATAAAATTAATTTGGATATCAGTAGTATGTTCCTTAGACTGGTCGTTGTAATCATCACCTGGGTTGTTGTATGTACAGTTTTCTGGATGTTCTCTAAATATTTTCACAAAAGAATAAGCTTTAGTCAGACAGTATCTATATGGGGGCTAAGCTATATACCAAATTTTTTATGTATTATTTTATATAATATCCTATTGATAAAACCAGAGATTTATAATGGAAGTGGGTTTTCAACCTTTATTATCAGTTCACTTTTTATCATGTTTCTTATCTGGAAGGCGATATATTACTTTATGTACATGCGCTCTGTACTTAATACCACATTACGTGAGATTACTATTATTACGGTAGTATCAGCACTTTTATTTGTTTCATTGATAGTGATAGAGTTCATGGTTGGGGTACAAGTGCCTGTTTTATAGATAACATTTCACTTATATATTTACGATTATGTGGACAGGAAATTGTGGAGTATCTGTCAAGCAAATATTCTTTGGTTTCTTTTCATGATGAGCAAGCAAAAAGAACTGTGATTCAAAATGTTCTATATGATGAACTGTGTGCCTTTCAAGGATTAGATGAAAAAGATTTAGATAATTATTTTTGCGCAGCCAGATATGTTACATGCCTCAAGAAATTTAATATACAGATATGAAAGATCGACAAATAAAGATATCCTCTTGAATTAATGCTAAAGCAAATATTAATCCAAGGGGATTATTTTATGGCTAGACAAAGGAAGGTTTCACATAAATTTATCAGTTTAAAATAGCATCAATTTCTGCTAACTCATCATCAGTAAAATCAAGATGTGACAGCATATTAACATTATTAATAATTTGAGATGGCGTACTTGCGCCTACAAGCAGAGAAGTCAGTTCGCCAGTTTTTACCGCCCAAGACAATGCAAGCTGGGCAATCGTTTGATTTCTATTTTGCGCAATGTGATTAAGTTTATGTACTTTTTCTATAACAGCATCTGTAATATTTTTTTGAGTTAAAAAGTTACTATTCTGATCGGCAGCTCTGGAATTTTCAGGAATCCCATTAAGATATTTATCAGTAAGAATCCCTTGAGCAAGTGGTGAAAATGCAATTGATCCAATTTTCTTTTCCCTGTGAACCTGAATCAATCCATTTTTTATTTGTTGTTCCATCATAGAGTACTTGGTTTGATGAATAATTGCGGGTGTTCCTAATGAATTTAAAATGTCACATGCTTTTTTTAGTTGCTCTGGCTGGTAGTTGGATAAACCAATATATAGGGCTTTACCAGAACGAACGACATGGTCTAATGCAGACATTGTTTCTTCAAGGGGAGTAGAAGGATCTGGTCTATGATGATAAAAAATATCAACGTAATCCAGTCCAAGTCTGCTTAAACTTTGATCCAGACTTGCAATTAAATATTTACGACTTCCCCAGTTTCCATAAGGACCTGGCCACATAACATATCCAGCTTTCGTAGAAATAATACATTCATCTCGATACGGATATAACTGGTTATTAATTATTTTACCAAAATTCACTTCCGCAGCACCACGGTTTGGACCATAATTATTAGCTAAATCAAAGTGGGTAATTCCACAATCAAAAGCGGTTGTAATCATTTGAGTCATGTTTTCTAGTGTATTCGTATTTCCAAAATTATGCCATAGACCTAAAGAAACAACAGGAAGTTTTAATCCACTGTTACCACAACTTTTATAAATCATGGAACAATAGCGCTGTTCATTTGCTAAGTACATCAATATATTCTCCTTACATTTATAATAATTAACATAAATATTATTATAGCACAAATAGTCTGTCTATATAAATAATAAATTGTACAATTCAATATTTATATGGCACATTTAAGTGCAATATGGTATAATGTACTAAATAAAAACAATTGGAGAATTATGATGGAACGTATTAAAAATATGAAGGAATTTTATTGTTCAACTCCCAGATATTGCGACATTCCTACTTTTATGAGAATTCCGCAATATGGTCAGATAGACAATCCGGATATTATAGTCATAGGAATACCATTTGATGATACTTCTAGCTATCGTTCTGGATCTCGATTTGGACCAAGGGAAATAAGAAATGCATCAACCTGTTTAAAAAAATATAACAGATGTTTAGATGTAGATATATTTGCTGACAGCATTACTGTAGATTACGGTGATATTCCAGTGATTCCTGGGTACATAGAAAAATCATATACATTAATTTCTGAGTGTATAAAGAAAGTAGTTGTTCATGATAATGCCATACCCATTTCAATAGGCGGTGATCATGGAATTATTTTGCCAGAATTAAGAGGGTTAAAAGAGAAACATGGAAAGCTTTCTGTAATCTCATTTGATGCTCACAGAGATTGCTCGAAATCCCACTTTGGAGAATTGTATGGACATGGTACAACTTTAAGACGTGCCATAGAAGAGGAACTAATTGAACCATCCACATCGGTAATCTTAGGAGTAAGAGGAAGTGGATACTCACCAAATGATTATAAAATAGCTCAAGATTTAAGTTTTAATCTTATAGACATGGAAACATATATCGAATCTAACCCAAAAGATATTGTAAAAACCATAAGAGAGACAGTTGGGAAAAATAAATGTATTCTGACATTTGATATGGACTGCGTTGATCCAGCTTATGCGCCAGCAATTAACACACCTGAGATTGGTGGTTTCACTAGCAGGGAATGTTTATATATGATACGGAATTTAACAGGTATTAATATCGTGGCAGCCGATCTGGTTGAAGTGAACCCACAATATGATAGTGGAGGAATTACTAATTTCCTGGCAGCAAGCATTCTATTTGAAATCATATCTGTGATTGTTAAAAATTTAAAAATATGATTTGGGTAATGTAAATCTGATATTCATTATTAATAAAGGGGAAAAGGAAAATGAACTGGAAAGAAAGCAAAAAAGGAGTATGGCAGTTGTATACTGGCAACGCCTTAGATGAGGAAAATAAAATTATTGCAAAGGGTGAAGGTATCTATCTTTGGGATGTGCAAGGCAAAAAATATATAGATGCTCTAAGTGGTCTTGGAGTAGTAAATATTGGGCATTGTAATCAACAAGTTGTGGCGGCAATTAAAGAACAATCGGAACAGTTAGAATATATTAGTCCTTTTATGGGTTTTTCGCATCCATCCGTTTTAAAACTTGTTGATTTATTATCACCTCTAATACCAATAAAAAATCCCAAATTCTATTTTGTGAATAGTGGTTCCGAAGCAGTTGAACGTGCTATTATGATTGCTAAGCAATACCACATAAGAAGGAATATGCCGAACAAACAAATGATCATTGGACTTGAAGGTTCATTTCATGGTTCCACATTAGCTTGTTTCAGCGTAGGTGGTCTTCCTAATCTTTCACATTTTTATGGTCCATTGCTGCCAGGTACGATAAAGGCAGACTGTCCAAACTGTTACAGATGTGAATTTCAAAAGGAATCTTGTAATTATTATTGTATTCAGAAACTCAAAAAACTGATTCAGTATTATCGAAGTGAAAATATTGCAGCATTTATTATGGAACCAATAATGAATGCAAAGGGAATTGTAGTACCTCCAACGGGGTATGTAAAAAAAGCATATGAACTATGCAGAGAAAATGACATTTTGTTTATATGTGATGAGATTGTAACTGGATTTGGAAGAACAGGAAGCATGTTTGTTGCTCAAGAAGCAGGGATCCAACCAGATATTATTACAGTTGCCAAGGGATTAAGCAGTGGCTACATACCTATTAGTGCGGCTATCATCAGCGAGCAGATCGCAGATGAATTTACAAAAAGAAGCTCCATTCAAAATGTTTACGGAAGTACTTTTGGAGGTCATCCAATTGCATGTGCTGCTGCGTATGCGAATGTAAAAGTAATACTGGAGGATAATTTAGTTGAAAATGCCAATGAAATTGGGCAGTACATAGAGGAAAAGTTCAAGTCCCTATATCAATTCAACTTTGTAGGAGATATTAGAGGGCGCGGACTTATGTGGGGAATAGAATTAGTAAAAGACAAAAAATCTAAAGAACGTTATCCTTTGAGTATGAAATTAAGTCAACGTATGGAAAGCGGATTGTATGAAAAAGGACTTCTTTGCCGGGTAGCAGCAGATGTAATCAGACTTTGCCCACCATTGATATCATCCAAAGAGGATATAGATAACATTTATACAATTCTGTATGATTTCTTTTCCAACTTGGATCTTAATAATAATTTATAGAAAAGGAGAATTTTTATGTCAGTACCATACTTTAAATTGTCACAAGATGAAGTAAACCAAAAGATTGATAAATTAGTGCAATATCTAGTTGATTGCAAAATGGATGATGTCTGTGTAATCAATCCGAAAGAATTAATCTTTGATAAAAAAGTACGAATGAAATGCAGATATGCATGCAGGGTGTATAACACTAATCTTCGGTGCCCGCCCAACGCACCTTCTGTAGAGGAATGTAAGGAGTATGTACATTCCTTTGAAAAAGGAATTATTTATAGAAAAACAGCTCCCGCAGATCATTTTGCTGGAGAAGACGCAAAAAAAGATTATAAATGGACTAAAGTTTCTAAGTTCATTCAAGATACCTCCGCTGAACTGGAGTCCATGGCATTTTATGAAGGGTTTTATCTGGCAATGGCTTTCGGAGCAGGAAGATGTCGTCAGTGTGTTGATATCGGTGGAAAGTGTCAGGGACTTGCCGATGGCGTATGTCGTCATCAATTAGAATCAAGACCTTCACTAGAAGGAATTGGGGTTGATTTGATTCGTTCAATATCAAATTTAAACTGGAATTTCTCTATTATTGGAAAAAGAAGTGAGATAGCAGATATTGAAATAGCAGGATATATAGGTTTTATTGCATTATATTAGAAGAGTTCTTTATAACTAAGCTGGAGGTGGAAAATATGAAGTGTCAAAAGGAATTATTTGATATTGAAGAAGATGTTTCTTATCTAAATGGTGCATTGATGAGTCCGTTGTTAAAATCATCAGTAGAAGCAGGAATTGAAGGAATGAAAAAAAAAATGCGTCCATATTCTTTGACAGAAGGCGATTTTTTTGAACCTGGAGATATCATCCGAAAGGAATTTGCAGATATTATAAACTGCAAAGAGCCAGAAAGAATAGCAATACTGCCTTCTGTATCTTATGGAATGTCAATATTGTCAAAAAACATTAAACTGGATCAAAGAAAATCTATTCTTGTAGTTGGCGAAGAATTTCCTAGTAATTATTACCCCTGGAAAAAAGCAACAGATGAGCAGGGCGGTATTTTAACTGTAATAAAGGCGCCTTCCGTTCTTGAAAACAGAGGTGAGCTGTGGAATCAGCAAATATTAGCTGCGATTGATGAGAATACAAAAGCCGTGTGTATCGGAAATATTCATTGGACATGTGGAACAATCTTTAATCTAAAAGAAATTAGAAAACGAACAAAAGAAGCAGGTGCCCTACTTATTATTGACGCATCTCAAACAATAGGTGCCTTTCCGTTCTCGCTTCAGGAAGTTGAAGCCGACGCGATTATTGTTGCCGGATGGAAATGGCTTTTAGGACCATATAGTATAGCATTAGGATACTTTGGACCGGCATTCGATAATAGTGAAACAATTGAAGAAAATTGGATTAATAAAAAAAATTCAAATCAATTTGATAAATTACTTTATTATCAAGATCAATACATTCCGTCAGCACAAAGGCATAATGTTGGTGAGTTTTCAAACTTTACTCTTCTTCCAATGATGATTAACGGAATTAGAACAGCCAAAAAGTGGGATGCACTGCAAATTCAAGAGTATTGTGCAGATTTAATCAGACCATTTGTTCCAGAATTTCAAAAGTTAGGGTGTTGGATTGAACATGAAAATTACCGTACCAGTCATGTATTTGGCATTCTTTTACCTGATGGCACTTCTATAGAAGCCTTAAAACAGGAATTGTCTAAAAATAAAGTTTATATTTCGGTCAGGGGGAATTTTTTGAGAATATCTCCTAATGTTTATAACGATGAAAACGATATAGAAAAATTACTTATTTCAGTTAGAAATGTTATCGAACATATTACGACATTTAATAATGAAAAAATTAATTATGGACTACACTAATTTATGAAAGAGGTAAAAATGAAACTTGAAAATATTAAAGAATATATGTCTAAAAATAAGGACAGTTACCTTGAGTATTTTGAACGTGGGCATTATTATAAAAAACGATATGAAGAAGTTCTTTCAGATGTCTTAAAATTGGTTTCTTTTATAAATGAAAAGAAGGTTAAAAAACAGGAACGTATTGGAATTGTTGGTACTAATTCTTATGCATGGGTACTGGCTGATCTAGCATGTCTCATTGGTGGATGGGTTTCTGTAACTTTTCATGAAAAGAATTTTGAAATGCATAAAGAACAACTAATAAATCAATTTGATGTGAAACTTGTTTTTATGGATGAGAAGTATTTTGATGAAAAAGCAGATGATATTTACATTCAACTTTCTTTAATACCACAAATTATTGAAAAATTTGAACCATCTGTTATAGAAGGAGCAGCATTTACAGATGAAGATATTTTTACAATTATATTTACATCAGGAACAACAGGAACACCAAAGGCACTTTCTATTAAAATAGAAGGAACTAGTCATTTTATTACAGGAGTGTGCGATTTATTTCAATTCAATAACTCTGATAAACTGTTCATTTTCCTTCCATTATCTGTATTAACATGCAGAACATATATATATGGTGCATTACTACATAATTTTCATATAGCACTTTCAACAATGGATACGTTTTCTCTTGCCATGAAAAAAACTCAGCCAACTGTTATGCAAGGAGTTCCCTATCTCTTTGAAACAATACATGATACTTTTTATAATATGCTGCGAGAGTCCAAATTTAAATTATTTTTTGTGAATATTCTTTTTGGACTAAATAATAAAAATCTGATACCTAAAAAAATGATGAGAGCAGCACAAAATAAATTTTTTAAAGAATTTCATAATTTCTGGGGTGGAAAAATGAGATTGATGATAACTGGCTCAGCCAGTATCAGTGCTAACATTATACGATTTTATCAAAATACGGGGATTAACTTATACGAAGCATATGCGACAAATGAAGCTGGACTATTAACTATAAATTATCCAGGAAAATGTAAAATTGGAAGTGTAGGAACTACATTTGTTGGACGTGAGATTATAATTAGTGATGAAGGTGAAATCTTGATTAAATCAGATAATCTTGCCTATCGTTATGAAATGGAATCCGATGAGTTTAACAGTCGTGTTTTTCGAAGTGATGGTTACATTGCTACTGGAGATATGGGCTTCTTTGACAAAGAGGGATTTTTGTTTCTTCGTGGTCGTATAAAGGATATCATCACAATGAGTAATGGTGAAAAAGTAATGCCTGGAGCAATAGAAAATAAACTAAAGGAATCTCCTCTTATTAAGCAAGTTTGTATTTATGGAGAAAAGAGCCCTTTTTTAACTGCTATAGTAACAAAAGGAAATCCTAAAGTAACAAAAGAAATGATTGAAAATGAATTGGAAAAATACATGTCAGAACTAAAGGAAGTTTCAAAAATTAAACAAATTATTTTTACATCGGAACCCTTTTCGATAGAAAATAAATTACTAAATGTTAATATGAAGATGGATAGAAACAAAATTTTTGAACAATACAAAAAGGAACTAGCAGAAATCTATACAAGCTGAGGAGGCGCTATATGCTGATTGATATACATACACACTTAGGATATTCAAAAGTTTATTCCGATTATTTTATCAATGGAATAATAGAAAGTATAGAAAATCCATTAAAGGAACAAATGGGGGCAGCATTTAATAAAGCCATCGTAAGTAATATTATCAGAGGCTCATTAAATGATAAAGATGGGTCCAAATTAATCAAGCAAATGGATGACGCTGGAATTGATAAATGTGTACTGCTCATGACAGACTTTGGATATGAGGATACTAATATGGAATTTTCTGTTTCAGAAATATTGGAAGTACATAATCAAGTAAGAATAAAATATCCAGATAGAGTAATCCCCTTTTTTGGAATCGACTGTAGGAGAGATGTGTCCTATGTTGACCTCTTTGAAAAAAGTATTCGGGATTATCATTTTGCAGGTTTAAAAATATACCCTCCATGTGGATTTGATTTAACGGATAAAAGATTATTTCCATATTATGAAATTTGTCAGTCATATGGAATTCCAGTATTATCCCATACAGGTGATTCATTGGTTACTATGCATAATGATTATGATTATATTGGACAAGTGAAAGACTTAACGAAAATGTTTAAGAACCTTCAGTTTATTCTTGCCCATATCACTTTTGAACGATTTGAAGAGAATATAAGGTTAGCATCTGAGCTAGAAAATGTCTATTTTGATTTGGCTGCGTTTCAATTAGATTGGGGAAAAGAAAATTTAACCTATAAGGTAAAGAAAATATTTGAACTGATACCAGATAAGATATTATTCGGTACAGATTGGCCAATCTATAGTATGTTAGGACAGCAGAAAAGATGGGTTGATTATTTTAGAAATAATGTTGAAATTAGCGAAGAAAATAAAAAGAAACTGTTCTATCTTAATGCACAAAATGTACTAAAAATTTGAGGTGAAAGTATGGATGATGAAAAAATTAAAAAGGTAGTTTTAGAAATAATAAAATCAATTGTTCCTAAAAACATGAAAAAAACAGTAACTTTAGAGATGGAACTTAGAGATGAATTAAATCTTGATTCGATAAAATTAATTTCATTGGTTACAATTTTAGAAGAAAAGGCTAATTTTGATTCTATGCTTGCAAGCAGTGAAGTGGATTTTACAGAAATTATGTCTGGGAATGATTTGGTAAAGGTAGTTCTTGAATATCAAAAGTAGTTAACAGGAGGAACGTTGGATGCATATAGTTGAAATTGAAAGCAAAAATAATACATATAGTTTTGATTATTTAACTTGTTATGAAAAACCAATGGCACTAGCATTATCGGTATTTTCGGAATTTGAACCAAATTTATTTTTGCTCTATTTAAAGACAATTCAAAGTTATCACATGAAAAATTTTCAAGAAGAAAATATTATTATTCCTGACTTTGAAGATACCATACAGTGGATTATTGAAGAAAAAATGAAAAAAAATCTCACTATCGAAGATATAGAATGTGATGAAATATTCATATGGATTGAACAGCAAATAGAGAAGAATATTCCAGTTATGCTTACTGTGAATTTGAAAGAACTCTTTTATTCACAATACTATAAGGAAACAGATTGGCCTTATTTAATGCTGATAAATGGATATGATGCAGAAAAAAAATTGTTTTATGTGATTGATACTACTCAGACAGAGTATTTAGAACTGAAAGAAGGGCAGGTTTATGAGCAGTTTGTAATTACATATGAGATGGCATCAAATATGATTCAGTCTTATAAAAAGGTGATGAAACGTGCATATGCTGCAACTATTACAAATTCAGATAACAATACGGCTACTAATACAGATAAAACGTTTCTTTCAGAATTTTTGGATTTTTATTGCAATGCCAGAGAAGAACAGCCATTTAAAGAACTTACTTTTATGAATGAAATTTTGGATAAAGTAAAAGAAGGCAAGGTAGTAAAAAGATCTAGTATTTTTGAACTTACAAATCATGTAGAGTTCTTATTTACCAGAACATTAAGTTATAAAGAATTTTTATACAAACTTTTAAGTGATTATATGATTCATTTCGTAGAGAAAGAAGAAAGATATATAACAATAGAAAAAGAATTAATTTCTAGTTGGAAAAAGTGTTTAAATACAGCTTCTCTTGGAATGAATTTGAACAGAGAATTTGATCCAGAAAGACTTTCCAAAAAAGCCTGTGAGCAGGAAAAAGAAATGTTATGTACAATCATGAATGGATTATCGGCTCAAAAGGATTCAAACCAAATAGTAACTGCACATAAAAAGCTGAATGAAGAAGATGCTATATCAGAAAAGACAAGAGAAATTATTAAAACTACATATGAAGAACCTCAAACTGATATAGAAAAAGAATTACAAGAATTTTGGCAGACTCTGTTTAAAAAACAACGTATTGGTGTATTAGATAACTTTTTTGATTTGGGGGGTAATTCATTAACAGGTGTTAAAATTCAAGCTACTGTTATCAAAAAATTTAATGTAGAACTTCCAATGGACATATTTTTTACTGCACCTACAATTCGTGAATTATCTATGTATATAGAAGAAAACAAAAACCGAAATCTGTTTGTACCAATAGAAATTGCACCTAAAAGTGAACGATACATTTTGTCATCTGCTCAGAAAAGATTGTTTATAATGAATCAGTTCGAACCAGACAGCACAGTGTACAATATTATGCTTTCCTTGGAGGTAAAAGGAGCTGTCAATACTTCATTGGCAGAAAGCTGTTTAAATGAAGTGATTATGAGGCATGATAGTCTTAGAACTAATTTTCAAGTAATTGAAGGAACAGCATATCAAGTGATTAGAACATCGCTAGAAGTAAAAGCGGAATTAGCATTTCTTGAACCATGGCAGATAGATGATTATTTAGAACAAATAGATAAACCATTTCGATTGGATAGAGACGCATTAATTAGACTGCACATCATTCATATAGCAGTTGAACATAGAACAATCTTGTGCTTTACAGCACATCATATCGTAGTAGACGGAACATCCTTTGGGATTATTGTAAAAGAATTTGCAGAACTGTACAATAATAGAAAGCTGGATGATGTAAAACTCCAATACAAAGATTTTACAATTTGGCAAGAACAACAACAGCAAGGTGAAAAATATAGAAAACAAATTGATTACTGGGTAAATAAAATGAAGGACAGAGCTCCAATGCTCAATCTGCCTTACGATTTTGCTAAAAATAATACAATGAATTCTACTGGAGATATTTTAAATTTTAAGATAAATCAGGAATTGACAAAAAAAATAGAACTGTTTTCTAAAGAAAACGAAACAACTCTATTTATGGTTCTTTTTGGTATTGTCAATATTGTATTACATAAATATTCGTCACAGGAAGATATTATTATTGGAACTCCAATTGCTGATAGACCACATGTTGATTTACAGGACATGGTTGGAATGTTTGTGAATATGATGCCTTTAAGAAATTTTCCTAATAAGAATAAAAAATTTAGAGATTTTTTAAGGGAAGTACGTAACAATGCATTGGAAGCATTTGAAAATCAAGATTGCCAGTTTGATGTATTAATTGAAGAGTTGGGGTTAAAAGGGAATACCATAAATAATCCAATGTTCAATGTTGTGTTTATTCTGCAAAATATGGACTTGAGCGATGTTTTGCTTGAAAAAGAAATTGCTCATCTAAAGCAATTAAAAAACAAAACATCAAAATTTGATATTACAATTGAATTAATGCAAGTTAAGGATGGAATAGAATGCCTCATAGAATATAGTACAGAATTGTTTAAAGTACGTACGATAGAAAGGCTTGCCCAACATTTTATTAATTGTATTTCTTATGTATTACAAAATCCAGATACCCGCATATGGGAAATTGACTGTATGGGAATAGATGAGAAGAAGCAGCTCCTTTTCGATTTTAATCATACGAAAAAGGAATACCATTTCAAAGAAAGAATATTTGATCAATTTATAAAACAGGTGGATGAAAATGGAGAAGCAATAGCAGTTGAATGGAATGGTTTGGCTTATACATATAAGCAGTTGAGTGAGGATTCATCCAGAATAGCAAATACTTTAGTAGAAGCAGGATTACAGATTGGTGAAGCAGTGGGTGTCTTTTTAGAACGTTCATATGAAATGATTGCAGCGGTTATGGGTATTGTCTGTGCTGGTGGTGTCTATATTCCGTTAGAACCCTATCTTCCTGATGACAGAGTATTGACTATTTGGGAAAACTTAAATGTTAAATTTATTATTACATATAGCAAAGAGTTACAGAGAATTTTAGAGTTAACAGAAGAAAAAGACCTAATTCATAAAGTTTTATCTATGTCAGAGCTTGATGAAGATACACAGAATAAAACAGCAAAAAAATACGATAAGTACATTTATTCCAAACAAGATATATGGAAAAGATCCATGCGAATGCCAGATGTAAATGTAAGTCCAGAAGACCTTGCATATATTATTTTTACTTCTGGTTCAACCGGTAATCCTAAAGGTGTTATGATTCAACATACTAAAGCAGTCAATTTGATTGAATGGGTGAATAAGACCTTTCAGATATCTCCGAAGGATAAGGTATTAGCAGTAACTTCTATAAGTTTTGATTTATCTGTGTATGATATATTTGGCCTGCTATCAGCAGGTGGAACTATATATATGACATCGCGAGAAGAGTTAATGCATCCAAAGGAACTTCTTCAGACAATTGTGGAGAAAAAAATTACCTTTTGGAACTCAGCTCCTCAGACATTGATGCAGTTAGAACCATTTTTTGATGAAACTAATGCAAAAGAACATTGTCTTAGCCATGTATTTCTCAGTGGTGACTGGATACCAGTTTCTTTGCCAGACAGAATAAAGCAGACTTTCTCAGGAGTAGAAGTTATTAGTCTGGGAGGTGCAACAGAAGCAACAGTATGGTCTAATTACTACATAATAGATGAAGTAAAATCTTATTGGAAAAGCATACCGTACGGAAAGCCTATACAAAATGCTGCTTACTATATATTAGACAGTAATTTAATGTTATTACCAGTTGGTATACCAGGGGATTTGTATATCGGAGGGGATTGTCTGGCGTTAGGTTATTTCAATGAGCCAGAACTGACAAAAAAACAGTTTATATCAAATCCATTTGTAGAAGGGGAAATAATATATAAAACAGGTGATTTGGCAAAATGGCATACTAATGGAAATATGGAATTTTTGGGCAGGGCTGATACCCAAGTGAAAATACGTGGATTTCGTGTAGAACTAGGTGAAATTGAAGGTACATTATTGAAGTATCCAGGTATAAAAGAAGCAGTTGTAATTGCTGGAGAAGAAAAGTGGCAAGAAAAAAAACTGTATGCCTTTTTTACCAGTTCAAAAGAAATTACGTATGCTGAATTAAAGGAATTTTTGCTAAAGAAGCTTCCAGATTATTTTATTCCGGATGTCTTTATTCCGTTGGAAAATTTTCCAGTTACTGCAAATGGGAAATTAGATAGAAAAAAACTTTTAGAACATAAAAAATCAGAAAAGCTAGATACTGGTGTGAAGTATGTAAAGCCTCAAAATCAAACAGAAGAACTACTTCTTTTTATGTGGAAGGAAGAATTAGAAATACAAAACATTGGTGTTAATGATAATTTTTTTGATATTGGTGGGAACTCTATAAAGTTCATACAATTTACCAATAAACTAAAAGAAAAAATGAATGTAGATATACCTGTTGTACAATTATTTCAAGATGCAACAGTAAGTGGCATATCAAAAATATTGTTAGATATAGGAAACAATATTAAAAAGCCAGATAATCCAGACAAACAAATATCAAAAAATGTAGCTGTTATGAAAAATAAAATTAACCTGATTCGAAAAAATAAGTAAATAGTTGGAGATGAAATATGGGTAACTTAGATGAAAACTATGAATATACAGGACTAGAAGTTGCCATTATTGGAATGGCTGGAAAATTTCCAAATGCTGATAACGTAGAAGAATTTTGGGAATTGCTGATAAACTCCAAAGATGTGGTAACTGTATTATCGGATGAACAAATGCTAAGTGACGGAATATCTGAAAACATAATAAAAGATGATAAATATGTGAGAAGAAAAGGTTTATTAAAAAATTTATGGGGATTTGATGGGGAGTTTTTTGGATATTTAGATAAGGAAGTTGAAATCATGGATCCTCAAATAAGGCTATTGCATGAAGTAACCTATGAGGCATTGGAAGATGCGGGTTACTATTCTGGCTCATTTAGTGGAGACATTGGTTTATATGCAGGCGGCATTTCCAATAGAGTTTGGGAAACTAAGGCTGTAGGTCTTAGAAGTAGCTTTCAGGAAATGTTTGATGCAATACACTTCTTAGACAAAGATTTTTCCTGCTCCAGAGTTTCGCATAAACTGGACTTGCAAGGTCCAAGTATATCTGTATCAACAGCATGTACGTCTTCTTTAACAGCGGTACATTTGGCCTGTAGAGGATTGATGACAGGTGACTGTAATATTGCAATAGCTGGAGGCTATTCCGTAATGCTTCCTGAAAACTCTGGACACTACTATGTCGAAAATTCAATTACATCAAAAGATGGTATGTGCCGTCCCTTTGATGCAGATGGGACAGGAAGCTGTGGGGGAGATGGAATTGGCCTTGTTGTCTTAAAACTTTTAGAAGATGCAATTCAAGATAATGATAATATTTATGCAGTGATTAAAGGAACTGCCATTGACAATGATGGAAGTGACAAACCAATGTATACGGCCGCAGGTATAAAAGGAATAGAGAATGCTATAAGGAAAGCAATTAATTTTTCAAATGTACTTCCAGAAACAATTAACTTTGTAGAAACTCATGGCACTGGTACGCAAATGGGAGATTATTTAGAAGTTATGGCATTAGCTTCTGCATTTGATACAGAACAAAAAGAATACTGTTATCTTAGCTCACATAAACCTAACATTGGTTATTTAGGACCTGCCTCTGGAATAGTCGGTTTAATTAAGGCAGCATTGTCATTGAAACATCGCTTGCTTCCTGCGACCTTAAACTATGCACATCCTAATCCTAATATTACATTTTCAAAAACTCCGTTTACTGTAAATGCAAAGTTGATACAGCTGGAAAATTTACAAGGGACATTAAGATTACGTGCCGCTGTAAATAATATTGCAGTTGGTGGGACAAATGCACATATAATTTTAGAAGAAGCACCAGAGCAGAAAGTGCAGAATATTCAAAAAGAGTGGTATTTGTTACCCGTATCAGCAAAATCTGAATGGGCGTTAGAGCAGTTCGGAATATCTTTATCAGAATTTTTAAAAACGCAGAAATCGGTTTCTATGTATGATGTGGCTTATACCTTGCAAAAGGGCAGAAAAAAATATGATTTTCGTCAATTTATCCTTTGCAATGGAGTACAGATGGCTCATGATAATTTCTTACGTATGCCTTCTACCTATGCAAAAAGAAACGAAATACGAAAGGAACGAAATATAGTGTTTCTTCTTCCCCACATGAATACAAAGAGTATTATTTATTTTCAAAAGTTATATGAACAATATGATTATTTTCACCAATTGCTGGATCAACTCTTTACGTTAACAAAAGCTAAATTTGATGTAGATATAAAAGAACTGTTTTTTTCTGAAGTACAAGTTAGTAAATATAACGAACTTCTTGTATTTACAGCAGAATATGTTATGGCAAAATATTTTATCGATTCTGGTATTAACCCCAATGCAATTGTCAGTACTGGCACGGGGGAATTTGCTGCTGCATGCATAACAGGAAGCTTACAGCCAGAGGACGCTTACCGGCTTCTGATGGCAAAGGTTAAAATAAAGGAAATGGCAAAGGCTTATATATATTTTACAATCTATACAACAAAAACAAATATAGAAAAGTATTTTGATGGCTTGTGCATCCTTTTCGTAGAAGAAACGTCCTCAAAATGCCTTGTTGGCGTTAATGCAGAACAAAAGAAAGAATTTTTATTGATTGCAGAAGAAAATGCTATCAGAATCTATGAAGAAAAACAATTGGATCAAATTTATTATGAAATAACAGATGACATGATGAAATTATATGAGAAATCTTTAGAGCAGATTGAAGTACAAATGGACAAGTTTGAATTTATAGAGTTCTGGAAAAACCAGCTTACCAATCCAATTTGTATGTACTCATGCTTTGAAAAAGCTATAAAAGAATCAAAAACAAATGTCATTATCAATTTAGGACCAGGTAAAGTTTTTCACAGACTTATTCAGAGTTATGAAAATGAGGGCACAGAACATATTTTATTAGATCCTTTTAGAAATATTAGAGAGGACTTTGACGAAAATCAGAAAATGCTATTTTGTGCAGGAAGTTTATGGACTTTAGGCGAAAACTTTGATTTTGAAGTTTTAAATAATGGTGAAATAGGAAGAAGGATTTCTTTACCTAAATATCCGTTTCGACATAAAGTAAATAAATTATAAAGGAGGTATTGGTTTGATTTATTTTAATAATGCTGCTACTAGTTATCCCAAACCACAATGTGTACTGGATGCAGTTTCTTTTTATGCAGCACACCCACCGATAGACGCAGGAAGATCGTCTATGGTTGAAGATGAAAAAGACGTCATATTATCTTGCAGGAATAAATTGGCAAAACTGTTTGGTGCAGCAAATAGTAGTTGTATTTCCTTTACTTCTGGTTCTACCCAATCAATTAATATGATTGTAAAAGGACTTGGATTGGATAATAAACACGTTATTACTACAACTACGGAACACAGTTCGGTTGTCAGGGCACTGAAGGTGGCGGAAAAGGAAAGAAATGTAAACTTGTCCTTTGTGCCTTGTGATGAACAAGGATTTATACATGTTGATGACATCAGAAATCAGATTAATAAAGATACAAAAGCAATTTTTGTTAATCATTCCTCAAATGTTGTTGGTACAGAAGTTGACTTATATGCAATTTCAGAACTTGCACATGATGAGAATTTATTACTTATTGTAGATGCTTCTCAATCCGCAGGGACGATACCTATAAACGTAAGGGAACTGGATATTGATATTATGGCATTTACAGGACATAAATCTTTACATGGTATTGCAGGCATTGGTGGACTATATGTAAAGGAAGATGTGGATATTCAGCCATTAATTGTTGGAGGTACAGGTGTAAAATCTACATCGCTTTATCAAATCGAGGAGCGTCCAATTTATTTTGAAGCTGGAACACAGAATTTTGTAGGAATTGCATCATTAGAAGCAGGTGTATCTTATATATTGGATAAAGGAATTGATGCGGCTAATGTAGTGAAAAGCAAACTTTATTATTCATTACGTGATAAATTAGAGAACATTCCTGAAATAAAATTGTATGGAACAGACAAATATTATTCACCGATTATTGGAATGAATGTAAATGGAGTGGATCCAAAAGAGGTTGGAAACTATTTGTCAAAGCGGCACAATATTGTTGTCAGAACAGGAATATTATGTGCACCGTTAATTCATCATAATTTGGGTTCAGATCCAAATGGTCTTGTTCGAATCAGCCTTTCAAGTTTTAATACAGAAGATGAAATATTAACTTTTGTTGATGCAATTAAAGAAATGATTGATATTTCAAAAACAAACCAGGAGGAATTGCATCTGGATAATTCAAATTTGTCCTGTGTATAAAGCAATATGAAAATAAAAGAAAAGATTCTACAAGATAAGAAAAAATATTTGGATGAATTGTATGAAATTCTTCAAATTCCAAGTGTTGCTGTTGAAGGTAACGGAGTATATGAAGTTGTAGAAAAAATCAAAGATATGTTTTTAGAAATTGGTGTTGAAACAAATACATTTGAGGTAAATGGTTCTTATCCTTATTTATTTGCTGAATTTGGAGAAGGTAGTTTTACTTTATTAATTTACGATCATTATGATGTACAACCTACTGGAGATTTAAACTTGTGGAAATCCAATCCATTTCAGCCTGAAATTCGCGAAGGAAAAATATATGCAAGAGGTGTGGCAGATAATAAGGGAAACTTGATGCTGCGACTGCAAGCAATCCGCTTGCTAAAAGATAGATATAAAAAAATCCCTATTAAAATCAAATGGATTATAGAAGGTGAAGAGGAACTGGGTAGTCCAAACTTAGAGGCATTCTCACAAAAATATGGACATCTATGGAATGATTCAGACCTTTGTCTTTGGGAATCTGGTGGTGTAGACGAAAGTGGAAGACCAGTCATTCTATTTGGATATAAGGGAATTAGTTATATGGAACTATCTTGTAAATTAGGTGAAAAGGATTTACATTCAGGAAATGCTTCTTATTTTGACAGTGCAGTATGGAAATTGGTACAGGCATTGAATACTTTGCGTGACAAAGATGGATATTTAACAATTCCTAAATTGACAGAATGTATTGAAAAGCCCACAGAACAAGAAATGCAGTTGTTGATACAAGAAAAGTTTGATGCGGAAAAGTTTTTAAATGCCAAAGGAAGAACAGATTTCATTGGTAACCACACAGATAAAATAGAAATATTAAAGAGGCATTATTTTTATAATACATGTAATATATCTGGATTATGGGCTGGTTATACAGGTCAGGGAATAAAATCTGTTATGCCATGTGAAGCACATGCAAAACTTGATATTCGTTTGGTCAAAAATCAAAATTCAAAAGAAGTGGCTGGCATAGTGTCAGAACATTTGAAAGAGCATGGCTTTGATGACATCACAGTTCGCGAATTAATCAATGAACCTGTATCAACAACGGATATTGATAATCCAATTATTAATTTTTTAATTCAACAAATAGAAATAAGTTTTGAAAAAGAAGTGAATGTGAAATTAAGTGCTGCGGGAACAGGACCAGCATACTTTTTAAGTACGCAGTACAAGATTCCTATTTTCAGCTTAGGAGCATTATATCCTGGAGTAAATGCTCATGCTCCCAATGAACATGTTCGAGAAGATGATTATTTTACAGCACTATCTGCAACTTATGATATTTTATTAAGTTTATCTGAATACAAAAGTAAAGATAAGAGGTGAGAAAATGAGCTTGCGAACTACATTTTATAATATTATTATGTATCCAGTTTTCCATTCGGCTCGAACACGAATTGATAAGAACATCGATTTATTACATATTCAGACTATACTTGATATATGCTGTGGAACAGGTACCCAGTTAAAACGGCTGAACAAAAAAGGGTACCATGGAATTGGTGTTGACAATTCTGAGCAAATGCTTGAAGATGCAAGAAAAGGTAAGTATGCTCCAGAATGTAGAAAACAAGATGCAACAAATCTAGAATTTAACAATGATTCTTTTGATTTGGTGTTGTTATCGCTTGCATTACATGAAAAAGAACTTACTATGGCACAAAAAATGGTACATGAAGCAGTTAGAGTTACAAAAAAAGGGAACTATATCATGATTGTTGAATTTTGCATTGAAAAGGATATTTCTATAATACACAAGATGCTTATTTATTTCATAGAAAAAATTTCAGGAAAAGAACACTATTCTAATTTCTTGAATTTTAAAAATAACTTGTTGTTAGATAATATGATTGATAAAGATACTATGAGATTAGTAAAACAAGATATTATGAAACAAAATGGCATACAAATTAATATTTATAAAAAAATTTAAAGATGAGAAGGAGAATGACACATGTACTGGACACGGGAAGAAGTAACCAATAAATATATATTTAAATATTCAGATGGAAAAGATCCAATTAGTGAAGCAGACAGAAATAAGATTATTTCTGATTTGGCAGAAGGCATGCCTGGAATGAAGGTTAAAGACTATTTTGAAAATCAATTGGAAATATTTAATAAATACGAAATTGTATTGTGCGCAATTGATAAAGAAACAAATAAATATGTAGGAATATTTGGTTCAAAATGGTATGAAAATTATGATACGCCATTTTTATATTTATGGACAGCTTTTGTTGCAGCTCAATATCAAGGCAGCATTTTGTTTCTGGAAATGGCAATGAGACATATAAAGGATTCTATGGCTGAAAGCAAAGATTTGAAATTAATTGTTACAAAAACATATCACCCAACCGTGTATAGAACTTTAGAAATGTTTTCTAAAAATGCAAAGCTGAATCTATATCCTTCTATTGATATTGATAATCATGAGCATCTTTTGGCAGAAGACGCAAGAAAGATTGCAAATATTGTTGCACCAGTGGCAAAGCTGGACGAGAAAACAGGAGCATTAGTAGATGGTATGGCAACAGCTGGTATTGAGTTTTATAGCGAAAGGCCAACTTGTTCTGTTCAGGCAATAAATGAGTATTTTGCGGCAGCATTAAATACTTATGATCAAATGCTTTGTATTATTAAATTTGATCAAGAAGGTTCTCTAAATAAATGTCTTGAATTATTAAATAAAATGAAGTAATAGATTGTATTTTTTGCAGCTAGATAGGAGTTGATTTATGAAATCAGAAGGAGTAACGGAGTTATTATTACTATCATGCCCAAGTAAAGTAATAGATTATCCTGCGTTGGCTTTACCAGCCTTGACAGGCTTTTTAAAAAAAAGAAATGTATCTGTATTACAGAAAGATTTAAATATAGAAGTAAAAATGCTATTCTTGAAAAAGGAAAATTTGGATTATTTGTTCCACATAGGAATACCCTACTTTGTTCGTGTTAATATGACCAACGAAGCGGAACATCAAAAGTTAATGCAGTTTTACAATATTTTGAAAAAAGTTAATACAGAATCTTCTTTTAATGAGTTACAAGAATTGATTGAATTGTGTCAGAGCAGAAAGTATGGATTTCTAAAAGAAAAAAGAAAAGCGAATCTTATGAATACTATATTCGATATTTCCAAATGTTTTGATTTTTTCATATCATATATTTGTTTGTATTACGACGAGATAGAGAAGAATGGGTTGTTTCCGTTTTTTACACAATACATAAGAAATACAACAGAAGAAATTCTAGAAGAAAATCCTAAAATCATAGGTTTTTCAATTATTACGACGCAAAATACGTTTTCGATCTGGTACAGTCAGTTTTTGAAGAAGAATAGTAAATATAAAGGATGGATTCTTTTCGGGGGAGCACATCCGACAAAATATAAAGAACAGTTTTTATATGATAATCCTCATATTGATTTTATTATTACAGGCGAAGGAGAAATGTCACTGTATCAATTAGTGACCATGTTAAGAAAAGGCGAAAAAAATTTTTCTGAAATCCCTCGTTTGATTTATCGAAATGAATTAGAAATAAAGAAAAATACAAATAGTAAATTTTTAACCGATTGTTATAAAACAGATTTTCCATGTTATGACGGTTTGCCACTAGATTTATATTTATCACCAATATTCCCAATTATATCATCTAGTAATTGCCCTTGGAAAAAATGTAAATTCTGTGCTCACAAGACATCCTTTCGAGAAGACTATAACGAACGCGATCCAGAGGATGTTGTTAATGAGATGGAATATATGTATCAGAAATATGGAACGAGACTATTTCATTTTGCAGATGAAACAATTTCTGCCGAGCATGGTGCCAGAATTGGTGAAATGATTTCAGAACGAAAGCTTCCATTTTTTTGGATGTCATTTGGTAGATTAGATGATGAGTTTAATGAGGATAACTTAAAAAAATGGTATCAAGGTGGCGCACGTATTGTCGAATGGGGGCTTGAATCTGGTTCCGAAAAGATTTTAAATGGAATGAATAAGGGGATTCATATTAAAAAGGCTCAAGAAATAATGCATATTGCAGGAACGCTTGGAATAAAAAACAAACTGCTTACATGGCACAACTATCCAAAAGAAGAATTGGATGATTTAATTAAAACCATAAACTTTGTAGAAAAAAACGTAAAGTCTGGTTTTAGTGCCACTATGCTTACTTTAAAACAAAAGCTGGTATTACAGGTTGGCTCGGAACTTTATGAAGAAACCTTTTATAAAAAGGAAAATCGTGATGATTTTTATAAAGTATGGTTACCTGGATCCATTTACAGTATTAATGCTAAGTATTATTGTAAATATTCGGCTGATGAAGAAAAGAAAATGTTAATTGAATTATATTTAAAAGATATGATTAAGTATTGCAATGAAAAGGATATATTTATTGCTTCAAATGAAAATATATCGTTTGATTTAATATTAACACAATTGAAGGAAGGATGAGTGCACAAATGAGTGATACTATAAGATTTACTGAAAATAGTTTCCCAATGACAAATCGTATTTGGGTTGATATGTCTATGAACACAACGAAAGAAAAGGTACTGGAGTTTATTGAAAATCATATTGAAGAAATGCCAGAAGCTATTAATTTGGAAATTCATTTATACGTTAGTGACCCTTCGGAAACTACGGATAGAAATATGGAAGAAATATTGAAAGAAGTATATCAATATAAGACAGGATATGAAAAAAGTTTTCCAATTGTATCTATTTATTATCCAGAAACATCTTTGAAAAATGAAATGATTGATACAATAAATGAACTTGACATATATCGTCCTGGTACAAGACTATACATTATTGTAACAGATGAGGAACTTCCACAGATAAAGACTTTAGCAGATGAAAGGGCAATGGCAGAAAATCTTTTTAAAAAGATTGTGTATTCACAACAACTTGGACTTGATACAACACTACTTTTCAATGTAGAAAAAAATCCAGATACAATTGAAACATGCTTAGATATCAGAAGATATGTATATACATGGGATACCTCGATCGATATAAAAAGACCATTAATTCAAGTAAATCCATGTTTAACTTTAAATAAAAATCATACAAAGCTTCTTTTAAATTATATTGAGCAGGAAAATGGACTGACTGGAATATTTAATGTACTTTGTGGTTATACCACCTTGTTGGCTCGATATATACAAAATCAGAAGGTTCCTGCTACAATCGTACCTTTGTTAAGCTGCGGAACAGGTATTAGTGAAAAAACATTGTGTAAAGATGGAAAAATTGTTGATTGCTTTTATGCTAAAAATACATTAGACAAAAAAGATATTTTGGAAAAGTGTAAAACCTGCGAGCAAGTGGAAGGATGCACTGGATGCATGTGTGTAATAGATATGGGAAAAAATTGTCGTTTGTCTGAATTATTTCAGCAACTATAAGAATATGTCGATTAAGAAGGAGAAAAAATATGATTAAAAATGATTTAGATATTCTTATGTTATCAATGCCAGTTAGAACCATAGATCGTCCATCAATGAGTTTGCCAGTCTTGACATCCCATTTGCTAAAAAAAGGATTTTCTGTACAACAGATGGACAATAATATGTTACTTCAAGATATTCTTCTAGATGGAAAAGAACTAAAAAAAATATATAAAGATATTTTACCCATGTTAATCCGAATGAACCAAAACTGTACAAAAATTTATAGTAAATTAATGGACTTTTACGTATTGTTAAAAAAAATTGATGATAGTTATGGACTAGATAAAATCGGTTCATCAAAAAGAGATATGCAGTCACGTAAGTATGAATTATTAACAGACAGACTGGAGTTACAGGCAGTAACAGATATATTTCAAATTAGCGGAAACTTAGCTTTTTATTTTACAAGTGTGGCATATTATTATAATTTTTATAAAGACAATAATGTGAAAGAGACTGTTACATATGAAATGGATATGCTGATAGAAGAAATTGTACAAGCTAATCCTAAAATTGCTGCATTTTCAGTGATGGAAGTCCAAAGAACATTTAGTATCTGGGCCGCTAAACTTTTAAATATGAAATTTGATGGAGTAATATGTTTTGGGGGTTCTGACTTATCCTTAAATAAGGAAAAGTACTTAGAGGAAAATGATTTTATTGATTTTGTAAGTTGGGCAGATGGTGAAGATACATTAAGCCGACTTATTGAAATGATACATTCGGGAAAAAATGATTACCAAACAATCCCTAATTTGTTATATCGCAACGGTTCTGAGATGATTATGACAGAATATGAAGCGTATCCGCTTGAAAAGTTTGATATACCTGAATATGAAGGTTTTCCTCTAGACCTATATATTTTTCCTGCGCTACAGTTGTTAACATCTAAAGGATGTACTTGGTCAAAATGTAAGTTTTGTATGCATTGGAATTCTTATGGTCAGAATTTTAGACAACGTATGGCAGAAGATGTTGTTGATGAAATAGAATATGACATGAGAAAATATAATACCAGATTGTTTTCTATTGTGGATGAAGCAATCTCAGCTGAATATGGACTGGAATTATCTAAGGAAATCATTAAAAGAAAGTTAGATATCAGATGGATTCAAATGAGTCGTTTGGATACTGATTTTTCAGAAGAGGTCTTTCAGAAAATGCATCAAGCAGGCGCCAGATTTATTGAATGGGGGCTTGAGAGTGGTTCACAAAATGTACTGAATGATATGTGCAAAGGTATTGATGTAAAAGAGGTACAAAGATTAATACACGAATCAGCAAGAGCGGGAATTGTAAATAAAATGCTAATGTTTCATAATTATCCAACAGAAGGTATTGATGATATTATGAAATCTATTAATATTATTAAAAAGAATACTTATATGCATTTAATTAAACCTATGCTTACACTTAGGCATTCATTTGTTTTAAAAATGGGATCTCCTTTATCTATTATAGCTTTTCAAAATAGTGACAGCCAGGAGCGTGCAAAATTATTTAAGAAGGTCTGGAAACCAGAGTCTATATACAATGTGAATGCGAAATACTTACCAGCTAAAGATACTAGTATGATTAAGGAAAAACTGGTTATGGATTATTTAGAGGAAATGAAAGCTTATTTGAAAAAAACAGATGTTTTGATTACAGATAACAATAATATTACAATGGACTTAGTTTTACTTGATTTGCTCGATAAAGGATACCAGCTTCCAGTCGATGCATACATACCAAGAAAACAAGGCGGAGTTGGTGAATATGTTCTATCCTAAAGAAAATGATAATCCAATAAAGCGCTCTAGTTTTCGATATGCTTCAGTTGATTTCTTAATTGAAAAAGATGGTACACCAGTATTCATGGAAGTAAATGACAACACTCTGGCACCATATTATGTAGAACTGAAAAGCAAACTGGCTGGAGCAATAGAAAGAAAAAAACCCAAATTAGAAAATGTAAACAGTGAGCATTTGTTTAAGTTTTTGAATATCTTCAGAAGCGTAAGTCAGGAATTACCCAAAAAAAGTATAGCCATTTTATGCAAAAGAAAGGATCAGCCTCTTGCGATAGAAAAGGAAATACGTTATCTTATTAAGTTATTTCAGAAACAGGGATATTATTCTGAAATGTATATTCCAAGTGATTGTGAGATACGAAACAACCGATTATATATTCCGAAAGAAGCGTATTATCCAGATATAATTTTTCGTCGCAATTTTTCTTTTCCATCTGAGAAAATTGAACAAGTAGTAATAAATGATTTAGATGTTCGGTTAATAACTGGTAATAAATATAATACTCATCGAGTGATTAATAAATATTTAAATATGAGCGGGCAATCTTTTCGACAACCAGAAACATATTTAGCGGCCAATAGTAAAGAATTACTCCATATCATTCAAATGTTTCATTCAAGAGGACAGGATTGTATTACTAAGCCAAATACCTCATATGGTGGAGAGGGTTTTGGGGTGTTTCTTCAAAATAAGGATAACTCTTTTGAATATAAACAGCAGATGCAAATAATAGAAAAACACTTTAAAAACCATGAGGAATACTTAGTACAGGAAAAAGTAGATGCTGCCTTATTTGATTCTAATGATGGAAAGCAATATTGTTTTGATTTACGCATCATGGTTTATAATGGTGTATTTGCGGGTATAGAAGGACGGCGTTCTAGCAATCCGTTATCAAAAGGACGACAGGCAGCAAATAGCCTTGTAACAAACATTAATAGTGGTGGAATGGATTTATTGGTTATGCAGGGTACAGAAGAAATAGTTCCTTATAGTTCTCAAACATTATTGACACAGGATGAAAAAAGCAGTATATCATTTGATATTGATTCAAATATTTTAATTCTGAATACAAAGTTATTTAACAAATTAAAATACTCTGCTGAAGCAATAGTAAAAGCGGTTGATGAAGCCATATATTTTGAAGATTATACTGCTAAAAGCGAAAGGAATGGATGTAAGGTATGAATAATAAAATTGGTATTGTCTCTATGACATTAGACAAATGGGAAATGAAGGAGATATGTAAGTATATAAATCAAAATGGCTTCGAATACGAAATGATAAATAGGGATAATACAATATTAAAGTTTGAGAATAGCGGATTTGAAACGAAAAAATATCATTCTGTCTATGGTCGGGTCGAACGGCCAATATTGCAAGAAGGATTAATGATATTAAAATTCTTGGAAATGACAGGAGAGAAAATTTATAATAATGCACTTGCTATTCAATATGGACAGAATAAAGCCTATACAAGTGTTATGCTTTCAGCAGCAGGTATCCCACATCCCAAAACAATTTTTGCATTCCCTAATACGGATTTGGATAACGAACTAGAAAATTTACAATTTCCAGTTGTAATGAAACCGTGGATAGGGGGAAGGGGCGCAGGCATTGTAAAAGCCCAAAATATTGAGATTGCAAGAAGCTATATCGAGATATTGAAAAATGGAAATCAACCTATTTATATTCAAGAATATGTACGTCAGAAGCAAAATGAAAAATTACGGGATATGCGTGTTTTTGTTGTTGGAGGAAAACCTCTTGGAGTCTTTTATCGAGAAGCTACAGAAAAAGGCTGGAAGACCAATATTTGCAATGGAGGAATTGGGAAAGTATGTGAATTAAATTCCGAAATTGCAACTATTGCCACAAAAGCAATGACTGCCATTCATGCGGATATTGGAGGTGTCGATGTAATCGAAAGTGAAGATGGATATAATGTCTTAGAAGTGAATGTCTGTCCTTTGTTTGGCGGTTTTTATAAAGTTACTGGAATCAATCCTGCTGAGAAGATTGCTGAATTATTGTGTTCTAAATAGCTTTTATTATATTATCGAATTTATGTCTTTTGGACAGGCATAAGTTCGATAATTTTGATAATATTGGAGGACAAAAATTTATCTGATTGAAAGAATTTATTATCTATCTACCTCTCTTCGACAAATCCCAGTTTATCAAAAAGACTTGACTAGAAAAGGAGAATGTCTATGAAATGTGTTTATGGCTTTATTAAGGGTATTGAAATTAATTATTGCTTTATGTGCGATTGCTCTTGTAAGAACCCTTGTGAGGACTGTCAGAGTTTCAAGGAATACAAGAAACCTTATTATATGGTTTCTGTTTCTGATTTGTATTATATTTGTGATACTGAAACAGATACAATAATTAATGTTGTTCGTAAACTTTCTAATGCTAGAATTATTTTCGATGCACTTACAAATGATTCTTTGAAAAAATAAATAAGCTTCACAAAAAAAATAGACTAGGATTATTCTTCCTGGTCTATTTCTATTTTACCATGTTCTTTTTCATACATCTCAATGTAATATCTTATCATTCTTTCATATTGTTTACTTAATGCTCTATCATCTTTATTTGCTATGATTTCAACTTTTTGTCTTAAATCATTATCTAGTCTTAATGGGTATGTTTTATTTTTATAAGTTCCCAAAAGAAATTCCTCCTATTAAAATAATTAGTAGATATCTATTGTATAATGTATTTAGTAGATATCTATTGATTCTCCTTGATGTTTACTTTTGGTCTTTGGTTAGTGGGATATGGTGTCCGTTTAAAATCCCTCGTTGGTGCGTTGGCTTTTCTGCCTTACTTTGAAAAATACGTTTCAAAGTTTGCGACCTTGATAATTGAATACTGGTCTTTTGGATGGCTGTTCAGCTGTTCAATGTATGATATTATTTATTATTAATTTTAACTCACTTGTAACGAATAGTCAACAAGTTGCTAAAAAGTTGCTAACTAAAAGGAGGATTTTATATATGATGAAAGTTGAATTTGAACGAATGACATTAAGAGGAAATGAAGAAATTTCCTCTACACTGTATGATACTATTGAAAGATTTTACATGAGTCAAAATGATTATCATAGAGTGCATGGTGGAATTAATGAAACTAAAGAAGATTTTTGTAAACGAGTGTTTGGCGGTAAAGTGAATACAGCTAAAACAATAGCTGTTAAGATTCTGAAAGAACGAATTAGCGAAAATGAGTTTTGTACTGGAAGAAAAAACTATAGGGAAAATATTCTTTTAGCTGAACAGACAGCTTATGAATTTTGTAATAACTACATTGGCTGTAGGTATGAAGTTATGAAAGATATTTTAAGGAAAGCTGTTTAATTGATGTGAAATTGAGTAGGAGGGGAAACTAAATACTCTCCTCTCCTACTCTTCAAATAAATTTTTAAGGAGGTTTTTTATGAAAGTCGAGGGAAATTTTAAATTTCTCGGTACAGAGGAATTCAAGAACAAAGAGGGAAAAAGTTTCACGTCAGCCGGGTTTTTGCAAGGCTTGGACGTTGAAAAGATTCTTTTGAATGAGGAACATCAGCAGATTATACGTGGATTGAAACCAATGCAAGATGTGAAGTGTGTATTGAAAATATCAATCAATCAAGACCGTACCTATGTCAACCTACTGGAAGTTGTCCCAATTTCCGCTAAGTAATTCGTATTACATTTGTATTACGTTGTAGTGTATTACGTATTTCTGCCTTGTCATAGACTTGGCATATGTCAACCCCTCCCATAGGGACGCTTGCGCTTGGGGGTTTACATATTCAATACACCCCAACGCTGTTAGAAAAAGGTTATGCCGCACTTTGGCTTAACCTTGTAACTACCCCTTGCGAACTGAAACAGCCGACATTTTGAAACTTTGATATTGTTTGTCAGCTTGTATGCTTTTCGCCCCTCGTGTTTGACCGAACGTCTTTTGTGAGGGAGTTGACCTTTCCACCTAAAGAGGAAGCTTGGTGGGTGTGAAAATATAAATTTGAATGTGAAAAATAAAAAGTTGGGAGGTGATTTCATGCCTACAGAATTTCCTAGTTTTGCGACGTATGTCGGAGACATGACAAGTGCTAGTAATTTTCTTACTGGTCAACCAATTATTGCATACGCAATTGGTTTAGTTGTTTTTGTTGCTGTGATTGGTGCCGTTGTCGGTGTTATTCAATCATTTGTAAAATAATTATTTAAAAGGAGTTCGGTTTCCGAACTTCTTTTTCTCTATAAGGGGGAATTAAAATTGAATAAAATATTAAAATATTTTTACTTTTTGTGTTTTTGTTTTTTGTTTTTGCCTGCTATGAAATGTAATGCTGAAACTGTAATGGAGGTTAAAACTTCTGTTGATTATTATAGAAGTTCTATTAATTTGCGTACTCATATTGATACTATCCTTTCCATTCCTAATAATTTGGGTAGACTTGCCTTATATCGACATAGTGATGATCGTGTAACATTGGTTTATTATGATGGTGAATATCGTGATTACGTTGGTGATTTTTATGCTTATCAGACAGATAATGGTTCTGTCAGTACTGATGGCATTATTCATATGACATGGAGTAATTTTGGCTCTAGTGAATATGAAGAATATGTTGGTACTGTTAATGCTCCACTGCCTATTTTTACAGATTTTGACAAGTTAAAATCTTATGTTAATGGTTCTGTCTCTCTTGTTGATTTGGTCGGTGATTTTACCGTTGAGGGAGATTACGAATTTGTCAATGGTGAAATTGTTGGAATGAAAAAGGAATACAATCCCGATTTGGGTTATCCTCGAGATATGGAACTTGTTAGAAACTTGTTGAAAGGTGAGGAAGCTGGTGGTATATTAACATGGCAAGATGATACTTTGGTAACTGAGGAATATGGTATTGAGGTTTATTGTGATTGTGATATACGGTATAGGGACTATATTTGGAAAGATTGGGTTGTTTGGGATAGTACGTATGAGCAGATATATAATGATGTTGGTTATGTTCCTAATGATGGAGTTTTGTTTTCTAGTAGTGATTTTAAAAATTTGTTTGATTATCGAACCGCTAATAGTTTTTTGGGTTTTTCAAAGGGAATACCTACATATATGACTTGGGATTTGCATACAAAAGCTAGGTATTATGTTTATGATATGGTTACTGGTGTCTATGAATATGGTGATTGGATTCATTGTTTGTTAAAGGACGCTGGGGGTGGCAAAACGGAAAGTACTAGTTGGTGTGAAAATGGTACGGTCAGCGTTGATGATGATACGACGGATAAGCAAGTTGCGGACTATGATAAAGATAAAGTACTTGATGAAGATTATGGAATATTTGAGCCTATAGTCAGACCGTTCATTAATTTGTTGGATGGCATTAAGAATGGTCTTAATTCTGTTAGTAGATTCGTTAATGAAAATTTAAATCCTTTGTCTAAAATGTCAAATGTAATTAATCAAAGTTTTGGTTTTATGCCGGAGTGGGTTTTAACCTTTATCGGTTCTGCTGTTGTTATCGCTATTTTTGGTGCTTTGATACGCAAGGGAGGTTGATGTTGATATGGAAGTTTTTGGCAGTATATTTGACTTGTTGATATCTATACAAGTCGATATATTTGGAAATTATTTTAGTCTTTATGATATTTTGATTTTTCTTTGCATTTTTACTCTTGTTTGTATGATTACACTGGGTTTGTTTTTAAAAAGGAGTGATGGTTAATATGGTATATATTTATGAAATTGTCATGATTTTAGGTGGTCTTGTTGCTGTTTTTACTTTATATTCTGAATGGAGGTATAGAAAATGAGCGAATTATTTTGTTTAAAATTTATTTGTTTTTGGTTGATTGGTTTTACAATGTTTTATTTTAAGCAGCGGTGGACTGTTGCTTGGGTCCTAAAGCGAATTAATAAAGGAGGTATGTAAATGCAAGGAATAATGGATTTTATCATGGGTGGCAATGAAATAAATGTACTTGATGTTGGTGTTTTTTTGCGTGCATTTGTAATAATTTGTCTTTTTGACTCCATGTATATGGCTGTAATATCAATTTTAAGGATGGTGATTAAGCCATGATAATGCTTTTATTCACTCTTCTATTCTGCGTTATAGGTAATATTATTCCTATTGTTTTTTATAGCTTTAAAGACGTTGTCAAAGCTATAAAAGAACGTGAATGGAGGAAATTTAAGAAAAAGGGAATTGACGTGGAACTAGGATATTTTGGCAAGGGAAAAACCCTTACGGCTGTTTGGAAAACATATAAAATTTGGAAGAAATACAAGGGGAATGTTGAGATAGTAAGCAACATTCCTTTGAATTTCCCTTATACTCCGTTTTCTGATTGGGGGCAACTGACATCTGCGCATATGAAAGATATGGACGATTATCATGGGACTGTATTTTTGTTGGATGAGGGATCGGAACTATTTGATTCTAGGGATTTTAAGACTTTTCCAAAAGAAATAATTGCTTCTATTACGCAATGCCGCAAGAGTAATATATACTTTTTAATTACATTCCCTGAGTGGAATGACGTGGACGTTAAAATACGTCGTTATGTTCGTAATGCATATTTGTGTCGTAAGTTATGGCGATTTCAATGGGAAGTGTCCTATAATGCTAAGGAACTGGAGCGTAAGCAAGGTGACATAGAAATATGTGAACCTAAAAAGTTTATGACTTCCTGTAGGTTTGTTCTCGATAGAAATAGGAATCTCTATAATACTAGAAATAAGGTGCGAAAAGGGAATATAAAAAGGGAGAAATGCGTATAGCGGTTTACCGCGCGCACTCTCCCTTTTTAGTCCCGCGCCTACTTGACTATACCTACACTTAAGAGTCATTTTGGAATGAGGTGATATTTATTGATTTTTATAACATCAAAATTAAAGATTTTGATAATTCTCATAAACAGATAATTATTTATTCAAAAATGAACAGATATAATTTTTCTAATTTGTCTTGTGAGGATAAAAATGATAATGAATTAAGTCCTCATTTAAGTATTGACGAATTAGTTTATAAAGTAAATAAGAGTGCTAAAAGTTCTAAAAATAGGAGTAAAAATATGATTTATGATTATGCGCGGAGTAATGAGTGGAAATGGTTTGTAACTATGACATTTGACCCTAAAAAAGTAGATAGTTTTGATTATGAAATAGTTACTAAAAAGTTAAGTCAATGGTTAAAAAATATTCATAAAAGAAAATGTCCAAATATGAAATATCTTTTTGTCCCTGAGTTACATCCTACTTCGGGACGATTTCATTTTCATGGCATTATGAATAATATTGATGAATTGGAAATACTTGATAGCGGTCATGTGGATAATGATGGAAATATCATTTATAATATTGGTTCTTATAAGCTTGGTTTTACAACTGCGACTAAAATTAGAGATACTGAAAAGGTCGCAATGTATATAGGCAAATATGTTACAAAAGAGTTATCCGCTGTAGCAAAAAATAAGAAAAAATATTGGGTTTCAAAAAATTTAAATATTCCTTCTGTAACGGTTTATGAGGGTGATATGGAAGAATTGGATTTTGGTGTGCATGGTGCTATTATAAATGATTCTGAATATGATATGGTTAATTTTAAGCAAGTAAAAAAGGGTGACGGTTACATTAGGTATTACGAATTGAAAAAAAAGGAGTGATAGAAAATGACGGTTGATACTGCTATTAAGCAACGTGTTGAATGTTTAGAATTGTTGTATTCTATGCAAGAAAATGATGATTTGAAAAAGGTATATGGAGATTATTTCGACCCGTCTTCTATCCTATCATGTATAGATAAGGTCATAGAGGAAAATGTAGTAGATGTAACAGAAGAAGAACCTAGATGTACATATTTTGTTTCTAAGCAAGTACCTAGTGTTTGTAAGTGCTGTGGCGAATGTTTGAAACCATGTAGCTGTTGTAAACATGATGGAAAATGTTTGTATCAATAGTTTGTAAACGTCATTTCTGTTTCGATAAACTGCTATTTTGCAAAGACAGTACATGCGCTACGGCGCGTGGGGCATGATGCGCACTCCGCGTACTCTCTTCGCAAAATATGTTGAGTTTATCGAAAAGACTTGACTGTTTTACGGTTATTCGTTATAATTATCATAGAACAAAATAATTATGTTAAATTAATGAAAGGTTTTATTATATGGACAATCTTACATATCATCAGCAAAAATATATTGAAAACACAAAAAAATTACGAAGCATCTTAGAAACTTTACCCTCCTTTACAAAGGATTATTTTCGAGCTATCGAACCAACAACCTCAACCAAAACAAGAATTTCATATGCCTATGACTTGCGGGTTTTTTTCTTTTTCCTAAGGGAATCCAATTCCTATTTTAGAAATAAAGAAACTTCTCAAATCAAACTATCTGATTTGGATTTGCTACAGCCAACAGATATTGAAGAATATCTGGAATTTTTAAAGGTTTATGAAGGCTTAGACGGAAAAATTCAAAAGAATGATGAACGAGGAATTCATAGAAAATTTTCATCTTTGCGCAGCTTTTACTTGTATTATTCCAAACGAAGAATGATTCAAAACAACCCAACAGTTGTTTTAGACATGCCCAAGCTTCACCAACGTGAAATTATTAGATTAGACTACGATGAAGTTGCTGAATTATTGGATTTGGTGGAATTTGGAGGAGAAAATCTTACCGGAATGAAAAAGATTTATTTTGAAAAAAACAAGGTACGAAATCTAGCTATCTTTACTCTTCTACTAGGCACTGGAATACGAGTATCAGAATGTGTTGGCCTGGATATAAATGACATTGATTTTAAAAACAATCGAATTAAGGTAATACGCAAAGGTGGTAAGGAGGACTATGTGTATTTTGGAGAAGAAGTAGAAAATGCTCTGCAAAATTATCTTGAAGTTTCAAGAAGCTTAATTCATCCTGTTACAGGTCATGAAAATGCGCTGTTTCTTTCGATACAGAAAAAAAGAATGACTGTAAAGGCAATTGAAAATCTTGTGTCAGAACACGCAAAGCAAATCACTAGTTTTAAACATATTACACCACATAAATTACGCAGTACTTATGGAACTAATTTGTACCGGGAAACGGGAGATATTTACCTGGTAGCTGAGGTACTGGGTCACAATGATGTTAATACCACCAGAAAGCATTATGCTGCTTTGGACGAAGATAGAAAACGACTTGCTGCAAAAGCAGTGAAATTAAGGGAATAAATTACGGAAATATTCTACTGCTATTATTTAGAAAGAATAAAAGAGAAGTAACATGTCTGTAGGATACAAACATATCTTCTCTTTTATAATTCATAGAATTCTATTCTTCTAACGCATCTTGTTTCTTTAATATAGGATTTTTTCGCATATTTATAATCAAAGGGAGAACCATTAGAGCCCAAACAATCGGTTCGGATACAATCACGCCCATATATCCTATTACAGGTGCAAACAAGTAGGCAATGATAACCTTACCAGCTAATTCAATCAAACTAGACACTAATGGTGTCGTTTTATCACCAAACCCTTGCATACTATTGCGAAAGATACATATAATAGCAGGCAAAATATAAAAAATAGAGTTAACTCGCAAATACAGTGATGCTGTCTGGATAATATTAGTTTCCTGACTTGCTGTAATGATTCTAATAATTAAAGGTGAAAATATAAATACAATTGCTATTACAACCATACACCAGCAAACAGCAAGTAAGATTGTGTCATGAATTCCTTTTTTAATACGCCCGTATTTTTTTGCCCCGAGATTTTGCCCACAGTAGGTTGCAAGGGCTGTTCCCATTACAAAAAATGGAGTAAGAAATAATGAAGTAGCCTTTCTTGCCGCAGTATGAGCTACAATAATATTTGTTCCAAATGTATTAATGCTAGTCTGAAGTGCCAGAGAACCTAACGTTACAAATGAGATCATAAATCCCATTGATAACCCTGTTGGCAATAGCTTCAAAGTAACTTCTTTGCTTGGTATCATATCTTCCTTATGTAAAACAATTTGCTTATACTTTAATCTCATATAAAAGAAACAAATTACAGCAGATATTGTTTGAGACAGTACCGTTGCAATTGCAGCCCCAGAAACTCCTTTTTGAAAATACAAAATAAATAAGTAATCTAAACCTATATTAAAGAGATTCGATAGAATTAGAAAAATTAAAGGCGTATAGGAGTCACCTATGGCACGAAGGATAGCCGCACATATATTATAAAAAGTAGTTGCAAGCAATCCCAAAACTATAATTCGAATGTATGAAACTGACTCTGGCATAAGTTCTGAAGATACATTTAATACACCTAGTATCTGTGGCAATAAGACTAGACATAAACTGCTTATTGAAATTGTAACAATTCCACCAAACAGAATGGTACCTCCAATTGCCTTTCGCATCTTATCTTCATCCTCAGAGCCAAAATAGATAGAGATAATGATACCAAACCCACAGATAATTCCATTCAAAAACTCCACCAGCATATCACTTAAGGAGGTTGTTGATCCAACAGCTGCAAGTGATGTTTCACCTAAAATGCGGCCAATAATTCTTGTATCGATTAGGCTATACCCCAGTTGAAATAATTGACCAATGTAAATTGGAATTGCAAATAGCAGAATACTCTTTAATGGACTTCCTTTTGCCAAATTGTTCATTTATTATATCCTCCAAAAATAAAGTAATTAAACTACTTCCTTGCTCTCATCACACCAATTAATTCCTTTTTCTTTCAGTGCATTCATTAATAGCATTCTCCATCTCTGAATTTCTTCTGGTCCAAACGTTTTTGTTTTAATTACATATCCAGCAGACTTTTCTTTTCCAACCTGTATATATTTTGAAAAATCACTTTCAATCCATGTAATTCCATAATATTCTGAGCGATGGAACAAATCAGTTCCTGGATAAGCCAGGCAAGGATATACTGTGGCTTCATCCAAATTAAGACCTTCTAGCTGAATGATTGTTTCTTCTACCGTATAATCTGTTTCTCCAGGAAAACCCACAATAAAAAAGCCTCTTGTCTTGATTCCTGCTTCTCTCGCATGGGTTAATCCAACCTTAATACGTTCAATAGAAGTTGCTTTCCCCATTCGTTCCAACATCTCTGAACTCAATGATTCAATTCCTACACTTATATGTGTGCAACCAGCATCATACAGTTTTTTGCATAGTTCTGAATTCAGTGATTCTGCTCTTGCAAATATGCGCCACTTAATCTGCAACGGTTCCAATAACTCACAGATTTTAGCTGCCCGCTTTGGATCTGCTAAAAAATTATCATCATTAAAGCGAAATGCTCTCCATCCATTGTTATAGTGCCAAGTTACTTCTTCTACTACATTTTCAGCACTTCTTGCCCTCCAATATCCCCTTTTATTAACAGTTGAATTACAGAATCTACAACGGAAATTACATCCACGCGAAGAATCTAAGCACATTACTGGGATGCCATCAATCTGTCTTGTATATTTATTCATGTCACAAAACGATTCATAATCTGGAAATGGAAGTTCATCAAGATGTTCAATTACTGCTGCCCGAATGATTCGATCTGGCCGCTGCCCATTTTCAACTGCTTTTATCACTTCACACCAAGCATTCTCTCCTTCACCACACATTGCACAATCAAAATCCATTGCAACCTGCTCCGGCAATGCACTGGCATGAGGGCCTCCTGCTACAAATAGTGCATTGGGATATTTCTTTTTGAGTTCAGTTAATAAACTGACAGCAAGTGAGTACGTAGCGGAGTATGTTCCAATCCCATAAATATCTGCTTTTTCCACAAGTGGCAATAGGTTATCAGGTGCATTTCCTGAAAGATCACAGATATCTATATCATAGCCTTTGCTTCTGGCGAAAGTTGCAATGGATACTAGACCTCCCGGGGGCTGACGTTCATCATCCTCCACAAATGGAATTGGCAGATTAATCAGTATCGTTTTTATTTTTCTATTCTTAACTTTTTCTGAGCTGATTTGTGTTCGTTTTAAAAAGAAATCTTCTAATATATCGCTTACATTAAACCCAAGTGATAGTTGTTTGATTTCACTCCAGCTAAAATAGTTAAGGTCATCACCCTCCTTTAGTTTCAGTTGATTAACATCCAGGTCAAGTTTAATATAATATATATACTGTAAATGTTCCTCTTCCTCATCAACATAATGATAATTTTGATAAAATTCATAATCCTTAAGAGTAAATTCCAGTTCTTCCATGAGTTCCCTCTGAATTGCTTCTTCAGGACTCTCTTCTGGTTCCTTTCCACCACCAAAGAGTACCCAAGTGTTTGGATATTTGATTTCTGGGTTTTTATCTCTATGTTGCAGTAATATCTTACCCGCTGAATTTTCAATAATAATTGCCGTTCCTATTTTATGTATTTTTGACATTGATTTTCACCCCTTATGTAGATTTTATTCTTTCATTTGATACAATCTGATTATAAGAGATCCACAAAACACAATGGGCTTTCTGCATTTGGGCTTCCACCTTGTGCATAGGAATCCACAATGCAATTACCAAAACATTTTTTTGAATAAAAGGTGCATTCTAAGCATTTTTTACTTTTATTAAATGTAAGATCTCTATATATTTTCCATCGTAATGAATCTAGCCATATATGACTAAAATCCTCAACGGCAAGATTACCAGCAGTAAACAATCTCTTTTCAGCGGTATCTTCTTCGCTATTTGCGGGCGATACTACACAACCATATACCTCTCCAAATGGGTTTATTGCTGCCACCTCAATTCCTGCTGCACAACTTGTATTATTCAAAAGGGAAGACGGAAACGTACCTGTACTGTTATCCTCTTCCAAAATATCGTAATACGTCTGAATCATAACTTTACACTGCTTTCTTAATTCCGTAATTTTTTTTACTACCTCATACATATCACTTTGAGTTAATGGAGTACCATAATTCGTTTCATTTGCGGCTCTTCCAGAACATCTAAGAGGTGCGAAGTTTACACCCTTAACTCCAAGATCATCGGCTAGTTTTACAATAGCTTCAATATAATCCTTATTTTCCTTACATAATACGGTATTAATTTTTAATGCAAATTTATTAATACGCTGTAATTCCCGGATTGTATTAGTAACTACAGAAAATGTTCCTTTACCACGCATGCTGTCATGATATGCTTCTGGTCCATCCAAGCTTACAATAATGATCTTGATATCTGTCTCACTAATCTTACGAATCAGATTTTCATTCCAGACTCCGTTGGTTGCGAGTGAAACAAAAAAATCCTTTTTCTTAAGATATGCTAATAATTCAAATAAGTCTGGATGGAGTGTTGGCTCTCCGCCTGTCAGCCTGATTTCAAACGTTCCAGTATCATAAAAATGATCTATCAGTTCAAAAATTCTTTCCTTATCCAACTCCACTTTAAAATCATTTCTGCTGTTATTGTAGCAATACACACATTTCAAATTACACCGCCTAGTTATTTCAAAATACACTTTTGATGGGGCGGAGAGACAGTCTGAGGGCAGAGAATTTCTATCCATCCTGGCACGAAAGATGGTAAACAAAGGACTTCCTTCATTATCATAAAGATATTCAAAACCTTCCTTGTTATGATGTAGAAGATTTTGATATTGTTCTTCTGTCAGAACCATACTTTTTCCTGTCTGATTATCAAATAGCATAGCTCCTATCTTTTCTTCTCGAATCTTATATGTTTTCATAATTTATTAACCTCTACTTGTTTACTAATTGTGATATCTGATTTTCACTCTTTACGGTATCTGAAAATAATGGCTGGCAGTAGGTACAATTGTTGCAAGGTAAATTGTCAGTAAAATCTACTAAATCTGGTTTATTTTCCAGCTGTGATCTGCGAATTTTATTCAATTTATCCCCGTGCCATATTTCTTCAATTGTTTGTGTTTTTGTATCTCCAATTATTAAGTTCCGATCCACATTAGGTCCTTTAAATAATTCATTAAAACAAACAACTACCTCTCCATTAGTATCAATATTAAATCTTCCCCAATGGACATGGCATGCAACAGTCTTCTCTCTTTTAATTCTATCCTCAATCAAACTATTATAGGAATGATAGGATCTCACAAATGTATCGGTTACTAAATTTGTTTTTTCCCAATAAGAAATGAAATTCTGATCATACTCCTTATCATCACTTTCAACACGGCTAACTAATAATCTTGTATGTAAATTCTTCTCTCTAATCACCTTGGACATATATTCCACATTTTCAGCAACAAGGCAGTAAGCATCTACTCCCTTTGTTTCTTGATAATCACCCTCTTCATAACTATTAATGGATACTTCAACAATATCGCATGTTTCAACAATCATACGAAGCAAGTCCTTCTGGTGAGTAATAGCACTTGTAAAAATCCATGTTCTTACACCCTTTGATTTTGCATATGTAAGTGCATTGGTTAAATCTTCCCATAGCAAAGGCTCTCCAACACTATGAATACGCAGCGTTGATTGAGGATAGCCAGATATCTCATCTACTATCTTCTTAAATACCTCCATCTTCATAGCTTCTGAGCCAAATGCATCCTTTCGTTTACTTTGTTCTGTTTTTCCAACTGGACAATGAACACAATTGGCTGGACATGCCCCTTTAAAAATGCATACATTTAAAATGCTTGGAAATTGATATTGTTCTTCTGTTGTAAATCCTTCTGGTAATTTCATACTATACCTCCTATATATTATTTTTTTAATTATCCCATAATTATTTCTACTTCATTAAGTTCTTTCATTTTACAAAGTGGAATAAAGCAGCTATTGATGAATTCTTCACCGTTGAGTACAATTTTTGTTACCCCCTTTTCTACATGATCGGGATTGCACACATGAATGTGAAGTGTTTTATTTCGAAAATGCCGGACTATTGAAAATTCTTCCCACTTGGAAGGGATACAAGGCTGAACAATCAGCCCATCATAATCAGCACGTACACCCAAAATGCCTTCTACTACAGAGAGCATAATAGAAGAGGCAGAGCCTGTTAACCAATGACCATGAGCTCTTCCATAGTATGGACTCTCTATTCCTTCAACAAATTGACTATACACATAAGGTTCAGTTTGGTGCAGCTCACACTTATCATTATAGGATGCTGGATTGGTACTATTAAAATAGTCCCAAGCTTGATTGCCATGTCCCAGCATTGTTTCAGCTTTTATAATCCAAGCCTCTGCCATCAAAAAAATACTTCCGTTTTCTTTTACTCCAGGCAAATAAACAGCCATATTTATCTCTGGCAATTTAAATGATGTATAAGAGGGATAAAATAATAATGCCCCATATTCAGTTTTTAAAATTTTATCTACTTTATCAAGGACTTCTTCTGCCTGTTTGGGACTAGCAACTCCACTAATGACAGACCATGTTTGAGGGTTAAGCCACAAGGATGCCTCTTCATTAGTACTAGCACCAATGACATGATGATCTTTTGTGATTGCCCGGATAAATTGACCATCCTGAAAACAATGGGTCTGTAAGCTGCTATATAATTCTTTTGCATGAGATTCTGCCCATATTAAATCTTTATCTTTATGTATTAGATGAGCCAATTCTTGAAAAATTTTCAAACCAAGATATAACTGAAAGGAGGCAAATACAGATTCTCCCTGACTGCCCAGCTTCAAACAGTCATTCCAATCATTATCAATCGCTATAAGTAAATGATGTTCGCCAAGTCTTGCTAATAAAAATTCCAATGCCTTCTTTAAATGCTCATATACAGTAGCTTTTCCCGTATCTGAATAAGGTATGATTGTATCCAAAAATTCCACTTTTCCACTTTCCTTTATATATTGCAGAACTGCTTCAAATAACCATAATCCATCATCACATCTATAATTATCATATCCTGTTTTTTGTTGGTATTCTGGTGAATCCGGTAAAAACTCAGTTCCAGGAATGTGATCGAATCTAACCAACGGAAGTGCACCGCCATTTGATACCTGCCCCGAAAGTAACGTAACTAACCGTTCTCCTGCCAGCTTGTGATCAAGATGCATAATACTCTGAAGGTCTGCTACAGTATCTCGATATCCTAGTCCATTCCTTCCACTGGAGTAAATAAGAGATGCCGTTCTTGACCAATATGTATTAACAAAACATTCATAACTATGCCACACGTTGATCATACTGTTAAACTTAGAATCTGGTGTTTGTACTTGAAAGGCTTCTAACTTGGAATGCCAATATTGTTTTAGCTGAAACAGCTCTTCTTGAACTACTCTGGCATTCTTATAATGGTTTAGTAGCTGACTGGCCATTTCATCCGTTCCTTCCCCAAGTATAAATACCATTTCATTTTCTTCTTGGGGTTCTAAATTTACATTTACTTGGAGCGAACCACACGAATTTCCAGTATAATTTAGTGTTTGATTGCATGCTCCATTAATCACAGCACTTGGGGTGCTATAAGATCCATATGTTCCTAAAAATCCTTCTCTGGAACCATCCCATCCTACAGCACTGGCTTTACTAACACCGAAGAACCGCCAACAACCATCGTCAGATAATCCATTTGTATATTGCATAAGATGATTATCTTTATAATAAGTACGGCTGATATACTGGCTATATTGTAGATTATTCATATCCATAGCTTCTAATTTATGATTTGTTAATTCTGAGTAAGCAAAAATTGATAAATTTCTAGTTACAGTATCCATGTTTTTTACTTTAAAATGCCATATTTCATACTGCTGATGCAACGGCACATAATAGAGTGTCGAAGTCTCAATGTTTTGATATTGTGAAGTAATCTCTGTATACGCTGTCCCATGTCTGCAAATAGTCTGATAGTTTTCCAGACTTTTTCCGACGGGCTGCCATGAGGCTGACCAATAATCCTTTGATTCTTGATCACTAATATATATGTACCTTCCAGGTAAATTGGAGTAACATGCATTAAATCGAAATCTTAATAGTTTTCCATTTGCACCAGAACCAATAAAACTATAACCAGCAGCATTATTTGTAATAATAGCTCCATATTCTGTTGAGCCAAGATAATTTGTCCATGGAGTAGGTGTATCTGGTCTAGTGATTACATATTCTTTGTTGGCATCATCAAAATAACCATAATTCATTTACCGATCTCCCTTCGTAAAATATTTGATTTATTATACAATATATTTATATACAGTATAACTCAATATGTTATAAAATTCCATCATTTTTGATTTATTTTTGTATTTTTCTAATTATAGTAATTTCTCAAAAAAGTATTTGCTTTCGTGTAACTATGATTATTTAAGCATATTAAAATACTGACCCCTATACTATCAAGTGTTTGTTACATTTTTTAGTACATCTTACACACAACAAATTGCCTTTTTAATATGCTGCTTTATAATTAAAGTGAGAGATAATTACATAACTGCGTTTTATCTTTCAAAAAAATCATATTAAAAATGAAAGGGTTGATTTATTAATGAAAAAACGTTATTTTCTAGCACTAATTGCCGCCATGCTGTTTTTTATAATTTCTCCTAATTATACTTTTACAGCAGATGCTGCAGCAGATGCCACACATCCAGGGTTTCGCGTAGAAGGAAGATATCTCTACGATAATCAGGGTGAAAAAGTCATACTTTATGGTGTAAACAAAATGTGTACCTGGACAGATAAGGATGGTGACCCATCTTTTAAGGAAATTTCAAAAACAGGTGCAAACTGTGTAAGAATCACATGGTCCATTAGCGATACAGCAAAGGATCTCGATACAGTCATTACAAACTGCCGCGCACAGCATATGATTCCTATTATTGAAGTTCATGATGCTACAGGTGAATGGTCAAAATTAACCAGCCTGGTAGACTACTGGGTGAAATCAGATATTGCCGAAGTGCTCATTAAGCACCAAGATTACTTAATTGTAAACATTGGCAATGAGGTTGGAAATGGAAATATCACAGATACTCAGTTCACAGATGATTATACAACAGCCGTAACCCGAATGAGAGCCGCTGGAATTAATTCTACACTTATGATCGATGGAAGTACATGGGGACAAAATATTAATATTCTTCAAAGCTGTGGACCAGCACTTATTCAAGCAGATCCAAACCATAATCTTCTATTCTCAGTACATATGTGGTGGCCATACATGTATGGACACACAGCACAAGAAGTAATTGATGAACTTAATGAATCAGTTGAAATGAATCTTCCACTTGTTGTTGGTGAATTTGGCCATGAATGGGAAGAATCTGAACAAGGAAAAATTCCTTACGAAACTATCATGGAATACTGTGCAAAATTAAATATTGGATATATTGCATGGTCTTGGGGACCTGGGAATAACCCTCAGACTTTTCTTGATATGACAACTGACAGTACTTTTGATACATTAAATGCTTACGGAACAGAAGTATGCCTTACCAGCGATTATAGTATTCAAAAGCTGGCAAAAAGACCTGACTCCATGCTTACAAATCTGCCTCCTAAAATGCCATCTGAGCCGTTGCCTTATGGAAATCTAGCTGAAGGTAAAATGGTAACAGGTTCTTCCGTAGAAAGCACCGGCTATGAAGCAGCAAATGTAACAGATGGTGATTTAAATACTAGATGGGCATCTACTAATACAGATCCTAACTGGGTATGCATTGATTTAGGTGCTAAAAAAGAACTTTCCAAGATGATTATTGTATGGGAAGCTGCATATGCTTCACAATATCGTATCCAGGTATCTGATGATGGAACAACATGGACAGATGCATATATCACTTATAGCGGTAAAGGTGGAACAGAAGAAATCAGTCTTGATGCATCTGGACGGTATGTTAGAATGTATGGAACACAAAGATACAATTATAGCTGGGGATATTCCATTTTTGAAATTGGTGTATACGGACCAGAATCTGAGTTAAGTACTTCCATTACACCAACAGTCGCTGCATTTGATAAAAATCCATCAAAACAGACCGACTTAATAATTACAACAGTTCCAAAGGATAATACACTTATAGCAATTAGAAATAGTACTGATGTTTTAGTAAACGGTACAGACTATACAGTTGATGGAACTATTGTAACAATATCAAAGGAATATTTATCTACACAGCCATTTGATGAGACTATTAAATTAACATTTGATTATGACAACGGAGTAGATCCTGTACTTGCTGTTGCCATTGGTGACACAAGCCCTGTAACTGCTATCTCTCCTACTACAGCAGAGTTTAATAAATATACAGCGGCACAGAAAGATATCAATGTAACACTTTCTTCAACAGAAATTACAGTAGCTGATATCGTAAACGGTTCTTATACACTGGTTAATGGTGTGGATTATACACTTGCAAATTCAACTATTAAAATTAGTAAAACATACCTTGCAACTTTGTCAACTGGTTCTGTACAATTAACCTTTACTTTCTCAGATGGTTCAACCGCAATTCTGGCCATAAAAGTTATTTACACTGTGCCAGATGCAGCTATTACACCAACAACTGAGTCTTTTGAAAAGCGAGCTCAGGCTGATGTCAATGTAACAATGGATTTGAATGGCAACTCACTCGTTTCTATTAAAAATGGCACATATACATTAGTAGAAAATACAGATTATATTGTAACTGATACAATAATTACAATTAAAAAAGAGTATCTTGCTACCTTAAATACAGGGGTTCAGACGCTTGTATTCGGATTTGATCAAGGAAATGATGCAACCATCAAAATTACTGTCACAGAAACCATTCCAAATTCAATATTGGATCAGACTACTATCTCCTATAATTCAGATGAAGCAGCTGACGTAACTGTTAGCATTACGTTAAATGGAAATACACTCGCTGCTATTAAAAATGGTTCTTATACGTTAGTGGCAGGAACTGATTATATTATTACTGGAAATACTGTAACAATTATGAAAGAATACCTTACAACATTAACAGATGCAACCATAAAACTTACATTCTTGTTTAGTGAAGGAGCAAATCAAGAACTTACATTAAAAAATACATCTGTTGTTTCTTCAACACTAAAATTATCAACACAAACTAATGCATGGTCTTCTGGTTATACTATGAATGTATATATTGAGAATACATCAGATTTAACAGTTAACAGTTGGAAATTAACTGTTAAGAAATCAGACTTTGCTATTACGAATATCTGGTGTGCCCAAGTAACAGAAGTTGGTGACTATTATATTATTACACCAATGTCATGGAACCAGTCAATAAGTGCAGGAAGCTCTGTAAACTTTGGTTTCCAAGGTACTGGAACACCAGTAGCTGACTTTACTTATACGCTAGAGTAATTGTACTGTAAAATTCTTATCTGGCATCAAGAAGATATATTGATGCCAGATTTTTTCATGTGATAGGAAATTGCAATTAACTATGGTAAAATATTGACTAAATTATTAATTTCCTTCGAAGCTTTTGAACTTACCATGTTATCAAACCTAAAATACATATAGCCATCCACAACTCCTGTTTCTCTGCCGTATTCAACTTGTCGTTTCAATACATTTCTTGATGAATACCATTCTAAATCAGCAGGACTCAGTGCTGATGCCTCAGCCTTTGACAAACCAGCCTTATATGCAGACAATGAAACGAAAATAGAAACTTTCTCGTTTGTTCTTGCCTGAATCCAACTATCTAACATATCAGCAAACGGCGCGGCACTATTCGTAAAGGACCAGTAAATTTGTGGACTGATAAAGTCTATATATGAGGTAGAACTCATCCATGTATCGATGTCACAATAATTCTTGTCATTAGCTCTTAAATTGTTCAGATTTCCCTGTGGACTTATTCCAAACTTCACGGTATCGTCAATGGATTTAATAGCACTCTGCACTCTTTTAAGTAAAATATTAACGTTATTTCTTCTCCAGGTCTCAATACTTTTCTGAGTTGTTCCTTTTGACTCACATTCTGACTTATATGATTTGTATTCTGCATAATCAAAAATTGTTTTATAAGAAGAACCCAAGCTTGGATAGAAATAATCATCAAAAATAATTCCTTCCACGTCATAATTTTTTACAATCTCTCTAATTCCATTTACAATCAAGGTTCGTACTTCAGCTTTTGCAGGATTATAATACATTTGCTTATTATAAGTTAATACATTTCGTTTTTTATCAGTACTAGAAGATTCCCGCCATATTCTGGCCTGGTTATTCGAGGATAATGTTTTAATATCCGTAACATTTGCCGCTGCCACCCGATATGGATTAACCCATGCATAGAAATCTAGTCCTCTGGAATGAGCAGCCTCAATCATATACTCTAGTGGATCAAAGGAAGGCGAAACACCTTGTTCTCCTGAAATGTAGGAGGACCATGGAAAATAAGAAGATTCATAAAGTGCATCACCAAATGGACGTACCTGAACAATTACTGTATTCATTTTCATGTTTAAACACTGTTCAAACATATTATCAACATATTCATGAAATTCCAATTCTGACATACTTGAGATTTTTGCAGAAGCAAATTCTAAATATGAAATCCATACAGCATTTATTTCCAGCTTTACATTAACGGTTTCAATCACTTTATTTCCAGCTTCATCAGCTAGAAGAATGCTATAGTTTCCAGGTTCATAAACTTGAAAGGTACTTAAATCGGATATAGAAGTACCTTTTTCAGACCACTTTTCAGAATCAGTATCTGATACAGTTCCTTTTATATACAAAGCATTTCCAATTCCACTTACACTATCTGAGGCATTCAGTGAAACAACCGCAATTTGATTATTCACTTGGTATTCTGGTTCCATAATCGGCGTAGTCTTATCGATGTTTTTAATCACAATTTTTTTAACAGATATGTTACCAGCCTTATCCTTTACATAAAAAGAATAAGTTCCATTTTTACAAATTGTGACAGAAGTCTTACTTTTGGTCAATGACAATTTTGTTCCTTTCGATTTAAAATAACTTGCTGTCTTACTTCCAGAAGCCCATTTCACAAGCTTAATGCCAGAAGCATCCTTAGCGGTTACTGTAACTTTAATATTTTTATTCACATAATCCTTTGTAGATGAAGCTACTGTCACGGTTGGCTTTTTGGTATCTTTAGCCGCTGCCCTGCTAACTGAAGCTGTGGTATTAAATGAAAATAAAATACCAGCAAACAATAAAATCCAGTAAAAGGTTATCTTTCTTTTTATCATATCATTGCACTCCTTATTTAGTTTAACTATCGGTTTGTTGGATATAGTTCAAAGAAACTATTAATCTCCTGGTATAGTTCTAAAGCCACAGTATCTTGAAAAGAACTGTCAGTAAGCTTACTCAAATCCCCCGAATTAGTCATAAAACCTAACTCAATTAATACTGCGGGAACAGAATTTGATTTTACAACAACATAATTTGCAGTTTTTACACCTCTAGACTTTAGGCCTAAATTATTGGGTAAGGTTTCAATTAAATAATCTGCAAGTAATTTACTTGTTACTCCAAAACTATTCGTCGTATTATTTAAGGTAGAATAATAAATCTCCGTGCCACTTGCCGTTGATGAGGACGCTGCGTTCATGTGAAGACTAATAAATAAATCAGCATCAACCTGCTCAGCAAATGCCGCTCGTTCCGATAATGACAAAAATTCACTTTCCTCTCTTCTGGTCCAATATGCCTTAACATTAGATTCATCCAAATTCATGTACTGCTCTAAATACGTATATAATATTGCAAAATTCAGATTACTTTCATAATAACCATTTTGAATAGCACCAGGATCATCTCCACCATGTCCTGGGTCAAACACAACAATATTATTATAAATATACTTTGGCTCTGCCACTTCTAATAAAAAAGAATCCGTATTATTCTTTAACCGATAGCCTTGTACTGAATTTGTCGCAAATATAATATTAGTGACATTATCCTCTACATTATACTCATATGAAATATTATTTATTTGTGGACTTGTGTTTATAATTTCATGTTCTTGATAAAAAGCAACTTGATTACCAGGTATTTTTATTAGAAAACGTTTATCATAATACTGATCTTCATCCGTAATTAAATTGAAATCCATATTTTCTGGTTTTGCCAATTCAAGGGTTGAAACAGCGGAAGCTGAACTATTGGAAAAATTTAATGTATAGGCATTCCCAGAAGCTGATATATAATAGTCTGTACCTGAAAGCAATTCAATAGAAACCTTTGTACTTCCGTTCTCACATTTTGATACCACGAGTTTTTTAATACAAACGGATTGATCCATTACAGTATCTATTGCTTCAAACGAATTATCTAAATTAACAATACTTAAAGAAATAGAATTAGTATCTTGATTAAAATTAAAGTTTGCCTGAATTGGATTAATTCCTTCCAAGGTAAATACTTCTTGGGAATTTTCTCTGGATAGTGTCATTGATAACAATAGATTTGAATAAACAGAACTATCTGTCAATTCAGTACTATCACTTTTCCATTGCCAAACAGCAGTTTCTGCCTCAGGTATTTCCTGCTGTGAAGTGATTTCACATGTTTTGTCAGTAGTATCCCATAAATAGGTATAACCGAGAGATTGAGCTGTGAATTTGGCTGGTACCATTACATAGCTTTTTTTAGTGACATTATCTTTTACCTTCTTAGGGGCTTCCGTCAGTGTGTATGGTATATCATTTACATATGCTGTTAAACTGCCGAGTTCATATTGAATTGTGGTAGTTTCATTAGAAATAGTAATGATATTGGCAGTCGTATTGTTTTTATATGACAAATTCAACGAACTATTAGAAAAAACTTTTTTTGCTGGAACCAGTGCTGTGCTATTCAAAATAATAACTGGCATATCTGATACGTCAATACTTTCCCCATCAAAAACAACTGTTCCTTTTGAACCTTCATATAAACGCCATTGTCCGTCATAATATATTTGATACGGAGAAGCTATTTGTACAGTTGCAGTTTTACTGTTCCATGTATAACTATATCCAAGAGCTTCTGCAACAAAACGAGAAGGAACTAGAACACGAGTTATTTTTGTTTTATAATAATAGACTTTTTTAGATGCAACAGGTGCCAGTACTTTCTTACCGTTTATGTATGCTGTACGGCTTCCTATATTAAGTATAATCGTAGTATTATATTGTTTAATCGTAATTGTCCCTTTACCTGCATCATATTTACAGGATGCACCTAAAGCTTTTTTGAATACATCAATATACGGAAGCATTGCGTACCCATTAATAAGTATGCCCGGTGTTTTGCTAATATTAATAGTACTCCCGTCTAATGTAGCTTTCAATTGTTTGTCGCTATAATAACACATCTTACCGTCATATTTTATCTTGAGAGAAGATGCAGCATTCACTTGCTGAAGTGGAATAAAAATCACTATCAGTAATAATAAATACAAGCAAATTGATTTCTTTCTATTCATGACATCACCCTTACCTATTTTTTCTATGATTGTAAATTTTATCGTCTAAAAGTGTTAAAAATGTGTCACAATAATAGAACTAATGATAAATATAACCGTAAAATCAGTAACGATACATTATTGTGGAAATTATATTATTGACTTTCATAATATGGAATAATAATATATCGTCCTGCATGTATAGTATCTGAAGTCAGTTGGTTGCAATTCTTTATTTCAATAATAAAATCATCCATACTTTCCTGCTCATCAGTATAATATTGGGCTGCAATCTCCCATAAAGTATCTCCCTTTTGTATATAAACAGAATCTACTTTCTTCATATTATTTACCTGAGGGTCACTGGCAAGGACCGTAATAGATATACAACAGGATACCAAAATAACAGATAAAATAATTATAATTATAAAACGCCCTTTCATAAAACTCCTCCTCATAACCGAACATTTGTTTTTATTTATTATATCGAACATACATTCCCTTGTCAAGTGCGTTCGAAAATTTGTTCGACTTTATGCACGAACATTCGTTTGACATTTTTTAGCGGGTGAGTTATAATAAAGAAAATTATTACTTGGAGGTTCCCAAATGGGTTATGGTAAAATTAGTACAAAACAGCGCGAGATTTTAGAGTACATAAAATCCGAAATTTTACAAAGAGGATATCCACCTGCTGTCCGTGAGATTTGTGAAGCAGTAAAGCTAAAGTCAACGTCCTCAGTACATTCACATCTTGAAACACTTGAAAAGAATGGATATATCAGAAGGGATCCAACGAAACCCAGAGCAATTGAAATTGTAGACGATTCATTTAATTTATCTCGAAGAGATATTGTTAATGTGCCTATTATTGGTACTGTTACGGCAGGTCAACCAATTCTGGCAGTTGAAAATATAGAAGGTTATTTTCCTTTTTTATCAGAAGACTTACCGAATTCCGATACGTTTATGCTTAAAGTAAAAGGTGACAGCATGATTAATGTTGGTATTCTCAATGGAGACTATATTATTGTAGAAAAGAAATCCACAGCTCAAAATGGCGAAATAGTAGTAGCATTGATTGAGGATTCAGCAACTGTGAAAACTTTTTATAAAGAAGATAATCATTTTCGGTTACAACCAGAAAATGATACAATGGAACCAATCATTGTCAACCAGTTGGAGATTTTAGGAAAGGTACTTGGATTGTATCGAAAATTTCATTAATACAACTATCTATATTCATTCATTAGTTTTCTTTTCAATCAAAAACAGACTTGGGATTATACACCCAAATCTGTTTTTGAAATATCTTTTCCATCACGCCATATTCTCTCTAAGTCATAGAATAGACGATCTTCTTTGGAAAATACATGAACTATAATATCACCGTAATCCATAAGAACCCAGCTGGCATTTCTGCTGCCTTCTATTCGTTTTGGAACAAAATCATTTTTTTGCAGAACATCTTCCACATTATCTACCAATGCTTGTACTTGAGAAACATTGGTTCCGTTTGCGATAATAAAGTAATCTGCCAAAACAGATATTTCACTAACCTGAATCACTTTAATATCCTCACCTTTTTTGTCCTCTAACGCCATATAAGCTAACTTTGCCATTTCTTTTGATTTATCCATTACTTGCTCCTTTCAATTGTATAATAATTTAACGCTTCTACTGTAACGGGGTCAATTTCCTTTTCATTCTCATCTTTCAAATAAGATATCGTATTACTTAATATCATAAAAACAGTTTGATCCATATCTATAAAAGCACTTTGACGAATCTCGTCTAACCCGGGAATCTTCTTTCGAGAGGGTTCAATGTAATCAGCAATAAAAATTATTTTTTCCAATAAATTCATTTCTGGCTTTCCAGTTGTATGATAACGGATTGCATTTAATATATTATCATCTTTTATAGTATATTCCTCTGCTGCAATCAGTGCGCCTACTTTACCATGAAGCAGATAGGGATTATTTAATTCAACATCACTTAAATTAATACCACTTAAATTACAAATTGTTATTAATTTTTCATCTCCCATATATTTTGCACAATCATGCAATAGACCTGCAATTTGTGCATCTTTTATATTATATCCATATCTCATTGCCAACGCCGCTGCTATAAACGCAACTCCCTGGGTATGAATATATCTTTTTTCAGGTAATCTGTTCTTCATATCGTAATCAATTTGCTGAATTAATTTCCTCTTCATTCGATACACCCTTTCTAACAGGTTTCACGGTACAGCTTAAATTCATTCATATAATTTCTAACCTTTTCTGGAAGATAATATCGCACCGAACTATTATTTTTTACACGATTCCTAATTTCTGTTGAAGAAATGTCCAGAGCTGGAATTTTTAAAAGTTCAAAATGTCCACCAAATTGTTTTTGTACCTGTTCTATTTTTTTCGTAATTTCATCTATAGATTTTCCATTACGTGAGGCAACCAACATAGTTACCATAGATAATAAATCTTCAGGATTTTTCCACTCTGAAATATGATACAAGGAATCTGCCCCAATAATAAAAAAATAATGTATATTAGGATTTGTCTCTGTTAATATTCTCATTGTGTCAACGGTATACGTTTTCCCTTCCCGTTCAAGTTCGATGTTAGAGAAAGAAAAATCAGGATTATCTTCAATTGCTAATTGTACCATATTTTTTCTATGCTCATCTTCTGCAATAATATTATGAGATTTATGTGGAGGAAAATGTGTCGGCATAAACAGTATTTTATCTAGCTGAAATTGCTCTAATGCACACTCTCCCATCATTAAATGCCCAAAATGAATGGGATTAAAGGTACCACCTAGAATTCCATAACGAGTTACATTTTTCATGAACATCATCCTTTAGGTAATTCAATTTTCTTCTTATTTTTTGATTCCTTATATAAAACAATTTTTTTCCCAATTACTTGTACCACTTGTGAATTCGTGCGTTCTGATAAAATTTGAGCAATCTCTTTTGGGTCGTCTACACAATTTTTTAAAACACTAATTTTAATTAGTTCACGAGATTCTAAAACCTCTGCAATCGCAGAAGTAAATTCTGGTGTCAGACTTTGCTTGCCAATTTGAAAAATTGGTTCTATATTCATTGCAAGTCCTTTTAAATATGCTCTTTGCTTACTTGTCATTATTACCTCTTTCTAAACCATTCTAAAAGTGAAATGATATCTGATAAAATTAATACCTTAACCAATAAGTATTCTATCATTACACAATCATTTTTTCAATATAATTCTACTATTATAAATAAAGAGAAAGCTGACATGTCTTGATGTCAGCCTCTTTTATTTTTTATAACAGCTACCTGCAAGAACGATAGCGTCTTCTCTTATATAATTTGACAAATATTATGCACATCAATAAAACTAGTACTGCACCTCCACCAGTAGTGTAAACAATTGTTTGATTTTGGGCTGCTGGTTGGCTTGGCATTTGAGAAAAGTCATCATTTGCTTCTTCTGGTCTTCCCATCATATTTGCGTTCTTATCATTCCACTGCATTTGGCTAGTATCATCCGAATTTTCGCCAAATTTCTTTTTTTCTCCATAGTTATTACCATCTTCTTTGTTTCCAAAATTGCCGCCACCTTGTGTACCCATGTCTGAAACTGTTATGCTGCTTGCATCAATTAGTGCCTGTGAATTTTCAGTTTGTTCTTCTTCTGTACTAGGTATTGTACCATCAAGCTGTCCTTTAATACTTTCTGCGCGGAGTAAACAAAAGTCTAATAACGTGTCTCTTGCTGTTTCATATTCAGAGAATTCATAGAATGCAGTTGGATCATCTTTTACGTAACTAGATATTAGACTATCTACCTTTGTTACAGTTTCTTCAAATAACCCGCTTTGAAAATATCCTTTTATCAATTCATCTAAATACGAATGATATGTATCTAGATAATCACTGTTTTCAAGCAGTTTTCCAATGATGGGACGTTCTTCAAGTGAACCACTGGATACAACTGTGTCAATTGCACGATTTACTAAATCTGTTGCGTCAGAATTTGCAAACCCTCCAAATGCTAGGTTATAATCCCAAGGAAGCATAGAAAGTTTTCCATCTTCTTCATATAAATAATAATTATGGAGTAAAGAACCAAAATAGCTGTCATCATTTACCAGAAATACATTGGAAGCAATGTACCGAAGCATTTGTTCAATGTCCACATATTCTTCTAAATCATTACCTTCACTAATGTTTTTTAATGCAGTGATCACTTCTTTGTAATCTTCGGTTGTTGGATCAAAGCTGGCAGATTCAAATATAGTACTATAACTGTCGATTTCATCATCTATATAGGTAAGAGACGAGCCTCCTCCCATGTTTCCACCACCAAAACCTCCTTGCTGCATATTACCGTCCCGAGCAGGCATTTCACCATCTGGTGGCTGCATATTACCGTCCTGAGCAGGCATTTCACTATCTGGTGGCTGCATATTGCCATCCTGAGCAGGCATTTCACCATTTGGCAGCTCCATATCACCTTCCGGCATCTGCATTTCACCGTCCTCATGATTACCGCCCATACTAAACTCTGGTTTATAAAGCTGTCCCGTAACAGAACCATAATTACGTTCTAGAAAAGAATCTTCAACAGCTTCCAGTGCTAAGTATAATCCCCAATATTCACCATTTAGAGCAATTTGTGCATAGGAATACAATGATGAATTTACTCCTAGATAAGACATGATATCGTACGATATATATTCTTTCATATAGGTTGCATCTGACATCAGATTATTTAAGCAAAGCTTGTCTAGTCCATCTAGGGATTGATTAGAATCATAATGATCAAACTCAATCTTAAAACTAAAACGATCTGTTGTATCATCTGAAACAATTTGTGATAAGCTGGTATTACCTTTCGGACGAATGCCAACGTTTTTATAAACCGTTCCATTTATCTCAATATCACAAACATAATATTCCTCCGCAGCTGCGTTTTCCAGCATTTCATCCCATGAATCCTGATCCATAAGAATATTGACAGACATTATGGAGTTTTTATCAAATATTTCTTCATAACCCAATGTTTGTGTTTCTTTTTTTAGCTTAATTGTTTCTGGCATATAGACTAATACAAATGACACAAAACACGCAAATAGGATTCCTAAAATGGCAAATAGATTAATCCATTTTTCTTTTTTCATAGAATGACACCCTTTCGTTTGCAGTATTATGCCATGTAATCACCATTATAGCTCACTAGAACTGCACTATTTATATTTTCAATTGATGCAATTTCATTTACAAATTCAGTTGTCATGTCCTTTAAGCGAACTTCCATTGTCAGTTCAATTCCAGCTGCTGAAACCGTTTTTGATTTAATAACGTATTTTTTTACTTTACTTCCAACATATTCTGTTGCTTTCTTCTCCGCCGCATCATTCATGCAGTTCAGAACTAAAATATATGGGTTATCAGAAGATTTTTTGTTTACAAAAAGAATTAAAATAAGGCCAATTAAAACAGATGCAAAAACGGCTAATGGAATCATACCTGCACCGATAACAATACCAGTAGCAATAGCCCAGAATAAATAAGCAATATCGAGAGGCTCTTTGACTGCTGCGCGGAAACGTACAATAGAAAGTGCACCAACCATACCTAAGGACAATACTACATTACTGGTTACTGCAAGAATAACAAAAGTAGTAATAACGGTCATGGCAATTAAAGATACCCCGAAGCTTGTGGAATACATAACTCCATTAAATGTTTTCTTGTATACATAATATATGTATAATCCGACTAAAAATGCGAGAATCATTGCAATTACTGTATCAATGAGACTAAACGATGTAATATTATCTGTAAAATTTGATTTAAAAATATCATTAAAAGAAGTAGTACTTTGACTTAATAAGCACATGTTATCTATCCTTTCTAATTTCAAATAATTTTTTATCCAAATCTTCTGGCAGCTGCATATTTTGAAAATGCAGAAGCAGAACGTTCATTGACTTGAAGGCACATTACTATAACTTCAGGGATGAATTCATCATATTTTACTTCCATTAAAATACTGTCACAACTATCCTGTGCATTAATAGATGGAAGTTCAACATTAAAAAAATCATTGCTGTACAACCCGGATCTAATTTTTGTATCGAATGTTATCCTGATATTTCCTGGTCGATATATAAAGGGTTCCCTCACATAATCAACAATTACTCTTGGGCGAAGCAATTGATTTTTCATTTTGGTGTACAAATCAATAAGCAACGGATTGTTTCCTTCTAGCATAAACGATAGATCACCCTGAAGAATCTTTTCAACCTGTTCTTTTGTCAGACTCTTGGATAATTTATTACACAAACCGTTTATTTTGCTCTTTTTTTCTAAATGAATGATTGAAGTGTCACCATTATAATAACGAATCCTAAATTTTTCCCGGTTATTAATACCATCAAGTTTCTCATGCAATGCTTTATCGTTATAATTATCAAAGTATAAGCTTCTGATAAAATAGGTGTTATTTTCTCTGGCATAAGGATCTCTTTCAGCTATGATATCTAATCTGTTTCGAATTGCCAGGTAATCACTGTACGTAATAAAATGCTTCGTTTCATGTCGAAATTTAAGTTGACTCACATTTGACCTCCTTTCCTCTTCTTTTTTACTAGGCTGTTGCAATAACAATGTAAGTGTTTCTTTCATTATATGTAAAGCTTGTGTAAATTTTATGGTCAATATGTGTACAATCTGTGAAAAGAGCTGATTTTCTTTTTTGAAAATCAGCTCTTTTCACCCTATTATCTAATCAACCAGCATTCTCCTGGTATTCCCACGATGCATCCCTGGACTATCCTTTCCTAACTTGGCCATCTCCAATATTTTGGATAAATAACTATGAATTTGTTTATTCGTTAATTTACCCTTTGCCACATTATCAACCCGCCGCTGAATATACTTTTCTATTAACGTACGGTTAACTGGCTGCTGCTGCATGCACAACATAGAAAATGAAATATCAAAAGGATCTGATAAACGATATCCTAACATCTCTGTTGCAAACTGATATAAAACAACTGGTGATATTGTACTTTCACCTATACAAGAATAATTCACATTAATTATATTAATCGTGTTATGCTGCGTTGTAAAATCCAAGAAATTTTGGTAATCTTGCCTTAATACTGCACCATCCTTCAAAATAAAACGGCACAGTTCCATTTCGTTTTTTTGATTTGGTTCTTCCCCGTTAATAATAATAGTAGATTCATTTCGAACCTCATAAATATCTTCATAGGTATCACAAAAACAAATTTTAACAATTTGTTCCGTTCCAATCGCATACTCATCACAAGTCTTAATCCCACTCAGTCGATACAATACATTGTTATACTTTACGATTCCAGGAGCTATGCTAATACACTTTCCATCAGAAATGATAATATCAGCCCCACAAATAACACCATTGGAATGATGTTGAAACATAATATTGTTTAGTTCTCTAGGATAATCCTTAATATTTTCAAGCATTTCTGCTTTTAGTATCATATCTCTCGAAAACATAGGATAACTATCTTGAAACATCTTATTATTCCTCCAATATTTTACTATCTGGTTCCGTCAAAGAAATCGACTTCCCAAATATCATTTTCAAAACCATAGAATTCTTCCCTGCCCAAATACAGCTGTGTTCCCTGCCTGGATATAGGAACAATAAAGAAGCCCCATTGGTCTTTGGCAGCAAAAATGAAAAACTTCACCTCTGTATCATTGATATTATCTGTATCATCCTGAATAATATAGTCCGCATAATCTCTATATTTCTCCTGAATATCTTCATAGGTAACAGGTTCATAATCACGCTCATAGTTATTATAATTATAACGGAATTTTAGTTTTCCTGAACCATCCTTTAACAATAGCTCTAATTGACGAATCCCCCTATTACGAGAAAGAAAACCATATCGTTGTTCTTGATCCAGACTATAAATCAATTGTTTTTCCTTATTCTCATGTGTAAATCCTGTTACAGAATATGGAATCATTGGCATACAGTACTGAAGATTTACATTGGTGTAACCAATTTTTCTGGCATTAATATATTGAATTGCCCCCTTAACACAAGACAGCTTTAATTCCATAATACTGGCACTATCATTACTATGATGTTTAAATTCAATATTTTTTCCTGGAATAAATTCCTTTAATGCTTCACGAAAAATATCAATTCTACAAGATTGTCCTGTAAGTTTGATAATGGAAAAATCACTGAGTATTCCTTCTTTATAAAAGTCAAAAAGAAATTTATTTACGATTTCATAAATATCTGCCTTTAGCAAAAGCTCAATTTCTTTTATATTAAATATAATATCTGGAAAGGTGTGATTATAGGTTAAACGTCCACCTTCATTTACTACCAGGTTCCATCTTTCAATTCTAGTTATTTTTAAGTCATCATCTTCCTGCTCATAATTTGATTGGAAACGGTTTCGAATGACACCCTCACTCATATAAAACTGCTTTTTCATTTTATCAGCAATATCAAAGAGGAAATAGAAGTTATTTTTGACCATAAAATACTCGTCACGAGTTCTATTTTCATAATTCTTAAACTTAGTTGGTATAATTTGTTCTGCTTCCTCATAAGCACGCTCTAATTTTTCATAAACAGCTTCTTTTCCAAACTCATCCACATATCTGAAAATATCTTCGGAAGCTACTGTAATTAATTCATCGATTTTAACTGGCTTTTGTTCTGTATAGTGAGTTGCAAAAATAATTTTTATATATTGCATAATACGATACGTAATATTATTACCACCAAAATTAGTATCACCGTTTTCGTAGGTAGTTTCAATATTTACGTTATATGCTACAGAATCATTTTCAATGGAGAAGGTGCAGGAAGATAAATCCGTGGTACCACCGCCACAGTCAATGATTAAAGCTGACAAGCGTTCACCGTCATAATATTTATTTTTTTCAATTAGATTTGCAATTGTATTATATAAGACAGCTGTACCTTCATCCAGCATATGTTCTGTTTCCAGTTCATATTCAGGAAGTACTTCCCGAAACATTTGGGCAAATTGTCTCTTTTGCTTCACTGGACTGGTAATATGAAGTGTTTTAAATTTACACTTAAAACGCTGTTCCGCACATCTTATGACATATCTTAAATATTCACCAATAATATCAGAACGCTTTACCATGGCGATGTTTCCCTGCTTATCTGTCACCTCTTGCAGAGCATCATAATTATTTATCCAACGTTTTATTTCAAAGAAAACACTAAAGGTTTCGTCATAATACTTTACTTTATTAGCCTTTTGCGCATCATATCCAAATTGAAAAACAATATTATTTTCATCACTACAATCCTGAATACTGACAACGGTTGGCAGTAACGGACTCCAGATCTTTTCGTTTTTTGTATTGTCCAAAAAATTCACGATATTGATTTGATCTAATACAATTCCTCGATTTGAAATATCGTGATTATTATGACGGGATACATATCCGTAATCCAAATATGCACCAGCAGCTGTGTTAGATGTACCAAAATCAATGGAAAGAATGGCTTCAGTAATTTCAGCCTCCCGCACTTCAATATCAGCCAACGGAATTTTATAATAATTCAATGCAGCAATTCCCTGTTGCTCGATGTCATAATACGTATTATAGATATAATCTGAATCCCGTTTTTCAAAATAAATCATAGAGTAGTGTCGGTGCTGTTGCATTCTCAATGGAATATCTGCACTTTTACAAAGATAAAAATGAGGTGGCTCATGTCCATCACTAACTAAATTAAAAATACCACATAGTTCATTGCCTTCACCAATTAGTAATACATTGGATTCGCCTAAACGATTTACAACAGCTTTGCTGATATCATCCCGCTTCTGATGATCAATTTCAACCTGATACCGATCATATAAAGTAAGATCCAAATCATTGTAAACAATAAGCTTAGCTGGATTACGAATGGTTCCCTCATCCTTTAGCTGACCACCCAGTTTTCGTTTTAATAATTCTTCAATTCGTTCAAATCCGCCTTCTTTTGGTTTCGATATTAATAACGTTTCCTTTTCTCCACGATATCTAAGTATGGTTTCAATTAATTCATACCGATTCAAAGGATTGGTTATTCCCTTAATAATTTTTTCTTTATTACAAATTTCCCTTAATTGATAGGTGGTCATTTCATCAAGTTCTTTTTCGCGATAAGTTGTACTATATTGCACTACTGGCTTTGAATCTAGATTTAATGAATATGACGGCTTTTTAGGCGGTTCCAAATTCAATTTAAAGCCTGGTTTTTTGCTGACTGGCACGCTCATTCCTCCTATTCAAATTGTATATTTAATAGAATCCTAATACAATACAATATGATCCATTTTCATTGTAGCTTCTTTCCCAATAATTCCAAAGTGTTTATCCCAATATATTCTGCATAAATATCCAAGGGGTAAGAACATCTCCTTAATAAATTCCATCTTTTCAACATACTTAGTTATTTTTTTAACACCAGCATAAATTAATATTTCGGGCTTATCTATATTATTCACATATACATAGCTGTCCTGAAAAACAAAATGAATAACCTTCTTCAGCATTAGAACAGGTGTATTCAGTTTATACAAGTCTATTAGCTTATTTGTAATGTATTCCTGCTCAAAGAGATTAAAATAGTTCCATCGTTCCTTCGCAATTTCTCCAAACACGCCTGATCTAATATCATGATCAATAAACCGCCTGTAAAATTCCTGCATATTTAATCCCATATTAATATCCACAGTGGCAATCAGATGAATTATCCAATCAAACAATTCTCCACGGATTTTAACATCATCATAATTCTCAATATCAAACATTGTTTTGAAAATTTTATGAAAACGGTAATACGGATTTATTTCGATTTCTTTTTCCATATCAGCTTCAATTGGTATATTTAAATCGTCAAATGCCATTTCCATATAAGGTGAATAGCGCTTTGCAGGTGAAAAACGAAACTCATCAATGTCAATACCAGCCTGCCGGGCTTTTATGACTGTATCCCATAAATAATTCATAATACCTCCACATTAAAATTGATTGCTATATTCTTAGTTTTCCTACGCACTTATACTCTGGGAAATATCGTTGCATTTCAGACATAATGAAACTTAAAATATCTCTGGTAAGGTAATTATAATCGGTGGTGGTACATTCGACTAATAATATTTTTTTACTGGAGTCCTTACGTATATCCTCTTCAATAAATGGATTCATTGTGTAGGTTTCTTCTTCCATATCAATTAAATCTTCCAGTATTTCCACATTTGTTACTTTAAGCACAGAAGATGCATCATAAGCTAAGATTCTTCTGATTAATTCGGACTTAGTTCGTATAATTTTCAATTCCTTCTGGGCATATCTTACCATAAAGGAACCATTTGTTCCATTTGACATAACAGGATATTTGTAATCATAAACAACCTCAGGGTCTTTATCTTTAATATAATAAACTGGCCAATAATCAATATTGTCTAGATTCAAAATAATGGAAACCGATTCTGTATCCCGTATGCAATAACCATCGTATTTATTGTCTTCTCCAAACTGAACAACATAATTGTAGGCTGTATCTGGAACAGATAAGCTGATTTTATGTTGATAATGAATGTTATCTCGAACAGGAATTGGAAAATTCGTACTTTGTAGTTGTGTACTTTCTAAATTCCACAATGGTATTACATCGTAAAACCCATATGGTTCATAATCTTCAAGTGCAATCTTATACTTCTGAACAGTTTCATCCGCTGGAATATTACTACATTTTAATATAACCACATCTACAAACTTATAAATAAATGGTGCATTAATTGTATGCCATTCCAGGCCATTCGCTATATAGTCAAAATATAAGGAACGAATTTGTTCTAAATATTTGGTACACTTTTGTAAACGGAATTCTGCTTCATAGGTACCACTTTCTGTTGAAATGGTACCTTTAAAAATTCGTTTACTTTTTAGCAACTCACTTATTTTCAAGTAGTCGCACTGTAAAAAAATCTGGCCTAATGTACATTGTCCATTAATTTTAAGTTCTTCCAGCATATCCGTAGAAGATTTCACTGTACTTTTCTCATCTTCGGGATATACGGGATACATAAAACTATCAATTGGATCATACTCATCAATGTCACAAATAGTCGTGAAAATGATATGATCAGAACTATCAGCATTGATTTGCTTAAACACCTGATTTACCAGATAATTATAAGAATTATCTGTGTAGTCAATTAATTCAGAAAAGGAATAATTTAAAATATCCTTTAATAAACGTCTTTCATCTAAATCTTGAATTTTATTAAGTTTATTCTTAATAACTTCTTTCATACTATCCCTGCTCCATCGTTTTCTACTATTACAAATTGTTATTCATTTTCTTGTGTGTCAGCTTTGCTGCCAGATGTCTCTTTTTCCTCTTTTGCCGCTGCTTTTTCTTCCTCTTCTGCAATTAAATCATCCAGAGCTTTTTGAGCCTTTTTAATTTTTCCTTGTACAGCAACATCCTCCTGATCTAAAGCAGCTTCTTTATAATACTCACTTGCCTTTTCATACCAGATTAATGCATTCTCATAGTCTTTCTCTGAAAGTGCATCATCCCCCTTTAACTCAGCGTCTTTTGCCGAAACAGTACTGAGTTTAATGTTAATAGCATCAATTTCTTCAGTCATATCATATTTTGTGTACGTTTTAAGTGCCTTTTGATATGTTGATTTTGCAGCAGCAAAGTCCTTTCCTTTTGCAAGAGAATCACCCTTTGTAACATTATTGTCTGCTTTATTCAAATCCTCTTTTTTATCACTTTCGATTTTTGACTGTTGGATTTCTTCATTTACTTTATCCTTAGCAGATTGAACTTCATCCGCTTTTGCTGCATTTTCTGGTCCTGCACTTTCAAAATTCTTTTTAGCATTATCTAAGTTTCTCAATGCATCCGCCAGTTCACCTTCATCGTATTTTTCGTTTGCTTTATCCAGTAATGCCTGAGCCATAATTGCAAAGCGCTCATATTCAAAATTAGCAATAATATCTTTAATTTTAGCACAAAGTTCTTCCTCATCAACTAAGGACTCTTCTGTTAACAATAGTTTCAATTCAGAAAGTTTATTTGGGATAATCGTATCCTCCCAATTATAGGTAACCATCGACCTTGCAGTTTCCACATATTCTGTATTATCCACTTTAATCTTAGCCAGTAGTGTTTCCATCTCATCAACGGTCTTCTTGGCATTAGCTTTTTCCTTCACACCTTGAAATTTTTCTTCATAGCTTGCAATTAAATCAAGATATATTGGCTCAATGGTATCTCCTAACGGTGATTCATCAAGTGCTTTGCAATTAATTAAAGTTACATCTATGTTAGAAAGCTTCACATCATTGGCATAATTAATGCCTTTTGCAATATTTAGCAGCAATAAATATTTTTCATATAGTTTTACATAATCAATTTCTTCCTCTAACTCTAAAGTTCTAATTTCATTCATATAAGAATATAGAGTGCAATAACTATTTGCCAAATATATTTTTTCGTTCTTTAAATCTTTTTTAGACGTAAATCCTAAATATGTATTAGAAACACGTTCAAAATTATCGGCAGCTTCAATATAATTATTGTTATTTACATTTGTAATTCCCGTGTCAACCATTTCCCACATGTTTGAAATGGTATGCTGCTTTTTAAAATACTGAAAAGCGAAAATTCCACCTAAAACAGCAAGAATAAGAACGACCGGAATTAATATAACCAGAATTTTTTTAATTATTTTTTTCCTTTTTGGATTCTGATAAACCTTATTCATATAGATACAGGCAATTGTATAATTTGAAATAAGCTTCATCCTCTGGCTTAAAATAATGTCTTCTATTCCAGTACATACATCTTCTGGTTCACTTGCTTCTTCGATGGCATCTAAAAGTTCTGGAACTCCTGTATTTTCCCATATTCCTCTAGTACATAGCGTAACGATATCCCCGTCCATCAGCTTCATTTTTTTTGAAATGAATGGTCTGAAATTTCCAGGCTGGCCTAAATAACAAAATAAGTTATGTCTTTCTTCATGCTCCTGAATTTTATCAAGTGATATTTCTCCATTATCAGCCATCGTTTGGCTTAATGATTGATCTGAACTTTGGTGGATAATGCGGCCAGTCCTCCAATGATATAATCTTGCATTCCCAGATTGTATCCATCGAATTTTTTTATAATCAGTAACTAGAATTAGTATACTTGCCTCTAGACGAATATCCTTTGTTTCCTTTAGCAATTCGTTATGAGCAGCATTGATATAACTTTTTAGGGCTCTCTTGCGAATGCTTTTCTTTTCATGAAAGGCAGCTATTACTGCGGACACTGCCAGTTCTGCACTATCCCGTTTCCGATCATCATCAATTCCATCTGCAATTACATAACAAGCATAATCCTCTAATTCAACAAAAGCAAAGAAATCGGAATTCTTCAAATAACTCCCTGCCTCTGAAATGAACTTTGTTTTAAAAACTGAATTATCTTTTCTCATTATAAATTTCCTCTCATCTATGTTTGTGAATCAGCGATCAAATTTTATTGATACTCATAATGATGATTGTAGCATTATCCTTACTTTTCACATTTTTTCTCTTAATTGCATCTATAATATCCTCAGCAAGATCATTAGCACTTGCCTTTTTTCTTGAAAGGAGTGTTTCCAGTTCAATTTGATTTAATGTTTCTATTCCATCAGAATATAATAAAACCTTATCACCTTTTTGTAAGGTAACTGGACGGGGCGAAACCTCTGCACCTTCAAATCCATCATACCCGACATAATTCATCAAGCGTCTGCTTTGTGGGTGATCCAGTGCATCTTCACGGCTGATTTTTCCTGAAAAATACTGATCCTCTAGCCAGTTTTCTACATTTTGTTTTCTATTGATTGGGATAATACGTCCATCACGGAATAATGCAATGATACTATCACCTACAGATACCCAGTACAAATCATTTTTAATTAATATTGTACCTACAACCGTTGTTCCACAAGGAATATCTTCAAACTTTTTTCTGATTTCATAATTTGCCGTTTTTGACGCATGCTGAAAATAGTAATTAATATTTCCAGTCACATCATTTTTTTTAAATTCTGATAGATACGTATCCACAGCAATTTTACTTGCAAGGTGTCCGTTCAAAAATCCTCCGATTCCATCCGCAACAATCGCCAACGTTCCATATGGCGAAACATAGGTCGCAAATGAATCGTCCTGCTTCTCTCTTGTTCCTATGTATTGAGCATTACCAAGGTCAATACCAGAACCTTTTGGTTTTTTCTTTATAAATCCTCCATTAATACGAAGAAAAAGACTGAATGCTACTAGTGCAGCCAAAAATATAATAAGTATTGCAATAATCACTGTTTGACTTATCATTACTCTTCTTCACCACTCTCCCACTCAAAATGCTCCCCGCATAATGGTATATAAATAAACTTGCTGCTTCCCATCTCAACAATTGAAAATGCCTTTAATTCAACTGGTGTATACACCGCTTCATTGTTATGATACGCCAACCCAGAAGAATCTCCTGGCAACAGGTAAGACGTTCTGTTCTTCTTATCGTAAGATATGGCTGCATGGTTAATTCTTGAAATTGCATTATCACCAACAATTTGAATGTGCATATTATCAGCACGTCCAATAAAATTTTTACCTGCCTTTATTTTGTAGTCCTTACCATATTGTGGACCTTCAATACAAACCAGCCATCCTACAACTGGATCAAATTCTTGTCCTGCTGATGTCATAATTGGCATTGTTTTATCAGGATCGTCAATTAACATTCTCCTGGTATTTGTTGTTGCTTTTTCAAGTTCAGTATTACAATACGGACAAACGTCTCCATATTTTCTTGCACTAAACATATGTCCATTTTTGCAACGATTTAAGCCCATAACACATTCTCCTTTTTGTTCAATAGTAAGTAAACCAGTTATTTTATTTTACTTGTAAAATAGTTTTTCCAATATAAATTAGATCACCAATATCTAGTTTTACTGGTTCCGATTTATTTAAATAGTTAATATCTACTTCATTATACTTTTGGATTCCTGTTCCTTGTTCGGAATCAAAGTCCTCTACAAACCAATTTTCACCTGTATAATTGAGTAAGGCATGTTCATCAGATATTAAGGCTGCTAAGGCTGTATCAGATAAGTCGATATCAACTCGATTATTTTCAGTATTCTTTCCAATCACCAGTCCTGCTCTACCTGTCAAACTCCATTGTTTCAAAACCTGATGCTCTTCGTTTAATAAAAGAAGTTCTGATATATGCGACACGGAATTTGTACTTGCAGGATTTGAAGATGCAATCGTAATTTCGTTTGTAGCTTTGTAATAAACAATCCAAAGATAGAAAATAGAAAAAACCAATATAATACCTAAATAAATCACCTTTACTAATGTACCAGCTTCCAGGTTGAGAATAATTACAAATAACGCACCTATTCCAGCCCAAATCAAATTATCAATAACACTCATTAATCCATTTCTTCTTTTTCCTTGCTTCACTGCCATTCCCTCCAACATTGCTCATTTATTGAATACTTGTGCATTCACGCAAACCTTTCGGTTCGTGTGCGTCGGCAAATGTGTATGCAAGCATACCCGCTTGCCTTGTGCATTCACGCAAATTAAAACTAAAGTTCTAAATACCTAAAGGCATCTTAGAACTTTAGTTTTTTGTAATGAATTGTTTAGACTATAGCATCTAAATGCATCTGTTATGCAGCAAATCCACCATTGATTGCTATATCTGTGATGTTATCTTTCTTCTGTCTTACTGTAAGTATGTACTTACCTGTTCCTGTCTCATCATCAAATTCTTCTGTATAATCTACAACGAATGCTTTAGAGAATTCATATTGTCTTACAACTTGTCCAGCAGCGATAACTTCTACACTTACTTTACGATAACACTCAGCTTCTGTTGATGGAACTCTTGACCATTCAGATAATCCTAATGACTCTTCAGAACCTTCAAATAGTGTTAAGATTTTTCCTGTGATAATCATAGTTGCACCAAGGCTGGCAGAACGTGCATTGGAATCTTGAGGCACAGCAGCAATGAATTCAACAGCTTCAATCGTTTTTACGCTAAGGTCGATTTTAGAACCGCCTTCAATACTAATTTTAAAACCCATTTCTTTCCCTCCTAATCACGATAGACTTTCATTATGCTCCAAAGCTTCCAGAACATTCAAATACTTTGTTCTTATCTTTCTTTTGTCTGATAAGTGTTTCAAAGTAACCTACACCAGTTTCATTATCAAATGATTCTTTGTAATATACGATAAATGCATTTGGTAATTTCATTTCACGTACCACCATACCTGCACTTATGTATCTTACAGTTACTTGTCCATAGCAGTTAGGATCTTCTACTGGTATAACGGACCATTTTGCAAGATTTACAGTGTCATCCTTATCACCATCTAAAGCTGTGATAATCTTTCCTTTGATTTCCACTGCAAGGCTTACATCATTTGAACGAGCATTGCTGTCGTCAGGGGTATCAGTAAAATACCTTACTGATGTAATAGTTTCAAAACCAAGTTCAATTGTTCCAGGACCTCCTGATACTTTAAGTTCGAACCCCATGTTTCTTTCCTCCTATCAAAAAAATATTTTATTTATAATAAATCATAGTGATCTATTATCCATATGAGCTAGCTAAAACAACGCTTTTGTTCCTGCCAGCATTACGCTGAAGTAGATTTTGTAATCTCCACCTCAAGATTTTTAATATTACCATTAAATACAAGATTAATGCTGCATACTCCTGTTTCATCATCAATGGTACAACCAAGATCATCGCCCTCTTGAATAATGGCATTAATATAATTTTTATCTGTAAGCCATTGCTGCTTTTGACTTTGTGGATTATTACTGAAGAATCTGACCACACTGTCTTGTTTAAAGTCTGTTGTTTGGAATTTTAAAATTCTTTCTATATAAGTACTAACTAGTGTTTTATAAACAGAGTCATAAGAGTCGTCTACTAATGCCATTGTTCTTGCTTTATATACTGTTATCTGCTTAACATCCTTACCATTTAACTGAGAGTTTTCAGATGCAAAAACAAAGCCAAATCCTTTGCTGTTAATTGAGGTTTTAATTGCATTAGTAAAACCTGTAATCTCCTGCGCCATAGTCGTTATAACCTTTAGGGAATTATCTCCTGCTTCAATATCAAACCGAATACCTGGATATTTAGGAGTAACATTTTTAAATACTGTCTTCAAATATTCTGGGCACTGGTAAGCAGCTACAATACCAGCAGCTACATAGGCGGAACTAATGTACACGCCTTCTATCCAAAGCTTTAATATATCTTCTCTTTCTTTAGAAAGGATAACTCCACCAGCATCATTCACCTGCATTCTATTATCAATAATAACTCCAGATTTTTCTTTTGGAATAATTGTAAAGTTAGGAATACAACAGGACACATACTCGCTATATTCTTTTCTTAATAACCCTTCACATTTTTCCATAAATTTATCTACACCAGCAGTTGCAACATAATTAAATGTTGTATTTTCTGTTGTCTGGAAACTAAAGAAAGTCTGTATCTTATACTTTCTAATACAATCTAACAACATTGTTAATGATTCCATTGTGTTTCCATCCTGCTTTTCAACAGCATTGGTACCTTGAAAACGAGTTCTACGAACTTTCACTTTATTAGCAGCTTCCATTTCAAGATCTGGAACAATTGCTAACCATACCGTATTATTAAAATCATTTTTCTCATTAACTGTATTTAAAAAGGTTTCCAATCTTGGAATATTATTACTTTTAACCATTAAATCAAGCTTTGTATTTGTAATTAATAAAGTAGGCTTCATACCTCTTTGCTTTGTGGTATACTGTTCAAAGAACATTTTTACACCTAACATTTTTTCAACTAATGGCTTAACAGCTTTTACAAACTCATCTTTTGCATTTTTATAAAACTCAAGGTATGTATTATATTTATCTACCTCTGCAGCTATATCTATCTGATCATCTACTACTGCTGTCAACGGACAGAATGTTCTGACAACTAAGCTTCGTACATAATCTGATGGCTCATCCTCATTAATTGCATCATAATCCTCTTCAAATGCTTCAATAAGACCGGCCATATTATTATCATTTATTGCAACCAGTTCGTTCTTCTTTTCTTTTGGAGCCTCTAATACTTTAAGCTCACCTGTTTCACTCATAGACAATACACCAATCTGTAATGGCGCAGCATTTTCAGAATCTGAAGATTGTGAAAAAAGTAATCTTGTCTTAATATCTTCAATCGCAAGTGGCAGCATAGCCATTACGTTATTATAATTCTGGCTTGCTTCTTCAAACTTATAATTCAGTTTATCTGCAAGCTCCAATTTATTCGGATCACCTTCTTCAAGTTCTTCATGTTTTCCATATAAATAATGAATTTCCTTACGAGCCTGCTTAATATCTTCCATTACCTTTTTAGGAGAAATCATGTCCAAAATGTTTTCAAATTTGAAATCAACATTAATTAATCCCTGTGAACGTTTGGTATCAATTAATGTAAATAACATATTTAGAAAATCATTTTGTCTGTTTAAAGGGATTTCGTTTACAAATTCTTCCGGAAGAGACTCAGGTTTCTTTAACGTATAAAGAACCTTTTGATCTCCTGCACTAAAATAGGAATACACGGTTGGCGAAAACTTATCAAGAAATTCATCAAAATCTTTACATAATAATTCTTCATTAATTTCTTTAATCTTTGTATCACTAAGGCTTTCCACGTCCTTAACATCACCAACTAAAGTAAGTAAGTCCAACTTTTGAGGATTGAACTCTTCAAATAATATAGTCCTGTTTGTTTGTCTGATTATATCCATATTTAGCTATAACTCCCTTTCTTAAATAATTTTATTTTTATACGGAATAAAAAATATTCCGGATTTTTAAATATAGAATGCATCCTTATTCTAAATTGTACTTTTTTATAAATAAAGCAGATAAAGCATACTTAATGAATGAAAACGATGCTTTTCATTTAGCACCATGGATTTTTTAATAAAATACTCCATGATAAAGGGTACCTCAGCATAGTTAGAAACACTTTCTAGTTCATCTTTCTTTTTCCTCTCCATTGCATCTAACGGAATAATGCCAGTAGTCAAATAATAAATAACAGCTCCTACGCTATAAATATCTGTTTTTTTTGTACACATCTTTTGTTCATACAACTCAGGGGCAGAATAGCCTTTGCTTGCAAAGGAAATTTCTGTATTTGTCTGTCCATTTAAGCAAGCAGAACCAAAATCAATTAATACCAAGCTTCCATCTGACCTGACCATTATATTGGAGGGCTTAATATCCCTGTGAAGAATATTCAACTTATGAATCCCCTTAACAATCGAAATTAATGACCGAATTGTTTTCTTATAGTTTAACGTGCAATTTGACTGAATGGTATGTTCAAGATCCATACCTTCTACAAAATCCATAACCAGATACTGCGTTTCATTTTCTTGAAAGCTATCAATATAACCAACCACATGAACATAAAGGTCTTTTGGCAGATTTTTAAGTTTCTGAACCACCTCACATTCACATTGAAAGGCTGTAAACATCTGCATAAAAGGCTTTTTATAAGCATTTCCTTTACAGACAACAGTCCTTCTGTCTAAATCACGATTGGCAAAAGAATAAGGACAAAATTCTTTCACTAGTACTTTAGATTCTTTGCTTTCCTTTGCTTCTAAGTCTTCTGCAATGTATAGTAAACTAGTATGTCCAATTGCAAAATAATTTGCAATCCGATATCGTGATTTTAAAACAGTTCCAAACTCCAGCGCAACATCATGCATATTGGCGTATAAAGTATCATCAATGTATTCTTGCATTACTGATTGACACCCCCCTAATGCATTTTTGTATTTATGTAATCATCAAATAGTAGTAATGCTTTATAGTCTATAGCGAAGTTCCAATTCACAGCCATTTTCATCAAAGCAGACATATATTTTTTCTCCTGAGTATATGGTTACAGGGATGTCTTTGCTTACAATCTGTGTTCCAATAAATATACTGCTGTTTAGGCTGTGGATTAATTCTATTCCAGAATCTGATTTCGGATAAAACCAAATGCGATCGGAACCTAAAAAATCATCATTCATCCGAACATCATTTAAGAGCTTTCTTAAGGATACTCCTCCACTTGGATACATGGATAAATCCCATTTAAGTGGTGGAATGTCATTTGCACTCTTCACATCAATGACATATCCAATTAAGCTTCCAACAAAATGTCCCTGTTCTTTCTGTTTCACTTGTTTATTTTTCAATATTACATATAGACTGGCAGCTATAGAAATCAGAATAATAACACCAATTGCGATTCCAACAATGATTGCCTGATACATGGCCCAGAATGAAACACAATCAATGGTCATTGTTGAAACATATGTATTCCCCTCTGAATCCTCTGCCGCTAATGTAATTACCGTAACACCAACTTCTTCTGGTACTACTTCCAAAACATTGTTCTGCAAATCCAGCTTCAGATAATCTCCATCCACAGTCTGAACAGAATAAGATAACTCTTGTGTTTTTTTGTCATCAAATAATTCTGATAAATCATATTTTTCAGATGACTCTTTTACACAAATTCTGTATTCAAGGGAACCTACTGCAATGGGTTCATTGTTAAAAACCTGAAATTCATCTGTTTCATAAATACCTTGCATGTAATCACCAGAATATACAATCTTAATCTGATAAATATCATTATTATCAAAAGTATATTCCATTTCAATTCCTGTAGACAGCTTTGAAAATGTTAATTCTTTTTCTTCTTGACTTGTCACATTAACTAAATAACATTTATATTCTAATCCACTATAAATAGATTCTTCTTCGACTAATTCTTTTGATTCCGTATCCATTAAGTGAAATTGGAATAACGCCTTATCGTTACGGTAAATCTTATCATTCATCTGCATACTTCCCTGAAGGGAATAGATTTCTTGCACATTTACAGTAACATTACTCTTTTTTGGTGCTTCAAAATATAGAATGGCCGATTCAAATGATGGCTGATCCACATCTATTATGGAATAATGCTTAGAGGAAGTTACTTTTTCATTAGAACCACTTCCAATTATACCAGCATTAGATATAGACTTAGTAGATAATACCAGTATCTTCAGCTTTTTAATATATTTATTAGATACATTAACACTAACTTCCTGCATTGCTCCGTCAGAAACTAAAGTGGCAATATTTTTCATAACAGGGTTATTGTGCCTTTTCAATATATCATTCAGTATGTCCACTAATTGAAATGGGCTTGTTGCAGTATAAGACTGCCCATCTGCCTGTTGGGAAATCACACTTAAATAGTCAACGTGTGTATTAAAAGAACCTATTAAACCAACTGTATAAATGGGAATATCATTTTCAACTGCAAGCTGAACACTATCATCAACATCTTGCTGGGAGTCGGCTTCTGAACGCCCCGAATCACTATTTTTTAAATCCGTTTTACCATCTGATAACAGAATAACAATGGATTCACGGCCTTCCTCTTTATTATCAGCAAGCATGGAAACTGCTTTTTTTAGTCCAAGTCCTATGTCTGTTTCACCTTTAAATTCAATATTATCTATGTAATCCTTTAGTTTACTTGCTTCTACAGCATCATTTGCCTGAGTTAATTGATAAGAATAGGCAATGGTATCATTATATCCAACAAAACCGATACGATTATCTGTTGATGAATACATATCAACCATTATTTTCATTAATTCAATTGAAATTCTGTCAGAATCTGTTTTTTTCATAGAACCACTAATATCAAGGACAAAAACAATATCACAACAGGTAGCATTCAATGAATTGGTTGTACCTTCAGCATGTACCACAATATGCTTACTGATAAACCCAGTACACATTAACATTGCAAATAGAGTTGCTGTCATTACCCATTTTTTACAAACTTCTAATCTCTCATGCATAGCTATTCTCCTTTTAGCTAACTGCCATTGCAGAAAAACATTCCTAACTCAGTTTAATAAAAATGGAGGTTATGTTATCCCTCTCACCTCTATATTTTACTGATTCAATTAGCTCCAATGCCGTCTCCTGCATTTCTTCTTGAGAAAAATCAATCATGGCTTCAAGAACATCCTCGATTTCCCCATCATTCAACTGGTTATACTGTCCATCACTGCAAAGAAGAAAAACATCCTCACTATCATAAGTTCCATTTGTATTATGTATTTCTAAGTTTTTGGTGACACCTACACATTGAAGAAGCACATTTTTCTCTTTACTCTTTCTTGCTTCTTCTTCGGTAATTTGACCATTCATAATCTTTGCACCCAAAACAGTATGGTCAAAGGTAAGATATCTTAACCCATCTGCATACTTATAAATCCTGGTATCACCAATATGAAATGTATAATAATTTCCATCTATAAATAAGATGGCACTAATTGTTGTACCAAGATTTTTTCTGGCCTCAAAACCCATCTGTATTAATTCAAAATTAATATTTTCAATTTCTGTATTCACATCGTGAACCAGCGTAGTAAAATCAATATCTTTTTTAATATAGGAGCGAAACCATCGATCCATTTTTGTCACTACATAGCTGCTGGCCTTATCTCCGTGAGACAAACCACCAACACCATCACAAACAATAGCAAGACAAACTTCTCCATAAGAAGTATCTACTACATTTACCAGATAGTTATCCTCATTCAAGGTTCTTTCAATTCCAGCATCTGTATTTGTAACATATAAAAAACCCATTTACACACCTATCCTCTCTTAAACGTAAAGCCTTTTTTACCAAAGGAAACTTTAAAACCATCATTTATCACATATTCCTTATCTGGCTCTAATTTATTACCATTCAGATAGGTAAAATTACTGGAGCCCAAATCAATAATATAGTATTCATTGTTTTTCTGCACAATCTGGGCATGTCTTTTAGAAATGAAATTTTCTTCAATTTTATAATTTACAGCGCCTTCTCTTCCAATTACAAAAGTATCCGCATCCACAAAAATACGATCCATCATACTGGATTTTCCATCTTCTATTAAATAGGCATTATTAAAACTGTTATAGCCAAGCACTCCTGTAGCACCATCTTCCGTTGGCTGAAATGCAGCTGGTGACTCTGGACGTACCGTTGGCTGTGCAGAAACCGTATTTGACGGCTTAGAACCCGTACTTTTTACTCGTGCTGAATCCATACTATCTACAGCAGGGCGTGATGGAACACCACTTTGCTGATTCCGAGAAGTCTTCACACTTCTTTCGACATTTCCTGGACGAACCTGAGGTGTACTTCTTTCAGCAGATGCTGCTGTTGTTACGCGGGCACTGTCATAACCTCCGTTTGCACTTTGAGCACGATTCCCACGGGTCACATCAGAAGAATTCTTTGAGCTGCCTGATTTTAAAATACCAAAATTAATACCTGCAACTGATAATGCAGATAAAGCAACTGACAATATGCTTCCTGTTCCAGGCTGGGTAAATATATTCCCGTCCCCTATATTATGTAAAACCATTGGCAAAACAACTGTAAAAACACCAATACAGACAATTGAAACACCTGATGACAATAATATTTTACTTGTTGAAACTGGTTTTTCAATGATCTTGTCTACTTCAACCATTTTTTCAATAATTTTTTCAACTTCAACTGGCTTTTCCACTACTTTTTCTACAATTCGTTCAATTTCAACTGGTCTCTCAACGATCTTTTCAACCTCAACTTCAACTTTTTTCTCAACTACCTTCTCAACCACTTTCACTTCTGCAACTGCATGAATATTTAATGTCTCAACAGCATTTTTCAAAGCCTTAACCGTAAAATCCGGCTGGCTAATCTGCTCCAGCAGCGTTCCAAGAAGAAGGGTGGCCTTATTCGTAACAGCTGTCTTACACAAATTCATCATCATATCCTGACAGTTACGAGTATTAATGGCTGTTTTAATAGGACAATAAACTACTTTGATTTCCATTGTCTTTTTATTAATAAACACGAATTCTAAATCTTCTATAATATTCGCGTCTAAAAACCCTGCATCATAAATGCTGGTAAACGCCTCTAAACATTTTATAACAATATCCTGTAAACCATCAAAATCTAATGTTACTTCTTCTAAATAATCCAGTAACGATACAAATTCACCTTTATAATATAAGACAACATTCCTGTCATAACGATCTCTCATACACGGCAGGATGAATTCATTAGAATTCATTTTAGGTATAATATCGTAATTAATCTTTTCTGTTTCTTCAAGACACAACTTTAAATATCCATCTTCTGTGTATTGAATCTGCATGTACAGCCGCCCCCTTGTTTTTCGTATTCCAATCTCAAAATAAAGAATTCCCTGTTAAAACTTAAACCCAAAAAAATCATTAAACTGTTGCTGTGATTTCTTAAACTCTTCACCCATATCTACTTTCGTACCTTGGCTGCCAGTTCTTCTCTGGGCAGGCTGCTTCTTCACTCCGCCAGCAGTACCACGTCCCGTTCCAGCAGAACTAGTTTGTCTTTGTTCTCTATCATAATCAGCCTTCTTGACATCATCGCTTAAAATATCATATGCTTCTGATATTTGTTTAAATTTCTCCTCTGCAACCTTATCACCAGGATTGGAGTCAGGATGATATTTTCTTGCCAGGGCACGATATGCCTTTCGAATCTCATCCTTTGTTGCACCTTGTTTAACGTTCAAAACCTCATATGGATTAAATGATTTCAAAATAAATTCCCCCGTATATGTACCTCATAGATTCTGTTACCTAATATGGTAAGCTCTTCCTTATTCAATTATATTGTACTTTAAATTAAATTTCAATACAAATCTTTCAGTTTATATTAATATTTTTTTATACTTTTTTTTATTTTTCTACATTTTCCTCCAAAAGGGGTTGCATAAAATATCGCTTATGCAACCCCTTTTGAAATAGATTTTATTAGGATTTATAATAATCAAATTGTAAATCATACATTTTAACAGTATCACCATCTGTTATTCCCAGCTTTTCCAATTCTTCTATTATGCCGTTTTCACGCATGAATTTCTGAAAAAATCCAAACCCTTTTTCAGAATCGAGATTTGTATATCCAAGCATTTTTTCAATACGTGGTCCCTCCACAATAAAAACGCCATCTTCAACTTTTTCTACAATAATCGGTTCATTTTCAGAAACCAACGTATCTGGAAAGAATTCTTTTTCAAAGACAACTGGGGTATCATCAATATTGTCCAACATTTCTCTTACATAATACAGCAGCTCTTTAATTCCCTTGCCGCTGACTGCGGAAATAGGAAATACTTTAATGCCGTCCTTTTCAAATTCATCCCTAAGCACAGAAACTACAGTTTCTTCCTCGTCTCCATAAAAAACATCTGTTTTATTTGCTGCAATTACTTGTGGAAGATTCATTAATTTTTCATTGTATGCTTTTAATTCTGAATTAATAATCTTAATATCTTCAATTGGATCTCTTCCTTCCGTAGATGCTGCATCCACCATATGAATTATTACCTTAGTACGTTCAATGTGACGTAAAAATTCATGTCCAAGTCCAATTCCTTCTGAAGCACCTTCAATTAACCCCGGAATATCTGCAATCACAAACCCCCTGGAATCTTCCAAATCAACAACTCCAAGATTAGGATTCAAGGTTGTAAAGTGATAGTTTGCTATCTTCGGTTTTGCATTTGTGACACGGGATAAAAATGTAGACTTTCCAACATTTGGAAATCCAACGAGCCCCACATCTGCAATTACCTTCAATTCTAATAGAACTTCTAAATCTTGAGACGGCTGGCCTGGCTGGGCATATTTAGGTACCTGCATAGTGGGAGTGGCAAAATTCATATTGCCCTTTCCTCCTTTTCCACCCTTTAATATAACCTCACGTCTGTTTTCAAAAGACATATCTGTAATTACTTTTCCTGTAGCGGCATCTTTTATAATAGTTCCAGGAGGAACTTTTACTATTTTATCATTACCATTAGCACCATGACATTTCTTTTTTCCGCCTGGTTCTCCATCACCGGCAATGTATTTACGGATATGTCGAAAATCATTTAATGTATTCAAACCTTCATCTATTTCAAAAATGACATTGCCGCCTTTTCCGCCATCACCGCCGTCTGGCCCCCCTGCTGCCACAAAAAGTTCACGACGGAAGCTTACATGACCATCTCCGCCTTTTCCTGAACGAATATAAATTTTAGCATGATCTGCAAACATAATTACCTCTTTTCTAGAATAAAAAGCCCCAAATCATTGAAATCTCAAAGTTTGGGGCTTGGTTTCACAAAATTATTTTGCTTCTACAGGGTATACAGAAGCTTGCTTTTTGTCTCTACCTTTTCTTTCAAATCTTAAAACACCATCAACTAAAGCAAATAAAGTATCATCACCGCCACGTCCAACGTTTACGCCTGGGTGAATCTTTGTACCACGTTGTCTGTAAAGAATATTACCAGCTAAAACAAACTGACCGTCTGCTCTCTTTGCACCTAATCTCTTGGATTCTGAATCTCTACCATTCTTAGTAGAACCAACTCCCTTTTTATGTGCAAAAAACTGAAGATTCATCTTTAACATACGCTTACACCTCCTTGAGTATAAGTAAATTACTGTTCTATAATAGAAATAAACTTATTTCCGTATTGTTCTTCAATTGCTTTCAAGCCTAAAAGCATAGAATTAATTAACAATTCAGTCTCCTTACTCATGGTTCCTGTCATCTCCAAACCAATCCATCCATCCTCTTCTTCTGATTCAACAAAAAAATCATCATCTGTAAAGGTTTCAATGGAATTAATTGTATTAATGACTAAAACAGATACCGCAGAACAAACAATATCTTCGCCATTTTCAGCATATCCGGCATGTCCATGCAGGCTGAACTGCTTACAAATACCAGCATCATTTCTTGAAATTCTGACCTTTATCATACAATAACCTGATTAAGCATTGATTTTTTCAATCTTAACTTGTGTATATTGCTGTCTGTGTCCGTTTTTCTTATGATAACCAGATTTTCTTTTATATCTGTAAACGATAACTTTTTTAGCTTTATCCTGCTTTACAACTGTAGCTTTTACACTTGCAGAACCAACGCTAGGATTTCCAACTTCTAATTTTCCATCCTTGCTTACAGCTAATACATCATCAAATGTTACTTCTTCACCAGCTTCAACAAAAAGCTTTTCAATATTAATAACATCGCCTTCAGATACTTTGTACTGTTTACCACCTGTTGCAATGATTGCGTACATATGGCACCTCCTACTTCATTACTCGCCAGTTATGGTGGTCACAGCCGAAACTGTTCCGCTTATAACCTCACTGTGCGGCATACCATAATATTAAATCACACCTTAGCCTGCTTGTCAATGGTTTTATTAAAATTTGTTAAAACTGAAAATTTAACACAAACCTGATATAATATAGGATAAGCAGATGAGCGGGATAAAATACATAAAAAACGTATTTTAACCTCCATCCTCTTTTCCCATTGTAGAATTCCATAGGTATCGCTGAAAAAATCCCTGTCAATTGCAGCAAAAATGAATTGAATATTACATTACCTAAAAATCGTTTCTTATGATTATCCCTGCAGCTTGCAAAAAAATAGATTAACATTACACCTGCATACGAATAATCTGTTTGAAATAATAGTGCAGTTACAAAAATAACAATTATGCTTCCCAATTTAATAAATTGATGGGATAGCTGTCTCTGGCAAACCAGAAGCAGTAATCCTAAAAACAGCGTAAAAAACACATTTTGATGCTGCGGATAAAACAAGGTACCACGAAATGCAAGATTGAATGGCAATTCTGAAACAAACGCAAATAACAACAGCCTGACCAAATACCATTTCACATTTTTCGAATGATAGAAGCCCTCTGCCAGCAAAAAGCAAAACAAAGGGAATGCAATTCTTCCTATTCCCCGGCCTGTTTCATACAAAGCAGGATATTTATCAGATTGTACCAGTACTGCTGTTGTATGGTCAACCAGCATGAAAAAAAGTGCCATAAGCTTTATTGTGCTCCCGCTAAAACCATTCCATTTCATTCAGTAGTTCCCCTTATTATGATAAAATTTTATTTTTCAGGAATATAAACCATACCAGTGTAGTCGCAAAAACCCTTTGCAATTTCTTGGGCAGTTTCTTTCCAGTAAAGAACATTCCCCATCATGGTAGTTGCCTCATGCAAATTAGTCATAAATGCACATTCCAATAAAATACTCGCCTTCGTTCCCATAGCAGATGTATTGCACATTGCAAAATTATAATTCGTATTCACACCTCGATTTAGTTGTTTCGTCCCATTTTTAACTTGATTTAAAACAGCTGACGCAAGTTTTTTGGAATCACCTGCATTGGCAGTTGTCCGATATGAAAAAACTTCGATACCATTTCCGCTTGTAAAGCTGCTCCCACTTCCAATTGCATTGTAATGAATGCTGATTGAATAGTCTGACTCACTCTTTTTAATGTTTGCCTGTCTAGTTGATAATGGAACATCCTCAGTGCCAAATGCACTTTTATAAACTTCAAAACCACACCGTTCAAGCTCTTCTACCAGATATTTTCCGACACCGACATTAGCGGTATGCTCACGTATCTGACTTCCTTTTTTTGCATCGATAACACCATCCTGATCAAAATCTAATGCAAACGGTAAAGGCGGCGTTCTTTTTCCAGCTGTGTATGCACCATGCCCGCAATCGACTGCTATTTTAATGGCGCTATTTGCTATTAGTGTAACAGTAAGATAATTTCCATCCATCACTACTTTACACATTGTATCACTATATTTTTTAGAAATCGTTAAGGTTGCCGTTGCATCCTGATTATATAGCAACGCAGCTCCCTTCATCAGATAGGGTTCCTTAATTTCTAAGTTCTGCCCACCCATATAGTCTAACACATTATAAACCGTAACGGTTATCTTTGCATCTTCCTCTGAAACGTAATAGTCGCTAAATTCATTCGTTCCAGTAAAAGAAATTACTTCTGTATTCCCCTTGCGTTCTCCAACAACCTTTAATACTGCGGAAGCAGGTTCTTCCGATGTAGCTGGAGTCACTGTTGGAACATGCGTTTCTGATACAATAGGGGTTACCGTTGAAACTGGAATTTCTGATACAGCTGGAGTCATCGTTGGAATTGGCATCTCTGATACTTCTGGAGTCATCGTTGGGATAGGTGTTTCTGATACTACTGGCATATCCGATACAACTGGAACCTCTGTAGCATTCCATTCAAAATAAATTCCATCTGGTCTTGTTAGACATGCAGTAGCAGTTGACTGATTCCATATATAATTATAGCCTAAATTTCTTGCAACAAAATAGGCTGGGACGATAAGGAACACCTTATCATTTTTTGCATTCCGTATAAATTTAGGTGCACAAGAAAGTCTATAGGTTTTTTCATTGACTGAAGCCGCCCTTCTGTCAATTTTCATTTTAATTGTAATATCATTTTTGGTAATCGTAATAACTTTAGTTGTTGGATTATATTCATATTCAGCACCAATTCTACTATCGGTAAATACCTTCTCAGCCTGCACCATTACCGTATTATTAATGATAATAGCTGGCATGTCCGTAATACTAATATTCTCATCGTCTAAAGTAACCTTACCCTTGGAACCAGTATATTTTCTCCATTTACTATTATATCTCAGATAAAAAGGAGTGGTCATAGAAATAGTTGCCGATGTATTGGAATGGTTTTTCCAGCTGTAGGAATATCCCAGACTTTTTGCCACAAATTGAGCTGGCACTAAAAGCTTTGTCTTATTTTGCGCAACATATCTGACAAACACAGGTGGAAAATCCAGCGTATATTTTTTTCCATTTACATATGCTGTTCTTCTATTAACTGTCATACGTATGACAATCCCAAACTTCTCAATAGTTATTTTTTTGTTAGAATACGTATAGGATGCACCTAATCCCTGTTGAAAAACATCATAGGCCGAAACCATATAAATTTCTTCTTTTTTAGAATTTACCATTTCAAGTCCCTTTGTTCCATTCAAATCAACAGCAGTTCCATCTACAGTAACCCCTACCTGCTGTCCTGAAAAATTAATTGTTTTTCCATTGTATTGAATTTTCATGCTAGTAGCAGCACTGACCGCAAAATTCGAATATGTATCGAAAATAATCGAAAAAACAAGAGTCATTAGAAACAAAGATACTATTTTGCATATCGCACAACGTTGTCTGGAAGTAAAAAAATCATTCATAGCTCTCTATCCCTTCTATAATAGTATAAGATTTGCAATTTAAGTCCACCATAAGGATATCTGCAAAAAATGATAAAAGTGTGTCAATCTAACAGGTTATATTTCCCAGTACACCTTGTGTATGCGAAACCAAATCCTTTGGATTTAAAATCACTTGACAGCCCCTAACCCCTGCACTTACGCTGATTTCATCAAAAGCAAAAGCCGACTCATCATAAAAGGTTGGAAATTTCTTTTTCATGCCCACAGGAGAACATCCACCCCGGATATATCCTGTAATACTTAATAAATCCTTCATAGGAAGCATCTCCACCTTTTTATCTCCCAAAATAGCTGCTGCTTTCTTCAGATCCAGTTCCTTGTCTACTGGAATACAGAAGACACAATAACCCTTACGTTCTCCCTTGGCAACCAGAGTCTTAAACACCTGTGGAAGAGGCATTCCTGCTTTTCGAGCAACCTCTTCTCCTGCCAGATTATTTTCGTCTACTTCATATTCTACTGTCCGAAACGAAATTTTTGCTTTTTCCAAAATTCTAAGAGCATTTGTTTTTATCACTTCACTCATTCCTCCCATTTAACTGTTCCCATAAAGGTTTGCGGACTTTCTTCCGGGTAACTTCTACTAAATTCAACTGGGTCATATCAACTAAAACAGTTTTTACTGGATCCTTTGCAAATAATTCCTTCAGTTTGGTCATTATCAGGGTTTTCTTTTCCTCACTCTTCATATCAATGAAATCAATAATAATGATTCCAGAAATATTCCGAAGTCGAAGCTGCTTCGCAATTTCATTTGCAGATTCCATATTAATTTTGAAAAATGTTTCTTGCTCATTTTTTTTACCATGAACAGCCTTTCCTGTATTCACATCGATAACTGTTAATGCTTCCGTTGGTTCAATCACAATATATCCGCCTGATTTAAGCCAGACCTTTTTTTGTAATGCTTTTTCTATTTTGGTGTCAAGGCTGTACAGCTTTCTCAATGATATCATGGTATCCTCATAAAACCTTAGTTTATTAACATCTTCTTCTTGATAATCCAGTAAATATTGTCTGACATCCTGGAATATCTCCTTGTCATCTGTAATAATTGCATCCAAATTTTTATCGTTATTATCCCGGATATCACATAAAAAACCCGGAAGCCCCTTTTCAATCAAAGAAAATCTAGTAAAATGAATACCTTGGGAAATAATTCTTTCATATCTTTTTTTCAGAAACATAAGTTCACGAAGCAATAAATCATCCGATATTCCCTCGCTATTTGTCCGTACTACAAAACCATACTGTTCTGTTACAAAAGGAGCTATCGCATTTTTTAGACGCTGCCGTTCTTTTTCGCTCTTTATTTTGGCAGAAATTCCAATATGGCTTTTTCCATAAGTTAACACAACATACTTGCCAGTCAGATTAAAATTGCAGGTAACAGAGGGAGCTTTTGTTTTTATATTCTCTTTGTCTACCTGAACAATGATTTCATCTCCAGCCTGAACCCCTTTCTTCTGTATGCCATTGCTGTAAATAGGCTGTTCCTGCTTAGAAAGCGCCAGATAGCACATCATTCCAGGGCTAATTTCCACGAATGCTGCATTAATGTTTTTCACAATGTTCTTTACTTTTCCCAGATAAATGTCCCCCAGATAATTTTCTGTATCAGAATTTTCTACGTTTATCTGTAAAACATCTGTACTGTCTATCAGTATAGAATAGTATTTCTGATTCATTCTTAGTATGATTAGCCGGTTCTTTCCTTCACACATTACAGTTCACCTGAAAGTCCTTCTTTCATATTTACCCCAAAATCATCCAGTGAAATGAACCTATCCTCTTTTTGTGCATATAAATCAATCCGATGGTACTGGTAAGAAAAAGGTGAAAGTTCTTTGCCCAGGAACTGATAAAAGGCTTCCATAATCAAATCTGGCTTCAGATTGTTAACACTTCCCGCTGCTACTTTTAGAAAAAGACCTTCTTGTTCAAATTTATACTCATAAATCAATGGCTTAATATCCATAATCGTACTGCTTTTTTTTGATTTTTTTTCAATTTCAATTGTATCCTGATGATAAAAATCATAAAACCTTATCTCAAAATCTTCCACTGCCTCATAATTATCTTTTAATTCTACACGATAATCTGCACATGCCACCAGTGACATGGCAGGTTTACTGTCCTCTGGAAGCAGTTTAAAAGACAGTACTTGTATTTCGTCTGTAATAACATGGTTAATTTTTTCTATCATTTCTTCAGATGATTCAGAACTTTCAAGCTGAGCATCTAAATATTCTCCTTCACTGGTTAAACCTACACCTAATGGCTGTGCAAACGACATAACCTGATGTCTGTTAAACCCTTGTGAATAGGATACATTTATTTCACATCGCCGAAAAGCCTTCTGAAAATATCTCATAACATCTAAGTGTCCGATAAATTTCATGCTTCCTGTTTTAGAAAATTTAATTCTTACCTTCATAGCAAACACCTCCTCCAAATCCTGACGCTCCACAGCCTGCACAAGCCTGTCTACAGTTTGGTGTCACCTTTTCGCTTATTGCATTTTGATACTCTTTCCATAAAAACTGTCTGGATACTCCAGCATCAATAAAATCCCATGGCAGAAGCTCATCCTGAGCACGTTCTCGGCTTGTATAAAATAAAGGATCGATCTGGTTCTCTTCAAATGCTTCTATCCATTTTTCGTATTTGAAATGTTCCGACCAGGCATCATAAATACAGCCCTTTTTGTAAACATCATAAAGAACGGAAGAAAGCTTTCTGTCTCCTCGGGCAAGTACCCCTTCCAGCATCGTAAGTTCTACCTCATGCCAGTTATATTTTATACTTCTATAATTAATCTGTTCTTTCATTTTTCCACTTAGAAAGCGCTGTTTGTCCAAAAATTCTTCGCTAGTTGCCATCCTAACCCACTGAAAAGGTGTAAACGGCTTTGGAACAAAAAAGGATGTACTTGAAACAATGCTGACTCTTCCATTTCGCTGATCCTTTGGTATGGTATAATATTCTCTTGCAATTTTATCTGACAATACCGCTATTCCTTCAATATCATCCATATTTTCAGTTGGCAGCCCCAGCATAAAATAAAGCTTTACACGATTCCAGCCACTTTTGAACGCATCCATTGCTCCTTTTAAAATATCTTCCTCGGATAACCCTTTGTTAATTACATCCCTTAGACGCTGGGATCCAGCCTCTGGTGCAAAAGTTAAACTGCTTTTTTTCACATCTTGAACCTTACTCATTACATCCAGTGCAAAAGCATCAATTCGCAGGGACGGAAGTGAAATATTAACACCCTTTGTTCCAAATTCCTCGATTAGATAATATACCAGTTCAGAAAGTTCTGTATGATCACTTGAACTTAAAGAGCTTAAAGATATTTCTTCATGTCCTGTAGCCTTTAACATCCGATTTGCTCGTTCCTTCAAAAAGGTAAGTGTTCTTTCTCGGATTGGACGGTAAATCATCCCTGCCTGACAGAACCGACAGCCTCTTAAACAGCCACGCAAAATTTCTAATACAACTCGGTCTTGTGTGATTTTAATATAGGGAACCAGTGGTTTCTCAGGGTAAAAAGTATCACTAAGATTCATTTCAACCTGTTTTTTAATTACTTTGGGAGCATGGGGATTAATCGGTTCAAAGGATTCTAATATTCCATTATCATAATACGCAGCTTCATAAAAGGATGGAATGTAAATTCCTTCAATAGACGCAGCTTTTTCCAAAAAATCTTTTCTGGTTCCATTGGTTTGTTTATTTTCTTTATAAATATCCAACAGTTGATCGTAAACGGTTTCCCCTTCACCAATATAAAACATGTCAAAAAAATCTGCCAGAGGTTCTGGGTTATAGGCACATGGACCACCACCAATTACAATGGGATCCTCTTCTGTTCTTTCCTTTGCATAAATTGGGATCTGACTAAGGTCAAGAACTTGCAGAATATTGGTATAACACATTTCATATTGCAGAGTGATGCCTAAAAAATCAAATTGCTTAACTGGTTCCTGAGATTCTAAAGAAAATAAAGGAATTTGCTGTTCTCTCATTATCTTATCTAAATCTACCCATGGAGAGTACACTCTTTCACAATACGTATCCTCTCTTCTATTAAACATATCATAAAGAATCTGAATTCCCTGATGTGACATTCCAATTTCATAAACATCTGGAAAGCACATGCAAAAACGTATATCAATTTTATCAAGGTCCTTTACAACCATATTATATTCATTTCCAATATAACGTGCAGGTTTTTCAACTGTAAGTAATATTTCGTCACTAAGAGCTAATTTTCTCATTTCCATCTCCTATTCCAATTCTGTACATGAGGAAAGGAGTTATTTTAAGAAATTCTTAAAAAACCCCTTTTGCCATATGACATTATATCAAATTTTATTCTTCCAGTCTATGAAAAACAGGAATTATTTTTTCTTCTATTAAGTCTGCTGTTTGTTCTTCCATTAGATTTAGTTGTTCTTCAGATTCTAACAGCTGTTGTACGTCGTCTGGCCCCCATTTCCCCACCGATATATGGAAATGACTCCACACAAAAATAATCAAAAAAAGCAGCGAGGCTATAAAAAGGCGGATATATGTAGCAGGATGCATAAGATTAATTGTTTCTTCCTCTTGTATGCTGTGAGTTCCTGACTGCCTTTGAACCCCAGGTACATCAATCTGCCGGATACAGTTTGCCCGTGCATTTCGAATCAGTTCTTCTCTTGACATAGAATTACTACTTAAATCGCTCATATTGCTCCATATTTCTTTTTATATATTATATCCCTTTTCATATAGTGTATTCCTTATTATGGTGGAAAACTAGCTTGAAATATATACATTATTATGTTACGATACAAATAATTGCATATTTTTTAAGGAGGACTTTATCATGTCTACAAATGTTTATGATATTTTATTGGAACGTGGGTTCATTGAGCAGGCAACTCACGAAGAAGAAATACGAGAATTATTAGGTAAGGAGAAGGTTACCTTTTATATAGGCTTTGACGCAACCGCAGACAGTCTTACAGCAGGGCATTTTCTTACTGTTATGGCAATGATGCACATGCAAAAAGCTGGACACCGTCCAATTGCTCTTTTAGGCGGCGGAACCACCATGATTGGAGATCCAACAGGAAAGTCCGATATGAGAACGATTATGACAAAGGAAACCATACAACATAATGCAGACTGTTTTCACAGACAATTGTCCCGTTTCATTGATTTCAGCGATGACAATGCTATTATTGTGAATAATGCAGATTGGTTATTAAGCTTAAATTATGTTGAGTTCCTACGTGAAGTTGGGGTTCATTTCAGCGTTAATAAAATGCTGACAGCAGAATGTTACAAACAACGTATGGAAAAGGGACTGACATTTTTTGAATTTAACTATATGTTAATGCAGTCCTATGACTTTTTAAAACTGAATCAGATGTACGACTGTAGCCTTCAGCTAGGCGGAAACGATCAATGGTCTAATATTCTGGGCGGGGTTGATTTAATTCGTCGTAAGGAAGGCAAACCAGCCTTTGGCTTAACCTTTAAGCTCTTAACAACTAGCGAAGGTATTAAAATGGGTAAAACCCAAAAGGGTGCTGTCTGGCTAAATCCTGAAAAAACTTCACCTTATGAATTTTATCAGTACTGGAGAAATATTGAAGATGTAAAAGTAGAGGAATGTCTTGGTCTGTTAACTTTTCTGCCTATGGATGAAGTAAGAAGACTAGGAGCTTTACAAGATGCGGAAATCAATCATGCGAAAGAGGTGCTGGCTTTTGAAATCACAAAAATTGTTCATGGAGAAGAAGAAGCTCAAAAAGCTCAGGAAGCAGCAAGATCTTTATTTGGCGGTAACAGAAAAACTGAGGACCTCCCTACTACTACGTATACAGAAGCAGAATTTGCAGCAGGAATTGATTTTATTACTATGTTAGTAGATGCTAAGTTAGCCTCTTCCCGCTCAGACGCAAGAAGGACAATCACCCAGGGTGGTGTATCTGTAAATGATGTGAAATGTGTTGAATTCGACCGCAAGTTTACGAAAGCAGACTTTAATAGTGATGGATTCATATTGGTGAAAAAAGGGAAAAAAGCATATCATTTATTTAAAATTGAAGAATAACGAAAGGAGTACTGTAAGCATGAGTTCTTATGTAAAAAAAAGTGAACAATATAGTGACGCTTCTTCTAGTGGAATTATGTTTCTTGTAGTGGGAATTATAGGAATTGGCGTGATTATACTGAATGCCCTTGGTGTTGTAAGCTGGATTGCTGGATATTTCAATTATGCACTTTATACTGCTTTATCTGTTGCAGCTTTGCTTGTGGGTATCTTTACATTAAGGAGGGCAGCTTCCTTAAAAAGAGAAATACCTGAAGAAACCAGTCTTCAAGATAACATTATCCAGTGGCTGAAAGATAATATTACAGCAGATTTTCTGAATAAATACGAAGATGAAATGCTTGCAGATGAAATCGTTTATTTCAATAAAATAGAAGCAATGAAGAATGCTGTTTTCATGCAGTACCCTGATGCGGATTCTGATTTTTTAGATCAGATTATTGAGGATTTTTACCAAGAGTTTCTTGAACAATAAATAATAATGCAATGTATTTGAAAGTGCTTTCATTTTGAAAAAGTAAGACATTCTTAATACTTTTTACAAAATGAAAGCTTTTTTGTTGCATTTTTACGAATTCCCCAGATTTATCCGCCAATATATATCAAAAATGTTAATTTTTAATCAAGTTTCTATTTACTTTTTGTTAAATATGTGGTAAGATTCATTTGTAAGTACTTACAAAATTATATAATGTAAAAATGTAAATAGGGAGGTATTTTATGTTAAAGAAACAATTAAGGGTTTTATCTTTTTCATTACTTTTAGCAACAGGTGTTACTGCTGTTCCAACTTCATTTATTTCACAGCCATCTGCTATCGTATTAGCCGCAGAATCAAGTGTTGCGACTGCAAGTATTTCCGACATTTTAAAGTATCAGCAGTCAGACGGAGGATGGAGAAAAAACTATTCAACAACCAGTGGAGACTGGTCAAAATCAACAATTGATAATGGTGCTACATATACAGAAATCAGAAAATTAGCAGCAGAATATAAGAAAACTAAAAACAGCAAGTATTCAGCAGCAGCACTGAAAGGAATTAATTTCTTGTTAAAAATGCAATATTCCAACGGTGGCTGGCCACAAGTTTATCAAAGCTCTGGTTACCACACTCACATTACGTATAATGATAATGCGATGATAAATGTAATGTATTTGTTAGACGATGCAGCCAACAAAAAGGGTGACTTTTCATTTGTAGATTCTACAACAGCATCTAAATGTAAGAAAGCTGTTGCTAATGGGGTTAACTGCATATTGAAAACACAGGTTTCTGTAAATGGTACCCTTACCATCTGGGGACAGCAGCATGATAAAAGTACTTTAAAACCAGCTAGTGCAAGAGCTTATGAAGTTCCATCACTTTGTACTAGTGAAAGTGCAGCTATCGTAAAATTTTTAAAGACAAGAACTTCGACATCACAGATTAAAGCAGCCATTACTGCTGCGCAAAACTGGTTTAACAAGTACAAGCTCACTGGAATCAAAGTAGTAAAAAAGAATGGAGATGTAATCGTTGTTAAGGATTCTTCTGCTTCACCTACTTGGGCTCGTTTTTACCAGATTGGAACAAATAAACCTATTTTTGTAGGAAGAGATGGAGTAGTTAAATATAAACTAAGTGACATTGAAAAAGAAAGAAGAACAGGATATGCTTGGTATGGAACATGGCCTTCTTCTGTGCTAAAATAATTTGAATTTATTGATTATCCAAAACGGGGCTCCTGCTAGAGAACCCCGTTTTATATGTGCTGGATACTAAGTGTGCAGATCCATATTTCTCAATATGGTGATTTCCTTTTGCTTATTTTGAATCAATACTGTTTTATGCAGCCCTCCAAACTCTCCATCCAGCGTCCATGAAACCTCTTGCTCTGAATGAATGGTCAATTCTGATGTTTTGAAAAAACACATATAGTCTTTATTAATATCATTTAAAATCAACGCACCTAAAATGCTTTGTAGTTCAAGAGGATTTTTAGGCATACGAATTAAAAGCACCTCAAACAGCCCATCATCAAATTGTACCTTCTGTCCCCGAAAACTTTTAAATCCTCCCACTGAAATGGAATTGGTTATCATTCCAAAAATGAAATCGTCCTCTATCACCTCTTCATCATGCTCCACTATTAAATGATAAGACTGAAGCAATGACAGGCTTTTAACCCCCTCCAAGAGATATGCCATATGTCCGATTAAATTTTTCGTAGACTGTGGTGTGGAATAAGAAACATCGGTAAATATTCCAAATGCAGCAATGTATACAAAGTAACTTTGGTTAAACACCCCAATATCACATTGAAATTCTTTTCCATGAACAATTAACTTCGCTGCTTCCATCTTTCTTGAAGGTATTCCAAGGCTTTTGGCAAAATCGTTTGTACTGCCAGCAGGAATATAGCCTATGGGCGTGTTCAATTTTGCATTTAATATACCGGTAACTACTTCATCCAGAGTCCCGTCACCACCAGAACATACAATCAATTCATACTCTTCTCCCACTTTTTCAATGATTTCTATGGCATCTTTACTTTTCTGGGTAGCATATACCGTGGTGATAAAATTATTCTTTGTAAATAGATCAAGTATTTCAAATAGTGCATTCTTAATTGTTGCTTTTCCTGATTTAGGATTCATCACAAATAAAACTTTTTTCATCGAAATAATTCCTCCAATTCTTCTTGCGTTAATTGGCTAATGAAAATTTCTTTGGCTTGTATCACTGAATTTGATAATTGCTTCTTTTTCTTTTGAAGTCGATCAATTTTTTCTTCTATCGTATTTTTAGTCAGTAATTTTAATACCTGAACAGATTTCTCTTGTCCAATCCGATAAGCACGATCCGTTGCTTGCTCTTCTACCGCTGGATTCCACCATGGATCGTAATGAATGACAACATCCGCGCCAACTAGATTTAACCCGGTTCCACCAGCCTTTAAGGAAATTAAAAAAACACTTCCCTCCCCATCATTAAATCGATTTACATAATCTTTACGTTCCTTTGGTTTTGTCTTTCCAGAAAGATAAAAGTAATCTATTTCCTGTCTCTTTAATTCATTTGAAATAATTTCTAACATACTTGTAAATTGTGAAAAAACCAAAATACGGTGTCCATTTTCTAGTATTTCAGATACTACCTCTGTCAGCAGATTTAGCTTTCCGCTTTCCCCCTCAAAATTTTCAATAAAGGTTGCTGGGTGACAGCAAATCTGACGTAACCTGGTCAATGCTGCTAATATCTGAATTCTGCTCTTTTCAAAGCCATTTTTATTTATTTCCATTGAAAGCTGTTGTTTCATGGATTCTAAATAAGCATAATAAACTTTTGACTGCTCTGGAGTCATTTCAGCCATCATTTTCATTTCGATTTTATCAGGCAGTTCCTTTAATACATCTTTTTTCATCCTTCTTAAAATAAAGGGCTGTATGTGTTTTCCTAAATCCTCCAAGGTAGCCTTATCTCCCTCTTTCATAATAGGCTTTTCGTAATTCTCAACAAACTGGGCATGTGTATATAAATAATTTGGCATAATAAAATCAAATAATGACCACAGCTCCGAAAGAGAATTTTCGATTGGTGTTCCTGTAAGGGCAAATTTATGTTTTGCTGCTACTTTTTTTGCAGACTGTGCATTTTGTGAACTTGGATTTTTAATAAATTGTGCTTCATCAATAAACATGGTATGAAAGGAATACTGTTGGTAAAGATCAATATCACGTCGAATTAGTGGGTATGAAGTAATAATCACATCATTATCCAGTATACTATGAATTTGAGCTGCTCTTTCTTCAGGAGTCCCTTCTGCAATAATCGTCTTTATGGATGGTGCAAACTTTTCAAACTCTTCCTGCCAGTTATATACAAGAGAGGTTGGAGACACTACCAGGAAATGTAGTTTATCTGGAGCTTCTTTTAAATAAGCGGCTATATACGTAATAGTCTGTAAAGTTTTACCTAATCCCATATCATCCGCCAGAATACCAGCCAGTTGATTATCTGCGAGAGTTTTCAGCCAGTTATATCCAACAATCTGATAAGGTCTCAGCGTTGCCGTAATAGTTTCAGGAACCTCCAAATTAATCTCCTTTGGTTCCAAAATTCCTTTTAACAAGGATTCATACGCTGTTGTCCGCTCCCAATAGAGAGCATCATATTCATTTAAAAGCTGATCCAAATATACAGCCTGATAAGCTGGAAGGTTTACCTGTCCCTCTTCTGAAATATTATCCTCCTTTACATGGAGCTGTTCCAGCAGTTGATTCATCTGCCCCATTTCCATACCTTCCAGGCTAATAAAACTGCCATCCTTTAACCGGTAATATTTCTTCTTTTCCTGAAGGCTCTCAAGTAAATCCTTTAACTCATTTTTAGGAACTTCATCATATACAATATTTAATTCCAAAAGCTTAATTTTTTCATTAAATCCAATCGTAGTCCGTACTGCTCCAGCACTGGATATTTTCATATTTTTCAACTGTTCCGAATGAAACACCTGATAATTCTTATTTAATTCAAAGATATCTTTTGATAAAAATTCGTATATGTCTGCATCCTTTTTCATAACAAAGAAATCCTGATAGGGTTCAAAATGCAGCTGATCAACCTTGTCAAAGAAATCATTTTCTTTTTCTCTTTGTCTGACAATAATAATTCCCTTTGGCACATTATTGAGAAGAGGATTCAGCTCATATGCCCCATATTGAAACAGAATAACTGCTTTAATATAATTTTTATATTTATCCAGATAAATCTTTATCTTCAGTTCTTCCTTAACATAATGATTCTCCAGACTCTTTGGTATTTTAATGTCCATCGTTTCATGAATCCTTGGTAATACATTATCAATAAACTGGGTTTTTAACTCGCCATGAAAAGTCAGCGGCTCGGTATCTTTTTTAAAGCTATTGTAAAAAGGCAGATAATTTGAAATAAAGTCCTTATCTGGATGATATAATATCTCATCGTATAATAAAAGGGAACCATCTTCAACAAATGGTTTCACTGGCTTATAGTCCTTTATCTCAATGCTGATGGATTCCTCATCCCCTTCAATAGAAAATTCAATGGGAGGGTTCCCCTTCACCATGGTTACCTCTGTATACAGTTCATCATTCAGCTCTATCTGAAAATGCTCTCCGCCAATTGCGTGCAGCAGCTTAAAAAACATGCTTTTGGTAATTGCAATCTCTGACTTGGCAAACAAGTTGTTATAATATACTTTTCCTAGTGCTTCCTGTATTTCATAAATGGATATGAGATAATCCAGTACTGCCTGGGATGATTTTGTAAACCTGCTTTCTCCCGCAATAAATTTAAAATCTTTGCCCAATATAATGTTTTCCTTTTCGTAAAGACCAGCCAAAAATTTTTTTATATTCTGCACTTTATATAGCCGGCTGCTTCCGGCTCGCAAGGATACATACGCCCTGGAATCCTTGCCTTTTAGAATGGCAGGAACGCGGAACGTTACTTCTACACGAAAAGTCTCACCAACCAGAGTTGCTTTATCTTGATTTTTAAAATAGTCCAGAATCTGATACAGGTTCTTTTCTTCTGGGCTGGCTGGCTGCTTCGTCTCATTCCGTTCCATATAATTGGATATAAATAAAAGGGTTGCAATCACATGTTTACAAGCCCCTTCATATTTTATATGTGCGGGACAATTACAAGTATAATGAACGTTCCCTTCTTTGGCCTCTTCGACCGTTACAATATATTGATTACTGCCGCTCACCAATGCCTTATATTGTTGGTTCTGCTTTGACCATGTTACATTGGAAACGGCATTATTTTTATAGTAGCGCAAGCCTCGAAAATATGTTGCTTCGTCCGTTGCTAATTTTTTGATAGTATCTTTTGATATTTTGAACATGGCATTCTCTCTTCACAAATAGATTTTCATCCTATTATTATACCACATTTTCACATAGAATAAATACATTCTTTTGAGTAAATGAAAATTTTTTTCTATTTCCAGGTTTTTTTAAGCTTTGCATGGTAGTCTATGCTATAAGGTCCAAATCCCATCTACCATACTGTCCTGCACAACATCAGTAAATCTTTCTTTTGTCAATGCATAATAGTTTTAATCGTCTTTAATGTATTCTCATTAATGGCTGTAACATTAGGCATGGTATGTACTGGTACCTAATAGGTAATGCCCTCTGGTAAAAGAGTATAGCTTAGTTCTGGCATAGTAATGTTTATAAATGGTGCCTGAACTGGATTATTATTCTGATCTACTGCTGGCTTCGCAACATTTTTTGACTGATATGTCAATTACTTTTTGTAATATTTTTTAAGTTTTACAAAAAAGAAAAGCGGCTCTGTGGAGTCAGAAACCGCTATTTGTAACCATTAATTTGTTTAACTAAATGACATTGATTTCTTTATTAAATTACACGAAATAAATTACTGACTCAGTCATGGTTGTTTCCAGATTTCCGATCCGTCTTTCAATTTTACACTTAAAGGACAATTCTCCATTGATACTTCAATTAAATTTCCTACTTCTACTTTCCCATCAGAATCAGTAATAATTGATACTACCTCTACTGCACAAGCATAAAATTCTTTATAACCTTCCTCATTTTCTTCCAATCCATTATCGCTTTCATATATTGTATCAATTATCCCTTCTATACACAATCCTGTGTCCCATACCATAATAATATTAGTTCTATTCGGATACTTACATAATTGTTTCATTAATTCGTCCATTTATATTCTCCTTTTACTTAGGTCTTGCTGGAACAATATGAGCCCCATTTTTACCATAGTGAATAATTCCAACTGTTGTATCTGTTGCAATACCAGTATTCGGATCAACATATTGACCAATTACTTCACCAAAATTTACTCTTTCTTTATTATTTCCAATCATAGTTCCTGTTCCTGCTTTTTCATCAAGCAATCTTTGAACATCATTTGCATCACCTTTAATAATACTTTTAACTTTACCTTTTGCTATTTCATTTTTGTAATTGTTAGTTCCAGGAATATGTTTTTCCTGTTGTCCTACATTTACCTTGTTGTGTGACGGGTAGGTGGTCATAAAACACACTAATTTTCGTAATCGCAGGGATTTTTATTGGTCGGTTATAGCTTGATATTTATAAAGTATTGACTTTTTTAAAAATATTCTTCTGCTATATCTATATCTTTTGTCATTTCTAATTCTGGATATTTTTCATCTAATTTACGCAAACATTCTATATATGCTTTACTTTGCAACCTTTCAGAA
>NZ_FOYZ01000013.1 GCF_900112775.1 Anaeromicropila populeti
CCAACCCCAGTAGTAACGCCAACTCCAGTGGTAACCCCAACTCCAGTAGTAACCCCAACTCCAACGCCAGAACCAACACAGACAGAGCCAGGTATTTTACTTGTTGGAAGATTTGATACAAGTGATGCGGCTGGACCAAAGTTTGCATGGAGTAATTCCACTATAAAAGCGAATTTTCAGGGGACTGGAATTAGCGTGAATTTATTATCTGAGGGTGATAATTGGTTTAATGTAATTATTGATGGTACTGTGATGACACCAATTAATGTATCTAAAACAACTACAACTCCAATTACCTTAGCATCTGGTTTAGAAAATGGTGTACATACCATTGAATTAGTAAAAAGAACAGAAGCTTCAATAGGAGCGGTTCAATTTTTAGGATTTACCATTACAGATGGAGAATTATTGGCTCCACCAGCTGCTTCTTCCAGACGTATCCTATTCATAGGTGATTCCATTACTTGTGGATATGGAAATGAAGGAGCCAGCCAAAATGAATCCTTTACGACTAAAAATGAAAATGCTTATTTAGCTTATGGTGCAGTAGCTTCCAGACTTTTAGGAGCAGATCAGATGACAATCAGCTGGTCAGGTAAAGGTGTAGCACAAAATTATGGAGGAGATACTACAGATACAATGCCTGAAATATATCAGAGGGTATTGCCTTATAATTCAAGCCTTATATGGGATTCTAATCAGTGGACGCCACAGATAGTGGTGATTAACCTTGGTACAAATGATTTTAGTACAGGGGTACCAGACAAAACAACTTTTATGACTGCTTATGGGGATTTGGTAGATAGTATTCGAAGCCAATATCCTAATGCAGATATTTATTGTGCAATAGGACCTATGTTATATGGAGATACTTTAAGTAGTGCAAGAAGTTACATTAATGGAACGGTTACAGAAAGAAAAGCATCTGGCGATTCCAAAATCCACTATATTGAGTTTCCAACTCAGGATATGTCAAACGGTTTGGGGGAAGACTGGCATCCAAGCTTAAAAACTCATCAGCTTATGGCAAATCAGCTTGTTAAACAAATTCAGTCAGATTTGAACTGGTAAGTTTCCCTACTTTTGATAGATAAGAACCAGGCAGTATGATGTGGCTATCATATCTGCCTGGTTTTGCTATTTTCGACAATAATGTTGTAAAATAAAATTGACAATAAAATAAGGACAAGTGTATAATAACTTTATATATTTGAAATAACTAGATTTATCAAGAAACTTTTACTGAAGAGGTGAGAAAACATGATTACATATGCATTTCCTGGGCAAGGCTCACAGTTTGTTGGTATGGGTGAAGAATTATTTGATTTATTCCCAGATATAGTTGAAAAGGCGGATGCTATTTTAGGTTACTCAATTAGAAGTCTCTGTCTTGAGGATCAGCTAAATGTTCTTGGGAATACGCAATTTACTCAGCCAGCATTATTTGTAGTGAATGCCTTAACTTATTTGAAGGAGATTAGAGCTGGAAATAATGAACCAGATTATGTACTTGGGCATAGTCTTGGTGAATATAATGCATTGTTTGCAGCAGGAGTTTTTGATTTTGAAACGGGTTTGAAGCTGGTAAAATTAAGAGGCCAGCTAATGTCAAAGGTCCAAGGGGGAGCGATGGCGGCTGTTTTAAATTTTCCTGAAGATAAAATAGAGCAGATGTTGGAGCAAGAAGGGGTAAGTGACAGGGTATCAATTGCTAATTACAATACACCGTCGCAGATTGTAATAGCTGGCCCGATAATAGAAATTAATAATTTGAAAGAAAAGATGGAGGCGGCGGGCGCAAAATACAGTATATTAAAAGTAAGTGGAGCATTTCACTCGAGGCACATGAAGGCCATACAAAGTCAATTTGCAGATTATATTCAAAATATGGAATTTAGAGAACCTAAAATACCCATAATAAGTAATTATACTGCAAGAGAATATGAGCCAGGTAATATACAAGAACTACTGCTGGAACAATTGGTTAAACCTGTTAAATGGACAGAGAGTATTCGATATTTAATGGGTAAAGGTAATATGGAATTTAAGCAGATAGGTCCAGGGTTTGTGATAAAAAGATTAATTGAAGCGATTCAGAAAAATTCAGAACCATTAATTGTACATAACTTTAAGAGTAATCTGGGCATAGAAGCCTTTAGAAAAGAATTTTTTACATATTGTAACTATGTTGTTGGTGGAATGGGTAATGGAATATCATCAGAGCAATTAGTTACGAAATTAGGAGAAAGCAAAATCATAGGATTTTTGGGGACATACGGAAGAGATATCGAGAAAGTAGAACGAGAATTATCTAAAATTAAAATGAAGTTATCTTCCTTTCAAACTGTGGGAATGAATCTTGTCTATAATATGTCAGAACCAGAAAAGATGCGAGATTATTTTGAATTGTTATACAAATACGATTTAAAATTAATTGAAATTTCATCTTATCTAAATATAACCCCAAATGTAGTTGAATATCGGTTAAAAGGATTATCCAAAACTAGTGATAATGCTATACATACAAAGCATCATATATTTGTCAAAGTATCTAGAATAGAAGTTGCTGAACTTTTTATGAGTCCTCCTCCAGAAAAGCTGATTCAAAAATTATTAGAAGAAAATAGAATTACAAAAGAAGAAGCAGAATTAGGAAGGAATATTTCTGTATGCAGCTGCTTATGCATTGAATCTGGAAAAGATATGGATATTGGAATGGGACAATTGCTTATTGAATCAATGAAAAAGCGAAGAGATTTGGTTCGTGAAAAATATAAGATAACAAATCAAATTTATATCGGGTTAGCTGGCGGAATAGGAACCCCTGTAATGGCTGCTAATGCATTTGAGTTAGGGGCAGAGTATATTACAACTGGTTCTATTAATCAATGTACAGTAGAAGCTGGAACAAGTGAAAAAGTTAAAAATATTTTAAGTGAAATTAATCTATTTGATACAACCTATGTGCCTTCTAAAATATTGTTTGAATGGGGTGGAAAGTGTTCTGTTGTAAAAAAGGGAACTTTCTTTCCGTATCGAGCAAATAAGCTTTATGAATTATACAGTCAATTTGATAATTTAAGTGAAATAGATGAAGACACAAAGAACCAATTAGAACGGAAATATTTCAACAAGTCATTTTTGGAAATATGTAGTGAGATATACAAAACGCAGGGAAATGCAGAAGAATTGCTAAAAGATAGAAATACAATGATTTCTGTGTTTAAATGGTATTTTGATTATGCAGTTATGGAAGCAATAAAAGGTAATTCTGAAAGTCAGACAAGTTTTCTAATATATTCAACACCAGCAATGGGAAGCTTTAACGAATGGGTTAAGGGGAGTGAATGGGAAGACTGGAGGAATAGACATGTTGATGAAATTGCAATGAAAATTATGAGTGAAGCGGAAGAAATTATTAAGAATAAATATAGAGCAGCTGATGTATAGATGCTGCTGTTTTGCGAATGAAGAAATCTTAATAATATAAGAAGGTGTAAAATCATGGTTAATATATTTGAAGAGTATGAATCAAATGTAAGATCGTATTGTCGAGTTTTTAATAATACTTTAAAATATGCTAAAAATTCAACAATTTATGCGGAAGATGGAACAAACTATATTGATTTTTTCGCAGGAGCAGGAGCTTTGAATTATGGGCATAATAATGAATTTATAAAGAGCAGAATTATTGATTACATTACATCAGATGGAATTATACATGGATTGGACATGTATACAGTAGCTAAAAAGGAATTTATAGATAGTTTTGTTGAAATGATCTTGAAGCCAAGAGATTTAAATTATAAATTTCAATTTTGTGGATCTACAGGTACAAATGCTGTCGAGGCTGCACTTAAGCTTGCTAGAAAGGTAAAGGGAAGAACAGGTATTTTTGCATTTATGGGAGGCTTCCATGGTATGTCCCTTGGGAGTCTGGCGGCTACTGGAAATAAAGAATGCCGAGAAGGAGCTGGACAGACATTACCAAATGTAACCTTTATGCCCTATCCATATGGATACATGGAAAATATCGATAGCATTGAATATATAGACAATGTTCTATTAGACAGTAATTCTGGAATCGAAAGACCTGCTGCCATTATTCTGGAAACAATACAAGCAGAAGCAGGAATCGTTGTTGCACCAGAAGAATGGTTAAGAAGGCTGGCTGCATTATGTGAAAAGCATGATATTTTATTGATTTGTGACGATATTCAGGTTGGTTGTGGAAGAACAGGAGATTTCTTTTCTTTTGAAAGAGCAGGAATTAAGCCAGACATGGTTACTCTCTCTAAGTCAATAAGTGGATATGGACTGCCAATGTCTCTGTTACTTTTAAAGCCTGAGCTGGATATATGGAAACCAGGCGAACATAACGGAACTTTTCGAGGAAATCAATTGGCTTTTGTTGGTGCAAAGGCAGCAATTGAGTACAGAGATTTATATTGTTTGGGAGAAAAAACCAGACAGAAGGCAAAAGTGATAGAAGAATTTTTACATAATGAAATAGAACAATTAGATAAAAAAATTCATATCAGGGGCTATGGCATGATATGGGGTATAGATTTTATGGAGTTTGATAATTTAGAAATAACCAAAAAAATTGTTAGCAATTGTTTTGAAAACGGATTAATTATTGAACGTGCTGGAAGAATGGATACAGTCGTAAAGATACTTCCACCATTAACAATTGAATTAAGTACATTAAATGAAGGTCTTAATATTTTAAGAAATTCTATATTGCAAGTATTATAAAACTTGAAAGAGAGGTTAAGTAATGTCGGGCAAGAATAAAAAAAAAATTATTTGCAATAGAACGATTAAGGATAAGACAGAGTATAACTTTAAACAATCCTTGTACCAGATGTTTCAGCAGAAGGTACAAAAACAGCCAGATTCTGTTGCAGTAATATATGAAACAGGAGATAAAGAAATAGTACTCACGTATAAACAAGTAGATTATCTGGTAGATCAAGTTGCAGAGATAATTTATAGCACATTGTCAGGTGTGTCTAACTATATCGGAGTTTATGTGGAAAGATCGCCATACACATTATTAGCATTATTAGCAGTCTGGAAAACAGGCAATATATATGTGCCAATTGATATGGCTTTTCCAACAGAATATATCGATTACATAATAAAAGATGCAGACATTAATTTGGTTTTAACACAGGTTCAATATGCATCTGTTTTTCAAGAAAAAAATGTTTTGGTAAAAAATATTGATTTTATTGATTTGGAGCAAATTGTAATGAATCAAGAAATACAATATCAGCATACAGATAAAAGTAGTCCGGAAAAAATTTCGTTTATTATGTATACATCAGGAACGACTGGCCATCCCAAAGGAGTGAAGCATAGACAAATACAACTGATTAATCGGTTCAACTGGGTTTGGAGCCACTATCCTTTCCGAGAAGGAGATATCTTTAGTCAGAGAACAAATGTAAACTTTATGCCCTCTATGTGGGAATTTCTAGGTGGATTGCTACGTGGAATTCCAACGGTGATTTTTGCTGATGGGGTTGTAAAGGATGCATATCAACTAGCAGATGCAATTGAAAAGCAAAAAGTGACCGTAATATTATTTGTACCATCGTTATTAAAAAGACTAATGGAAATGCCCAATGGGGTAGAAAAACTTGCTTCATTAAGATTTTGCACCACTTGTGGAGAACCGTTAACTTATGAATTATATAAAATGTTCAATGTAATGCTGCCAAATAGAATTCTGTTAAATGACTATGGCTCAACAGAGATGAATGGAGTTTTATATCTGGACAACTTAAATTATTCTGATGAAGAAGAAAAACTCCCTGACTTTAAAGTTATTTCCAATATTAACGCTTATATTTTAAATTCAGAGTTACATATATGCCAAGAAGGAGAGCCAGGCATTCTATTTATTGGGGGAGTATCACTTGCAACAGGTTATGTAAATCTGCCCCAGGAAAATAGGGACAAATTTGTTGTGATTTCCTTAAATAAAAGGAAAAAGGAAAGGCTGTATAAAACAGGAGATTTAGCAATTTACACCAAAGAAGGTGGGATACGAATTATTGGCCGTTCAGATCATCAGGTTAAAATCAGAGGAATACGAATAGAACTTACTGCTGTTGAAAGTGCAATCAATCAATGTGAATATATCAGTGAATGTTGTGTAGTTGCAAAAGAAATACAGGAGGGAGTTAAGGTTTTAATTGCATATGTGGTGCTCAAAGAGGATTCCTATATAGCGGATAATGAATTAAAAGAATGGATAAAAACGTATCTTCCAGAATACATGGTACCATCGCAAATTGTTCAACTAAATGCATTACCACACACTCCTAATGGAAAAATCAAAAGAGTAGATTTAGAGGAAATGAGTAATCAAATAAAGCTGGAGAAGGAAAAATTAAGTAGTACGGATGATTTGTTATACAATCTTACAAAGATAGCGGCTGATGTGTTAGGAAGAAATAGTACAGAACTCATCAGTACAGAGACTTTTAAAAATATCGGATTTGATTCACTTACACTGGTTGATTTCTTAAATAGAATAAATAATCTTTATCATATACATATCGCATTAAGTGAATTGTTTGATCATGCTTCTATTGAAGCAATGGCAGACCATATTGCAAATAAGCTGAAAAATGAGAGAGTTAATCCTGAAAAAAAGAAAAATACGGATGAGTACGGTAACGCCCATAAAGAGGTTGCAATTATTGGCATGTCAGGCAGATTTCCTGGTGCAGAAAATGTTGATGAATTGTGGGAGAACATGCTTCAAGGAATCGTTTCTATCAGCAAGGTGCCAGACACAAGATGGGATGCAGAGAAATATTTTGATGAAGATATAAAAGCAGAGGGAAAATCCATCAGTAAATGGGGAGGATTCTTAAAACAAATTGATTTATTTGATCCTGAATTTTTTCAGATTTTGCCTCGTGAATGTGAATTAATGGATCCCCAGCAGCGGTTATGCATGGAAGAGTGTTGGAAGGCATTGGAGGATGCAGGGTGCTCGGATAAAGAGTTATATGGGAAAAAGGTAAGTATTTTTGTAGGTGCACGACAGGGTGATTATAGAGAGGTAATTGAAAAAAACAATGTGAGTGTGGATAGCTTTGTCTCTATGGGGTGTGATTCTGCTATTTTAGCAGCAAGATTATCTTACTTTTTAAACTTAAAGGGTGCAGCAGTAACAGTGGATACAGCGTGTTCCTCCTCATTAGCAGCTATGCATTTAGCATGTAAAAGCATACAAAACGGAGAATGTGAAATGGCACTAGCATGTGGCGTTAACACGATGTCTTCCCCTTATCTATTTATTCAGTCTACCAAAATGGGGATTTTATCTCCAAGTGGAGAATTGAAAGTATTTGACAACGAAGCAAACGGAACGGTAATAAGTGAAGGGGTAGCAGTTGTTGTTTTAAAGAAACTTTCAAACGCAGTAAAAGATAAAGATAGAATATATGGCGTAATTGCTGGTTCTGGAATGAATCAAGATGGAAAAACAAATGGGATTACGGCACCAAGTGGAGAATCACAAGAAGAATTAATGAAATCTACCTATCAAGAATATAATATTGACCCGCAGACGATTTCATACATAGAATGCCATGGAACAGGAACAAAACTGGGAGATCCAATTGAAGTACAATCCATTGCAAATGTCTTTAGTGAATATCATAACAAAATAGTACTGGGAACGGTAAAGAGCAACATTGGGCATACGGTTGCCTGTTCAGGGATATCAGGAGTGATTAAAATTTTATTAGCAATGAAAAATGAAAAACTCCCTGGAATTCCTAAACTTGAAAAACTAAATCAGCATATTGATTTAGATAAAATGTCATTTCTGTTTAATAAAGAACAAATGGAATGGACATCACCAAAGGTTGCAGGAATTAATTCGTTTGGTTTTAGTGGAACTAATGTACATATGGTAATAAAAGAATATTCAGCGAATAATAAAATAAGTCAACAAGAAGCAGAGAAAGAAAATCGGTATTATCTTATTCCAGTTTCTGCTAAGAGTGAAACGGCGTTACTGAAAAAGAAAGCAGAACTATTAGAATGGATAAATAAAAATTACAATAAATATCCGATGAACGAAATTGCTTTTACCTTACAGAAGGGAAGAAGTCATTTTCAATATAGAAATGCATTTCTTGTAAAAGATTTGGAAGAACTGATTGGTTTTCTTAAAGAAGAACTTTCACCTCCTATATTAGGAATGGAAACAGCAAAAACACAGACAGAATTATTTGCCTTGGCAGAACGTTACATTTCAGGTGAGGAAATTGATTGGTTAGAATTAAATAAAGACAATCAGGCACACGTTATTTCTATGCCAACCTATCCATTTGAATATGAAAATTATTGGGTTGAGGAAATAGAAGAAAAAAGTCTAAATACAATTAAAAAATATATTGTATTTACGAAGGAGGACAGTCTTGTTTCAGACCACCTGATTAATGGAGAAAATGTAATAGCAGGAGCAGTATTGTTGGAAAAAATAAGTTCAACTGCAACAACCTGTTATAAGGAATCGTATTCTCAATTTGAAGAGGTTTATTGGAAAAAACCACTTGTGTTGGAAAACAAAAGTGTTTCTGCGTATATTACGTTTAAGAAGAATCAAATGAAGTTAGATTTTGAACTATATAGTGCAGATGATAATGCATGTATTTGTGAAGGACAGTTAATTCAATCAGATAACCTGTTAGTACATGAAAAGTTAAAGACTGACTTAATAATGAATAAGTGCAGCAATAAAATTTCTGGAAATGCATTATATCAATATTATCAGAACAGCAAAATTGATTATTTAGACACGTATAGAGTGGTACAAGAAATACATTATAACGAAAATGAATGTTTATCTGTGTTGGTGTCTTTCAATGATAGAGGGGATAAAAACCTGATAGTACCACAGATATTAGACGGTGCTTTTCATTCTATTATTGCATCAAAAATAGTAGAATGCGATACAGTCTTATATATGCCATATTCAATGGAGTGCTTCAAGGTTTATCAAAAATTTCAGCAGAAATGTATGGCTTATATTCAGTTACATAAATTAAACGAAAATAGCAAGATAGTGAAAGCAGATATTCAAATAGTTAATATGCAAGGGGAGTACATTGCTGAGGTGACAGGATTTACTGTTGCAGCTGTAAAAATGGGTCAACATAGTCCGGATACTGTGTTCTTACAACAGAATTGGGTGGATTCTAGTGTATCAGGAATTGAAAATTTACAAGAAGAATTAGAAGAAATAATGATTTTTACAAACCATGAGATAGTTAAGGATAAACTACCAGGTAAGAGAATCGTACAAATAAAGATGGGAAGTTGTTTTGAAAAATTAAGTGATTTCGTGTACCAGATTGGGAGGGATGAACAAGATTATCATAAATTAGTTTCTAGTATCTCTGGGGGAACAAAAAAGCTATTTCATATTTTGCATTTATTCTCATTTGAAAAGGCAGATACCCTAGACGAAAAACAGGAAAATGGAAATTTGTCTATTGTTAAATTAACAAAAGCATTTTTACAATTATCACAGGATAGCAAAATCAAATTAATCTTTGCATTTCCAGGAACTATTGATGAAGATTATCCTATCTATGCAGGTACGCATGGGCTAATAAAAACTATAAACCTGGAGAAACCACAGTTCCAGTATAAAGGAATTGAATTGTGCGATTATGGGGATATGAACGACAATATACGCCAACTTTGGTGTGAGTTTTTTCAGAATGCTGAACATACTCACGTTCGATACCTAGACAATCATCGGGAAATTAAGCAGTTAGTAGAGGTTCCGTATATAGAAGAAAATGCATATCGGTATAAAGGAAATTATGTGATTGCAGGCGGAATGGGTGGAATCGGAATTATAGTTGCAAAGAAAATATTAGAAAGTCCAGAAGCAAGAGTAATTTTGTTAGGACGTTCGGTATTAAATGAGGAAAAACAAAAGCTGCTTAACTGTATCAAAGAGGATTCTAATAAGATTGATTACTTTGTTGCCGATATTTCCAATTATGAACAGATGAAAGATTGTCTTGCAGACATTAGAGAGGCTTATGGTACAATTGATGGAATTATTAATTGTGCAGGGATCATTAAAGATAATCTGTTAATAACTAAATCGCTGGATGAATATAGAGAGGTTGTAAAGGTAAAAGTACAAGGAACCCTCCATTTAGATCGGGCAACAGCCGGGGATAAGCTTCAATTCTTTTGTGTTTTTTCTTCCATTACCTCTGTATTTGGAAACGTTGGGCAATGCGATTATGCATATGGAAATGGTTTTCTTGATGAATTTGTGCAAATCAGACAGAAGAAAGTAAAGGAAGGAATCCGCTATGGAAAATCAGTATCAATTAATTGGCCACTTTGGCTCAATGGTGGAATGAAAATACCTCATTCTGTTCTTGAAAGAATGCAGACGGAAAAGGGTATGACAGCAATGTCTGACATACAAGGGATTAAAGCACTTGAGACAGTTCTTAGCAAAAAACAAGCCAATCTGATTGTACTAGCAGGAGATAAAGATAAAATTATTAAATATGTTATGGGATGTAATCAATGTAAACCAGTTGAGAAGAAGCAGGAAAATAATGTGTCCAAACAGTCAGTAGAGAACTATACAATAGATTACTTAAGTGAAGTTATTCGAAAGGTAACAGGAATTAAAAAGATAGATAGAAGTACGCATTTTGAACAATTTGGAATGAATTCTCTTGTAATCATGGATATTATTGATTGTTTAGAGAAGAGATTTGGAAGATTATCAAAAACATTATTTTTTGAATATTTAAACTTAAATGATTTAGCAGCGTATTTTATTGAGAATTTTTATAATGAGCTAAGTAGAGAACTACCTTCCGAAAGAGTAATAGAAGTAGTACAGGAAGAAAAAAAGAGTATGGATCGGAAAGATATTGTGACCGATAAAAAGGATATTCCTGAAAAAGGAAAAATAGCAATTGTCGGATTAGCTGGCAGGTACCCGATGGCAGACAGCCTGGAAGAATTTTGGAGAAATCTTACAAACGGAAAAGACTGTATTACAGAAATTCCATTAGAACGATGGGATTATCACCAATACTTTAATCCCGATAAAGAACAGAAAGGAAAGGTATATACAAAATGGGGAGGTTTTGTAAACGATGTTGACAAATTTGATCCTTTGTTCTTTAATATGTCTCCAAAAGAATCGGAATTAATAGATCCTCAAGAAAGAATCTTTTTGGAAACTGCATGGGAAACTATAGAGGATGCAGGGTATACCAAAGAAAAACTGAAAGATAGTACAGTTGGAGTTTATGTCGGAGTTATGTGGGGGCAATATCAATTATATGGTGTTGACAAAGCTGTATTAGAAAAGCCTACATCAAGTTATGCTTCAGTAGCCAATAGGGTATCCTATGTCTTTGATTTTAAAGGTCCAAGTATGGCAATTGATACAATGTGTTCTTCTTCTGTTGCGGCTATAAAAACGGCATTTGAAAGCTTGCGAAATGGTGACATCGATTATGCAATCGCTGGTGGAGTAAACCTGATGGTACACCCGAATAAATACCATCTTATCTGTCAAGGGCATTTTGCATCTACAGATGGGAGATGCAGAAGCTTTGGTGCTGGTGGAGACGGATATGTACCTGGTGAAGGTGCAGGAGCTGTACTGCTAAAACCATTAGAGAAGGCAATCCGGGATGGAGATCATATTTATGGTGTTTTACTGGATGTTCATATTAATCACGGTGGTAAAACAAATGGATATACAGTTCCAAGTCCGGTGGCTCAAAGCAAATTGATTTGTGATTCTTTCAGCAGGGCAGGTATTTCACCGGAAACAGTCGGATATATGGAAGCTCATGGAACTGGAACAGCATTAGGAGATCCAATTGAAATTGATGGAATTAGAAAGGCATTTGGCAGTTTTACAGATAAAAAGCAGTTTTGTTCAATTGGTTCGGTTAAATCCAATATTGGGCACTTGGAGTCAGCGGCAGGTATAGCTGCTCTTACAAAGGTTTTACTACAAATGAAATATAAAACACTTGTGCCATCCATTCATGCAGATAGATTAAATCAAAATATTGACTTTTCAGATTCACCTGTTGTTGTGCAGCGTAAGCTGCAAAATTGGGATAAAATCAGCGGAAATAATGAAGTGTCAGCAAGAAGAGCAGGAATCAGCAGTTTTGGAGCAGGTGGAACAAATGGATTTATGTTGCTTGAAGAATATGAGGAACAAGACGAGAAATTTTCAAATTCCAGAAAAGAGCCATATATTTTTGTTTTTTCTGCAAAAACAAAGGAAAGCTTAAGAGAGTTAGCAATAAAATATCAGATGTATTTCCATGGGTGTAGTTATAATAAAAATAGGAAAACGAAGGAAGCTTTTATTAGCAGGGAAGAACTAGTAGTTCAAATTGCAGAAACTTTAAATATCGGACATGAGAAACTTAGCGATGATGATGAATTAGAATGTTTCTTTTTGTCTTATTATGATTTGCAGGTTTTCCTTAAAAAAATTACGGAAAAATTTAATTTAACGGTTGATAGCAATAGCATTTCCTTGAAGATGACTATGAATCAATTATGGAAGCTCTTGAATTCATCTGAACAAGAGATGTGTGGTGATTATGGCGAATCTGTAGATGCAGAAATGTTATTAGAACGGATAGCATATACGCTTCAAGTTGGAAGAGAGGCTATGAACGAAAGATTTGCAATTGTTGCAAGGAATTTTGGTGAATTACTATGTGGTATGGATTCATTCCTAACACAGCAGGAAAATCCCAATGTATATGCAAATGTTGTTGAAATGGTTCCAGACGAATCGTGGGATGATTTACTCCCGAAATGGTTTAAGCATGGAAAAATAAGAGAAATTGCAAGCTTCTGGGCATCAGGAATGGAAATACCGTGGGAAGAGTTTTATAAAGATAAGAAAATAAGAAAAATTTCACTGCCAACATATCCTTTTGCTAAGGAGAGCTATTGGATAGAAACCCTTCAGAACAAGAATCAATCGATGGCGGTTAAGCCTGTCTTCGTTAAGCATTTTTCTAAAAATCATAAACTGGTAAAGGATCATTATATTAATGGAAAAATTATTTTACCAGGCTCCTTGATCGTGGAAATGATAAGAGAAGCAGTTGGTTTTTACGGCTATAATCAGAATAGATACTTGATAAAGGAGTTGTTCTGGGTAAATTCCATTGTGCTCAATGAGGAAGAAACTTCTGTTTATGTTCAACTAGAACAACAAGGCAAAGAACTTAACTTTGTTGTTTTAACGCATGAAACAGGACAAGTATGTGCAAAAGGTTCTTATGAAACAGAAACTGTGAATGGAATACAGAGTAAGTTGGAAATAGATTCAATTACAAATCGTTGTAATGAGTTGGTTACAAAAGAAAAATGTTATAGCTTTTTTGAGTGTAATGGATTGGAATACGGAACGACTTATCAGACAATAGATAAAATTTATATAGGTAAGTCGGAGATAATTGCATTTCATACAGCAACGTTGTATCAGGAACAACAAAATTATGTATATCCACCAACTTCCTTAGATGGAGCTTTCCAAGCAGAAATTGGATTTTCCATTTTAAGTGAAAATGCAGTTTTAGGGCTTCCTTATAAAATTGAGAACGTTAGAGTATATGACAAGATTCCAGAAAAATTTGTGACCTATATGCAAAGAGATGGAGAAAAGACAAAAATAGTGGTTGCTGATCTAGATGGTAATTTAATATATACAATAGATGATTTTGTAGTAAAGAAAAAAAATACCAATCGTGAATTGCAAGCCACAAGAGACATTTTATTTTATAAAGAAAAGTGGATTGAACTGAATGCAGAGAAAAGCCAACATGAAGCAGAAGAATTTTATTTAATCATTGGCGATCATGAAACTACAGAGCAGCTTAGTCTGATTTGTGATAACGATTGCAGCAGAAAGCTTATAGTAAGTGACAGGTATGAAAGAGAGAAAGATTACTATCATATTAATACACTTTTAAAAGAAGACTATATGAATGTGTCTATTGATCTTAAACTAATGAATAGTAAAATTACTAAAATAATATTTGTGAAAAACGCAAACGAGCTAGATAATGCGGATAAAAATATTGAAAATATACATAGGCTATCAAAGGAAATGCTTGTTTTAGCACAGTCTGTAGCGGAAGGAGTCTTGGGAAAGACTGTAGAAATGCTCTTTGTTTTTTCAGGAGTATATGGTAATGTATATCGAAATGCAGCCGCTGGTTTTTGGAAATCAATTCAATACGAAATTGCGTGTACAAAAATTAGAATGGTATCCTTTGAAGAAGAAATTTATAAAATAAGAAAAATGCCGGAACTTCTATGGAAAGAAATAAATACAGTTAAGGATGGTTTAGAAGAAATTATCTATAGAAATGAGGTCCGGTATAAGAAGACATTTGCAGAATGTGTTTTAAATTCCTCTCTTCCACGTAGTCTGGACTGGAAGGAAAAGGGCGTCACAATTATTACTGGCGGTGCAGGCGCATTAGGACTACTTTTTGCAAAATGGATTTCCTCTAATTTTGAAGGAACAATAGTTTTAGTAGGAAGAAGTCATATTTCAAAAGAAAAGGAACGGGAAATTCTGGACTATGTGGGGAGCAATGTAGTTTATCGAAGAGCGGACATTAGTAAAAGGGATGAAGTTCAAAAATTAATACAGGACATTGAAATGCAATATGCTGCAATTACAAGAATTATTCATTGTGCAGGAAGCATTAGAGATAACCTAATTCAAAAGAAAACCAATATAGATTTGGCAACAGTATTAAATCCAAAAATCAATGGTTTGCTTAATTTAGACGAACTTACAAGAAATCATCCAATTAAAGCATTTATTATTTTTTCTTCGATGGCAGCTATTGTTGGAAATGTTGGACAGGCAGATTATGCTTTTGCAAATGGTTTTATGGATGAATTTATAAAAGAAAGAAATAAAAGGACGAAAAGCAATCATACTATTTCAATTAACTGGCCATTATGGAATGGAACTGGAATGCAGATTCCAGAGAGCTCATTACAAGTAATGAAAGAGCAGAGCGGCCTAGATGTGTTATCAGAAGAGGAAGGTATTTTGGCATTTACTAAAATCATGGAATATAGTGCAGAAAACGTGATTGTAGCAGTAGGTGATAAAGAAAAGATTGGAAAACACCTTTCTATGGACGAGATGCATAGTGAAACAACAACTTTGCAGTTAAAAGAAGCTGTAGGAGAAGATACGTTAACTCACTGGATTAAAGAGATAATAACATCTGTTACGAAGGTACCAATTAATCGAATAGGTAATGACCAAGAGTTTGAACGATTTGGTATTGATTCCGTAATGCTTATGGAATTAGAAAATAAATTAAGTAAGAAAATAGGACAACCTACACAAAATGCATTTTTAAAGTGTACAACTGTATCTGAGATTGTGCGGTTTTTGACAGAAAATCAGATTGAAATGATAAAAGTAAAAGAGTCTGTAAAGGAAGAACAAGAACAAGAACGAGGACAAGAACAAGAACGAGGACAAGATAAAATTGCAGTAGTAGGAATGAGCTGCAAGTTTCCTAAGGCAAATACAGTAGAGGAGTTTTGGAGTAATCTGAAACAAGGAAGAAATTGTATTGATAAGTTGGAAAATACAAATTATTATGGTGGATTTATTGAAGGAGTCGGCCAGTTTGATCCACTATTTTTCAATATTTCTCCTAAGCAGGCGCCTTACATGGATCCTCAAGAAAGGCTGATGTTGGAAATTGTCTGGTTTGCATTGGAAGACGCAGGTTATTCAAAAGAAAAATTATTAGAATTAAAACGTAAGGGAAAACGAACAGGTGTATTTATTGGTGCCATGTATGAGCATTATCCATTGATGGCAAATAATAAGACGGATCAGGCATTACTTTCAGGAAGTTCATATTGGTCAATTGCAAATAGAATATCCCATTTTCTTGATTTGAATGGACCTAGCCTTGCAGTGGATACGGCTTGTACATCATCAACTACAGCCCTCCATCTGGCAATTAACAGTATAAATAATGGAGAATGTGATTTGGCAATTGTGGGAGGAGTAAATTTAAATCTTCACAATAGCAAATATGAGGGACTATCACTAAATCATATGCTGGGCAGCAAGCCAAAGAGCATGAGCTTTAGCAATGGAGATGGGTATCTTCCTGGAGAAGGAGTAGGTGCAATCATTTTAAATAAAATGAATATGGCATTGAAAGAAAATGATAGGGTATATTGCTTGATAAATGGATGTGTATTAAATCATATTGGTAAAAGCAAGGCATATAAGCTGCCATCTAAGGAAGCACAAAGAGATTTAATTAAGGAAGTTTTTCATAAAACTAACGTAAAACCTGCGGAAGTATCTTATTATGAAGCAGCAGCAAATGGAACTATTGTTGGAGATGCAATAGAAATAAACGGACTAATTGAAGCATTCCAAATGTTGAAGGTAAATGAAAGTAAATGTGTAATTGGAACAGTGAAGTCAAATATTGGTCATTTAGAAGCAGCATCCGGGGTATCCCAACTTATAAAGGTTGCCTTGCAGCTATACCATAGAATGCTTGTTCCAACAATAAATGTGGAAGAATTAAATCCAGACATTCATCTAGAAGGAACGCCGTTTTCCTTGAACATGAAATATCGCGAATGGAACGAGCCGGGACAGGATACTTTGCATGCTATGATTAATGCAGTGGGTGCAGGTGGAACAAATGTGTGCGTAATGGTAGAAGAATACAATAAGGCTTTGTCAAGAAAAGTACGTGAAACAAAGCTAGGTAAAATTGTGATTCCAATTTCGGCCTTAACAAAGGAAAGTCTTCAGGCAATGTTGAAGCAATTGGTGGCCTTTCTGGAAACAACAGATAAGATAGATTTAATTGATTTTGCTTATACACTAAGTAGAAGAGAACCTATGGATGAAAGGGCAGCTATTATTTCAAATGATTATCACGAGTTAATTCAAAGGATGAAAGAACTCTTATCAGGCAGCAGCAAAAACGATAATGTTTTTGTTGGCACAGCAGATAAAAAATTGCAGAAGGATTACTGTACTGGTGATTTAAATGAAATAGCAGAGCACTGGGTGAGGGGAACTGGTCTATTGCCAGATGACCTTTACAAAGGTGGAAAATTAATTTCTATACCACACTATCCATTTGAAAACCAGACGTACTGGATCGAAACTCAGAATAGTCATTTTGAGTCAGATAGTGAAACTATAATTGAGGACAGCCAAGTTGTACCTGAGAAAGAGGATTCAGAAGACAGCCTGCATGACTTAATGAAAATAACTGCTTCATTACTAGACGTACCAATGGAAAGGTTAGATGTACATAAATCGTTTGAACAGTACGGTATGGATTCAATTATCGGAATGAAGCTGCTGGATTACATAAATACAAAATATAATAGTGCAATCACAATCAGCATGCTTTTTGAACATTATTGTATTTACCAGCTTAGTCAATTAATTATAGACACAACACTTTCTCTTGGAGAAAATAAACAGAAGGAAAGTATAGAAGAGCATGATGCAATTTATTATTTAGATAATTTTATTCTTTCTATGATCGAAGAGAATGAAATGAAAATAGAAGATGCAGTTATGCTTAGAAACGAAATTCTTATGAAACTAAGGAAGGGGGATAAACTTGCTAAATAAGCATATATATAAACAATTTTTGAATAAAGACATTAGCCGGGACGAGGCGCTAAAGCTGATTCGGAATAACGATACAATCAACACAAATAATCAATATGATTTGTCAGAAGGGCAAAAAGGAATTTATACATCGTATTTAATGTTTCCCCAAAGCTATGCTTACAATACACCAGGGGCATTTTGCTTGAATCGTGATGTTGATAGAAATATTTTGGAACGCGCAGTGAAATATTTAGTTCAAAAACATGAGATATTACGTTCTGTTTTTGTGAGTGATGAAACAGGTGTACACCGTGAAATCAGAGAACAGGCAGAAGGTTATATGGAATACATTTCTTTAGATGAAAATGAGAATATAAATAAAAGAATCATTGAGGAGAATAAAAAATATTTTGTTTTGGAAGAAGGCCCGTTGTTTCGTGTTATTGTTTTTGAACAAAAAAAAGGGGAAAAAGTATTATTTTTATGTTTTCATCATATTGTATTCGATGGAATTTCAGCTGAAATATTTTATAGGGAATTAAAAGAATGCTATTTGTTATTAAAAACAAATGAACAGCTAGATGATAACAGTGTGGATAACAGTTATCTTTCATTTGTCCAGAAGGAAAAAGAATATTTGTTAGGTGAAAATGCAAAAAAAGATAAAGAATACTGGATAAAGCAGCTGTCCCATGAGTCAAAACAATTGACAATAGCAGGAAAACAATTAGAGTCTGGCGAATATGAAAATGACGGTGCATGTTGTATGTTTGAACTAGATACAATAGTATGTCGTCAAATAAATTACTTAAATGTAGGAAAGCCTGTTTCAGCATTTACAAAAATGCTAACTGCTTATATGCTATTGTTGTCAAAGTATGGAGATGAAAAAGATATTAGAATTGGAACTCCAATTACTACAAGAACTTTGGAGTTTGAAGAATCCATTGGATATTACATTAATATGATAGTGTTAAGACAGAATATAAACGAAAATAGCACATTTAAGGAGTTGCTTCTAGCAGTACATAATGTTGTATTGAATGGGCTGGAACATAGCAAATATCCATATTATGATTTAATTCGTGCTATTGGAAAAGAAAGTAGAAAAATTATACCACAGCTTTTCCAGGGAGCATTTTATTATAACAGCTGGAATGTAAATGAGGAAAAGGACTTTTGCCAACACCAGATAAACGATATTCACCAATTAGGAGAATATGACTTAGCACTAGAAGTATTAACAAAAAATGTTGATGAAATTATTATTCGATTTAAGTATAACAAAAATATTTTTGATGAATTGTTTATAAACAAAATGATGCAGGAATATATCAATATATTGTGTGCCATGACAAACCATGTAAATGATACAATTGACATGCATATAGGAAAAAGAACAAAAGCACCAGGTATGAATTCTTTTGTACAGCTGTTTTATGAGCAGGTAAGAAGAACCCCAAAGGCAGAAGCAGTTGTTTTTGAAAAAGACAGAATGACATATGAACAGTTATACGATTCTGCCAAAAAATTATCAGAGTATTTGAAAACGCAGAATGTGTCTAAGGGATCCTATGTTGGAATTTTATTAGATCGTTCTATGAATTTAATAATCGCTTTAATAGCTGTACAAATGGCAGGAGGAGTATACATTCCATTTGATCCTAAGTATCCGAAAGACAGGTTAGGGTATATGTTCAAGCAGACAGATTTACAATATATCATTACAGACCAAGAGGAAGAAATGGTAACTGAGTTAAATATACCTGTTACTATTTGTCTGGAAAAGGTATGGCCGGATATACAACAGCTGAAAAACCAAATGGAGGACAAGTGGGAAGAAATTGAGCCAGATGATCTGGCATATATTCTATTTACTTCGGGTTCAACTGGAAATCCAAAAGGAATCATGATATCACATGGTGCACTTGCTAATTTTCTAATATCAATGGCAGAGTGTCCTGGTTGTAACAATACAGATTATATACTTGCATTAACAACCATTTGCTTTGATATTGCAGGTCTGGAAATGTACCTTATGCTAATTGCAGGTGGAACAGTAGAAATTTTAAGCGATGCTATTGCCAAAGATGGAATTCGTCTATTAGAAAAACTAGAGAATTCAAAGACTACTATATTGCAGGCAACACCAGCTACATGGCAGATGCTGCTTGCTGCTGGATGGAAGGATAAAAAAAATATTAAAGTATTATGTGGCGGAGAAGCGCTGACAAGAGAATTAGCCAATAAATTATTGGATCGGGGACTTGAGGTATGGAATATGTATGGGCCTACAGAAACAACGATCTGGTCACTGGTAAGTAAAGTCGATGCCGAAGGAATTATACACCTGGGGCAGCCTATACGCAATACAACAATATATATTATGGATGAACAGATGAAGGAAGTACCGACTGGCGAAATAGGAGAACTTTGTATTGGTGGAACAGGTGTTGCAAAAGGATATTTAAATAATACAGAAGAAACAAATAAGAAGTTTGTGTACCATTCAGGAACAAACGAAATTATTTATAAAACAGGCGATTTGGTAAAACGTATGGAAACCGGAGAAATACAATATATAGGACGTGCAGATTTTCAAGTTAAAATAAATGGATTTCGAATCGAATTAAGTGAGATTGAAGAAACTTTATTGAAAATGGAAGAAATCAGCCAGGCTGTTGTTGTACTGAAGGGAAACAAGGATAGCAAAAAGCTGGCAGCATTTTTAATTGCCCAAAAGAATTCACAAAAGCTTGATAAAGAAATCTTAATTAATCGACTGAAAGAAGAACTGCCTGATTATATGGTTCCATTACAATATGTGTATGTAGAATCATATCCGTTAACTTTAAACCAGAAGGTTGACAGAAAACAACTGGCAGGGGAAAGTTTAATAGATGAGAAAGTGGAAGAGGCGAAAGAACCACAGGAAAAAAGAGCAAGCATGACAATTTCAATGAAAGCTAAAATTCAACAATTTCTAATTGGTGAAGTGGCGAAAATAAAGGAGTTAAAAGAAGAGTTAATTGATGTGAATACAAATCTTGGTGAGTATGGATTTGATTCTATTTCATTTACCACTTTAAGTGTAACAATTAATGCTCATTACAATATAAAAATAAATCCAACTAATTTTTACAACTACCAGACAATTAGTAAGTTTACTGATTATTTAGTACAAAAATTCGCAGATGTAATAGAGCCAGAGAAAGAAAAGCAAACTGTGACAAAAGGAAAAGTGGATTTGGATGCCAGCCAAAATGGGATTGCCATTGTTGGAATTGGGGGAGTTTTGCCAGGCTCTAAAGATCTAGCTGCATTTTGGAATAATATAATTAATGAGAAAGACCTGATTACGGAAATTCCAAAGGAACGATGGGACTGGATAAAATATTGCACAAGAGAAGATGCTGATCCAAATAAGATGACATCAAAATGGGGTGGCTTTATTCCAGATGTTGATAAATTTGATGCAGAATTCTTTAATATTTCACCTAGAGAAGCAGAATTAATGGATCCACAACAGAGAATTATGATTCAGGTTGTATGGGAAGCGATTGAAAATGCAGGCTATAATCCAAAAGCATTGTCAGGGAAGGAAATAGGAGTTTTTGTTGGTGCTACCAGTACGGATTATATGGAAATGCTTCTGCGGGAGTCTGAGGTAAAAGCACATACATTAACTGGAATATCCAACTCAATCATTGCGAATAGAATATCGTTTTTGTATAACTTTACCGGACCAAGTGAAATTGTGGATACAGCATGCTCCAGCGGGTTAGTAAGCGTTCATCAGGCGGTTGAATCAATTAATTCGGGAAATTGTGAGTATGCCATTGCAGGTGGGGTGAATTTGCTATTAAGTCCATTTCCTCATATTGCATTAGGCAAATCCAGTATGCTTAGTTTAGATGGAAGATGTAAGGCTTTTGATGAAAAAGCAAATGGATATGTTAGAGGTGAAGGTGCGGTTGCATTATTTTTAAAGCCTATTGATAAAGCAATCCAGGATGGTGACCAGATTTATGCTGTTATAAAAGGTACCGCAGTAAATCATTGCGGAAAAACAAATTCATTAACGGCACCTAATCCAACTGCACAATGTGAATTGATTAAAAAGGCATTTCATAAAGCAAAAATGGATCCTTCTACGGTTGGATATATTGAGACACATGGAACAGGTACAGCATTAGGAGATCCAATAGAAATTAATGGTTTAACAATGGCATATTCTGATTTATTTGAGGAATGGGGAATATCCAGTAATGACAGCCATTGTGGTATAGGATCCATAAAAACAAACATTGGACATTTGGAAGCTGCATCTGGATTGGCTGGTTTGTTAAAAATAATTTTAGCTATTCAACATAAACAAATACCTGCTAATCTTCATTTTCAAAAAATGAATCCGTATATAACACTGGAGAATACACCATTTTATATTCTAAAGGAAAAGAAAGAGTGGGAAAATTTAGTCAGAGATGGAGAGAAGATTCCGTTAAGAGCAGGTGTAAGTGCATTTGGATTCGGCGGTACCAATGCTCATGTTCTGGTAGAGGAATATATACCAGCAGATAGATATGAAGAAAATAACAATACGAATGAAAAACATGCAGTTATTATTTCTGCACAATATAAGGAAGGAGTGCAGATAAAAGCAAAACAATTATTAGATTATATAACAGAAACAGTTAATGAGAGAGAGGAAAAACTATTATCCAGAATAGCATATACCCTTCAGACAGGAAGAGAGGCTATGAAATATCGGGCAGCCTTTCTCGTAACTTCTATAAATGAATTAAAGAATAAATTAGAAAACTATACTGTAAATGGACAAAGCGATGATTGTTCATCAAATGACAAATTAAGTAGTACAGTAAGTCGGTGGACAAATGGAGAAAATGTAGATTGGAATGAATTTTACTCAGTACCTCTTGAAAAAATAGCTTTACCTACTTATCCATTTGAAAAAAGCAGATATTGGATTTCCATGCAAAATAATAATCATACCTATCATGATTCAAAAAAACAGCCTTTAATAGATGAGGTATTATTAGCAAAAAGTTTACGAAATGGAGTAACTTTTCAGAAGTTAGTAACTGCCCAGGATTTCATTGCAAAGGATCATGTTGTAAAAGGTAATTGTGTAATGCCTGGTACCAGTTATTTAGAAATGGCATTGGAGGGAGTAAGCCACTTTGAAACATTATCTGATGTAAAACTGCAAAATGTGTATTGGCTGCAGCAGCTTATTGTTGAGCAGGATAAGCAGAAGCAGATACATATTATAATTGAACAAAAAGAAGAAGGATATTATTATCAGGTAGAAAGTGAAGCAGAAAGTAAAATACTACATGGCTCAGGTTTCATTGTTCCAATTAATGAAAAGAATAATGAAAAACCAAAGGAGATTAGCGAAATAAAGGCCAGGTGTGGGCAGTACATAAGCAAGCAGGATTTCTATCAGTGGATCCAGTGTGAGGCAGACATTTACTATGGACCATATTTTCAAGGACTACAAGAAATATATTTAAACAATGAGGAAGTTTTTGCTAAGATTCAATTATCTCAAGAGATACAGAATGAGCAACCGTTTTACTTCATACATCCTGTTATTATGGATTGTGCATTACAAGCAATGGCCAGTCTGATTGGAAATGAAAAGGGTAAAGGGAAAACAAAGATTCCATTTTCAGTAGAAGAGATTATCATAAATGGAGCCTTAAAAGAAGAATGTTACTATGTGCATGTAACGAGAGAACGAGATGGAGTTCACACAATCTGCCTGCTGGATGAAGAAGGAAATGGGCGGGTTACTCTGAAAAATCTGGTTTCTCGCGAGATACAAGAGGAACAGTATCTGTTTCTTCCAAAGTGGAGTATGATTCATCCAAAGGAAAATATTGCTGAAAGCAGAATAAACAGAAGGATACTGGTGTTATATAGTGATGAATCAGAAACTGTAAAGAATCAGATAATCAGTATAGTATCTGCTGCTGATATCATAGAGGTTAACATAAATGATGTAGCAGATTATGAAAATTATATAAAAAAGGATTCAATTGATCAAATTTTATTCTTGGGAGGCATTGTTACTCAATATAATTTATTTGGATACTTAGAGGATTTTGAAGAGATACAAAATAGAGGAATCGTTGCATTTTATCAATTAATTAAGTCGTTACACAATGTAGGCAGGGATATGGAAATATGTATCATAACAAATAATTGTTTCTGCTTAGCAGAGGAAGAAACGATTCCGTCCAGTGCGGCAATGTATAGTTTTAGTAAAACAGCAATGCTAGAAAATCCAAACTTGAAAATTCGCTTATACGATATTGAATTATCAAATGAACAGGCTCTTTTGGAAGAAATGAAAAAAATAGTGAGACGTACTGGAATGACAGAACAAATTATGATTCGTGATCATTGTTGGTATCAAAAGGAAATTTCCCCAATTCAATGGCAGAATGGGTTAGATGGAAAATCAGCGTTTCAATATGAAGGAACCTATCTGCTGGTAGGAATGGGAGGGATTAATCAAGTAATAGGCACTTACTTAGCTGCAAACTATCGTGCAAGTATTATTTATGTTAGTAAAAGTGAGCTGAATGAAGAAAGAAGCCTGCAATTAGAAAAAATACAAGAACTTGGTGGAAAAGCCTCCTATCTTAAGACGGATATTACAATTGCAAGTGAAGTTAAGTATATGATGCGAAACGTGTTGCAGAACTATGAGAAGCTAAATGGAGTTATATTAGGTGCAATGGTTTTACAGGATGTGAAAATTTCTTCTATGACAGAAGAACAGCTAAGAACAGTAATGAAGCCAAAGGTACATGGAACAATAGAGTTATTGAAAGCGTTAAAAAATGTATCACTAGATTTTTTACTGGTATTATCTTCAACAAATGCCGTGATTGGAAATGTGGGACAATCCAACTATAATGCAGCATGTGCCTGCCAGGATGCATTGGCAATGGAGTTTGGCAGAAGAACAAAGACAACTGTTAAAATAATAAATTGGAGCTATTGGGGTAGTGTAGGAGCAGTTTCCAGCAGTGAATATAATGAAAAGTTAAAGAAAATAGGATTATTTCCAATTCAGATAGAAGAAGGAATGAAAGTGATTGAGCAGGTTCTTTTAGGCAGCTGCAATCAGGTTATTATGTTTAAGGCAGCCGAGAATATTCTGCGCGAGGTAGGATTTCGTGTTGATACAGTATTAATACAATATCCTGAGAAAATTCCATCAAAAATCAATCATATTCTAGTAAAAAATGAAGTGAATGAGGAAATATTACGATTAGAAGAAGGCTTTGGAAAAATCGAAAAACTGGGAGCACAGTTAGTATTGAAATATTTTCAGAAAGCCAACTTATTTTTGAAAGCACATACAAGTGTTTCCTATAATGAAATAGAGACTAGGCTAAGAGTAGTTCCTAAATACAAAAGGCTGTTGAATGCATTATTGTCAATTCTTGAAGTGTATGAGTACGTCACCAGTTTGAATAATGTATTTGTGGCAACAAAAAAGGCTGAAATCGAATACTTTGAGGAAGAGTTTGAATCGAAATACCCGGAAATCAATTCATATGTAAAATTGATGAAAATTTGTGCTGATAAATTTGATGTCATATTATCAGGACAAGTTAGTTATGGGGACGTAATGTTTCCAGGCGGTTCCAAAGAATTGGTTGAAGGCATTTATAAAGGGAATGCCGTTATTGATTATTTTAATGATATAGTGTCACAATGGATAAAGAAATATATTTCGGAAAGAGTAGGCGAGCAGCCAGATTGTAAAGTAAATATCTTGGAAATCGGAGCAGGAACTGGTGGAACAAGTTTGGGGATATTTAAAAATGTAAATGAGTATAGAAGAAATATAAATTACTTATATAGTGATATATCTGCAAGTTTTACCAATTACGGTGAGAATAAGTACTCGAAAGATTATCCATTTATTACGTTCCAGGTTTTGGATATAGAAAAAAATCCACTGAAACAAAATTTTATAGAAGACAGTTTTGACATTGTGGTTGCAACCAATGTGTTACATGCAACAAGTGATATGCTTAACACCTTAAGTAATATTAAATTGCTGATGAAAAATGCTGGTGTAATTCTAATAAATGAAATAACGGATTTCAAAGTATTTTCTACATTAACATTTGGATTGACTGAAGGATGGTGGAATTATACAGATGAATTAAGAATTAAAGATTCACCACTACTTTCTACAACTGACTGGAAGAAAATATTATTGGAAACTGGCTTTGAGTATATATGCATGTTTCCAGATAAAGAGGATTGGGATCTGGCTTCTCAGCATATTATAGCAGCTGAAAGTAATGGTATTGTGACAGTTAATGAAAATGCTGATAAAAATGCTGATAAAAATGCTTTGCGTGCTGAACCATCTAAAAATGTATCTACAGGGAAAAGTGAACTAGTGAAAGAGGCAGCAAAAGATAAATTGACCATCCAGGTGGAAGAATCAGACCACACAGAACAATTGTATGATAAAACCATTCAGTGGCTGAAAGAAGAATTTTCAGCACTCCTTAAAACTGATATGAAAAAAATCACGCCAGAGAGCAATGTTGAAAAAATGGGAGTGGATTCGCTGCTTGTAATCGAAATACATAAAAAGTGGAGTGCTATTTTCCCTAAACTGGCATCAACAGTGCTATTTGAATATAATACGATTGATAAAATTGCAGCTTATTTGACAGACAGCTATGAAAATGAACTACAAAAATTATTCCATGTGGAGAAAAAATTGTTACCGAAAAAGAAGGAAGATGTAAATTTGGCAGAACAAGTTTCTGCCAGGGATAAGAGTATCAGCAGCATGGACATTGCTATTATTGGTGTTTCTGGAAAATACCCAATGGCAGAGGATATTTATGAGTTTTGGGATAATTTGAGAAATGGAAAGGATTGTGTCAGCATTATTCCAGAAGAACGTTGGAAATGGGTAGATTATTTTGATGAAACAAATAGTAAACAAGGCAGAAGCTATAGTAAATGGGGAGGATTTCTTCGTGACATCGATGGATTTGATGCAGAATTCTTTGAGATTACAAATGAGCAGGCAGATGAAATGGACCCACAGGAGCGATTATTATTAGAATCAACATGGAGTACATTGGAAGATGCTGGATATCCTGGAAAGAGGCTGGCTGATGCAGGTGTTAAGGTTGGAGTATTTATTGGAACAATGTATGGAGGATATGGACAACTGGCGGCAAAGGCATGGGAAAGTGGAGTTGCAACCAATGCCCAGTCGGCACACTGGATGCTATCCAACCGCATATCCTATCATTTCAATTTCAACGGACCAAGCATTGCTGTTGACACAGCATGTTCCTCTTCAATGACAGCAATTCATTATGCTTGCAAAAGTATTCAATCAGGGGAATGTGAACAGGCAGTAGCAGGTGGAATTAATTTAATACTTACACCAAGACAGCATGTTCGATTAGCAAACTTAAATAGTTTATCGCGAACAGGAAAAACACAGTCTTTTAATGCTAATGCAGATGGATTTGTTGAAGGAGAAGGTGTTGGGACGGTGCTGTTAAAGCCATTAGAACAGGCTGTGAAGGATCACGATCATATCTATGCTGTTATAAAAGGAAGTAGTGTAAACAGTAATGGTGCATCAAGTAATTTTACAACACCAAGTATTACAGAACAGGCAAATGCAATAAGATATTCACTGATGCAGCAACAAATTGATCCAGCAACCATTAACTATGTGGAAGCACATGCAACGGGAACTGTGTTAGGAGATCCAATTGAAGTAAGTGCATTAAACAGAGCGCTTGGTGAAGGCGATATGAAAAAACAGAACTGTCCTATTGGAACAGTCAAGTCAAATATTGGTCACATTGAAGCTGCATCTGGAATAGCAGCATTAACAAAAGTCTTGTTGCAAATGAAATATAAAAAGCTGGTTCCATCTATTCATTGTGAGCCAATTAGTCCATTTATTCCGTTTGAAAATAGCAGGTTCTATGTTCAGAAAGAATTATCAGAATGGGATGTGAAAAATTATTTGAAAGTTGAAAATAATTCAGGAAAGAGAAGAGCGTGTATTAATTCTAATGGAGCCGGAGGTTCTAATGCAAATTTAATTATAGATGAATTTGAAAAAGCAGCTTATTCTAAAAAAGAGCAGGAAAGAAAAGACGCAGTCATAACTTTATCAGCACAAAGTGAATGGAGTCTGAAAAATTATGTGAAGTCATTGGAACGATTTTTACAAAAACAAGAGGAAGAAGGTATTTATCTTTCCTACAGAGATATTGCGTATACATTACAAACTTGCAGAGAAGAAATGAAAACCCGTATTGCTTTTGTAATTTCAAGCTATGTGGATTTAAAAAATAAGCTTAGTGAAATTGTATTAGGAAAGCAGGCTGAAATTTATCAAGGAGATGTTGAAGAAGAAAACAGCGCTGTCAAAATTGATTTAGCTGATTTGTCCATGCAGAGAATTGCCATGGAGTGGGTAAAGGGTGGTAGAGTTGATTGGGAAAAATTGTACCAAACAGAAGACTCTGTTCAAAAAATACCTTTGCCAACATATTGCTTCCATCATACCAGACACTGGATTACAGGTAATAAACAGAGATATAATGTAAGTTTTAAAGGTGATGAACCTTACATTTTGGGACATTGTTCTTTTGGAGAATATACCATTATGGGTATGACATACGTTAGCATTCTTAATAATTACCTGCAAACTAATCAAAATGAAGAAGTGATAAAAATTCATAAAATGATGTTTTTAGAAACAGCTTCATTAGGAAAAGAGGATCTTGCTGAAATATATGTGGATGTTTCAGACACTAACACAATAGAGTGCATTGCCAGTATTGGAAATCATAAAAAAATTGTTTCGAGAGCTGAAAAAATAGATGATTTTGAGTATAATGTTCCTCAACACAAAATTCCTGATTTCACTAACGGGTTGATACATGCAGGAACAAAATTATATCAGTTAAAGCCTAATGTATATAGTCCGGATTTACAGTGCATTGATGCTGTTTTAGTAGAAGAAAATGAAGTATGGGGAAAGCTTAGTCTTTCGAATACAATGAAACAGGATAAACATGAATATCTAATTCATCCTGCACTTTTAGATGGTGCTATTTTATGCAGACTGGCACTAAAAAAAGAAAACGACTATGATAAATATATTCCATTTCTCATAAAAGAACTATATTTTTGTGGAAAGACCGGAGAAACTTGTTATTGTCATATTAAACAAATACAAGAAAGTGCTGAACTATGGGAAGGCAATATTGAAGTAATGGATGAGTCAGGAAGAATTGCTATCGAAATGAAAGGTGTTGTTTGCAAAAAAGTATTTACAGCAGATGAGGAAAGACAGGAAAACGATGGAACACCTGAAATATTAGAAAATAATACTTGTAATGGGCAGCAGGAAGATGAAATTACAGAATATGTAAAGAAAAAGATAGAAAATCTAACTGGGAAACCATTAGGCGTGAAGGATATAAGTAAAAATATTATGTCTCTTGGATGTGATTCCATAAAAATAATTTCTTTATGTCAGGAAATTCAAAGTGAAATAGGTGTGGAATTATATCCGACAGTATTTTTTGAACATCCTTCTGTAATAGCATTAGCAAGATATTTTACGAATAATTATGCAAATAGGTTCTATCATATCTGTAAGCCTATGGAAAATAAACGAACTGTTTCACTGAAAGAAGATTATCACGTAAAAGAAGATCATCCTGTAAAAGAAAATCATCTTGTAAAAGATAATGAGCCAATTGCCATAATTGGCATTAGCGGTGTATTTCCGCAATCATCGGATTTAGATGAGTTTTGGGAAAAAATAGGACAGAATCAAAATTTAGTAACAACTATTCCAGAAGAACGCTGGAACTGGAAGGATTATTATAAAAACAAGCCAGATGATGATGATAAGACAAATGTCATTTGGGGAGGATTTATAAAGGATGTTGATAAGTTTGATCCAGAGTTTTTTGGAATATCTCCTAGAGAGGCTAAACTTATGGATCCACAACAAAGGCTTTGTCTTGAGCTGGCGTGGAGTGTGATTGAGGATGCTGGTTATGATCCAAAAGAATTGGCTGGAAGTAAGACGGGAGTCTATATTGGTGTAGCCGATCACGATTACAATGATATTGGAATAAGTATGGAGAATGCCAGCCGATCTCAAATATTAACAGGAAATGCACATAATATATTAACAGGCAGAATTTCCTATTTATTTGATTTTCATGGTCCAAGCGAACCCGTAGATACTGCTTGTGCCAGTTCATTAATAGCACTTATTCATGCAGCTGAAGCAATACAAAATGGACGGTGTGATATGGCTCTTGCAGGTGGTGTACATATTATGCTGAATCCGTCCATGTATGTATCCTTTGACAGTCTTGGCATTCTAAGCAGAGATGGGAAATGCCGAACATTTGACAAGGATGCAAATGGAACCGTTCGTGGAGAAGGTGCTGGGCTTGTACTTTTAAAAAAATATAGTCAGGCAGTAGAAGATAAGGATCACATTTATGCCGTCATTAAGGGAACTGGAGTTAGTCATGGAGGTTTTTCAAATTCTATGACAGCACCAAATCCAGCACAGCAGGAAATGGCCATTTTAGATGCAATGGAAAGAGGCAACATTGATCCTGGAACAATCAGTTATATTGAAACCCATGGAACAGGTACCATACTAGGAGATCCAATTGAAATTACTTCTTTAAAAAATGCATTTACAAAAATGTATCAGAAGAAAAATCTTTCACTTCCGACAAATAAATTTTGTGGGCTAGGTGCATTAAAGACGCAGATTGGACATCTTGAAACAGCAGCTGGAATTGCAGGAATATTAAAACTGATTCTTTGCATGAAATATGGTATGCTGCCAGGAATACAGCATTTTAACGAATTAAATCCTTATATTAATTTGGAAGATACACCGTTTTACATTGTAAAAGAGCCAAAGAAGTGGGAAAGATTAATAGACCCAGAAGGAAATGAACTGCCATATTGTGCAGGAGTAAGTGCTTTTGGTTTTAGTGGCGTTAATGCTCATATTTTATTAGAAGAATATAGAGAAGAGCAAATGAAATGTGAAAAGGAATCATCTGAGTTGATTGTGCTGTCTGCAAAAAATCGTGAGAGGTTAACGGCGTATGCAAACTCCTTCTCTAGTTATATTAGAAAGAGAGCAGGAAATTGGATAGAAACCAGCGGAAAGGCTGTTACGCAGGATGAAGCTATCTTAGATGACCGTAATGATATTATTGAGTATATTATTTCGTTTATCAGTGATGTATCTGGAACATTAAAATCAGATATTGACAGAGAATTACCAATGACGGAATACGCATTGTCACCTTTACAATGGATGCAGTTGATAGATGGGGTAAATAAAAAATTTAATAAGAATCTATCAATAGAAATAATAAACAGCAATCATAGTATCAATAAGATTTTCAGGAATATGGCAGGAATAAAAGCAGACAAAAAAGTTTGTGAGAACATAGAAACCCATTTATCACAACTTCCGCCTTTATCAGAACTGGCAGAGACTCTCCGAAAGGGAAGAACTCCAATGGAAGAACGTCTGGCTGTGATTGCAGAAAATTACGATGAACTTCTACAGTGTTTGGAACAATACATAGACAAGAATTATAATTCTGATAAATTGTACTGTAAAGAAAATATTTCTATAAAAGAACAAAGAAGCAACACAGATATATTAAACCAGCTGGCATATAATTGGGTATCAGGAGAAGATATAAAGGAACAGGAAACTCTTAAGAAACAAAAACCAAAACAGAAGGTTTCACTTCCAACGTATCCATTTGAGAAAAAAAGATGCTGGGCAGATAACAGACTGAATTGTAAAGGTTCACTAGAAAAAATAGGAGATAAGGCTTTCGTTGAGCAAAAGCTTGCAGATAGTCCAAATTCAATATATAAAAAGACGTTAGTAAGCAAAGAATTTTATCTCAGAGATCATATTGTAAATGGAAAATGTTTATTGCCAGGAGTTGTTTATATTGAAATGGCAAGGCAGGCAGGAGAATGTGACAAAACGGAGAGTAAAGTTGTAAAAATCAGCAAAATCGTATGGTCTAAACCAATTCAGGTAAGTACGGCTTATAGAAATGTACAGATTGAGTTGAAAAAGAAAGAACAATCTACTTTATTTGAAATTGCCACAGCAGAAGAAGGAATTCATGCACAAGGTAAGATTGTATATGGAGAAGTCTTTGGTACGAACAAGGAAAGACTGCATTATGATGAAGAAATTCATCAATATGGTGATAACCTGAGAAAAAAAGAGTTTTATGATTTGTTTGAGAGATGTGGTTTTCAATATGGGAATACCTTTAAACCAATTGAAACGATCTACTTTAACGAGGATGAAGCAATTGGACTATTGCAGGCAGAAGGAGAGTTATTTGCAGAGTTTAATAAATATGTTTTGCACCCAGTAATTCTTGAAGGAAGTCTTCAAACAGCAGGATATTTATTAAATAAAAATAGTAACCCAACAAATCCATATGTTCCATTTGCAATTGAGGAGATAACGATATATGACTCTCTGCCACAAAGGTGCTTTGCACATGCCAGATTAGTGCAGAATAGAACCAGCGATAATCAAAAAGAGGTTGACATTACAATCTATAATATGTCAGGTAAAGTACTACTTGAAATTAAAAAATATATGGTGCGGTCGATGAGTGGAGCGGATAAGAAATATGAAAAATATGAAGCGGTACGTGAGACAACAGCCAACAGCATTTCAAGTAAAGAAAAACAAGTGGCAGATAGTGAAAGCTATATAGAAGACGAATTGCTGAATATTGTATCTAACATTTTAGGCATAGAGAAGCAGGACATTGATGTAGAAAAAGAACTTGAATATTATAACATGGATTCCATGCTGCTTACTGAATTTTCCAATAAGATTAATGCGAAGTTTAACTGTGATCTGACGCCAGCATCATTTTTTGAAATTGAACCATTAACGTTAAGAAAAATTGTAAAGTACATGAATGAAAAGTATGGTGAAATAACATGTGATTTTGAACAGGAGTATATAGAACAGGAGTATATAGAAAAGGAGTATATAGAACAGCAGGAAACAGATGCAGGGGCGGCTCTGAGTAAGCAGCAAGAACCGATTGCTATTGTGGGCATGTCAGGACGTATGCCAATGTCTGATGACTGTGAGGAATTTTGGAAAAATCTTATGAGCAATGAAAGCTTAATTTCAGAAATTCCAGAAAATCGATTCAATTGGCGGGAGTACTATGGGGATGCCATAAAAGAAGAGAATAAAACAAATAGCCGATGGGGCGGATTCATGAAACAAGTTGACAAATTTGATGCAGGATTTTTTAATATTACCCCAAAGGAAGCAAGGCTTATGGATCCACAGCAAAGAATTTTTTATGAGACAGTGTGGGAATTATTGGAGGATGCAGGTTATACAAAGAAAGATGTTTATGGAAGCAGGACTGGAGTATATCTGGGGGTATCCAATTTAGACTATTCTGATATTGTACATAAGTATAAAACAGATGCGTTAACAATGACAGGAAATAATCATCCCTTAATTGTAAATAAAATATCACACTTTTTCAATTTTACAGGACCTAGTGAGCCAGTTGATACGTTATGTTCCAGCTCCTTAGTTGCAATTCACAGGGCAGTAGAAGACATTAGAAATGGTATGTGTGACATGGCGATAGCCGGAGGAATAAATGTTATTTTAACACCAAGTCTCTATATTAGTTATGGTAATGCAAATATGTTAAGCTCAGATGGCAAGTGTAAAACATTTGATAAAAGTGCTGATGGGTTTGTAAGAGGAGAAGGAGTAGGTGCATTATTGTTAAAGCCTCTTAGCAAAGCAATTGAGGATCGGGATCATATTTATGCTACAATAAGAGGAAGTGCTGTAAACCACGGAGGTCATTCAAAATCATTAACAGCTCCAAATCCTAATGCACAGGCAGAAGTAATAAAAATGGCATTGAGGCGCAGCGGAATCGACTTTCATACAGTTAACTATATTGAACTGCATGGGACAGGCACTGCTTTGGGAGATCCAATTGAAATAAATGGATTAAAAATGGTTTATGAAGATACGAAAAGCTTAGAAAGTACTGTAAGGCTAGATAAGTGTGTATTAGGTGCAGTTAAAACTAATGTGGGGCATTTGGAATCTGCGGCAGGCATAGCTGGTGTTTTAAAAATTATTTTAGCTATGCAGCATAAAGTCATTCCGGCCAATCTAAATTTGAATACGTTGAATCCTTATGTGGATTTAGGTAACACCCCATTTTATTTGCCACTTGAAAATGAAGAATGGGAGTCTGTGACGGACAAAAATGGTATGAGAATTCCTAGAAGAGCTGGCATTAGTTCTTTTGGTGCAGGCGGTGTAAATGCTCATATTATTTTTGAGGAGTATACTCAAAACGTGAAAAGACAGTCTGAACCAGATGAAGCACCATATCCTTTTGTCCTTTCAGCAAAAGATTCAGAAAGGTTACAGACATATGTAAATAAGGTTCTGCTTTATTTGCAGGGTACTGCGTATGAATTAAAAGATATTGCATATACCTCTGTCTTTGCAAGAGAAGAAATGGAGACAAGGTTGGCAGTTGTTGCGTCAGATAGAAATGAACTAATAAGTAAGTTAAATGATTATTTAGGTGGAAGAAGAACAGAAGGCTGTTATTGTTCAGAGTATAATGAAGCAGGATACGGAAAAAATACTGGTGGAATGGATTATGGTAATAGAGACTTGAAATCCATCTGTCAGGCATGGGTAAGTGGAGATTCAATTAACTGGAATGCTGTTTTTGCCCAGACAGATTATAAAAAAGTAAGTTTTCCGAAATACCCATTTCAGAAGAACCGATATTGGGTTTCGGATAACCAGGAGCTTGTACAGAAAATACAAGATCATAAATGTGAAGATGAATTTGTATATGAAGGACAGTCAACGGAACAGGAAATCAAGTATAAAATTAAATTGTTCAAAAATGCAGATTATATTAAAGATCATGTTATAGAGGGAAATATAATCCTGCCTGGTGTTGTGTATTTAGAACTTGCTAGATTTGCGGCTCTAAAAGGCTTTAGTAAGAAGGTAAGTGGATTAGAAGAAATTACTTGGGTTCAGCCAATTATATTTACAGAGCCAGAAGTAGAAGTTTTTGTATCATTCAGCATACAAAGCGGAACAGAAAAAATCTCATTTAAAATTGAAAGTAAGACTAATGCAGGGGAAGCTTTACATTGCAAAGGCTTACTGTCATTTGAAAAATTGTTGCCGGAAATAGTTTCAGTGGACGAAATAAAAGAGCGTTGTCAGGACATGATTGATAAGAGCAGCTGCTATAAAAGATTTACGGATTTTGGATTTGAGTATGGCAGCTCATATCAAACAATACAAAATGCCTATATTGGAACAGATGAAGTATTCATTGAACTATCTGCTGATAAGAAGCAAAAGGGATTTGTTCTGAATCCATCTGTTTTGGACGGGATGCTTCAGAGCACAATGGTTGATAGTGTAAATATGGAAGCAGAAGATATTTACTTACCGTATGCAATTGAAAACATCCAGTGGACAGATGAAATTCCACAGGCTGCTTATGTCTATGCAAAAAGCATTACGCAGCAGGGAAATAGTTATAAAAATAAAGAATATCAAATATTTTTGATAACAGAAGACGGAATGGTCCATGTAAAAATTCATAAATTTGTGAAAAGAAAAAGCAATACAAAAAGAGATAATATTTTGTTGTGCCAGGAAGAGTGGTGGGAAGAGGAACAGCAGCCGGCCATCAATAGCGGTGTAAGGAATAGAATCGTTGTTTTCTCAGAAAATCCTGCATTTGAAAGCGAGTTAAAAAATGAATTAGGAATGAAGGATATCACCTTTATAAGAGAAAATGAGTATTACCCAGCTTTTCAAAAACTAAAGGAAACAGAATATATTCCAACTAAAATAGTATACGCAAAATCCATAAAAGCCGATTGCAGAGCGGAGCAGGTAGTTTTTGATTTAATGGAGCTGGTAAAAGCCGCAGCAAAAGTGTTTGGAAAAAATAAAATGGAATTTATATATTTATATGTAAAAACGGATTCTATAAATTATGCGTATCATAAAGCAATGAGTGGATTTTTAAAGTCTGTCATGCTTGAGTTTGAACACTATTCCGGAAGAACAATCGAAGTAGAATTAGAAAAGGCAGCTGTGCAGTGTGCAAAAGAATTAAAGATGCCAGACTACAATTCATTTGTTGAAATAAGATATAGTGGAAACCGAAAGGTAAAGAAGCTTAGGGAGTTTGAATTTTTACAGGATTCCAAGAAACCAGCCTTCAGAGAGAATGGAATTTATCTGATAAGTGGAGGAATGGGTGGAATTGGTATTTTATTAACAAAATATCTTCTACAGAAATATCAGGCAAATGTAATGATGGTAGGACGAAGCCAGAAGAATGCCAAAATAGAGCAGCAGCTTCAAGAACTCAATGCACTGGGAGGAACCTGCACATATAGCACCGTAGATATTACTGATAAGGAAGAAATGCAACTACTGCACAAAGAAATAGAAAACTCTTTTGGTAATTTAAATGGTGTGCTGCATTTAGCTGGTACTGTTAAGGATAGTTATCTCTTAAGAAAGACCAAAAAACAAATGGAAGAAGTTTTTGCACCTAAAATTCAAGGAACAATCTATTTGGATGAAATGACAAAGGATTATAAATTAGACTTTTTTACAATGTTTTCGTCAATTACAGGAGTGTTGGGAAATTCTGGGCAAAGTGATTATGCCTATGCAAATCATTTTATGGATGCATTTGTTTTTCTGAGAAACCAAATGCAGGAAAAGGGAAAGCGTTTTGGAAAAACGTGTTCAGTCAATTGGCCACTCTGGCGTCATGGTGGAATGAAGATTGATAAATTGATGGAAGACAGAATGAAACAAACAACTGGATTTGAAAGCATGTCAGATGTAGATGGTATAAAATATTTAGAGAGAACCTTAGAATGTCCACAGTTTATGGTTTTGGCTGGAGATAAAATAAAAATGAAAAAGCTTTTTCAAATTAAGGAATCAAATCCAGGTGTAGTGAGTGAAACAGTAATTGATTTAGAAGAAACAAAAGACACATTCAAATATGATCATTTAAAAACACTGACTATTGATTTTTTAAAGGAAGCGATAGCAGAGGTAAGCGAAATACCAATTGATAAAATTCGAGAAAAACTTGCGTTTGACCGATATGGAATTGATTCTGTAATGCTGATAAAATTAGGAAGTAAACTAGAACCAATTCTAGGAAAAGTATCCAATACCATATTTTTTGAATATCAAAATATTGAGGAACTTGCCAATTACTTAAATGAAGAACAAAATGATTTGCTTATCAATTATTTTAAGATGTCAGGTCATTTAAATGAAGAAAACAAGGAATTAAATAAGGATGTAAGGCAAGTAGATGAAAAAGTTTTATCTATCAGCCAGACTGTAAAGGTGGAACCCCAAAATATCGAATTAGTTAATAGGCAAGATATTGCTATTATTGGTATGAGTGGAAAGTTTCCGATGGCAGACAACATAAGCGAGTTTTGGGAGAAGTTAAGAGAAGGAATTAATTGTATTTCTGAAATTCCTGAATCCCGATGGAATGGAGACAAACTATTTTCTGCTAATAAAGAAGATGTTGGTAAAAGCTATAGTAAGTGGGGAGGATTCATAACAGGAGTTGATGAGTTTGATCCAATGTTTTTTCACATAGCACCAGCAGAAGCTGAATTAATGGATCCCCAGGAAAGACTATTTGTTCAGGAAGTTTGGAAAACATTAGAGAATGCAGGAAGTACTAGAAGTGAGCTTGGAACAGACGTAGGGGTTTTTGTAGGTGTTATGTATAAGCATTATCCATGGATTGCAAAAGGAACGGAAATGGAAAACTTACTTTCTTGCACATCCTATTGGGAAATTGCAAATAGGGTCTCTTACTTATTTGATTTTCAAGGTCCTAGTTATGCCATTGACACAGCTTGTTCCTCTTCCCTCACAGCAGTCCATTTAGCTTGTGAAAGTATTAAGAGGGGTGAATGTAAAACAGCAATCGCTGGTGGAGTTAACCTCAATCTTACACAAATGAAATATGTTGGATTAAGTCAAACTAAAATGATTGGAAGCTATGATAGAAGTATGAGTCTTGGAAAAGGGGATGGCTATGTGCCGGGAGAAGGTGTTGGTGCTGTCCTGTTAAAGCCACTTAGTGAAGCAATAAAAGATAACGATCATATTTATGGAGTAATAAAAAGTACATTATCGAATCACGGAGGAAGAACAAATGGTTTTGCTGTTCCAAATCCAGTTGTGCAGGCAGAATTAGTGACAAAAACAATACAAAATGCAGGACTTAAAGAATCAGATATTAATTATATAGAAGTTGCAGCAAATGGTTCAGAACTAGGGGATATGGTAGAAGTAAATGCTTTAAAACGTGCATTTGCAAAGAAAGTGTCGAAAAAGTCAATACCAATTGGAACAGTTAAGGGAAATGTTGGTCACTTAGAAGCGGCATCAGGAATGTCACAGCTTATAAAAGTATTGCTCCAAATGGAAAAGAAAGCTATTGTTCCTATTATAAGTGCAGAATCATCTCGGGATGATATGAATTTAAATAATTCACCTTTCTATTTGGAAGATCAGTTTGTGCCATGGAAGATAGAAGAAAATCAGAAAAGGCGTGCATTAATCAGTTCGTATGGTGCAGGTGGAGCCAATACCAGCATCATTGTAGAAGAGTATGAAAATACAGTGGGTAATACAGAACCAGATGTTTGGCCAGACTTTTTCGCATTTTCAGCAAATAGTAAAGACGCATTACATTCCCTATTAGTAGAAATGAGAGATTTTATTTTGACTCATGAAGAGCAATTTAATTTCAAGGATATGTCGTATACATTATTGGCGGGAAGAGAAGCACTAGAAGAACGCATTGGAATTGTTGCAAATAGTAAAGAAGATTTAATTGAAAAGTTAAATTCCTGTATGAATGGTGAAAAACAAGCGGGCATATTTGAAGGATATGTTGTAGAAGGCACAGAAGAAACTGCTTTGACGCAAAATGAAAGCATTTTATCAAAGCTGCAATTGGCAGTTTTATGGACAAATGGTGCTGCTGTCAATGTAAAAGCAATGGAATCATATAAGAATTGCAAAAAAATTGCATTACCATCCTATCCTTTTGCAAAAGAAAAATATTGGCTGCAAGAAAAAACGGATGCTATTACAGAAATTAAGGAAAGACAGATTGATGAAAACTATTTTGAACAAGGAACTTCTATTGAAGATACGTTAAAAACAGTGTTATCAAGCTTAACAAAAGTACCTGTGGATAAAATAAATGTTGATACACCTTTGCATAAATACGGTTTTGACTCTTTAACAGGAATGCGGTTTATGAATCAGATAAAAAGTATTTATGGAATAAAGCTTCAAGTAAATGACATTTTTAAAAATTTTACAATACGTAAAATGGAGGTTTTCTTAAGCAGCAGAGTAAAACATCAAAGTTCCGAAAGTAATATGGTGGTACAATTAGAGCAGAGATTAAAGGGAAAAGAAAAGGAGTTTATTGTAAAAGAATTATTGATTCATGTAAAGAATAAAACTGTTACTCCAGAGGAAGCGATGAGAATACAGAATCGTGTATTATTATCTCAATGATTGTAAACCGTTCCTTTTGCTCGTTGTTTTTACAAAAATAAAGACTTCGCACATAATAACCAAATATTGTGTGCGAAGTAAATGCACAATATGAGAGGTGAATTTTATGAATGAGAACTTTTACAGTATGGTTGCTGACGGACAGCTTTCTATTGAAGAAGCTCTGGAAAGAATGAAAACCATAGCTGAAACGGATCAAACAGAGGAAAGACTTATGGAACTATCCAGCGGACAAAAAGGGTTGTGGACTATTTATAATATTGTTCGAGAAAACTATGCCTATAATATTCCAATCGCTTTTACTATATCAAAGACCGTTGATTTAGCTAAGTTAAAGGATTCTTTTAATAAGCTGGCAGAGAAGAATCCTCAACTTAGAACCGTTATTCTGATGAAGGGGGGAAAAGTAGTTCAGAAGATCCAAGATGAATATTCACTAAATTATAGTCAGATCGATATTACAGGTATGAGCAAAGAAGAGACCAATAAGCTGCTTTTTGAGAAAGCACATGTGCCTTTTCATTTGGAAGAAGAAGAGTTGTTTCGCATTTATGTTTTTACTGGACAAGAAGAGAGTATAGTTTTACTTAATATCCATCATATTATATTTGATGGCATTTCATCAGATATTCTTCTTCGAGAATTAGAAGAAATTTATTTTGACCAATATGAAGAAAATGAGTACAAAGCGTCTTACGGTAAATTTATTAACTGGCAGAAACAAATGATGTCAGGTAAAGAAGGGGAAGAGCATAAAAAATACTGGTTAAGCATGTTATCAGGAAAAAAATGCAGCCTAAAATTACCTTACGACTATGAAAAACCAAGTATACCTCAGTTTAGTGGAAGTCATTATTCTATGAGTCTTGGGGAAGATGAATTAATGAGACTACGCCATATAGCAGAGCAGACAGGTGTAACTTTGTCAACAGTTATGTTAAGTGCGTATAGTATTTTATTAAACTTTTTGGTAAAGGAAAAGAATATATCAATTGTTATGCCAGTAGCGGGCCGGCCAGATATTCAATTTGAAAGTACAATTGGATATTTTATGAACTTGGTTATTATTTTGAGTCAGATAGAACCAGAAAGTACGTTTGAAGAACTTGTAAAAAATACGCAGGATATCATATTTGAAGTAATCCAGCACAGTGATTATCCATATCAGACCATTTTGCAGGATTTGAGGAAAGAAACCAATGGCATAGTAGAAGCCAATAATGTAGCTTTTTACTATCAAAACTGGATAACACCAACTGAAAGAAAGCAAAAATTGATTCAAAATATTTTTGGAGAGATTCGTCAAGAAGGTGAGTTTGATTTGGCACTGGAGCTGATTGAAAATACCAATGAAATGCAAATCTACTTGAAATACAATACAAGTTTATTTGATGAATCTTCTATTAAAAAAATAGCTGCTCAATATCTTGATGTTTTAAAAGCAGTTAGTCAGAATGTGAATATAGCGGTTGGAGATATTTTAAGAGATGATCAGAGTATACATAATTTAAATGTAAAAAGAGACTATGACTTAACAATTAGTACGTTTGATTTATTTGAAAAGACAGTAAAAGAATTTCCAGATAAGATTGCTGTCAAATTTAACGAAGAAGAATATACCTATGCAAAATTGTACAAAGAGAGTATACAATTGGGAAATTATCTGAAAGAACAAGGCGTTCAAACGGGACACGTTGTGGGAATATATATGAAGCGTTCCATAGAAATGCTAATAGGACTTCTTGGAATTATGGCATCTGGAGCAACCTATGTTCCTTGTGATCCGTTATATCCGGCAGAAAGAATTCAGATGATGATAGAAGATAGTAATCTGGAAATGTTATTGACAGAAACTGAGTTATGTGAAAAACTGACCTTCGGTAAAAAAGTTGTATGTTATGATCTAATGAAAAATGAGTGGAAGAACCAGCCAGAGATAATGTATAGACAACCTATATCAGATGAAATCGCTTATATGATTTTTACATCTGGTTCAACAGGAAGACCAAAGGGTGTAAAAGTATTACATAAAGGCTTGACAAATTTCCTATTATCTATGATGGAAAAACCGGGATTTACCTCAAATGATAGTTTGTTAGCGATTACAACCATCTGCTTTGACATTTCTTATTTGGAATTATATCTGCCTATTGTGTGTGGTGGTACGGTTGAAATTGTTTCTGATGATATATGCAGAGATGGAATTAAATTAAAAGAAAAACTTGAAAAAAGCCAATTTACTGTAATGCAGGCAACACCTGCTACATGGCAGATGTTATTGCAGGCAGAGTGGAGCAAAAAACTCCCAATCAAAATTTTATGTGGGGGAGAAGCATTATCAAAAGCCTTAGCAGACAAGCTTCTTATTCGATGTGATGAATTGTGGAATATGTATGGTCCTACAGAAACGACGATATGGTCAACGGTAAAAAAAATAGAGAGTAACGAAAAAATAACAATTGGTTATCCAATAGCCAATACGTGGCTATACATTTTAGATGAAGAACAAAAAGTCTGTTCAATTGGAACTTCTGGTGAATTATGTATTGGTGGAGCTGGACTTTCAGCAGGATATGTAAACCGGCCAAAGGAAACACAGGAAAATTTTATTCTGTATAAGGAAAATGGGGTGGAAACAGCTCTTTACCGTACAGGTGATATGGCAGTATTTTTGCCGAATGGTGAAGTAGAGTGTCTGGGCAGAAAAGATTTCCAAATTAAAATAAGAGGATTTCGTGTTGAACTAGAAGAAATTGAAAATGCAATTAAAAAAATCGAGGATGTTATGGACGCTGTTGTAGTGCAAAAGGAACTTCCCGAAGAAAAAAGTATATTAGCGGCGTATTTGATTATGAAAAAGGGGAAAAGGCCAGATAGTAAAAAATATATAGAATTTTTAAAAAGCAAACTGCCACATTATATGGTTCCAGCTAAATATATTGAAATAGAACAGTTTCCAAAAACACTAAATGACAAAATTGACCGTAAGACTTTATCCAACTGGGATATTGCAGTTGAAAAGCAAAAAAATAATAGTATGGAATTGGACGAGAGCAACAGTACTGATATAAAAGAGATATTAATTCAGGATGTAATCGAACTAATTAGAGAAAGCATTGATTTAGAACTGGGTGAATTAGACTGTGAAACCAATATAGGAGAATTAGGTTTTGACTCTATTTCATTTACAACTTTAGTAGTGGCACTGAATAGTAAATATGGGCTAAAATTAAATGCAACTATTTTTTATGAATATTTAACAGTGGGTGCTTTATGCAGATACCTGGCTGAAAGCTTCTCAGAAGATATATGTAGAGATGAGCGGTTTAAGGTGAAAAATTGCAGTACGAAAAAAGAAATGATGGATAGCAAAACAGAAGAAAGAAGAAAGATAGCAATTATAGGTATTGCTGGTATGCTTCCAGGAGCAGATAATTTAAATGATTTTTGGAATGTGTTAAAGGAAGAGAAGGATATGATATCTGCGATCCCAAAGGAACGCTGGGATTTCTCCGAACTGAACAGTAATCAGGAACAATCATTTAACTTTGGAAGCTTTCTTGAAAATATATATGATTTTGATCCACTATTTTTTGGACTTTCACCTCGAGAAGTAGAGATTATGGATCCACAGCAGCGGTTATTTCTAAAGTCAGTGTGGGAAGCTATTGAGGATGCAGGATATAAAGTCTCTGATTATTCAGGTAGTAGAATGGGAGTATATGTAGGATGCACAGGAACTGATTTTATGGATGTGCTGAAAGCAAGCAAGGAAGAGATTAAGGCACATAGTATTTCAGGGGTTTCCAGTACGATTATTCCCAATCGTGTATCCTATTTATTAAATTTTCATGGACCAAGTGTTGTAGTAAATTCTGCCTGCTCCAGTTCTTTAGTTGCGGTGCATCACGCGGTTTCTGCTTTGCAGAGCGGAGAATGTGACACAGCAATTGCTGGTGGAGTAAATCTAATGCTAAGTCCATTTACTCAACTGGCATTAGGAAAAACAGGAATGCTAAGTCCAGATGGAAGATGCAAAACCTTTGATGAGTCTGCAAATGGGTATGTCAGGGGAGAAGGTGTTGCCGCTATATTATTAAAACCCCTTGAAGAGGCAGAAAAAGATAAGGATCATATATATGGAGTGGTGCTGGCAAGTTCAGAAAATCATGGTGGTAAATCTACATCATTAACAGCACCAAATGTAACCGCAGAGGCTGAACTTATAATAGATGCAGTTAGGAAGAGTAAGGTAAATCCATTATCAATCAGCTATATTGAATGTCATGGAACAGGTACCGCACTTGGTGATCCAATCGAAATCAATGGGTTAAATAAAGCATTTCAAACAGTATTTGAGGAACAGAATATTCAATTTGATGGAAAAGCCTATTGCGGTGTTGGCTCAATTAAATCAAGTATAGGACATTTAGAAGCTTGTGCAGGTATTGCCAGTTTAGTTAAAGTATTATTGGCAATGAAAAATAAACAAGTACCATCCAATATCCACTTGAAGAAAGTGAATAAAATGATTGAGACAGAAAACAGTCCATTTTTTGTTGTAAAGGATTCCTATGAGTGGAAAAACCAAATAGATGAAAATAAAAATGTACTTCCCTATCGTGCTGGAGTTAGTTCTTTTGGATTCGGAGGAGTAAATGCACATGTTGTTTTAGAAGAATACAGAACAACCAAGTTAAGAGAAGAGCTCCTCTCCACAGAAAAGCCGTATCTTATTGTTTTATCTGCCAAGACAACAAACAGCCTGAAAAAGTCAGCTGAGAAACTAAAACAGTTTTTAATAAACAATGAAGATGTCAAAATAGAAAATCTTGCCTATACGTTAATTGTTGGTCGAGAAGAATATAATGAAAGATTGGCACTTACAGCAGTGACTGTCAGAGAAGTAATAAATAAACTGGAACGTTTCCTTTTAGGACAGGCAGATACAAACATATACATAGGTAATACCCAAGGTTATAAAAAGAATCCTGACGATGACAAGCAGATTATAGGTATGGATTTAGCTGCAATAGCTGGAGAATGGGTTGCTGGCACAAAATATAACTTGAGAAAATTGTTTTCTGAAAAATATGCCCGCATTTCTTTGCCTACATATGCATTTGATAATAAAGAATATAAAATAGAAATAGACTTTACAAAACAGCTATCTAATGCAAATGTAAAGAATGTCAGCATGGGTGAAATGATAGATTGCTTAGTACCAACGCATAACTTCGGAAGTGATTATGCATTTAAAAAGATCTTTACTGGAAAAGAAAGGGTTGTAGCAGACCATGTTGTAGAGGACAGTCCAATTTTACCTGGAACAGCATATCTTGAAATGGTTGCAGAAGGAATCAGTAAGGTAACTACAAGAGGATTCACAATAGAAAAGGTGAACTGGATTGCTCCCTTACCTATTGTAAATGAAACAGAAATTTTTCTGATGTTTAAAAATTACAAAGAAGAAAGAGTAAAATTTGAAATTACTAGTTGTTCTATGACTGGTACGGTGCATGCGGTTGGTTTTGTGCAGCTGCAAGACACGATTGTTTCAAATGGAAAATTACTTGCTATTGAAAGTCTTAAAAAGCTGTATGATAGACAATTAAATGGGAAAGAATACTATTCCCATATTAAAGAAGCTGGAATTGATTACAGAGAATATTTTCAAGGAATCCAAGAAATCTGGTTTAACAGAGAAAGTGCTTTAAGCAGAATTGAATTGCCGGCAGAATACCAGGCAGAAACAGAAAAATATGTGCTACATCCTGTTTTAGCAGATTTGGCGTTACAGACTATGGCAGTATTAATTGAAAATGAAAATGGGCCTAAAATACCGTTTATGGTTAACAAGGTTGAGTACAGGAATAAGATGTCTGAAAAAGGCTATGCCTACGCTGTTCATAATGCAAACGATAGTTTTACCATTGAACTGTGTAATGAGTATAATGAGGTATGTGTCCGTTTATCAGAAGTAACCAACAGAGAAATACAAGCGAAAAAGCAGCAAAAATATTACGCTCCTATATGGATAAAAGATAATTCATATGAGTACATTCAGACAAGAACAAAACGGGTCGAAAAAAATACAGTGATTATTACAAATGCTGTTCATTGTGCCTGGATTGATCAATTTATTAATGGATTCCAGTCTGGGATTACAATACTAACAGGAATGATAAACAAGAAACAAAGTGAGAATTGCTGGGTCATCGATGTACGAGAGAAAGATAGTATTGAAAATGTATTAACTGCGTTTTCTCAGAAAGAACAAATAAAGCAAATTTATTTTATTCCACAAAGCCTAGAAACAGATAGCATAGCAGAAAGCGAAGACAATAGTGTCCTATTACTGCATAGGATAATTAAGCTATTAGACAAGTTAAACTATAAAGAGATTGATTTGATGGCAGTAACACAAAATAATTTTGATATTGTTGGAACCGAAAATGGTAATTCTTATACCGCATCTGTATTTGGATTAGCATCTGTAGCAGCAGTAGAATATCCAGGCTGGAATATAAAATATATCGATGTAGATTTTAACGAGGCTATAGATGATAATGCAGTAAACCGCTTATTACAATGGCAAGATACAGAAATAGCAAATAATTGTTTTTATGCAATACGAAACCAGGAATGGTATAAACGAATCATTGCACCAGTGAATATAAATAATGCCAATAGTCAAAAATGCTTTAGAAATAACGGAGTATATTTCATTATTGGAGGACTTGGAGGAATTGGTTTTAGTCTTAGTGAGTATTTGATAAAAAAGGTAAATGCTAAAATAGTATTAATTGGAAGAAGTGCTTTGGAACAAGAAAAACAGAATAAGCTGAATCAACTAAGAAGGCTTGGCAGTGAGGTTTTATATATCCAGGCAGATGTGTCTGAATATGAGCAATTGCAGCAGGCAAAAGGTATTGCACTTGAGAAATTTGGAGTAATACATGGGGTAATTCATTCGGCACTTCTTTTAGAGGATCAGCCTTTGAACCAGCTGACAGAAGAAGCTTTCAAACATGTACTTAGTGTTAAAACAAGTGGAACAGTAAACGTATTTGAAGTATTTAAAAAAGACAGATTAGACTTTATGTTATTCTTTTCTTCTATTAATGCATTCATTCAAAGCTACTCACAAGCAAATTACTCTGCTGGTTGTGTGTTTCAGGATGCATATGTTCAAGCACATAGGAGAGAAATGAGTTATCCAGTAAATATTATTAATTGGAGTTACTGGGATGAGGTTGGAATCGTTTCGAAAGAAAGATATAAGCAGCACTTTAATCGTCTGGGAATTAAAGGGATTCATACAATAGAAGGAATAAAAGATATAGAGAATATTCTAGAAAGCAGCTGTAGTCAAGTTATTGTTATAAAGACAAATAAAAATATTCTCCAGAAAATGAGTTATGAGGATTCTGTTTGTTTGGAAGCAGCAGTGAAAAATATATTAACTGCTAAAATAGAAAGCATTCATACAAATGAGGATCAAAAAGAGACTTTATATCAGGAAATGGAATACATTCAGCAAATCGAAGAGTATGCGGTTATGCTTTTACGACAGACCGTGGGTGAAATTGGAGTTGAAACGGATTACTTATATAGTCCGGAACAGTTATTTGAACAGCTTCAAATTACCAATCAATACAAAGGATTGTTTGATGTCATTCTTACTATATTAGAGCAATATGGTTACGCAAAGAAGAAAAATAATTTAATACAGTTTTTCAAGTATGACGGGTTTGAGAGCCAAATTTCAAAAATAAAAAATGAAATAAGTATACATAGAACAGAGCTGATGCCATACATCAATCTGTTAGATATCTGCTTTCACTCATATATCAATATACTGACAGGAAAAAAAGATCATATGGAGGTATTATTCCCAGGTGGCTCTAAGGAACTTGTTGAACCGATTTATAAAGGAAACAGATTGGTAGATTTTTATAATAATCAGGTGGCAGAAATTGTCTATGAGCTTACAAAATCTTTTGTTCAAAAGAATAAGGAACTGAAAGTAAAAATCGTGGAAATCGGTGCGGGAACTGGTGGAACAAGTGCAGCAGTATTTCGAAGGCTAGAAGAATTGAAGGATAATGTGATCTATTATTATACGGATATTTCAGCTGGATTTACAGTATTTGGTGAGAAAAATTATGGTAGTCAAAATCCATATGCAGTATTTAAGGTGTTAAATATTGAAAAATCAATCAAAGAACAAGGTTTTGAGCAGAATAGTATTGATATTTGCTTTGCATCCAATGCAATTCATGCAACAAAATGTATCAGAGAAACCTTGCAGAATATAAAACTTTTATTAAAACATAATGGTGTATTTCTGTTAAATGAGCTTACAGAAAGGCAGGTTTTTTCAACATTAACTTTCGGGTTGACAACAGGATGGTGGCTATTTGAGGATGGCAGCGAACGAATCTCAGGGTCCCCTCTTTTAAGTGTTGAAATGTGGAAAAAGCAGTTATATCAAAATGGTTTTTATGAAGTGGAAAATGTGGCCGTAATAGAGGATGAAAGTCACAGTAAGAATCAAAGTATAATTATGGGTAGAAGCAATGGTGTTGCCCAAATACAAACCTGTCTGCCAACAGCTCAAAAGACAGATAGTAAATTGGTTCCTCAAATTGAAAAACAATCAGAAGAACCAATCAAGGAAAAAGTATATCAGTACTTATTAACGTTATTTGCGCAGACGCTCAAAGTAGAAGAAAATCTGATAAAGGGCTCTGTACCATATGAATCTTATGGTATTGACTCTATGCTGATTATAGAATTAAATAAAGAATTTGAACAGCAGTTTGGTGAATTTCCAAGTACAGTACTATTCGAGTATAATACTCTGAATAAATTAACTGATTATTTTATCGAAAATTATGAAACCCAGCTTGTAGTAATGTTAGGGGAGAATACGTCCCCATTGATACCTGAGACTGAAATAAAAACAGAATTACAAGAGAACTTTTCGATGGAATCAGAAGTGGCTGTTGAAGATATAAATAGAATTTCAGAAATAGCAATCATAGGGCTGGCAGGAAAGTATCCTGAGGCAGATACATTACATGAATTCTGGGAAAACTTATGTTTGGGAAAAGACATGGTGAAAAAAGTTCCGGAAGACCGATGGAATCACGATGAGTTTTATGTAGAGAACGGAGAAAAACTTGGTGAAAGCTATACCCAGGTAGGAACATTTTTAAGAAATGTATATGGATTTGATTCAGAGTTTTTTGAGATAAAAGATGAGATGGCTCAGAATATTGATCCTCAAGAAAGATTATTTATGGAGACGGTGTGGCATCTTCTAGAGGATGCAGGATATCCGTTTAGAAGCTTATCTGAAAAAGGTGACATAGTTGGTGTTTATGTGGGAACTATGTATGGGGACTATGGAACCCTTGCTGCGGCCAATAGTACAAAAGATAATTATAATAATGCACAATCTTCTTACTGGCTGATTGCCAATAGAATATCCAGTTATTATGATTTTCGTGGACCAAGTATTGCTGTTGACACAGCGTGTTCCTCTTCCTTAACTTCCATACATCTGGCTTGCCAAAGCATTATAACGGGAGAATGTGATACAGCAGTCGCAGGCGGCATAAACATTATGTTGGATGCAAGACATTACCTCAAACTGAATTCTGTACATAACCTGTCACCTACCGGACAAACAAAGAGCTTTGGAAATGGAGCAGATGGTTTTGTAGTAGGAGAAGGGGTAGGTGCAGTATTACTAAAACCACTAGATAAGGCAATTATAGATAATGATAAGATATATGGCGTCATTAAGGGGACTGCTGCAAATTCAAATGGAAATACAAGCAGCTTTATGTCTCCAAGCCCAAGTATGCAGGCGGAATTAATTGACAGAGTTATTAAAAAAGCTGGAGTACATCCAAGAACCATAAATTATATTGAGGCACATGGTACAGGAACAAATTTTGGAGATCCAATAGAAATTAGAGGACTGGAAAAAGCATTTTCCCCATATACAACGGAGACTGACTTTTGTGCCATTGGAACAGTTAAAAGTAACATTGGGCACTTAGAAGCTGCGGCTGGAGTTTCAGCGTTAACAAAGGTTTTATTACAGATTCAACATGGAAAATTACTTCCTATTCACAATTATAAGGAAATGAGTCCGTATATAAAATTAAACAAGTCGCCATTCTATCTTCAAACAACTCTTTCGGATTGGAAGTGTGTGGAGCTGGACGGCAAACGATTTCCTAGAAGGGCAGGAATTAGTTCTTTTGGAGCAGGCGGTTCAAATACGCATATTATTGTTGAGGAGTTTATGGGAGAAGAAAAAAGGAATGTAAATAGAAATGCAATGCAGGCGGTGATTGTAGTATCAGCAAAGAAAAAGGCTCAATTATATCAATATGTTCAGATGCTATTAGACTTTCTACAGGAAAATGAAACAGTAGATATTTACGACTTTGCTTATACATTGCAAGTAGCCAGATTTCATATGAAGGAACGTATGGCATTTGTAGCGGACAGCAGAGAAGATATAATTTGTAAATTTAACAGTTTCCTAGAAAAGGATGAAAACGAATATATTTTTGCCGGAGCAGCAGCAACAGATGAAATGGAAGAAATGTCGTTACATCAAATTAATTTAGAAAAATATGAGGAAGTTCTTGAAGTTGTGAAACTATGGGTAAGTGGTAAAAATATTAAGTGGCGCAGCCTCTATCAGAATAATTATAATTTACTGACACTGCCGAATTATCCATTTGAACATAAAGAGTTACAATTTTTGAGCAAGGAAAAAAGTATGTTTCAATATTTCTATTCCTATGAGGAAGCTTACCTACAGGATCACATATCCTTTGGTGAGGAAGTTTTGCTGGGGGTTACACATTTGTGTCTTGCAATTGAAGCGATTGAAAAAACTTATGGCAAATTAGAAGGATTGTGCATACATCAATTCTTACTGCTAGAACCCGTCGTTGTAAAAGAAAAAGAACGAGTTGAAATAAGAATTGAATTATCACAAAGCAATGAAAAATTATTTTTCAAAAGCTTATATAGAAAGGATAGTGAACTACAACTAAAAGAAGCAGCTCAGGGTGAGTTTGGATTTTCGAAAATCCAGGCAGCAGGCAGTAATGAAGTAGAATCTTTTCTAAAAAACTGTGAAAAGCAATATAGTAAAACAGAAATCTACTACAATAAATGGCCTGGTGTATATGGGAACTCATTACAGACTGTTGAGAATGCATATGTTCTGGGGAATGAAGTTTTAGGGAAATTACAAGTAGCAGAAACACTTTTACAGGATGGACATAGCTACAAAGTTCATCCAGCTATTCTAGATGGAGCAATGGTTTCCAGATGTGCCCTGATTGAGGAAGAAGAACGAGTACCACTAATACCCCTTATGATAAAAAATGTTACGGTATATAAAGAAACTTCTAAAAACTGCTACAGTCAAGTACGAAGAATTAAAGTAAATGAGGAAATGTGGGAACTAGATATCAAAGTGTTCAATATGTCGGGAGAATTGCTTATTGAAATGGAAGGGTTGATTTTAAAAAGAGTACGAGGTGTTGAGATGTCATCGGAAGTAGAGTTAATGAGCAGCAGCTTAAATCTGGAAAATAAAGAACCAGATAAAAAAGGCACGTTTAAGCATATGCTACAAATGTATGTTTTGAACAAACTTTCACATGTCATTCAAGTGGAGCCGAAAAAAATCGATACAAAAAAGAACTTTATGGATATGGGTATTCAATCTATGGATTTTGTACACATGGCTCAGGAAATAGAGGTTGATATAAAAGATGAATTGTATCCAACAGTATTCTTTGAGTATTCAAATGTCATGGAAATTACAGATTATTTTCTTGAAAATCATAGAAGTCAATTTGAAACATTATTTAGTACGAAACAATTAGATAGTGAAAAGAAAGTAATATCCAAGTCAGCAGAAGTTTCTATGAATAAAAATAGAGTAAACATGAATCATTTAAACTTAGAGAAAAAGAAAGAAAAAGAAAAGTGTCCTGTGGCTATTGTTGGTCTTTCAGCAATAATGCCTAATAGTGAAAGTCTTGTGGATTTTTTTGAAAAAATCTCATTACAGCAGGAGTTAATTACGGAAATACCTGCTGATCGCTGGAAATGGCAGGACTACTATAAAGGTGACTCTGACGATACATCCAAGACAAATGTTATCCGCGGAGGATTCATGAAGGAAGTGGATAAATTCGACCATAGTTTTTTTGGAATATCACCAAGAGAAGCTGCACTTATGGATCCACAGCAGAGAATTGCTTTAGAACTTGCATGGAAAACAATTGAGGATGCAGGGTATTCTCCACTTGATTTTTCTGGCAGCAAAACAGGAGTTTTTATTGGTGTTGCCGGGCACGATTATAGTAACGTATTAAATGAGAGCTATGTAGAAAGTGAATCCCAGGCATTGACAGGTAATACCCATAATATCCTTGCAGGAAGAATCTCCTTTCTATTAAATCTCCTGGGACCAAGCGAACCTATAGATACCGCCTGTTCCAGTGCCTTAGTTGCAATTCACAGGGCTATTCAGAATATAGAGGATGGAACATGTGAAATGGCATTAGCAGGAGGCATTAACTTAATAGCTCATCCAGCTTTGTTTGTTTCTTTTGATAACGTAGGAATATTAAGTAAAAATGGAACATGCAGGGCATTTGATAAGGATGCAGATGGTACCGTTCGTGGTGAAGGTGCAGGCTTATTATTACTTAAGCCACTTGATAGGGCGATTGAAGATAAGGATCATATTTATGCCGTAGTAAAGGGTAGTGCTGTAAATCATGGAGGACATGCCAGTTCATTAACAGCACCTAATCAAAAACAACAAACACAAGTTATTATAGATGCAATAAACAAGGCAGAAGTAGTTCCAGAAACGATCACTTATATTGAGGCACATGGAACAGGGACTTCACTGGGAGATCCAATCGAGATTGACGGACTTAAATTAGCATATAAGAAACTATGGAATAACTATAATAATAGAAAATATGAGGAGCCTTATTGTGCAATTGGTTCTGTAAAAAATAATATTGGACACTTAGAAACGGCATCAGGTATTGCCAGCATTGTTAAAGTTATATTCAGCATGAAATACCAGACAATAGTAGGAAATGCTAATTTTACAACGCTGAATCCTTATATTAAAATTGCAAACACTCCATTTTACATTTCAGAGACTACAAAAAAATGGAATCATATTATGGATGAGCAGGGAAATGAGGTGCCTTATCGTGCCGGAATTAGTGCATTCGGTTTTAGTGGTGTTAATGCACATATGATATTAGAGGAGTACAAGGAACATAGGAAGGAAGATGGAAATAATGTTGGTAGTCAATTAATTCCTTTATCCGCAAAGGGAAGTGAGGAACTAAGACAATATGTTCAGCTTCTTCAAAATACAATGATATCCAGTTGTGTAACGAGGAGTATAACAGAGGACAGGATTTGCATAGATAAGTTGGTAAAAACAATCATTTCAGAAGTTCTTTTTATGGATCAGACTTTATTAAAAGATGATATGTCATTAATGGAATGTGGTTTTGATTTTACAACAATAAGCTTACTAGTGGACCAAGTGAATACTAAATATGAAGAACTGATACAGTATCAAGACATAACAGTATTAAATACCATTGCACAGGTAGTTGATTTAATCTGTCAAAGGCGAGGAACCGAAGATAAGATTCCGAATCAGACCATGAATGAGACAACTAAAATTTCACTACAAGAACTAGCATATACATTACAAAAAAGCCGTTCCTATATGCCAATAAGAGTTGCATTTGTAGCAGAAAGTATTGAGGAATTAAAAATACAATTAGATGGATTTTTGAATGGCGTAAAAACAGTTCCAGGTATGTACTATTATGAAAATAGGACTATGGATGACCAATATGAAGAAAATTCAGAAGAGATTTTTATGTATGTGAAAAATAAATGCCTTGATAAGATTGCGGAATGCTGGTGTAAGGGATGTGAAATCCACCAGTGGGAAATGCTTCATGAAGGTAAGGTAAATAAAATATCACTGCCAGGATATCCTTTCAAAAAAATACGTCATTGGGTAAGAAAACTAGAAGATGAAACGAACAAGAACATTGGCAAGAGAGAAGCATTGACAGAAGCACTGACAGAATTGCTTGACAAGAATATTTCAGATCTAAATGGACTAAAATTTGAAAAACGGATGGACAAGGATAATCTGTTTGTAAACGAACATCGGCTAAATGGTATAAAAACCCTGCCTGGAGTAGTATATCTGGAAATGGCAAGAATGGCTGGAAGTATAGTAAATACAAAAGAAGATGTAATTGGGTTAAACAATGTCATTTGGAGCAGCCCTATTCAGGTACTAAGTGATAGCCAAAATGTTTTAATTCAGGTAAAACATCAAAATACATCTGAATTTATTATTGGAACAGATGAGTCAACTAGAAATGCACAAGGTGAAATAGAATATGGTTTATCGCAAGAAAGTACAGAAAAGATAAATATCAATGAAATAAAAAATAACTGCACGTATCAGATGTTTGACAAGGAGTTTTATCAGTATTTTGAAAAAGCAGGTTTTCAGTATGGAGATAGTTTTAAATCCATCAAGGAAATTCAGTTTAGTGATACCGTCGCAATCTCAAAAATTGAACTATCAAAGAAATTTGAGGATGGTACAAATGAATACGTATTAAATCCACTTGTTTTAGAGGGAGCATTACAGACAGCCGGGCATTTGATTAATCTTAGTAATAAGAATCAACAGCCAAGCATACCATTTGCAATCGAAGCAGTCAAAATTTATAGTAGATTAGATTCAACCTGTTATGCTGTTGCATCCTTTATGGAAAATATGGATCATGAAACCGTAAAGCATATGAAAATTCTGCTGGTGGACGAAACAGGCAGAGTGCTGGTAGAGATAAGTAATTATATGACTCGGGAAATTAGTTTGAAAAATAAATTTGAGACAGCAGTTTATCAGCCAGTTTGGAATGAAAAAAGCATAGTTCCTGCAATGGAGAATGTTGGAGTACTGACAGTCTTAGCAGATGATAATGAGATTATCGAAAAAATTAAAAAAATCACAGATATTCCAGTTATTTCTGTTAAGCAGGGCACAAGTTTTGAGAAACTAAGTGATATGGAATATTGTATAAATGGAATGAATGATGCCTGTTGTCAACAATTATTACGTGAAATAAAGCGGATAAGTGCGGAAAATGTTATGATTATCAATTTATGGAACAGTACAGCAGAGTATTCGGATGAAAAAGAAGAAGTAGACAAGCAGTTAGCAGCTGGTTTGTTTCATGTTTTATCTTTTAATAAAGCATTCAATATGGAAAAGAATCTAAACAATGTTACATACCTTTATCTGTATCCTATGAACAATGCTATTTCTATGGCAATGAGTGGTTTTCTTAAAACAATGAATAGAGAAAATGCTAAAGTATTCTATAAAATGGCCGGATTTGCAGATGCCTCAGAAGCCTTGGTTATGGCTGTGGAGGAAATTAATGGTGTACAAGAGGATGTTGAGGTACTCTACAAGGAAAAGAAAAGATATGTAAAAGAGATGAAAGAATTATCTATTTCACAGGCAGAATCTGAGAAAACCTTCAAAACAGAAGGAGTATATTGGATTACTGGTGGAATGGGAGGTGCCGGATTTGCAACTGCACTTCATTTAGCACGTAACTATAAAGCTAAACTTATCTTATCTGGAAGGACTGCTTTAAATGAATCTATAAAAAACAGAGTCAGCAAATTATGTGCAGAAGGTGGAGAAGCCATTTATCTTCAAGGGGATATCTCAAAATATGATGATGTGGTAAATATTTTGGAGCAGGTACATCTAAGGTATCAGGTGCTGAATGGCATTATTCATTGTGCTGGATGTATAAAGGATGAACTGGCAATTCATAAAAACAAAGAGGAAATCTGGAATGTTTTAAATGCAAAGGTACTAGGAACAATTAATTTAGATAGAGCAACTCAATTTGAAAAAATGGATTTTCTCATGTTGTTTTCCTCAATTACTGCTGTACTTGGCAACGTTGGACAATGCGATTATGCCTATGCAAATAGTTTTTTGGATAGTTTTTCATCCTATCGAAATACTTTAAGAGAAACTGGAAAGCGAAATGGAACTACTATTTCAATAAACTGGCCATTGTTGGAGGATGGAACAATTGGTGTTACAAAGCAAGCAAAAGAATATATGGAACAAATGCTCCACTTAAAAGGAATGTCATCTGAAAATGTTTGCAATATGATGGAAGAAGTAATTCTACTGTCGGTGCCACAAGTAATGGTTCTACATGGAATAAAAAGCAGGTTCTATCAGTTATTTGAAAACAAAAAGAGAATACAGACAGATAAAGAAAATACTGGAAATACTGTTGAAAATCAAAAAGAATTATATGATAAGCTTATGTCGGATTTAATAAAGATGGTAGCAAAAATATCATATATGGAAGAAAAAGATATACTAATCGATGCCATATTGGATGATTATGGATTTGATTCTATTGTAATCACTGAATTTACAAGCGATTTACGTAAACAGTATAACATGAATGTAACGCCAGCTATCTTTTTTGAATTAGAGAAAACCACTCTTCGGAACTTATGTCAGTATTTAGTAAAGGCATTTGAAGAGGAATTATATCGGGAATATAGCATAGATGAAAAAAGCATGTCAAAACCAGAAGAGAAACCGATTATGGAACTCGTGGAAGATAAAAAAGATGAAAGCTTTTTCCCAGTATTTCAGAAAAAGGAAATGATATTTGAAGAGCAAAGGCATATGAATCGTTTAAATCAAGAAGAGTACGAACCTATTGCTATCATTGGATTAGCTGGAATGTTGCCGCAATCAGCCGATCTCTCTGAATTTTGGGAGCACATGATGCTTAATGAAAATCTGCTAACAGTTGTGCCAAAGGAGCGATGGAACTGGGAAGAACATTACGGTGATCCACATGCAGAAGGCAAAACTCTTTGTAAGTGGGGTGGGTTTATAAAAGACGTGGCTGATTTTGATGCCAGATTTTTCAACATGTCTCCTAGAGAAGCTATTTTACTGGACCCACAGCAGAGAATTTTCCTTGAAACCGCTTGGAAAAGCGTTGAGAATGCAGGATATAAGCCATCTCAAATTTCAAAAACCCAGACGGGTGTTTTCGTTGGGGTAACAAACTCCGAGTATACAGAAAGATACTCGAAAGCAGATATTAAATTAGACGGGCATGCAATTAGTTCAAATGCACATTTTTTGATTGCAAACAGAGTTTCTTATTATATGGATTTAAAAGGTCCAAGTGAAACAATTGATACGGCATGTTCAAGTTCAGCAGTTGCCATTCATAGAGCAGCACGCGCGTTACAGGACAGAGAATGTGATTTGGCATTGGCAGGTGGTGTTAATGTGCTGGCATCTCCAAATAGCAACATTGGTTTTGATGCTTCTGGTATGCTTAGTCATGATGGTAAAATAAAAACATTTGATGAAAGCGCAGATGGATTTGTTCGTGGGGAAGGCGTTGGAATTATTGTGTTAAAGAGATTAGCTGATGCGATAAGGGATAAAGACAACATACAGTCAGTGATTATCAGCAGTGCAATTAATCATAGTGGTAATTCAAAATCATTTACGTCACCAAATCCAAATGGAGAAGCAGCTGTAATTACCAAAGCTGTGCAGCAATGCAAAATAAATCCAGAAGATATCAGCTATATTGAATTACAAGGAACGGGATCTTTACTAGGAGACAGTGTAGAAGTACAAGGACTTCGTAAAGCCTATCGTAACTTGGGCGTGAAGATGAGTGGGGAAGCCAAATGTGGATTAGGCTCTGTAAAGCCAAATATTGGACATTTGGAATCCGCTTCTGGAATTGCCAGTCTATTTAAAGTGATTTTGGCAATGAAAAATAATGTAATACCAGCCAGTATAAATTTATCCAATATGAATCCATATTTAGATTTAGAACACTCAAATTTTTATTATATAGCAGAAAATCAAGAGTGGAAAAATGAAGTTGATGTGTTAGGAAATAGGAAACCAAGATATGCAGGGGTGAATGTTTTTGGAGCAGGTGGAACAAATGCACATATCATACTTCAGGATTACACACAGGTAAAACCTAAGAGGAATGCTGGCTCAAAAGAAGAAGTAATTGTTTTTTCAGCAAAAACAAAAATGAGTCTGTTAGAAATCATGAAACAGACAGCTGACTATGTAGAAAAAAATCCTATGCTGGATATACGAGATATTGCATACACTTTACAAAATGGAAGAGATGCTATGGTGGAAAGAGTCGCAATTATCGCTGCTACAACAGACAAATTAATCGAAAGTATTCGGTTGATAGTAGAAAAACAGTCGATGGACAATCTTCCTTCCAACATCTATTATAATAAGCTTCAAGCAGAGACGAGTGCGATGTTTGAATTATTTGATGATGAGGACATCAGGAATGAAGTTGTACAAAAAGCAATACAGAAAAAGGATTATTTTAAAATAGGTAAATTGTGGGCAAATGGAATGGAAATCTCTTGGGATGCTTTGTATGATGAAACGAGATGTCGTATCGAATTACCTACGTATTGTTTTGAAAGAAAAAGCTATTGGCTGGAAATAAAACCACAAACGATTAGTGAAGATAAGAAAGCAGATTCCCCCAAACTGGAGTATGTAGACATTTTTGAAAGCAAGGAAGCGGCAAATGCTATGGATAAAAAGAATTGGATTCAGAAATATCTGCTAAATGTAATTGGAGAATTTCTTTATATGAAGCCAGAGGAGATTCTTGTAACAGAAGAATTGTATTCATTAGGTTTTGATTCTCTTATGTTTGCAAAATTTAAATATAAAATTGAGTCAGAGCTGAATATAGTGGTATCGTTAGCAGAAATAGCGGAATGTAAAACAATTGAAGATTTCACCGGTTATCTTGAAGGACAAGAAATCAGCCGATTCAACGTAGATTCAAATGAAATACAGATGGAGAGCATTGACCAGCTTAATCAAATTGTGGCAGACGTAGGTATTACTTCGTTGAGTGAAGATAAAATAGATGAGTTACTACTGAAAATAAAGGATAGTTGTTTTTTGTAAAACTAATTTAGAATCAAAAAATAGGAACGAGGTACGGCATGGATAAAAATATATTTCAAAATCTTACAAAAGAGGATAAAGTTAAAAAATTATTATTAATACAAGAACTTGCAAAGAATAAGAATATTAGCGAGTTAAGAAACGTATTAGAAGAGCTGGGTGTTCAACAAGAAAATGCTTCCAATCCATATGAGCCATTTCCCATGTCAGACATGCAGGAATCATTTCTTGTTGGAAAGTTTTATGGTAGAAAACAAGATAATGTAGGCTGTCATATTTATTTCGAATTTCAAGAAAATAATTTGAATGTAGGTATATTGAATGATGCCTGGAATCGGATTGTTCAGCATCATGATATGCTTCATGCAGTTATGCTTGCAAATAAAACTCAGCGTGTACTGCAAGAATATGAACCAATACAATTTAAGGTTTATAATCTAAATGGAAAAAGCGAGGAAGAAATACAACAGCATATAGCACTTATGAGACAGAAAATGTCTCATAAGTGCTATGAAGTAAACGAATGGCCATTGTTTCAGATTTGTATCACAAATCTGGAACAGAATCTATCGCTCATTCATTTAAGTATAGATGAATGGATTATGGATGGGTTTAGCTTATCTTTGCTTTTAAATCAATGGTACAAGCTTTACAAAAATCCAGAAATGAAATTACCAGATTTACATTTTACTTTCAAAAAGTATATAGAAATCCAAAAGGCAAATGAGAATAGTGCAAAGTATAAGCGGGATTTAGAATATCTTATGAATAAGTATAAAAAGCTGCCAAGCGGTCCAGAGCTTCCATGGGTGGAAAATCCATCGTTAAAACCGGGAGAAACGTATTATACGAGAAAAAGATTTCAAATGAAAATCCATAAGGAATATGTAGATTCCATCAAGAAAAAAGCAATTGAATTTAATGTATCTGTAACTGCAATTATATTAACCTGCTTTGGAGAACTTTTGCAAAGATGGAGCAAGAAGAAAAATTTTTCTATCTTAACAACTTATTTTAACAGACCACCTATCCATGAGGAAATTGAAAAAGTAGTTGGACCATTTGTGTCTACCAATATATTTAATGTAAATTTTACAGAAGAACAATCTATCAGTGAAAAAGTGAAATTCTGTCAAAAAGAGCTGTGGGATGATTTGGATCATAATAGTGTTAGTGGAATTAGAGCATTGAGAGAAATGAGGGTGAGAGACAAGGAGGCACCAAATCTGTCTATACCAATTGTATTTACCAGCATGTTGAATCAGGCAGGAAAAGAAGCACAAGACAGCTGGCTTGAAAAATCAGTGTATTCTATTTCACAAACGCCACAAGTATGTTTAGATCATCAGCTATATGAATACAATGGAGAAATAAACATAACATGGGATACAATAGAGGAATTTTTTCAAGCAGAGATATTAGATAAAATGTTTTTGGAATATGAAAGTATTATTAAAAATTTTGCCATTGGTAATGATGCAGGTGAAAAAACAGTAATGCTTACAGAGATACAGCAATCTTACGTTTATGGAAAGAAAAACAACGAATTAGGTTGCAGGATTTATCAGGAATTTGAAATTGAAAATATTAATTTACAAAGGTTAAATCAAGTGTGGAATACACTTGTTAATGCCCATGAAATGCTGCGGGTTGTATTGGATGATAAGGGCAATCAGGTCATCAAAGAAAAAACAGAACCTTATTCTTTCCAAATATTTGATTTGTCGCAGATTAGAGATACTAATAATTTGAACGATGAGCTTGAAAAAATAAGAAAAGAGCAAGTATATGTTATTTTGCCAACAAAGACAGGTACTTTATATGAATTTGCAGTTTCACTTTTGCCAGATCAGAGAGGAAGAATTCATATTACCTTAGATGCTATGATTGCTGATGGAAAAAGTATTGATTTATTATACCAGCAGTTGTTTAAAGCATATCAGAATGAGTGTATGATTAAATCTCCAAGAGGCAGTTTTGCAGAGTATGTTAATTATCTAGAACGTGAAAAGAATGGTGAGGACAAGCGGCATATAACGGAATATTGGAAAAGTAAGTTTGCAAATCTGCCACAAGGACCAAAACTGCCATATAACAGTGTACAAAGCAATTCTGTTGGAATTGGACGAGTGAAGGGGGAAATCAGGAATTGGAAAACATATAAAAACATAATGAAGAAGAATGGGCTTGATCCCAATGCCTTTTTTGTGACTGTATATCAAAAAGTGTTGGAAAAGTGGACAGATGGAACGCCTTTTACTATTGTATATGTTAATTGGGACAGACCACAAATATTTGAAGGAATCGATGAATTGATTGGTGAATTTACCTCACTATGCTGGCTGAATACGTTATCTTCTGAAAGCTTTCTGGAACAAGTTCAAAGAAATCAGGAAATGATTCATCAGGAACTTCAATATGCAAAGGTAAGTGGATTACCTTATCTTAGAAGGCGGCTGATGCAAAAAGATTTTTTACTCCCAGTGGTATATACAAATTATTTGGAACAAAAAGATGATGTTATATCAGATAAAGTAAATATGGGCTATGGCTTTTCTATAACACCAGGCGTATATCTAGATTATATGGGATACGAATCAGGTAATGAATTTTCTTACACATGGGATTATGATACATCTGTTTTCAGCGATGAATTAGTGAAGAATATTTTTGAAGATTTTAAGGAGTATTTACATAATGCTTTAGTTGATTTAGAAAAAGCGGAGTGGGATAATGGGGAGAGAATGTGCATTCATGAACGATTTGAACAATATGTAAGTAAGTTTCCAGATAAAACAGCAGTTACATATAAGGAAGAAAGCCTTACGTATTCTGAAGTAAATGCAAGGGCTAATCAACTAGCAGCATATCTTCAGAGGCAGGGAAGTGGACCAGAGGTACTTATTGCAGTATGCATGGAGCGTTCCCTTGAAATGATAATAGCAATACTTGGCATATTAAAAAGCGGAGCGGCGTACGTTCCAATTGACTCTCATTATCCGGAAGAAAGAATAAGACTTATTGTAGAAGATGCAAATGCATTGATTGTAATTACGGAAGAAAAGCTGAAGGAACGGCTAGGAAGTATATCCAATACGATTATTATATCCAAAGAACTAGATAAATGCAAAATTGAACAAGAATCCAAAGAGAATCTGGTGAACAGGGCAGATGCAGATAATATTGCATATGTAATATATACGTCTGGTTCTACGGGCAAACCAAAAGGTGTGTTAATACCTCATCATAACGTTATTCGACTTTTTGAACAAACGGATCACTGGTTTCATTTTAATGAAAATGATGTCTGGACAATGTTTCATTCCTATGCATTTGATTTTTCAGTATGGGAAATATGGGGCGCTTTATTGTATGGTGGAAAACTTGTTGTTGTGCCATATGAGGTAAGCAGAATGGCTGATAAGTTTTATCATCTTGTTTTACAAGAACAAGTTACCGTATTAAATCAAACTCCAACGGCATTTTACCAATTTATTAATGCAGATGAGAAGTATAGAAAAGAATTAAGTCTCCGATATGTGGTTTTTGGCGGAGAAGCATTAAATCCTCAAAAGCTTTCCCGATGGTATGAGTATCATTTGGATAGTATGCCGAAGTTAATCAATATGTATGGTATTACAGAAACAACTGTACATGTTACATATAGAGCTTTAAATAAAAGTGATGCTTCAAAGGCAGACAGCGTAATAGGTATTCCAATTCCAGATTTGGAGGTCTTTATATTAGATCAAAACCTGAATAAAGTATTAGATGGTCAGTGCGGAGAATTATATATCAGTGGTTCTGGGCTTGCAAGAGGATATTTAAATAGAGAGGAACTGACAAAGGAACGATTTATAAGAAGTCCGTTTGATAAAGCCAAGAGATTATATAAGACTGGTGACTTAGCCAGAATGCTGCCAACTGGAGATTTGGAATATTTGGGGCGTTGTGATTTGCAAGTTAAGATACGAGGTTTCCGAATTGAATTGGGTGATATTGAGTCGGCTTTATTGCAGTATAATGTCATAAAGGAAGCAGTTGTTGTGGTAAAGGACAAAGATACCTCAAATCCTAAAATTGTAGCTTATATAATAACAGCAAATAATAAAGAAGCAGTAGAGGAGAAAGAAATCAGACATTTTGTTCGGAACATCCTGCCAGATTATATGGTTCCAAATACCATTGTTCAGGTAGAAAATTATCCAATGACACAAAATGGAAAATTAGACAGAGCAGCATTACCTTGGCCAGTGGAGGATAAAGTATATGCTTTTGCAGAAAAAATTAGTACTACAAATGCAGATGTAACCCCTGTAATTATTTCTATTATGAAAGATGCTTTAGAAACTACGAAGGATATTCATGAGGAAGATGATATTTTTGATCTAGGTGCCACATCCCTTACTATAATGACTTTGACACAGATGGTTATAGATAAATATAAGATTGAAATACCAATTGAAGTATTATTAACCACTCCTGTTATAAAAGAAATCGCTGGATATGTAAATGCACAATTAGGATGCCAGCAGTTGGATACGCCAGCTGTAAGAACAGAAGATTCAGAAGATTCAGAAGAATTGGAAAACACATTAATTTCAATATTGAAAACTTCATTGGAGATCAATAGTTCGATAAATGCGGAGGATGATATTTTTGATTTAGGTGCTACGTCATTAACTATTATGGATGTTATTACAAAAGTAGAGGAGTTATATCATTATGTAATACCAATTGAGGTGATACTTACTGGAGCTACAATCCGGTCACTTGCGAAACATATTCAATATCAATTGGGCTTTTGTGCAGAACCTATACAAAATCAGCAGGTATCAGAAAATACTGGTTTAGAGAACACTGGTATAGAGAACACTGGTATAGAGAACACCCAAAAAGAGAGAAGTATATATCGCTTAGGAATACAGAAATTTGTAGAAAAGGCATTTGTGAATGCAGCATGTAAAAATGAATTTGAAAGTAAGGAAATCAGTTTTAAAAACTTTTCAAGCTTTCTGCAATTATTAAAAATGAAAAAAGTAAGTGGTGAAACAAAATATTTATATCCTTCCTCAGGTGGAAGAAATGGCGTTCAAACCTATATTTATGTAAAGAAAGATAAAATTGAGAAGATTGAACAAGGGATTTATTATTATAATCCATTGAAACATGAAATGCAGCTAGTAACTCAAAATGTTCTTGATTTGGAAGCGTGCAATATTGATTTTAACCAGAAAGTGTGCCAAGATTCCGCTTTTGTAATATTTTTTATTGCTCAATTAAATGCTCTTAAACCTGTATATTTAGATTATAGTCAGATATTATGCAAAGTTGATGCAGGATACATGGCACAGTTATTACTAAGTAGACAGGCAGAGTATAAGTTAGGATTATATCAGTTAATTGGGCTTGATTTCAGCAGAATACAAGAGTGCTTCGATCTAGATGAGGGTCATTTATTTGTGCATGCTATCGCAGGTGGTTATCACGTAACAACAGAAACTGAAAATGTATTTTCTGAAAAAACATTTGCTGATTATATTATGAATCAGCACATTGATATCCAGCAGAACTATAAAACATTACCAGTTTATGAGGATGAAGAGCTAGTACTAAAAATTCAAAGAGAGAAAAAGTTTAATGTTTTATCAAAGAGAGAACTTGTGGAGCTGACTAAAAAGCAGCCCCATATTAGAAAAGAATTTCAACAGAATTGCAGTGTGGATTTGGAAGATGTTCCTTATGCGGATAATTATTTTACTTTAAGATCCTCTCAAAGAAAGTTTAAAGAATCCCAGGTTCCATATCATAGTTTTGAAAGGTTTATTTCTCTATTACAAAGTAAATATATTAATGGAAGTAATAGAAAATTGTATGTACCCCCATGTGGAGTTACTGGAATTTCAATTTACATTTATGTTACAGAAAATGGAGTGCAGTCAGTTGAAGAAGGAATATACCGCTATGTCAGTGAAAGCAATGAATTAGAAAAAATGAATCAGAAAACATCTATTCCAATTCATATGTGCCATACGCCATTCAATTTAGCGATTTCCAAACAGGCTAAGTTCTTTGTTTTCTTTGTTGGAAATGTAGCAAGTATAAATGAAATTGCTGGAACAGCAAGTCTTCATTATGCAGAACTAGAGGCAGGTATGTGCGGTCAGGTATTAATGGATCATCAAGCTGAATTTGGAATAGGATTAGTTCCGATTGGTGGTATGGATTTTGAAAAAATTCACAAAGATTTTGGTATTAAAACAGAAAATGTTTATATTCACAGTTTAATGTGCGGTGCAGTAGACTATAACAGCAGCAAGGAAATAGAACACCTGATTGACCAGAACGAAATACAAAATAAAAGAATATATGAAACAGTAGTGGTAAAGAATTTGAAGACAGAGGATGAAAGTTTTCCATTATCGTATGGACAACAATCCCTGTATTTTGAATATAAGACAAATCCACAAAGTAGTTCATATAATACAGCGTACAATGTCCGGATTCATAAAAAAATAAATATGGAGATATTTGAAAAAGCTGTACAGCTGTTGATTCAAAAACATGTATTATTAAGAGCAACCTTTGGCGTTAAAAATGGTACCTGCTTTCAAATTATTCATCATGACTATAAAGCTAAAATTAATGTTGTGAATGCGTCTGGCTTTAGTGATGAAAAGCTTATTGAAATTAATAAAGAAGAATATCACAAGCCATTTGATTTGGAAACAAGTCCTGCATTTCGAATTACTTTGTTTAAAGTGGCATCAGATGATTTAATACTAATGTTCAATATACATCATATCATTACTGACTATACATCAACTGGGCTGCTGGTTAGTGATTTGTGGAGCTTCTACGAAAATATGTTAAATGGACAATCTGCTAAACTGGATATTGAAACAGACTATAGATATATCGATTTTATTAATTGGCAAAAGGAATATGTAGAAAGTCCAGAAGGTGAACAAGCCTTACAGTATTGGAAAGAACTTTTGGAAACTAGTAATTCTAAATTAGAACTTCCAACAGACAGAAGAGTGTCTGATGGTCAGAATGTTGGAGGAACCGTTTATTTTACAATAGGAGAAGAATTAACCGTACAATATAAAGAATTAGCAAAAAGAGAGAAAAAGACATTGAATTCTATTATAATGGCGGCGTTTCAAGTATTGCTTTATATTTATAGCGACCAATCAGATATTTCAGTTGCGACAACGGCAAATGCCAGAGGATTACGAAAATTTGAAGGCGTTGCAGGCTATTTTATTAATCCGCTTGTAATCCGCAGTCAGTTAAGTGATGATATGACATTTAGCCAGTTAGCAGAAGAAGTAAATAGAAATATTTTTTCTGCAATCAGGAACCAAAACTATCCATTTCCATTAATTGTTGAAAAGGTGGATAAGAAAAAGCAGGATGGCTATAGCCCGTTTTTTCAAGTTACATTTCAGCTAATTAGCAATATGGGAAAAGGACCAGAGATCGATAAAAGCGTTGAACCATTCAATATACCTCAGCAGGAGGGGCAATTTGACTTAGAAATGGAAATTATAGAACAGGGATATATGAGTGGAAGAATTGCATATAATAAGCTTCTTTTCAATGAGGAAAGTATTCTCCGTTTTAATAAACATTTCATTAATTTATTAAAGGAAATACTAAAAAAACCAGATGAATTGATTTCAGATTATAATATTATTGATGCTGAAGAGAGAGATTTGTTAGTAAATAAATTTAGTCATACCAAAATGGTTCGTTATACAAGGAAATGCATCCATCAATTAGTAGAAGAGCAGTCACAAATGCACCCTGAGTCAATTGCTGTTGTTGGACAGGATTTACAGGGAAGGCGTATGGATATTACCTATGATACATTAAACAGAAAAGCCAATCAGCTGGCTGATTATCTTTTAAAACAATCAAAAGGTGGAAGTGGTATAGTAGGAATTTGTTTACGGAAATCAATTGAACTGGTAACAGCTGTTTTGGCAGTTTATAAGGCTGGTATGACATATATTCCAATTGATCCTGCGTATCCACAGGAAAGATATCATTTTATCGAAAAAGACGCTGAAGTTGAACTGCTCATTGTGTCATCGGAACAGGGGACAAATTTATTTGAAAGCAACAAAGGTGTTGTTGTAATTGATATAGCAAAGGAGCGGCAAAATATAGATGTCTTAAGTAGCAGCAACAAAGCTCTGCCTGTCAGTGATGAGGGAATAGCATATATCATTTATACGTCTGGTTCGACAGGCTTGCCAAAAGGTGTAAAGGTTCCACACAAAGGTGCGGTGAATACATTTTATGGATATTTTGAAGCTTACCTGCTGGAGCATGAATGTAGAAAGCATTTGCAAATGGCTAATTTTACTTTTGATGTGTTTGTCGGCGATTTTATTCGTTCACTCTGCTCAGGGGGCACATTAGTATTATGCCCAAGAGAATACTTAATTGATGTAAAACAGCTATACAAATTAATAGTAGATGAGAAAGTAGAATTTGCAGAATTTGTTCCTGCTGTCATGAGATATTTAACCCAGTATCTGCAAAAAGAAAATTTAATGATTGATTGTATGAAAGGTTTGGTCATCAGTTCTGACAGCTGGAATATGAGTGAATTAAAAGAATTTCAAAAGTATTTTAGCAGCAAAACACGATTTATAAGTGCATATGGTGTAACAGAGGCGTCAATTGACAGCACCTATATGGATTGTAGCGATATTGAAGAAGGAACCAGTGGTTTCGTGCCGATAGGAAGACCATTAGTAAATACCAAAACCTATATCATAACAAAAAAACATAAACTTGCACCATTGGGAGTTCCAGGAGAATTATGCATAGGTGGAATAGGAGTAGCAGAAGGATATTTAAACAGACCGGAACTAAATCAAGAAAAATTTATTGCTGATCCATTTTCAAATGATACTGGAAAAATGTATTGTACAGGCGATTTGGTAAGATATCTGTCCAATGGCGTTATTGAATTTATGGGCCGAATTGATAATCAGATAAAGATACGTGGACTAAGAATTGAATTAGGTGAGGTGGAAAACGTTCTTGTTCAATATGAAGATGTTAAAGAGGGCTGTATCGTTACGAAAAAAGATAAATACGGTGAAAGCTTTTTAGTAGGCTATTATACAAGTAAAGAAGGGAAAAAAGTAATATTAGAAAATCTACAAGATTACTTTAAACAAAAATTACCTGAGTATATGGTTCCTTCTGTATTTGCAGAAATAGAAGAGTTTCCTCTAAACTCTAACGGAAAAATTGACAGAAAACAGCTGCCTGACGTGGAAGTAGTTATACCAGAAATTAGTGGTGAGTATCAGCTGCCAGAGACAAAAATTCAAAAAGAGTTATCACAGGTTTGGATGAAAGTACTTAACATTAATAAAATTGGAGTGAATCATAATTTTTTTGATATAGGTGGACATTCCTTCTTAGCCATTCGATTAATTGATGAAATTAGTTCAAGTCTTGGGTATCATGTGCCATTAGTTGAATTTTTAAAGAATCCGACTATCAGTGCCATGGAACAAATAATTGAACCATCAGGGAACGAAGAGGAAAAAATACAGGATATTGTTTTAGAAAAAATACAGGATAATGTTTTAGAAGAAGAAACCACGTTAAATTCCTCCTGGTACAATCCAGAGAAAATTCTGTTGACAGGAAGTACAGGATTTCTAGGAAGCCATTTGCTGGCTGACATTATGAAAACATATAATAATGCAAAAGTTTATTGTCTAATTAGAGGCAGTGAAAAAGAAGATTCTAAAAACAAACTACTGAGAGTTCTGGAAAGAAATAAAATAGACTATAGTCAGTTTGTACATAGAATTGAACTGGTTAACGGAGATCTTGGTGCTCATAATCTGGGTCTGACTAAGCAGCAGTTTAACCAGCTGGCAGAAGAGATGGACATTATTTTTCACTGCGGTGCATATGTGAATTTTGCCTATCCGTATGAGGTTTTAAAGAACGTAAATGTGGATGGAACAGTTCAAATACTAAAATTAGCAACTACTAAGAAGATGAAGCTGGTTCATTATATTTCCACAACCTCTGTATATGATAATTTGGAAACAACTACTGGGTTTTTCAAGAAAAGAGTCATTATTGGTGAAAACACACCGCTGTTTGAAAATGACAAACTGAAAAATACGCTAGGATATACACAATCTAAATGGCACGCTGAAAAAGTGATTAATGAGGCTAGACAGCAGGGAATACCGGTATGTATGTATCGACCAAATGTTATATCTGGAAATAGCAAAACCGGGGTGTGGAATACAACAGATTTTGCAAGCAATACTCTTATTAGTATTGCAAAATCTGGAGTGATACCAAAACAAAATGCAGCATTTAACTGGGCTCCTGTAGATTATGTTAGTGAAGCAATTGTTTATCTGTCCAGACAAGGTGCTTCAATTAATCAAAACTTTAATGTTACATCTCCATATGATTTGACTTTAACGGATTTAAAAGAGTATTTAACAGAAGCTGGTTATCCGATAGTATCAATACCATTCTCAAAATGGATAAAGAAAATGGAGGAAATTGTATATCGCGACAGTGCTGAAGAAAAAATGCCAAAAGAATTACTGGAGTCAATAAAGCATCAAAATCCAAGAGTAATTGTAATTTATGATTCAAACAATGTTGAAAAAGGATTGAAGAACAGTTCAATAAAATGCCCTGCAATTGACAGTACAATTATAGAAAAGTATTGTAAAAACATCTTGCACAACGATTTGTTGTAAGGTATAATGAAACAAGTATTGTTTTGATTTGTAATGTGAAAAATGATTGATTGCATTCAATTATTTTTCACTACAAAACAATGTGGTATTAAATGCAAAAGTACTTAATTTTTAGAGGAAGCAGATTGTAAAAGTATGCTTTAGAAGGATAAGGAAGGTTGATGATGAAAACAGAAGATTTAAGAGAACCAAAGCTAAGTATGGAAGAAGAAATTGAACGTGGTCCTATTGTTCCAACTTCTATAAAACTGGCTATGCCAATCATTATAGGACAATTACTATTATTACTGTATTCAATAGGAGATACCTGGTATGTCTCATTATTGGATAAAAACTCAACAACATTGATTACTGGTGTTGGATTAGTTGCTCCTATTTACATGCTGTTTATTGCATTAGGAACTGGAGTGTGTACTGGTGTCAGTTCACTTGTTGCAAGAAGTGTTGGTGAAAAGAATGAGAAAATATATACTAAGATAGCAAACTCAGGTTTATTTTTTACAGTAATTTTAGGAATTATATCAATTGTATTATTGTACATATTTGCCAATCCAATTCTTCATTTTTTGGCAGGAACTAGTATTAGCGAAGAAACAATTAATAATGGATTAAAGTATATGCGTTTCCTGATTCCAGGATTAGGAGCTACCTTGATTTATGAATGCCTTCTAGGAATATTGCAAGGTCAGGGGTTAAATAAATATTATGGTATAACTATGATATTATCAACATTAATAAATGCTATATTTGATCCGATTTTCATTTTTGTATTCAAATTGGGAGTTGGCGGTGCAGCATTAGGAACCGCTCTATCCGTTATTTTATCTGCATGCCTTGTGTTTTTTGTATTTATTCCTCAAAATTCAACAATTAAGATTAGCAGAAACGTATCACCTGATAGCAAAATTACCTGGGAAATATTACGAATAGGTATTCCTCATGCATTAAGTATGATTGGACTAAGTGTAATGTTAATGTTTCTTAATAATTTGGTGGGATCGATTAGTGAAGTAGCCATGAATTCATGGTCATTAGTTGGAAGAATGGATGAAATGATTCTTTTAGTTGGTTACGGATTCGGTGGTGCTACCATGACGTTAGTTGGACAAAATTTTGGTTCCAAAAACAAAGAACGAATTAATGAGAGTTATCGTACAAATGTTGTTTTGGGAATTATATATGGAATTATATTTGCAGTCGTTTATAATTTAGTTGCAAAGTATCTTTTCTCAATTTTTACAGGAAATAAAGATGTATTAGATGGATGTCTGTATCAGGTAAGAATTGTTTCCTTTACATATTTAGGCGTGATTGTAGCGATTGTATCAACATCAGCTTTTCAAGCTACAGGTAGAGCATTGCCAGGTTTAATCCTTGATATCATTAGAATGGGTGTCATTACGATACCAGTATCCTATCTGATGATTTATGTATTTCATCAAGAAGTATCTAGCATATTTGTGGTAATTGCAGCGTCTAATCTTTTAACAGGTTTAATTTCGTTTTTGTGGTGTATTAGAAGTATGAAAAATGTTAAATTTAAGAAAGCAATTTCATAAGAAGGATAACATTTTTGCGAAAGAAGAAACCTGAATATTATTTTGACTGTTATATGTAATACGTGTATTCACGGCATGAGTACCTACGGTTTGTAATTGTTTTTGGACAACTCAATTATATAAAAACCAGTGGTCTCATGCCTATTTTTTCAATTAAAACTAAAATATGATAATGACTTGAGGTGATAATAAGTGAAAATAGATGGAAATAATGATGAATGTAGAGATCTTTATAGGACACAAAGCATTATTACAAATCCAGGGAGATATGAACTGTATTATAAGGAACTGCCAACAAACATTAATAGGCTATGTGAGATTATTCAAGGTCTGTTTATTAATTTTAAGTATTGTGATCAATATGATATAAAAATAAGCAAAGAACGTATTGGTGAATCGAATCTTAGATATGTATCGAAAATTCTGGAAGCTGTAGTGGAAAAGAATGCAGATTCAATATTGAACCCAAGAGAGAATAAGGATAAACTGTTAGTGACGAATCGTAGTTTTGCAGTACTTCTGGTCTCTATGATACGCCATTTCAAAATACCAGCAAGAGCAGTGTGTGGCTTTTTTCATGATACAAGTGAACAATGGGAATCTCATTGGATTTGTGAATATTGGAGTAAAAAGGCTGGCCAATGGATTAAAATAGATGCTTCCTTAGATGCAGTGGCAAAGGATTGCTTACATATAAAAAACGAAGGATATAGAGTGCCAGATAATAGGTTTCTCACTTCTGAACAAGTCTGGAAGGACTGTAGAGCGGGGAGACAGAAGGATTCTATTTTTGGGTATGACGATAAGACTGGTTTAGGATTTATCAGAGGTAACTTATTAAGAAATTTTGTGACAGCCAATAGATATGAGGCATTACATACAGATAATTGGTGGAAGTTCAAAAATGCTAAGGATATGAAAAAGGAGGATTTTGAACAGCTCGATAATATTGCAGATGCCTTGCTGTCTAGAGATGATTCTATTCAACGAATGCAGGAATTATTTGAAACAGAAACAGATATCTATACATCGGTAACAGGAAGAATAAAAGATAATTATGAAGTTGGGCCAGCCGAAGAGAAGGAAAGGCTAAAAGGGACTGTTCTTATGAATGAGAATCAAAAGATTCGTAGAGACATCTCATTAAAGCAAGTGAATTTTGATACATATGATGAAAATTATGTAGTTGTGGAAGGTGCTAAACATCATAATTTGAAAAATATTAATTTGAGAATTCCTAAAAATAAGCTTGTTGTATTTACAGGCGTTAGTGGAAGTGGAAAATCTACTTTAATTTTTGATACTATCTTTGCAGAAGCGCAGCGGCGCTTTTTAGTGGGCTTTTCTCCGTTTGTGAGGAGACATATGGAGAAATTTGAAAAGCCTAAGGTTGATTCAATCTATGGATTAAGTCCTGCAATTGCAATTGAACAAAAGCAGATTAGCAACAACCCAAGATCAACAGTTGGTACCATTACAGAAATATCAGATTATCTAAGATTACTGTATTCACGAGTTGGCACACCGTACTGTCTTTCTTGTGGGCAACCTATTGTTAAAATGACACCTAGAGAAATTGCATTAAGTTTATTTGATAAGATAGAGAAAGGTGTTCGATTTACAATATATGCACCATTAATAATTGCCTCTTCATTAGATTGTTCTACAATGGTCAATAGAGCCTTTCAAGCCGGTTACTGTGATATAAAGATAAACGGTTCCATTGAGCATCTAGAAAGTCAAATGAATGTGGGAATAGAAACTGAAAGCACAGTAGAAATTAAAGGTGATTCTTTTATAATACCAGAAGATATAAATCAAGACGTAAAAAATCATTTAATTGATCAGATAACAGAGTCAATCCGTAGAATTTTAGAGTATGGAAGGTCTACTCTAAGAATAGAGGATGAAGGTGAAAATGACTATTTGTTTACAACACAGTTAGTATGTCCTTGCTGCCATACAGGATTTCCTGAATTGAGCTCACAGCATTTCAGCTCCAATACACCACTAGGAATGTGCCCTGCATGTGGGGGATTAGGAATTCAGCAGTCGATTGATGAAAAGCTTTTAATCGAAAATCCAAATGTTTCAATACTAGATGGGGCAATTAAGTGGTATGGAAATCTGAGACAAGATAACAAAACTACTTGGCCGACGGGACCTTTGGACGTTTTGTATAATCATTACCAGGTAAATATTGAAACGCCATGGAAAGAGTTACCCGAGAATTTTCGTAATGTAATTTTATATGGATCTGGAGAAGAAAAGTTATGTTATAAATCTACATTGGGTAATCGGGCTAGTTATAAACCTGTAAAAGGATTAGTGCCAGAATTAACAAGACTTTATTATGAGACAGATTCTGAAGTGACAAAAAAGAAATATGGACAGTATATGGATACCAAACTTTGTGATGCATGTCATGGTACTAAATTATGTGAAGAGGCAAGACATGTGAAGGTAGATAACAAGGCTATTACAGAAATTAATGATATGCCTGTTAGTGAAGTAAAGGAATGGATAAAGGGATTGTATGAAAAGCTAGAGGAACGACTATTTGAGCTGGGAGAAGAAATTATTCTAGAAGTATATAATAGACTCTGTTTTCTAAACAATATAGGATTGCATTATTTAACGCTGAGCAGGACAGCACCAACCTTATCAGGAGGAGAAGGACAGAGGGTAAGATTGGCAAGTCAATTAAGCAGTGGGATGATGGGCGTACTGTATATTTTAGATGAGCCTTCGGTGGGGTTACATCCTAAAGACATTGACAGTTTGATCAAAACATTATATAAGCTTAGGGATCAAGGAAATTCAGTGCTGGTTGTAGAACATGATCAGGAGATTATTGAAAAAGCAGACTGGCTTGTGGACGTTGGGCCTAGAGCAGGTATATTAGGCGGCCAAATAATTTCACAGGGGACTCCAGAGGATGTTGCGCTAGATCCCAATTCCATTACAGGGCAATATTTGAGTAATAAGAAGAACGTATTCATTGAGAAAAAGTGCAGAAAAATGTATGGGGATAAATGGTTGGTATTGAAAGGAGCTAAACATAATAATTTAAAGAATGTTACCGTTCATTTCCCAATAGGAAAAATTTCTTGTGTAACGGGTGTCAGTGGAAGTGGAAAGAGTAGCTTGGTAGGTGGGATACTAGAGCCGCTACTAGATAAGCTGTTAAATGGTGGAAGTGAGAAGATTGGTTCCTTTGAGGCAATAGAAGGTTGGGAGCACTTTGACAAAATCGTTAATGTATCCCAGGCACCAATTGGAAGAAGTCCAAAGTCAAATCCAGCCACATACACAGGATTATTCGATAAGATTAGAAAAGTTTTTGCCAAAACGGAATATGCCATTGCCAATAAGCTGACTTATGAATATTTTAGCTTTAATTCTGAAAAAGGACAGTGCAAAGAATGTAAAGGAGTAGGGCAGACTAAAGTTGAAATGCATTTTCTTGCAGAAATATGGGTTCCTTGTACTGAATGTGGTGGGACAAGGTATCAAAGCAAAATTTTAAATGCCAGATATAAGGGGAAAAATATTGCAGAAGTATTGGATATGGATGTTGAGGAAGCATTAGAATTGTTTTCCGAACAAAAGGATATAGTTAAAATATTACAGACCTTCAAGGATGTTGGACTGGAGTATATAAAATTAGGACAGAGTGCTACAACATTAAGTGGTGGAGAAGCACAAAGAGTTAAGCTTGCAAAAGAATTAAGTGAAAAAACAAAAGGGAATATGATTTATATATTAGATGAACCGACAACAGGTCTTCATTTTAATGACATTCAGTATTTATTAAATATATTTGATCGACTAGCTGATTTAGGTCATACTTTAATTATTATTGAACATAATCTTGATATAATAAAGTCTGCTGACTGGATTGTAGATATTGGACCAGAGGGCGGTGTAAATGGAGGACGTGTTTGCGCAGAAGGTGTGCCAGAAGAAATTGCAGAAGTAAAAGAAAGTTATACAGGGCAGGCACTCAAAAGGATAACTAAGTAAGAAAAAAGTTCAAAAGAGAAAGGGATATAGGAATGAATTTCAAAAAGTACATTTATGAAAATGAGGAATCACCTCTTTCAACAGTATTGTATCACAAAGACATACCTTGTATTACTAGGTTTTTTTCTAATGATTTTCCAGTTTACCATGCAATACATAAAGTAAATGATGCAAGTAATCTGGAAACTTACACAGAAAAACATGTACATGATGTTGACGAAATTAATATTATCATCAGTGAAGATGAGAATTTTAAATTTAGAATCGAAATTGATGATGAGGAACATATTGTAGGACCACATACATCTGTTTTTATTCCAGCAGGTAAAATGCATTCAGCAAATGTAATTTGTGGAAGTGGATACTACATTGCAATAAGAATGAATGATGCAATAAAAGATAAATAGTGATTAAGCAGGAGGAAAATATATGTATCACCCAAGGTTAAAAGGAAATCATTATGAAATGGGAAAAAACTATGGTCAACTGTTATATAAGAAAGGTGTCACATTTGATGATATATTAGATATTTCAACTGAAAAGATGGAGTTTGGTATGGAGTCACTTGACATATGTAAAGAAATTTACCCAGAAGCGCTTGATGAAGTCAAAGGATTAAGCGAAGGTTTCAATTGTTCTTATGAAAAGTTTGCAGCATGGTTGCTTTCTTTGTATTGTTTTGAAGATGAACATGGATGTACCTGCTTCTGCTTTAAAGATAGGGAACAGATAATTTTTGCCCGTAATAGCGATATGTTTCCTGATTTAAAGAAGACAAGTGAAAGTGTATTATACCGGCCCAATCAAGGTAATTATTATATTGGTCACAGTACAGCAATGGTGGTAATGGAAGATGGAATAAATGAGAAGGGGCTGGCAGCAGGTATGACATTTCTGCTTTCCAAGGAAGCAAAACCAGGAATGAACGTTGGTTTGCTGATTAAATATATTTTGGAAAAATGTAATACAGTAGAGGAAGCAGTAGAAGCACTGAAATCCATTCCTATTTCTTCTACTCAGAATATTATTTTGGCAGATAAATCAGGTGATATGAGGGTGGTGGAATGCAGTTGTAATAAAATGAATATTCGTAAGCCTGCTGAAGAGGAGTATTTTGTAGTTGCTACAAATGAGTTTAAGTCCAATGACATGCAAGGGGAGAATGGTAATCCAGAAGAAAACTGGTATTATTCTAATAACAGATATGAGACCGTATCTCAAGCACTTAAAAATAAGCCAGTTGTTGCTCCAGTTGATTATGCATGTGATATTCTGTCTGGGAAAACAGGGTTTGTGTGTCAATATGAGAAAAAGCTTAAGTTTGATACAATATGGTCCGTTGTATATGAATTAAATACGAATAAAATATTATGTGCAGAGGGAAATCCAAAAAGAAAAAAATTTGCTAGTGATGATCGTTTGGAGTGGGGAATTTCTAAACGAAGATAATATAAAATGAGCCGGTTATGGATTGTACATTTTTATATTCCATAACCGGTTTTTTGTGTGTAGTTTATTATTATTGCTTTTTACTGGACTGAATTAGATATTCCAGAGGCAGTGCCCATGAAACAGGACTTATTTTAATTAAAATATGCAAAAGTCTCATTGAAAATCCCGGAATTACTACAGATTTATTATGGAACATGCCGTCTACAGCTGCTTTTGCACAGCTTTTTACATCTTGCAGGTGCATGGACATAGAAGCATTTGCAACAGCATGGAATTCAGTATCAACTGGACCTGGGCAAAGTGTAGTTATGTGAATGGCTTTATGCTGTTTTTTTAATTCATAGTTGATGGCTCTGCTCAGGCTGTATACATAGGATTTGGTGGCACCGTAGGTTGCTAAGACTGGACTTGGTGTATACGCTGCCATACTGGCAACATTTAAAATGTTACCTCGATTTACATTTTTAATAAATAATTTGGTCAAGATATGAAGTGCAACAATATTGGTTTGAATCATATCTAATTCATTTTGCAATGAACAGTCAGAAAAGTGTCCTACCTTACCGAATCCAGCATTATTTACTAAAATAGAAAGAGGAAAGGCTTTATACTTTTCAAATAACAGAAAACAATTTTTTGCATTATTTAAATCCATTACCTCAATATAAACAGAAATTGAATATTTTTTCTCTAGTTTACTTTTTAGTAACTCCAGACGGTCTTTTCGTCTTGCAACAAGAATTAAATTGTATTTTCTTGCTGCTAATAAAGTCGATATTTCTTTGCCTATCCCACTGGATGCGCCTGTAATAATTGCATACATAGTTTGCTCACACCTTTCTTTACTAAAATCAGAAGCGTTACACTTCGTCAAACAACAAAAAACACGCAAAGCGTGTTTCTTGGATATAAAACAATTTATTTTTCTAAAACTCTGCGAATAATATCTGTGATTTGTTCTGGCTCAAATGGTTTTGCTAAAAATTCAGTTGCACCATATTTAATAGCATCTACCATCTTACTTTTCTGACCAGCAGCTGTAACCATTACAACCTTTGCGGCAGCATTAAATTCAATTATTCTTTTTAAGGCAGCAATGCCGTCCAAAACAGGCATTGTAATATCCATTGTCACAATATCTGGTTTTAACTGCATGTATTTTTCAACTCCGTCTTCACCATCGACTGCTTCTGCTACAACAGCATGCCCATCTGCCTCTAGAAGATTTTTTAATACTTTTCTTGATGTTCTCGAATCATCGACAATAAGAATCGTTGCCATATTATTACCTCCCGAATTACTTAAATTGATTTGCAAACAAGTTGAACGGACTATTGGATATCAATAGCACTGTTAATAGAGATAAGCAAATCATTTCTTTTTCCGTTAATGAAAACAGGAACTACATAAATGTGTCCATTTGTCTTGAGCGTACAGTCTGTGTAAAAAACAGGTGGAAGCATATCTACATCCACATTTTCTTCACTAAGTCTAGTTGCAAATAATCCATTAACACAATTAATAAATTCACAGATAGAATCAAAAGAATCTTCATCTAATGCAGTAAATTCTTCTTTTGCATAAGGATTTGCAATTTCTAATAGGGAATTATCTGAACTTGCGAATCCAACAAAAATGTTATGATCCCCTGTTAAACACTGGCTTGCCAGATTAACAAAAGCATAATCCTTCACTGAATATGTATGTTCCAGATAAATGTCGGTACTAATAAAGCGCATGATATTACGCAAAATAAGTCCAATATGATCCATACATAGTGGTTCAGAAAGATCAGTAAAAATAGGTGCAATTTTATCTATATCTCCACTTTTTAATGCAGTTATATTTTCATTTGAAAGATGATTGCGAGTCTGGTATTCTTTTAGCAATGCATTAATTTCTGAAATCGTAAAATATTCCAGGTCAGTAGCTGCCTGTACAAATGCCATGTAAGGGTCGCCTTGCAATTTAAGAAGATGCACCACCTGCTCCTCAGATAAATAGCCTTTCTCAATTGCAATATCTCCAAATCTTTTGTCAACGGAAACTTGTAGATGATTTATTTCATTAGCTTGCTGAGCATTCAATAAATTTTCTGCAACTGCAATTAAACCAAGCTTTACTCTTGAAGATTTTTGAAGTGCAAGAATTTCATTAAATTGTTGGTTCGAAAGTTTATGTGTGTGAATTAAGTAATTTCCAAAGAAATGAATAAACATATAAATCTCCTTTCCCTATTCCATCTATATACTAATATACAACAAAAACACAGAAAAATATAGTGTTTTTTAAAAAAAATAATTTTTAAAATACGGTCTATGACTTTTCAATGAAAATGTGGTATAGTATTAAAATAAGCCGTATTGCATTATTTTATAGGTTAATTTTTTTGGAAAGGCTATGATGAAATGAAAAAAATTATTGAATTGTTAAATTTGGAAGTTATGGAGGCTTTTGAAAAAGCAGGCTATGAAAAAGAATATGGAGCTGTGACATTGTCAAACAGGTCTGATTTATGCCAATATCAATGTAATGGTGCATTGGCTGCTGCAAAAAAATACAAAAAAGCTCCAATTATGATTGCCAATGAGGTTCTTTCTATTTTAGAAAAGAGCAGTACATTTAAAGAAATCAAGGCTATTATGCCTGGATTCATTAATATTATATTGCAGGATAGTTTTCTGGCTGATTACTTAAATGGCATGAAGAATGCAGAGCAGTTTGGAGTTGAAAAAACAAAGCAGCCATTAAAAATAGTGATAGATTATGGTGGACCTAATGTAGCAAAGCCATTGCATGTGGGACACTTGCGCTCCGCTATTATTGGAGAAAGTATAAAGAGAATTGCAAAATTTGCAGGACATGAAGTGATTGGAGATGTGCATTTAGGAGACTGGGGGCTGCAAATGGGGTTGATTATTACAGAATTGAAAAAGAGAACCCCGGATTTAGTGTATTTTGATGATACCTTTACAGGAGAATATCCAGAAGAGCCGCCGTTTACTATATCTGAGCTGGAGGAAATCTATCCGTTTGCCAATGCATATTCTAAAGAGCATCCTGAGTATAGAGAAGAGGCCATGAATGCAACCTTTTTATTACAAAGTGGGAAACCTGGATATATGGCATTATGGAATCACATTTTAAATGTCTCTATTTCAGATTTAAAGAAAAATTATGAGAAGCTGAACGTAGAATTTGATTTATGGAAAAAGGAAAGTGACGCACAGCCTTATATTCCGGATATGGTTCAATATTTAAAGGATCATAATTATGCAAGAATCAGTGAGGGTGCGTTAGTAGTAGATGTTAAGGAAGAAACAGATACAAAGGAGATTCCGCCATGTATGATTTTGAAATCAGATGGAGCCACCCTTTATAACACGACAGATTTGGCTACTATTGTAGAACGAAAAAAACTTTTTGCACCTGATGCTATTCTGTATGTGGTAGATAAAAGGCAGGAACTATATTTTGAACAGATATTCCGTTGTGCAAAGAAAACAAAGTTAATTGATGAAACGGTTAATCTGACATTTTTGGGATTTGGAACAATGAATGGCAAGGATGGAAAGCCATTTAAAACCAGAGATGGCGGCGTAATGCGTCTTGAAAAATTAATTCAGGAAATTACAGATGCTGTATATGAGAAAGTAATGAGCAATCGTGAAATGGATCAGCAGGAAGCAAGGGAGATTGCTGGAAAAGTTGGCTTGGCGGCTATAAAATATGGAGATTTGTCCAATCAGGCTTCTAAAGATTATATATTTGATTTAGAACGATTTACTTCTTTTGAAGGAAATACAGGACCATACATTCTGTATACAATCGTCCGCATTAAATCTATTTTAAACAAATATCAGACAGAGGTAGGGAAAATAAATCAAGATACCCAGATTCTTGGAGCAGATAGTGACAGTGAACGGGAACTTATGCTTGCGTTAGTAAAATTTAATGAAATGATAGAAAATGCATATAGTGAAAATGCACCTCACAAGGTGTGCCAATATATTTATGATTTATCAAATGCATTCAGCAGGTTTTACCACGACACAAAGATTATTACAGAGAATAATAAAGTAAAACAGAATTCATGGATTTCCTTAATTTGCTTAACAGAAGATATTTTAAATACTTGTATTGATTTACTGGGCTTAGAAGCGCCAGAGCGTATGTAGGGCAGTAATTAAGTTGAAGTTTAGGTGATAGGAAATTGCTTCGCATTTCCTATCACCTATCACATAAAAAAGGGGCTGTCGCACAAAGTAATTAGTGCGCAGCTCCTTTTTTTAAAATATTATGAAACAATCTGTCCGTTGTATAAAACAACTAACTCGCCTGGAGTAAAACCGCTGATGCCTGACCAATCTGTATTTGCAAAGCGTGTCTGTAATTGTACAGAACCTGTATTTGGTGACAACAGGTATTGCTGATTACATGTAATTTCAACGTAATATTTTCCGTTTGATTTTAAAATTGTTCCAGTTACTTTTCCATTTAAACTAGTATACCATGGTGAAACAGTAAGCTGGGCTGCTGCATTGTCACACCAAAATGTCATGTCTTTTAAATCCGACTTTGTAAAATAATATCGAATCGTTAATTTAGAAAGATCAATTGCAGAAGTACCGTTTGCTGTAATTTGATAAGACTGGTTAATTGAATTTGTTCCATTTGTAACAACAGAAACCTTAACCCCTGTGGCAGATGAGGTTGGAGTAGGAGTTACAACTGGAGTAGGAGTTACAACTGGAGTAGGAGTCACAACTGGAGTAGGAGTTACAACTGGAGTAGGAGTTACAACTGGAGTAGGAGTCACAACTGGAGTAGGAGTCACAACTGGAGTAGGAGTCACAACTGGAGTAGGAGTCACAACTGGAGTAGGAGTTACAACTGGAGTAGGAGTTACAACTGGAGTAGAAGCAGCTACCCTGTCCATTTGTGAAAGGGCATAAACCAGTGGAGAATTCCAGTAAATATCAACTTCGTTTGTTGAATAAGACTCTGCATGATCCAAATAGCATTTTGCTGGTGCAGCCTCGGACAAGTATGCTTTTGCATAGCTGTCTTCGAGCATTTTGTTTGGACCACCTACTAACATACCAGGAATCGCTTGTTTTGCAACCATGGAAGGTCTGTGATGTGGTTTTTGTGGGGAAACCGTTCCGTACCCAGTTATGTAAGAAATTGCCATTGGATTTTTACCAAAGCAATAATTAATATGTTCAATAGCAGCTTTTTTGAACTGCTCATTAGATGAAATTCGATAAGCATCCATTAATAAATTAGCATTATTTAATGTTGTCATGTTACTTCCCCAATAATAGTTGGTACCATTGGATACTCCATATGGATCATTTTGGGATAAACTCAGAAATGTCTGGGCCTGAGTTAAAATGGATGATTTAATTTTGCTTAAAGTATTGGAATCAGTGGAAGAAGCTTTTAAATAAAGTGCATTTCCGTAAGAACCAACATTGCCCCAGTCATATCCCATTTCAACACTCTGATTTACATAGCTTTTAAATTGATCATGGTACTGGCTTTCACCAGTTGCTTTATAAAGTGCAGCGGAAGCCCAATATCTTTCGTCACGATCACTAGTATCACCATATTCGCCAGTTACAATTCCAGATGGATTTGTAAATACACTGCTTGGAGCAGCAGATAAGTAAGTCCATGCTTTCTTTGCAGCAGATAAACAGGTATTAGCGAAAGAAGAGTCAATGGATTTAAATGTATCATATCCCATTGCCATAATAGCAGCAAAATCACCAGTTGCCTGTGTAGAAATAGGAGATACAATCAATTCAGCAGTTTCCTGATCTGCTGTAACATAACCAGGGAAGTTTGCACAGGTTACTTTATGATATACGCCCCCATTGTTTCCGTTCTGCATTTTTAACATCCACGTTAACTGACCTTTTACTTCGTCCAGCAAATCAGCTTGTCCATTTCCACTTTCCGGAATGTTAGTATTGTCTCCGAAAATGGCAGAATTTGCATCATAGGCAAGTAGTAAATCAGCGACAGCTTTGGAAGTTGCTACGATATAGCGGCCATAATCCCCAGCATCATGCCATCCACCAGATACATCAATATAATCATTAGTGCCATAGATTTTAGCTTTTGCAGTATGACATATTCCATGTGACCAAACAGAACCTAAAGAACTAGGAATTTCTTCGCCGCATCTTTGTAGATAGAAGAATCTCATTGCATCAGTGAACACATCTGAATAGATATCATTTGCGATTTCAAACGAATAAGAGTTTTCTAAACCATCCATGATAATCTGGTAGGTACCTTCGGCTGTGACACTGGAAAAATCTCCAGTATAATCTGTTTCACCTGCGGCACTATTATACTTTCCGCTGGAAACAGTTCCTTGGTAGACTACTTGATTTGTAGCAACATTTACAACCTTAAATGTGGTTCCAACATTACTTCCACGGAATACGGCAATTTTCTGGTCAGTTGTCTTGTAACCAAGTTGGTTAACAATAATATTGCAGCTTTCTTCTGTTTTTTCATTGTATACAATATTGCTTCCGTCTAAAAGAAGTAATTCAACATTATCGATGGTTACAGTGTGGGTTGGTAAAGATGCTTCAGCATTTCCAAGGTTAAAGCATAATCTTGGAGCTAAATCATTAGCTTCTTTCATTGTAAATTGAACAGATATAGTCTGGGTAGCAGGACTTGTAGAAATTCTATCCTCTGTATAAGCACGATAGTCATCAGCATTCAGCTGAATTCTGTAGTCAATTTCTCTGTTGATAGAGGATGAAACGTCAAACTTCAACAAATATACCCCGTTCTTGTACATTTGAAAGTCTTCATGATATGCCTGGATACTCCAATTCTCCGTACCGCTGTCTGTGATTTCTGCGGTAAGCATACCATTGGTTGATGAAATATCAGCTTCGCCTCCTTCAGCTGTAAAACTTCCCCAGTCTGTCATGCCAGAACTAAAGTTTCCATTGCTGATTAAATTTGTTTGTGTTGGTTGTGCAGCTGCCGCCTCAACAGTAGGTGGGGAAAATGACTTTGCAGTCAGACCAACTGTAAGGACAACAGCTAAACATAAAGCAAGATTCTTTTTTCTCATTATGTAGCCTCCTTAAATAAATTTTCTTCGCAATTTAAGTATATTCTTTAGAAAGGAAGATAACAATTGTCAATAAAGCTCTTTTTGTGTAGAGTATATTATTCAAAACTATTCCGTAAATCAGATGTTGGTTATATTCGACAGAAAGTCCCCCTTTCAAGTTATTTGTACTTGGCAGTTAGTTCTTGTATTTGTATTTCATTTGTTATAAAATGAATATAACATAGTATGAGGGGGCTTTATATTGCTAAACAAAGGGCTGGTTTTTACGAATGATAACTGTACTGGCTGTAATCGCTGTATTATTGTGTGTCCTATACTAGGAGCCAATTATGCAAGAGAGGAAAATAGCCTAAGCAGAATTTATGTGGACGGAGAAAAATGCATACACTGTGGAAGTTGTTTACGATCTTGCAATCATAAGGCTAGAGAATATAAGGACGATACCGAGGAGTTTTTTTCTGATTTAGAACGAGGGGAACAAATTTCACTAATTGTTGCTCCCGCATTTACTGCTAATTATTCGAAACAATATGGAGCAGTACTGGGATACTTAAAACAAAAGGGTGTAAAACATTTTTATAGTGTGAGTACTGGGGCTGATATCACAACATGGGCTTACCTGCAATATATATTGAAACATCAACTGTCTGGAGGAATATCTCAGCCTTGTCCAGCCATAGTTGATTTTATTGAAAAATACGAGCCATCGCTGCTTTCTAAGTTAATACCAGTACATAGTCCTATGATGTGCACAGCAGTTTACCTGAAAAAATATTTGAAAAATACAGATAAGCTGGCATTTCTCAGCCCTTGTATTGCAAAAAAAGTAGAGATAGATGATGCAAATACAAAAGGATATGTGAAATACAATGTTACTTTTTCAAAACTGATGGGAAAAATAGGTGATGTCAGTATGGATAAGCAGGCAGCAGAGGAATTGGAATATGGATTAGGTTCACTGTATCCTATGCCAGGAGGCCTTAAGGAAAATGTTGAATTTTTTCTTGGTAAAGATCAGTTTATCAGGCAGATAGAAGGAGAAGAGCAGGTTTATGACTATTTAAAAAAGTATGCAAAACGAATTAAAGGGAAAAAAGAAGCTCCTTTTCTTATTGATGCATTAAATTGTTCAAAGGGTTGTTTGTATGGAACTGGCACTGAGGCAGATAAGAATGATGAAGAAGAAATTTTAATGGAACTGCAAAAGGAAAGAGGAAAGTCCCAGAGAAAGGATAAGAAGAATCCATTTGACCCATCTGTTCCAGAGAGTACACGGTTAATCCGCTTAAATGAACATTTTAAAGCTTTGGATATCAATGATTTTATAAGAGAATATAACCACAATGCTAAAGTGGCAGAACGGGAAATGACAGAATCTGATTATCAAAAGATATTGAAAGAAATGAAGAAGGATACTTTAGAAAAACAAAAGTTTAATTGCAGTGCCTGCGGATATTCGACCTGTAAACAGATGGCAAAAGCAATTTATAATGGATATAATAAAAAGGAAAATTGTGTACATTATATTAAAGATGAACTAGAGCTTGAAAAAGCATGTATTCATAAAATGACTAATGAACTGAAGGCAGCAAAGGTTGCAAAAGAGGCAGAATATAAAAATATTTTTATGATTTTTGATAAACTACATACCTCCATTGAGGAACTGGGAGAGCAAAATGAGCATACAGCAGTGGATACCCTTGATATGTCAGAGGCATTAGAGCAGTTAAGAAGGTATGCGGAATTATTAAAAGATTCTCTGGAGGAAATTGAGAAATTCATTTTGGATTATGAGAATACTAACCGCATTGTGGTAAATATTTCATCAAAAACCAATATGTTAGCATTGAATGCTTCAATTGAAGCAGCCAGGGCAGGAGACGCAGGGAGAGGTTTTAGTGTAATTGCCAATCAGGTCAGGCTGCTTGCAGAGAAGACAAAGGAGGCAGTAGATGAAAGCAGGAAAAATAGTGATGCACTATTACCAGCAATACACGAGCTTAAGGAAAAAAGTAAGATTTTTGTGGATACTATTTTTGAGGTTAATGAGAAAACGAAAACAATCGCAGCTACAGCTCAAGAGGTAGCTGTCCAGTCAGAAGTAATTGGCTCAGTGTCAGGTGAGATTGCAGAGAAAATGGAAAAAATATTGGAGTAATTACAAATAGAGGATGAGAAAAAATGCATAAAGAAATTTCAAAACTAGTTATTTATCGAAATATGGAAAATGGCAGTATATTATATGAAATGGCAGAAGTTTACAGAAAAGTAGAAGCTGGTGGATTTCAAAAGGAGGAAGTCATTTCAAATATCTATCAGCAGATAAATGAGTTGCTTACGATTGCCACAAAATATGGATTTGATAAGAATCTCTGGAGAAATTATCTGTCATTTTTATTGGCAACCCATGAGAATCCCTTTAGTATTGTTTCAGAAAAAGCGGGTGCAAGGGAGGGTTCTGTAAAGAAGTTTGCTCTACAGGATTTTCAAATATTTCATACCTTATTTCATTATGATTTTAGTGGATTAGAAAAAAAGCTGAATTTGAATTGTTTTGAAATAATTAATGAGTATCATGCAATTGAAAAGAAGGAAAGATGCTATAATAAAAATGTAAGTGACAGAGTTCAGGAATTAACCCATGGATTAGAAAATGCAGGTGGAGCAGAAGACTTTTACCAGGTAGTAACGGATTTTTATAAAAAATACGGAGTGGGTAAATTTGGTTTGAATAAAGCATTCCGTATCGAACAGACAGAAGGAAAAGTTCTGCTTTCACCTATTACGAATACCGATCAAGTCGTACTTAAGGATTTAATTGGATATGAGATTCAGAAAAAGAAATTAATTGAAAATACGGAAGCATTTGTTGCAGGTGAAAAGGCAAATAATGTGTTGCTGTTTGGTGATAGCGGAACAGGAAAGTCAACTTGCATTAAGGCTGTTTTAAATGAATACTATGGCAAGGGACTTCGGATGATTGAAGTGTACAAGCACCAGTTTCAGGAACTGACGGCTGTTATCCAGCAAATAAAGGATAGAAACTATAGATTTGTCATCTATATGGATGATTTGTCTTTTGAAGAATTTGAAATAGAATATAAATACTTGAAGGCAGTAATCGAAGGCGGTCTTGAGACAAAACCAGATAATGTTCTAATTTATGCAACATCCAATAGAAGACATTTAATACGGGAAACATGGGGAGATAGAAATGATGGAACAAATGGAGAGCTACATCGATCAGAAACTATGCAGGAAAAATTGTCGTTGGTAAACAGATTCGGTGTCAGCATTAATTTTTCAAAACCAACTCAAAAGGAATTCTTTGAAATTGTCATTGCTTTAGCCAGAAGAAATAATAACATTCACCTTTCAGAGGAAGAACTGTGTAAAGAAGCAAATAAGTGGGAATTGAGTCATGGTGGTATATCAGGTAGAACGGCACAGCAGTTTATTAATTATCTTGCAGGAAAAAAAGCGGGGGATGTATATGGAAAGGAATAAGGAGAAGATTACTAGTATATTAAATGCTTTGAACCAGGTAATTGTTGGAAAAGAAGAGGTTTTGGAACTTTCCCTTGCAGCATTTTTAGCTGGGGGGCATATTTTGCTGGAAGACATACCGGGTGTAGGAAAAACCACACTTGCCAAGTCGATTTCTTCAGCAATTGGATGCAGTTTTGGAAGAATACAATTTACACCAGATACACTTCCAGGGGATGTGATGGGGTACTCTGTTTTTAATCCTCAAAAAGGGTGTTTTGAGTTTAATCATGGTGTGATAATGAATCAGGTCATTTTGGCAGATGAAATTAATCGTACTTCGCCAAAAACCCAGTCCAGTTTATTGGAGGCAATGGAAGAAGGGCAGGTTACAGTTGATGGAAAAACGTATCAGCTGCCAGAACCTTTTTTGGTTATTGCTACTCAGAATCCATCAGATTTTTTAGGTACTTACCATCTTCCAGAAGCACAGCTGGATCGGTTTATAATGAAATTATCTTTGGGATATCCAAAGAGGGAGCAGGAGCAATCCATGATAGATAAATTTTTGCATGAAAAGAGCTGGAAGACAATAGAGAAGTGTGCTTCTGCGGAAGATATGAAAGCTATCAGAAATGCTGTACATGAAGTAACCATTCATAAGGATTTAATTCAATATTTATTAGATATTGTAGAGGCAACAAGAAATCATAATTATATTACTCTGGGAATCAGTCCAAGAGGAACGTTAGCAGCCATTCGTGCAAGTCAGGCAATGGCTTTTGTTCGTGGCAGAAATTTTGTTATACCAGATGATATTGTACATATTTTAGTACCTGTATTTGCCCACCGGCTTATGCTCTCAACGGAAGCAAAGATTAAAAAGCAGACAGGTGAAAAAGTAATTTTGGCAATCAAAAATCAAATGAAAGTACCAATTATTTAGGGGAATGCTATGTGGCAGACAAGATTATTTGTATTAGTATGTATTATAGGAACAGGAATATTTGCCAGCTTTTATGGTGGTATAATTCCCTATAGCCTTTTCTATCTGGCATTAATGCTGCCAGTAGTCTCTGTGATTTATACCGCTTACGTATTTTTACGATTTAAGCTGTATCAAGATATAGGGAAGAAAACACTGGTAAAGGAAGAAACTACAGAGTATACCTTTCAGATTGAGAATGAGGATTTTGTAACCTATGAGAGTGTGAGAGTAAATTTTTTTGATGACTATTCAACCATATTGGAAGAAAACAGAAAGAAGGAATACTGCTTGCTTCCTGGCCAAAGCTACTCCATGGCAACTTCAATTTGCTGTCATTATAGAGGGGAGTATTTTGTTGGAATAAAATCGGTAGTAATCACAGACTATTTGTATTTATTTTCTATTACGTATCCTGTTTTTTCAAAATATTCTGTTACGGTACTTCCGAAAATTCTAAAGTTGGAGAAGATGGCTTTCTTAAAACTGGATGAGGATGCAAAGAAAAATGCAGCGGTATTAGAAAAGGAACAAGAAGAACCAGATGTAGATGTGAGAAAATATTTACCTGGCGATGATAAACGACTGATTCACTGGAAAGCAAGTGCAAAAAGTAATCAGCTACTGGTTAGAAAAATTCAAGGGATTCCAAAGCCGGCGATAGGTATTTTGCTTGATTTATCTAAAACAGCCGATGGAGAGAATCAGATAATGGCAGAGGATATTTTACTGGAGGCTGCTTTATCTATAATGATTTATTGTGTGGAGAGAAGTAACCCATGTACAGTGGTTTATGAACAGGGTGGGATTCAAAATAATTCCATTTCCAATATAGCTGAATTTGATTCTTTCTATAAACAAACAAAGGAACTTCGATTTCACTCGGCATTAAAGATGGATGCCTTACTGGAAACAGTAATTTTGCAAGGTATTAAAGCTAGTCAGCTGGTAATTTTGACCCATTGCATTTCCAGAGGGCTGTTTGAAAAAGCAGAAGCTGCTCTTGGACAGGGAATGCAGGTTAGTGTGATTTTTGTATGGGATGGAAAGGAAGACAGCCGGGAGTACCTGCAATATATGAGAGAGCAGGGAATTTTTGTTACAGTAGCAAAATATCAGGACGACTTAAAGAAAGTATTGGAGGAAGGATTAGAAAACTAAATGGATCGGATAGAGTTTTTAAAAAAAAATATTTGGTGTGAACTTTTCTATAAATTGAATCTAATTTTCTTTTCTTGTGCCGTTGGTTTTCAATGTATGAAATGGCTGCAATTTAAACAAATGCTGCCTGCTATTATTAGTTGTAGTATCGTTCTGGCAGGACTAATTTGGATTATAGAAAAGAATAAATTAAATGGAATTTCTATTGGAGTAATGATTTCACTGCTGGTTATTGGAAGTATTGCATTTTGGATTTCAAAGGTAAGTATACCAGAACTGGTTCATCGTGTGACAATATGGCTTGATGGGTATCAGATGGAAAAAGAAGATTATAAAGCGTTATATGCAGTAATTCTTTTGCTTCCTATACAGATAGGTGTAACGGCATTCTTGTATGTAGTAACAAAATATAAGGCAGGAAAGGCAGTATATTGTATTGGTGCAATGGTATTTTTGGTTATTTTAGGTATAAAAGAGATTTCAGTAGAATATTTTTTTGTAATCCTGTTGCTTTATTATACCATATGTCTTTTGGTGGAATTAGTTCATGGTTTTAGTCAACGGACAAATCAGCAGGAACAAAAGCAGGTTACTCCTTATTTATTTCCTTTCTTTTTCTGCATGACTGTTCTTATTTTTATGATGCCGGTAAAGGACAGACCGATTAGCTGGAAGTGGATTATTACAGGGTATGAGAATATGAAGGAGAATGTGACCAGTGTATATGAAAATATATCAATGGCGTTTTCAAAGGGAACCGATTCATTCTCATTATCGGGTATTGGATATGGGGAAGAAAAAGAAACGGTATTAGGTGGAAGTATCAACGAAAATGATCGGATTATGCTGACAGCGAAAATCGTAGGAAATTCTAAAGGCATGACTTATCTGAGAGGAAGTGTATACGATACTTATACAGGAAACGGCTGGAAAAAGGATACTGTGTGGAATGTGGATGGAGAAAAGGAATACCAACTTGCATTCAAAGAACTACTTTTTTCGTTTTGCCAGGGGAGTATGGTTCCTGGTGAAGATGAAATATTGGTGAATCACCTAAAAGGTCATATCCGATATAACCGTATTAAGACAAAAACACTTTTCTATCCCCAGTACACATATAGGTTTTTTCTAAGAAACTCAGATAACAAAGTTGATGACAGCAACAGTAATATTTTGTTTTCTAAACAGAAGAAAAAGGGGCTAGAATATTCTTTCGATTATTTTGAGGTAAATGAAAAAAGTGAGGTAGTCAAAAACTATTTAAGAGGTTTGGATTCTTTTACTTATTATTCAATTGCAGATGTGAATTTGAATAGGTCAGAAAAGGTGGAAGAATTGAAGAAGGAACTGCTTAAAAGTAACGCTGGAACCATAGAAGAGGTTTTATCAGAAGAATTTAGAAATAAATTAGCATCTCGTGAAAACCAGATAAAAAAAGTCTATACGCAGCTGCCAGAGGAGCTGCCAGAAAGAGTGAGAGAAAAGGCAGATGAGCTGACGATTGGGTGTGAGAACAATTTTGACAGACTTGAGGCGATCCAAAAGTACTTAAAGGCATTTCCTTATACAAAACAGGTGAAAGAAGGTTCTGAGGACAGTGACTTTGTTGATTCCTTCTTATTTGAGCAACAGGAAGGTTATTGTACTTATTTTGCCAGTGCAATGACCGTTTTAGGACGATGCATAGGTATTCCTACACGGTATGTTGAGGGGATTGTGGCTGATTATGAAGAAAATATGGAGGGAGAATGGTATCAGATTAGCAGTAAAAGTGCTCATGCGTGGTGTGAAGCATATTTTTGTGGTTACGGCTGGGTTAGATTTGATGCAACTCCAGGAACTTATTCTATGAATAATACAACTTCTTGGATTACTAAAAAATACTATGTGGAACAAGAACCTGAGATTCCCGAATTCATGAAGCCAGAGGCGACAGAAGTGCTGGACATTAATTTAGTAAAGCAGGAGAATCAGGTTGAGAAGAAGTGGAATAAAGCATATGCTCAATTTATAATAGTTTCAGTTTTTATGATTATTCTATTATTTTCTATTATGTTTCTTTGTGTAATTTGGTATAGAAAGAGGCGGTTTAAAAATGCTGACCCTTCCAGACAGATTGAATTGCTTTTTGGAGAAATGTTATTCTATTTACGAAAATTTGGGTATGACTTGGAACTGGGAGAAACGATTTTACAGTTTAGAAGTCGTATTGGGCAGAACAAAGAACTTTCAAAATTAGAGACACAAGCAGTCTGGGATATTTTTATAAAAGTTCGATATTCGAATCATTGTGCTAGTAATGAGGAGGCTTTACGGGTAAATCAGGATATTATTAAAATTAGTGAGTTATACAAAAAAAAGAAAGGCGCAATACGGTATTTGTTATGTAAAATACGAGGTTTATCCACATAGCGGGTGCTATAGAGCAAAATGCAAATGGGTATGCAAGCATACCCATTTGCCGTTTCACGAATCTATCTATTCATTCCATTTCATAAGAGGTTCAAATGTCCTGGAATTGTCTTGCTTTTGTTTCTTCTCATTTTTTGCTTCCTTTATTGCTTTTTTACAAAAGTACTCCTGGGAGTTAATTACTTTTTTCCCACGCTTATCTACTTTTTCATAAGAACCATCAGATTTCAAAATATGAGCCTTGACAGTATCAGAAAGCTGGGTTTCTAATATTTGAATCACTTCTTGCTTCAGACGATCGTCCTCAACTGGAAACATGATTTCGACACGTTTGTCTAAATTTCTTGGCATCCAGTCAGCACTGCCCATGTATATTTCCACAAACCCATCGTTATAAAAATAAAAAATTCTAGAATGCTCAAGGAAGTTGCCAACGATAGAACGGACTTTAATATTATCACTGACACCAGGAATGCCCGACTTTAAGCTGCAAATTCCACGAACAATTAAATCAATTTTGACACCAGCACAAGAAGCTTCGTACAAAGCAGCGATTATGCTGGCATCACAAAGAGAATTCATTTTGGCTATTATGTGAGCTGGTTTTCCCGATTGAGCATGTTCCGTTTCTCGTCTGATTAAATATAAAAATTTGTCTCTCAGCCATAATGGAGCCACAGCAAGCTTATTCCATACAAGAGGTTCAGAGTAGCCTGACAGCATATTAAATACGGCTGTCGCATCCTCGCCAATTGGTTTGGAACAAGTCAGTAATCCCATATCGGTATAGAGCTTTGCAGTAGAATCATTGTAGTTTCCCGTTCCAAGGTGCACATACCGGCGGATACCATCATCCTCCTTACGAACAACCAGTGTAATCTTACTGTGGGTTTTTAATCCTACTAATCCATAAATCACATGGCATCCTGCCTTCTCCAGCTTTCTGGCCCAGAGAATATTATTTTCTTCATCAAATCGGGCTTTCAATTCTACAAGAACGGTAACTTGCTTTCCATTTTCAGCAGCCTGAGCCAGAGAAGAAATAATAGGAGAGTTGCTGCTGACGCGGTAAAGGGTCTGCTTAATTGCAAGAACGTATGGATCTTTGGCAGCCTGGCGGACAAAATCCACTACGGGATCAAAGGTTTGATAGGGGTGATGAAGCAGAATATCTCCACAACGAATCTGGGAAAACAAGCTGGTATCGCTGCTTAGTCCCTTTACAGGCTGTGGAACATATCTAGGATATTTTAAATGATCAAATCCATTTAATCCGTAAATTTTCATTAAAAAAGTCAAATCCAACGGACCATTTATTTTATAAATGTCAGAATCCTTTACACTGAGTTCTTGCTTTAAAATCTTGAGTAAACGTTTATCTATATTTTCTTCAACTTCAAGGCGGATGACTTCTCCCCATTGACGTTTTTTCAGCTGCTTTTCAATTTCCATTAGCAAATCAGCTGCTTCATCTTCATCAATGGTCAAGTCGGCATTTCTCATAATACGATAAGGAAAAGCACAGATTACTTCGTAATTAAAAAATAATTTTCCAATATTTTTTTCGATTACCTGTTCTAATAATATAAAATCTTTTTCGTCATCCTTTCCAGATGGTATTTCTATCACTCTAGGTAAAACGTCTGGAACCTGAACCGTTGCAAAATCATAGTCAACATCCGTTTTTTTGTCATGTATCAAAGCACCAATGTTAAGTGTTTTATTTCGAATCAATGGGAATGGTCTTGATGAATCTACTGCCATAGGGGTTAAAACTGGATAAATGTCAGTTTTAAAATAATTGTCAATATATTTGCTTTGGGCACTTGATAATTTTTCATATTCTGTAATTATTTTTATTTTATTTTGTTTAAGCTGAGGTAAAAAGGTACGATTGTATGTAGCATACTGTGTCTGTACCATTTCATGGGTTTTTAGGCTGATCGCTTCTAATTGATCGTTGGGTGACATTCCCGAAAGATCCTGCTTGGTATAATCGGCATGAACCAAATCACGTAAAGAAGCAACTCGGATCATAAAAAACTCATCTAAATTGGAAGCTGTTATGCTCAAAAATTTCACCCGCTCCAGAAGAGGTAAAGATTTATCCTTAGCCTCTAACAATACTCTTTGATTAAATTCCAGCCAGCTTAATTCCCGATTAGTGAAATAATCAGGTTTCATATATTGATTGGTTGTTGAACTCATAACGACTTACTCCTTTTCTGTTTGATTAATGGTTTGATACCATATACTTCCTCAAAAAAAGTTGCTTTCTTCTCAAATAGCCCAGATTCCAGTGTAATGTCTTCTAATGTATCCGTAGTGATAGTTAGTACCGTCTGCTTTAAAGATAAGGTAATAGCTGAAAACTTTTGTTTATGGCTTTTATCCATTGCATTGGCAATTTGCAGGATAGCCAGCAGCTTGCTGATTTTTATATAAGTATCTTTATCCAGCCCTGCAATTAGATGGGTGTATCGCGGAAAAGTTTGTGTGTTGTACCGGACGAGATTGGCAACGATTTCACGTTCATGGTGAGATAACCCAATGATTTCGGTAGACATTACAATATTATATGAATTTTCCTGAACAGAATTCATATTGATATATTCTCCGCAGCTATGCAAAATAACAGCAATTTGCAGTAAAAGTCTCTCACGCTTTCCCAGACCATGGAGCTTACGTATGCCATCATAAATGCTTAGTGATAAATATTCTACATTTTCTGTATGTTTGCTATTACAATGGTATCGAGAAGCAATATTCTTTGCAGCAGAAACAATATCGTTGACAAAGTCATGTCCGGAAATGATTTTTTCCTTCTTTTCCGCATAATCAGCAGCAATGCCGTCACATAAGGTAATATCTGAAAAATAAATATTCTGGGCATTGGTTTCTGTAAAAATAGTATTATAAATCATAGCAGTTGGTAAAACAAGGGATGCCTGTTCTTTTGAAATTGATAAATCGGTACTAATGCTTTCTAACGATTTCTTTGAAATTTTTTCAAAAATCCGCTTAAATTCTTTGGCTGGAACAGCCTGCATTTTCAAACGTTCTTCTGCGTAAAACATAAATTCATTCAGCTGCTCGCCTACTGCAATAATATGTTCAATTTTATAATATTTAAATAGCAAATCACTAAAAGTTTTTAAATCATTATTGATGTATTCTGAAATAAGATTATGATAATCATCTGTTTTATTTTCTAAGTCACTTAACATTTCCCGGATTCTCAATGAACCTAATTTGATATTTTGTGTACAGATTAAGGAACCCTTATCAAATAACGTAATCTGCATACTTCCTGAGCTGACATCTACAATGGCTGTACCCTTTTCAATAATTTTTTGAAAGCTGGATTCTTTTAATGCAATTGCCTTGCAGCATAAAAAACGTTGTTCGGAATTACTAATAATTTTTACTTTTATCTGAGACCGCAGTTTTATCTGATCCAAAATTAGTACACTGTTGGAAGCTTCACGAATTGCGCTGGTAGCATAGGCTATATAATCCTGCACATTATATTCCTTCATTTTCTCAGTAAAGCCTTTCAAAACATCACATAATTCATTTACCAGCGAACTGCTGATTTTGCCATATTTGTATGTCTCAGAACCCAATTCTATCGTATGCCTGACATGATCAACTTCATTAATTCCATATTTTTTGGAAATATCAAAAATTTTTAAAGAGATTTCATTGGACCCCACATCTATTGCAGCAAATGTTGTAATAGGCATTCGATCCCCTCCTTTCATCTTATTTCTATTTTACTATTTTTTATAAAAAAAGACTAGGGTTTTTGTAAAAAGTATGTATAATAAATATATACTATTTATGAACATGACCAAGAAAGAGGATTATATGAAAACAAAGGATTTTTATTTCGATTTACCAGAAGAACTTATTGCTCAGGATCCCCTTGCCGATCGTTCTGGCTCAAGACTGCTTATTTTGAATAAGGATACTGGGAAGGTAGAGCATAAAATATTTAAAAATGTGAAAGAGTATCTGAGAGCGGGTGATTGTCTTGTATTGAATAATACGAAGGTAATACCTGCTCGTCTAATTGGAGAGAGAGAAGGAACAGGAGCTAAGGTTGAACTTCTGCTTTTAAAGAGAATGGAAAATGATGTGTGGGAAACACTGGTAAAGCCAGGGAAAAAAGCACGCACAGGTTCCCGCATTGTATTTGGCAATGGTCTGCTGGTTGGAGAGATTATGGATATTGTTGAGGAAGGAAATCGGTATGTGAAGTTTTATTATGATGGAATTTTTGAAGAAATTTTGGATCAGCTGGGTCAGATGCCACTTCCACCTTATATTACCCATCAATTACAGGATAAGAACCGTTATCAGACGGTTTATGCAAAATATGAAGGCTCAGCAGCAGCACCAACGGCGGGTCTTCATTTTACAAAGGAATTGCTAGAAGAAATTGAAAAAATGGGTGTTGTCATTGCTCATGTAACATTACATGTAGGACTGGGGACATTCCGCCCTGTAAAAGTGGAAGATGTTACAAATCATCATATGCATTCTGAATACTTTCAGGTATTTCCAGACGAAGCAGAAAAGATTAATGCTGCCAAGAGGGCAGGAAACCGTGTGATTTGTGTTGGTACAACCAGTTGCAGAACTGTGGAATCGGCAGCGGATGAAAATGGTTTTGTGAAACCAGGAAGCGGAGATACGGATATCTTTATTTACCCTGGATATCAGTTTAAGGTATTGGACTGCCTAATTACCAACTTTCATCTTCCAGAATCAACGCTTCTTATGCTTGTTTCTGCATTGGCAGGGAAGGAACAAGTTATGGCAGCATATGAAGAGGCTGTGAAGGAGAGATATCGTTTTTTTAGTTTTGGAGATGCCATGTTGATACTTTAGTTAAACTGTCAGGGGGACGACTTGTCTCCCTGACAGCGATTATAATAATCCAATGCATCCTGAAATGCCGATTCAGGTGTTGCTGACCATCCACTTCCTTCGTTGCACCAGTTGTCGTGATAGCCAAGAATGCACCAAAAATAAGGTTCGTGGGGATTATCATGGTGAGCGGGGGTCAGATTTATTTTAATGACATATTCCTTGTCCATTTACAAAAACTATCCTTATTAAAAATATGTTTTGAAAATTATGAGAGTGCTAACTTAATGGGGATTCATATCAGGCAAACAGGGGGGACGTAATTTACGAGTATACAGCAAATAATGTGGGGTTTGGTATATCATATGTACTTCCAGTTATTGTATCATTATTAAAAGCAAAAAGGGATGATTTAATTATTTTAGAAAATCCAGAGGCACATCTGCATCCAAAAGGACAAAGCAAAATGGGGAATTGACTGCAATGGCGGCAAGTGGAGGTGTGCAAGTAATTGTAGAGTCTCATAGTGATCATCTGTTAAATGGAATACGTTTAAGTGCAAAGAGAGAAATGATAAAACCTGAGATGATTAATTTGTATTATTTCAGCAAAAATTCGAGAATGGAACCTCTAGTCGAGTCACTTAAAATTCAGATTGATGGACGATTGAATTTTTGGCCTGATGGTTTTTTTATGAGTGGGACAGGGCAATTGATGAAATGTTTTAAGGAGGAAGAATATGCAGATGATTTTGAATGAACTTTCTTCCAGTTTTCCTGTATATACGGTAAATGAGGGAAAGATAGTAATGAAAAATTTTTTATCAACATATAGAGAAATGAAGAAAAAAATTGGTAATGAACAAGCTGTTTTGGATAAAGATTACAATGTGTTTGAATTAGCTTTTGGATATAACATAGCTAGATGGAGAGAAGATAGTACGGTTGATATGGATGAAAAAAGGCAGTTTCGTTCTTTATTGAATAAGTCATGTGTTTATAGTAAAGATGATTTTACAGAAACTCAATTTGATATTACAGGATCTGAATTTTATTATAATGACAAAAATGCGATTGGATGTCTTCTTGCCTATGAAACAGGAGACATAGTAATTAGTTTTCTTACCAATGCAGATTGGTGTTAAGACACTATGCTTGGTATCCCAAAAAGGTGCTACAAGTGGCTTAAAATGGGGATTCTTTGATTACATATTGCTAAAAAGTACATTCAAAATCTGTGTTTTAAAGGGCTGTTTCTTGCCCTTTGTCCTTCACGGTTCTGTGGGGGGTAAATTCCAATATAACTATTTTGCAAAAGGTTATACCTTTTTGCGTAACTATGGTACGCCCCTGCAAAGACTAAGGGCAGAGCAGATGCTTAGCATTGTCATGGAAGGAAAGCTGGAGAACTATGTGTCAGAACTTGCACAGCTGATTGTTACAGAGGTCACGGTCTAGGGGCAAAGAAGTACAGATTCGAATTCATGGATGGTAGCAATGTGACGGTAACTTTATAAGCAATAACCCGGGCGGTCATTTCGGTGACCGTCTTTTTCTCGTTATGGAGGAAAATATATTATGGGTAAATTGTACTATTCTGTATTTTTATAGTAAAATTATTTATTGTCATTTTTTTGCTCTTATGATATAATTCTATGTCAAGGATGTAAATGTTAATAAAATGGGAAGGGGTGTGCAATTTTGTACTCTTTCTTCTTATTTAAAGTTTTAACCTACATAAGATAAAAACAGATATTAAATTGCCTGTCGGGACAGAAGATGCAAAATGGTATATTGGGGGTTCGTTGAGAGCCAGCAATATCAGAATGTGTGTAAGAAAACAAGAAAGGGAATATGGTATCTATTTAAATGTAATATCATATAGGAAACGTAATGAGTATGAAAGTAACCCGTACATCTAGTACAACAACTTCTTCTGCAAAAAGTGGAAGCAAGACAAGCAATAGTACTTCAAGCAGTTCAAATAAGAGCAGCAGTAAAACAAGCAGTAGCAAAAGTTCGAGTTCAAGTAAGTGCAGTAGTAAAACAAGTAGTAGTAAAAGTTCGACTGCCACTAAGAGCAGTAGTAAAACGAGCAGTAGTAAAAGTTTGACTTCAACTAAGAGTAGCAGTAAAACAAGTAGTAGCAAAAGTCCAACTTCAACTAAAAGCAACAGCAATACTACAACTTCATCAAAGAGCACGATAAAAAAAAGCAGTAGCAAGCCTATCAGTGCAACAAAAACAAGTAGCAACAAAATGCTAGGCTTATCTGCTGTGAGCAGTGCATCCAAAATGGAAGGTAAGATAGCCAGTAATTCTAATAGTACGAATTCAACTGTACATAGTAATATAAATAGGGTAATCAGTGGAGTCAAATACATAACGGATGCCCCCATAATCTATACGAAACAAGCATTAAAGTCAACGGTCGTCAGCAGTGCAACTGCATTAGCAAAGAATCCATCTAAAGATTATGTTCCAGGGATGCCACCTAGTGTCTATGAAAAATATAAGAAATCCTTAGAGCCAAAGTTCAATGGAAAGACTCCTGCTATTAATAAGATGCTGGATAATCTAGATAAAGATACGTCTTTGAAATTGTCAGATGATAAAAAGGCGGCAATATTAGTTGCAGGCGAGAAACTTTTAAACGAGGGATATGAGGCTGAATTTGTGGCAGGCGTGCTTGGCAATATCATGAATGAGGGCGAGGCGGGAAAATTTGAAAGTTCAAATTACTCGTCCGAGCCAAAGAGTAAACCAGATTACTTAATATACATGGATAACCATTTTAATTATGGAGAGAACTTTTCAGGTCAAAACATAAGTGAAGTTGGGATAAAAGAAACAATTAAATTGCAGAAGAAGGTAGAAGCAACAACGTATTATATGGATTGTCAACACTTTTTTATACAATTTTTATTCGGTCATTTTAGATAAACGATATTCTACTGGAGTCATATAATTTAAGGCTCCATGAATACGTTTATTGTTATACCACTTTACATAATCACTTAATTCTCTTTTCAGTTCCTCTAAACTGCTAAAAACTCTTTTAAATGCAAATTCTGTCTTTATAATCTTATACCCTGCTTCTGCAACTGCATTATCATATGGACACCCTTTTTGGCTTAAGGAACGTTTGATTTTAAAGGCATTTAGAACCTCATCAATTATTTTATTTTTAAACTCGTTTCCTCTGTCTGTATGAAAAACT
>NZ_FOYZ01000005.1 GCF_900112775.1 Anaeromicropila populeti
TCTCTTTATCTTGATCTCTAACGCGTTTTCTGAGCTCAATTAACTCTTCATTAAGAGATAATGCATTATTTGGCGTATGAACAGCCTCTTTTGCCTCTAAGCGTCCCTCCTTAAATGCTTTTATCCATGTATAAATAGTACCTGTTGGAAGCCCAAGTTCTGCAGCGGCTTTATGCCCGCCTATTTCCTGTGCAAGTTTTACTGCTTGTGCTTTAAATTCTTGATCATATGATTTTGTAATTCGTTTTTCTGCCATCTCAATTCTCCTCTTCTTGTATTTATTATATATCAAAATCCTTGAGAATAGGGTGGCAATTTTTATTATACAACATCAACATTTCTCGGAAGGTGAAAAATGAGGTATTAATTTTGCTTTGAAGTTGGTAAAGGAAACAAGGTTCAAATTATTCATGATTTTGCTAGTGATGGATATGAGCAAAGAAAAGAATATGATTGTTTTTGGAGTTGGTTCAAGGACGCTATTGAAGAAATGATAAAGGATGAAAGTAATGAATAAAATAATAGAGTATAATTTTATATCAGATGAAAGATGAAATAGGTATTTATTAATTTAAAGCTCAAATATGTGAGGTGAAAGAAATTGAATGGTATGGAGGAATTAAGTAAAGAAATATCATATGCATTGAGGCATGCACCGTGGGAATATGACTTGGAAATGGACGAGGATGGATGGGTGCCAGTAATACAACTTTTGAGTGCATTACATGTCTCGGAAAAGTGGAAAGATGTAGATGAAAATAGCTTAATAGAAATGATTATAAAATCAAAGAAAAAGCGCCATGAGATTAAAAATGGAAAAATAAGAGCATTTTATGGACATTCTATTCCTATAAAAATTGTAAAGGATGAAAAATGTCCCCCTAATACATTATATCATGGTACAGCAAGAAGGTATTTAGATTCTATTAAAGAGAAAGGGCTATTACCGCAAAATAGACAGTATGTACATCTGTCACAAGATATTGAAACGGCTCGAAATGTTGGTAAAAGGCATGATGATAGACCGATTATACTTTTAATAAATGCAAAAAAGGCATATGAAGATGGTATAAAATTTTATTACGGCAATGAAAAAGTATGGCTTGCAGACATAGTACCCAATAAGTATATAACAGAATAATAATATTAAAAAATGTTTTTGGTTTGCTAATTAAATTTATTATGGTTATACTATAGGATTTTTAGGTCAAGTTCCAATACACTCATATAAACGTACTTTTTGTAGCAAAAAAATTTGTTGCGAATGGTGCGTTTTATTATGCGAATTAAAAAAAAGTAGATTCAAAATCAATTTTTCTCCATGAGGAGACCGAAGTAAAATTCAAAACAGCGGTGGACATGGACAAGCTAATATAGATTTTTTGGAGGAAAACGGAATAGAATATAATATCGAAAAAACATATGACAATGGAGTAAGGGTTGGTAATGTTCCAGATCATAAGGTTAAAGCAAAAAGAACTGGAACCAATCAAGCTTGGTTTCCTGAAAGTTGAAGTGAATCAGATATTACTAAAGCAGGTGAATATGTTGGAAATTTATCTGAAAATGAAACTATAATATATTTACAACAGTGTTCTAAAGAAGATTTGTATTATATAAGTGAAGTATTTGAGGATATTTCTGAAAGGTTGCAAAGTAAAGCATATATAGAATGTTTGCGTAAATTAGATGAAAAATATCCAGAATTAGAAATGACAAAAGATATAGATATAGAAGAAGAATATTTTTAAAAAGCCATTTCTCTCCTTACATAATACCATAAAATTCAGACTTTGCAAGTATTCACACAACAAAAATAAATGCTATCCTATTAAGAAAGCATTTTCTTAAGAAAATCTTTCGTTTTTTCACCTTTGTATGGATCGAATTATGCTTTATGATCGAATTAAGCTTAATAAATAGAAAGGAATCAAGAGAAATGACGTCATATCATATTTTGGTTGTAGAAGACGACAAAGAAATATTAGATGGTATCGGTATTTATTTGGAAAATCAAGGTTATCAGGTTTCAAAAGCAAGAAATGGGCGAGAAGGATTAGACATGATTCAGCAAGAAACCATACACTTAGCAATCGTAGACATTATGATGCCAGTGATGGATGGTATTGTAATGACGATGAAGCTTCGAGAACAATATGATTTTCCAGTTATCATGCTGTCAGCCAAGTCAGAAGACATTGATAAAATTACAGGGCTCAATATAGGGGCCGATGACTATGTTACAAAGCCATTTGTACCAATGGAATTATTAGCAAGGGTAAATTCACAGCTGCGCCGCTATGCAAAATATTTGCAGGTATTAGATTCAAAAGAAGAGATTAAGGAAAATTGCTATGTGATTGGTGGCTTAGAGTTGAATGAGGATACAGTAGAGGTGACAGTAGATGGAAAACCAGTCAAACTCACCCCCATTGAATTTAAAATCCTCTTATTGCTTATGCGGCATCCAGGAAAAGTCTTTTCAGCAGATGAAATTTATGAATGCGTGTGGAATGAAAGGCCAATTACGACAGATACCATAATGGTACATGTAAGGAGAATTCGCGAAAAAATAGAGATCAACCCCAAAGAACCTAGATATTTAAAAGTAGTATGGGGTGTTGGATATAAAATTGAAAAGCAGTAAAGGCTGGATGGAAGGAGAATGTGGACATGGAAAAGTCAAAGAGTGTACCTAGCAGGTGGATTGGAATTTTATTAACATATGCTGTTATTGCAGCAACCGCAGGAATGGTAGTCTATATATCGGGCCAGTTGTGGAGTAACTATTATCATTCCTATGAAACATATATAAGCGAAAGAAATGCGATTTTTGAGGGCGGATTTATTTTCTTATTCGTGGGTGCAACAGCAGTGCTTGGAATATTGGCATTACTATTATTTTGTATTCCTATCCTTCAGATTGGAACGAAAAAAACAAAGAATATTCCTGTGGAACTTACAATAGCGATAGCAATTTACATGATACCGTTTGCGCAGATGCTTGCGGAGCTTACTATTTATTATGTAGATGGAAGACTGACAAGAGAATTGTATGAGGGAAACTTGCCCATGGACGTGGCTGAGATACTGGCAGAAGTATTGTGCTATATGAGTTGGGCAGTCTACCTGGGTATCTGCTTTTTTCTCTGCGTATCCATATTACAGGTGTTTCGAAAGGGAATTAAACGTTTTTTATATGAGAACAGCATCCTAATAAAATGTCTGCTGTTCACTAAGAAAACAATTGTAAAGGGTATTCAGAGGTTTGGAAAAATCAATTATGCAGACTCTCTTGTGAAAAATATTATAAAAGTGCTGGTTATTAATTACATTGTACTTTTTCTAATATGCTGTACTTGGGTTACAGGTTTTTTTCTACTAGTTATTTATTCTGTTGTATTATTTTTCTTATTGCATAAGTATTTAGGTGACATAGAGAAAAAGTATCAAGAGTTGTTAGGTGCTGTAAATAAAATGGCGGAGGGTAATTTGGAGGTGAGCCTGGAAACGGATTTAGGTTGGTTTCAGCCAATTGGAGATTCTTTGATGGAAGTGAAAAATGGATTTAAGAAGGCGGTGGAAGAAGAGGTAAAAAGTGAGAAAATGAGAAGTGAGCTAATTACCAATATATCTCATGATTTGAAAACACCTCTGACAGCCATGATTACGTATGTAAATTTGCTGCAACAGGAAAATATAACAGAGGATCAGAGAGAAGAGTATATCCATACATTAGATCAGAAATCCCAAAGACTAAAACGACTGATAGAAGATTTATTTGATGTGAGCAAATTAAACAGCAATACAGTGGAACTTCAATGGATGGAGGTTGACATTATTGCGCTAATGAAGCAGGTACAGCATGAATTGGGAGAAGGCTTTCAGCAGGCAGATATCGAACTGAAATATCAGCTGCCAGAAGAAAAAATTTGGATGGAACTGGATAGCCAGAAAACATATCGGATTTTTGAAAATCTGTTTGTAAATATTATAAAATATTCAATGCCTCAGACAAGGGCATACGTGGTTGTGCAGGAGAGAGAAGCAGAAGTATGGATTACAATAAAAAATATCTCAAAAACAGAGTTGGATTTTAAGCCAGATGAGGTTGTGGAACGCTTTGTCCGTGGCGATAAGTCAAGAAATACAGAAGGATCTGGCTTGGGGCTGGCAATCGTGGAAAGCCTTATGAAAATACAGAATGGAAAGTTTGAGATTCAATTAGACGGCGACTTGTTTAAAACCATTCTTGTGTTCAAAAAAAATTCACACATTTAGGAATGGTCATTTTATAGGAAGTAGGTTATAATAAAACTGTTATGTGTAATTACAATATGTGAAATAGTGTTAAGAAATGATGATGTGCGAGGAAGAAGAATGACCCATAATAGTTTTTCTCAATATAACCTGAGTGACCCCATTTTGGAGACATTGACGTTATTGGGATACAAAGTACCAACTCCTGTACAGCAGAAGGTAATCCCTCTTGCTTTGCAGGAAAACGATTTAGTTGTGAAATCCAAAACAGGAAGCGGAAAAACGGCATCTTTCGCGATTCCCATTTGCCAGCTAGTTACCTGGGATGAGAATTTACCACAGGCTCTCGTATTAGAACCGACACGAGAACTGGCAGTACAAGTACGAGATGAGATTTTTCATATAGGACGAAAAAAACGGCTGAAGGTTCCTGCTGTATTTGGAGGTTTTCCGTTAGAAAAGCAGGCATTGACATTAAAGCAGAAATCTCATGTTGTAGTCGGTACACCAGGCAGGGTTTTAGATCATTTTCAGAAAGGAACGCTGCATGGAGATAAAATCCAGTATCTCATTGTAGACGAAGCGGACCTAATGTTAGATATGGGCTTCATTGAAGACATTAGACGGATTATGGAGTTTATTCCAGAGAATAAGGTTATGATGTTATTTTCGGCAACTATGGGCGTGCATGTGCAGAGATTGACAGAAGAATATATGAAAACGCCGATATACATTGAAATGGAAGATAAAGAAGCAGCAATTCCAGATATTGTACAGGAAGCTTACTACGTTGAAAATGAAGAAAAACTGCCTCTTTTAATTCGGATTCTGATCAAGGAAAATCCAGAGAACGGTATGATATTTTGCGCTACAAGAGAAATGGTGAATGTGCTGTACCGACATTTGAGAAAAGCAAGGATTCGGTGCGGAATGCTTCATGGAACAGTAGACCAGAAGGAAAGACTAAAAACCATTGAGGATTTTCGTGAGGGAAGATTTCATTACTTAATAGCTACAGACGTGGCAGCTAGAGGAATTGACTTTGACAATATTACACATGTAATTAATTATGATTTTCCTACTGGAAAAGAGTCCTACGTCCACCGCATTGGAAGAACAGGACGGAATGGAAAGAGTGGAAAAGCAATTAGTCTGATTCAGAATGCAGAGAAAAAAATGCAAGAAGCAATTGAAGCCTATACGAGTGTTCCAATTATAATATGTCAGCAGCTTTTTGACGAGCATATAGATACTGCCTCTAAGAAAATATTTTGGGGACGCCAGAGAGAACCAGTAAAGCCAAGGGTAAAGAAGGGTGCGGTTTTTCATAAGCAGATTACAAGATTATGTATTGGAGGCGGACGAAAGTCAAAGATTCGTGCCGTAGATATTGTGGGTACAATCTGCAATATAGAAGGAATACAGTCTGATGACATTGGAATCATTGATATCCGGGACAGCATTAGCTACGTAGAGATTTTAAATGAAAAGGGATTAATGGTACGGGATGCTTTGCAGAGTAAGCCTGTAAAGGGAAAAGTTCGTAAGGTTCAGATTGCAGGTGAAAGGAAGAAAAAAGAAAATGAAACAAAAGCAAGTGAGTAAAGTACTTCTGTTTTTGACAGCCTCCATTTTATTGTTAGCAAGTCTAACAGGCTGTAATTCTAAGAAGTCAGAAAGTGATGATAATAAAGCAGTAGTGACCGAAACACCAGCTGTAACAGAAGAACCAACTGAAACAGAAGAACCTGCTGAAACGGAAGCAGTATCAAAAAAGGAATATGTAGAGATTGATCAGCTTGCAAAAGTGAAAAGCGGTGAGACCGTTGCCAGTATGACAATAAAAGATTATGGCACAATTAAAATGAAGTTTTTCCCAGAAGCAGCTCCTAAGGCAGTTGAAAATTTTATTACTCATGCCAAGGAAGGCTATTATGACGGGGTAACATTTCACCGTGTTATTTCCGATTTTATGATTCAGGGTGGCGATCCAGAAGGTACAGGAAGAGGCGGTGAAAGTATCTGGGGAGAAAGTTTTGAAGATGAGATTTCCCCATATTTATTACCACTGCGGGGTGCTCTGTGTATGGCAAATGCTAGTGGAGGAAATACCAACGGAAGCCAGTTTTTCATTGTACAAAACAGTGAGATTCTCGATACAGAAGGTATCGCTGAAATTTTTAATTACTACATTCCGTATTATAAGAGTGAAACAGGATTAGAGTTGGATGCTTTTGCTGATCTTGCGTTGGAAAACTATCAGAAGGTTGGCGGTTGTTTATATCTGGCAGGAGGTTATACCGTTTTTGGTCAAGTCTTTGAAGGCATGGAAATTGTAGATGAAATATCAAAGGTTGGCACAGAAAATGATAGACCGTTAAAGGATGTTGTGATTGAAAAAATTGAGATAACTGAATACTAATAAAATAAAAAACTCCTCAATACTGCTGCGGCAGGTGTTGAGGAGTTTTTTGTGTAAGAAATTATGGTATTTATAGAACTCTCTATATGTATGCATAGAATAATATTCCATATACTTCTAGCAAGTGTTATAATGTCGCGTGATAGGGTAGTTTTGACTAATTATGACTAGATGATATAAGGAGTGGGTGAAATGATAGATATGGAGCGATATTTGTATGAAAGAGTTAAGCCGATTATTGAAGGTTGGAAGGAGGAAGGAATTTATGCAATTTCTTTTTTCATAGAGACTAATCTGGTAGAGGACAATATCCCAGTTTTTATAGTGAGCTATAACACAGAAGCTGATTGTGAAGAGGAGGATGAACTAATCTCGTATCGCGAACGCAGGTGGAACTATGCTTCTTGGAGACAAGAAGAAACCCCTGTTATTTCGGATGAGGAATCGACACAATTTTTATTGGATTGGTTTTCAGAAAAGGGAATTAAAAATGTTGGCGTAGAAGAAGGGGAACAATATGATGAAGAATTTCGCTATATTGGAAAGGGCCCTAACGGATTATATGAATTACTAGAAGTAATTACTACTGTAGCAAAAAGGTTACATGCAGAAGAGGTAATTAAAAATAAATTTGGAAAAGAGATTCCTATTATTGTGCATGACCTGGAGTATCCATGGTATATGATCGAAGCTACAGAAAAGGCAAATCCACCAGGGCTGGTAGATGAGTTTATTGAAGCAGTTGAAAATGGTTTTGAGGACTAAAATCTTGGGGCATCCAAATTGATAAAATAGGTAAGAGTGCCTGCTGTCAAATGGGATAGCAGGCCTTTTCTGTAATAGGTACTTTCCTTGTTAGGAATATAACATTCATTGAAATGTACTGTATTCCTGTTTATAATAGTATTGTTTGGAATACTAAATTATAATTATAAAAGGAAGTAGAAGGAGAACATTATGGCATTACACGTAATTGACGAGGCAAAAAGATGTTTGAACTGTAAAAAACCTATGTGCAGGGAAGGGTGTCCTATCAACACGCCGATTCCTGAGATGATACAGATGCTCTTAAATCGAAAGATGAATGAAGCAGGTGAAAAGGTATTTCTAAATAATCCTTTGTCCATAATCTGTTCTTTAGTATGTGATCATGAGAAACAATGCGAAGGACACTGTATACTTGGGAAAAAGGGAGTTCCTGTTCATATTAGCAGCATTGAAAACTATATTTCAGATTCCTATTTCGACAAAAGCTCGATTACATGTCAAGAGAAAAATGGGAAAAAGGTTGCAGTAATTGGTTCAGGACCAGCAGGTATTACGATTGCCATTTTGTTAACAATAAAAGGGTATGAAGTAACTATTTTTGATGCAAAAGAAAAAATTGGAGGAGTACTTCAATATGGGATTCCAGAGTTCCGGCTGCCAAAAACAATTTTGGACAGATATAAAAAGAAATTGATGGAAATGGGAATTAAAATCCGTCCCAATACTACCATTGGCGGAGCTTTAGAAATAGATGATTTGTTTCGGGACGGTTATAAAGCCGTCTTTGTAGGAACTGGTGTATGGAGACCACGCACGCTGGGAGTAAAGGGCGAAAGTTTTGGTAATGTTCATTTTGCAATTGATTATCTTGCAAATCCTGATGCTTATGAGCTAGGTGAAAAAGTGGCTGTTATTGGAGCCGGTAATGCTGCAATGGATGTTGCCAGAACAATTTTAAGAAAAGGAGCAGTTTCAGTTACCCTATTTGAAAGAAACCAAACGGCTGCTGCCAGCCAGCGTGAGTTGTCTTATGCTATTTTAGATGGCGCTAATGTAGAATATTGCAAAGAAACAGTAGAAATTACGGAGGAAGGACCAGTGTTTCAGACATTAACCTTTGATGAGGAGGGTAATGTTACTGGCATTTCAGAAGATAAAAAATTAGTTAAAGCTGATTCTACTATTATTTCAATTAGTCAACGGCCCAAAAATAAAATTGTGTTAACAACAGATGGTTTAGAAACAACAAAAGAAGGGCTGTTGAAAACAAATGAGAAAGGAGCAACTACGCGTTCAGGAATTTTTGCTTCTGGAGATGTAGTTGCTGGAGCGAAAACAGTTGTAGAAGCAGTTGCGTTTTCCAAAATAGTTGCAGATGAAATGGATGCTTATATACAGGGTTTAGGGGAGTAGGAGTTTTCCATTATAAGTAGTTCATAAGGAGGTTTAAATGAAGCATAATAAGAAAATCCCAATGTATTTTAATGATGTAGCTTCACTTTTTGCAAATTATTTTTCAGATGGACAAATTAATTTTGCTTTCTATTTTGAAGGCTATTTGGACAAGGAACGGCTGGAACAGGCAATTTCATTGCTGCCAGAAACATTTCCAGTGCTTCGTTCCATTGTGAAAAAGGAGGAGGGCAGCTACTTTCGTGAAAAGACAAATAAAGAAATTGTGCTGGAATGTACCGAATCAGATAATAGTGAAAAAGCAATAGAAGCCTTTCTATTAAAAGGGTTTCAGTTAGAAGAAGAGGTACCAATCCGTTTTTTGCTCATCCACGAGGAAAAGAGAGATATTCTATGTATGAAGGTAGACCATACAATTGCAGGAGGAGAAGGCGTTAAATATTTATGCTATGCACTGGCACAGTTATATAAAAATAAGACCATTTCCTTTCCAGTGAATCCAAATAGAGATCCAGAGCAAATAACCGATTTGTTTGACAAGGAAATGAAGGAACAGCTGCTTGCAAGGGAGGTTTATAAAATGCCGGTTCAATTGGCACCAGTATACGATTATAAAAAGGAGAATCTGTTTTATATTACAAGACAAATAGAGAGTGAATTATATCACAAAATAAACCGGGATACAAAAAAATATAATGTAAAAATGAACGATATTTTTTTGGCAGCCATGTACTTTGCACTATTTAATAGTTATGAAGTACCTGAGCATGTGAAAATACCAATTATGGTATCTATTAGTATGGGGAGATATTTGCCTGTGGAGGAACAAATAGCATTGTCAAATTTCTGGGGTATGTTTTTTACAGAAGTTGCTTATAGAAAGAATTTATCCAATGAAGAATTATTACAGCTGGTAAATAAATGTACAACAGACTGTAAAAAGGATGATTCAGGCTTAGCTTCTTTTCTGCATTCTCAATGGCAGATGGAGCATGATCTGGAAGGAATGGAGAAGCAGCTTCAGGCAATGGGAAAAACAGGAACACAATATTATTCCTTATCCAATATGGGTATAGTGAATGAGGAATATTTGGACTTCGGTGATGTTTCAGTTGAAATGCTAAAATGTTTTGGACCACCTCAATGTCCGCCAGGAGGCTTGTTTACTATAATGACCTTTAAAAATCAAATAAATCTGTGTTGTACCTCGTTTGATACAGGTGGGTATAAAAAGAACATTCAAAATATTATGGAATATTTTTTATTGTATTTAAGAAGTATATAATTGATATGGATAAGATTTACAGTATTAGTTTGAGATGTTTTTGTAAAAAATATGGGAATGAAGGTGAAGTAAACTTAGAAGGAGAATGCTATGAGAGTAAAGGGTGTTTCGCTTCCAGTTTTTGAACTGGCATTTCCATATGGTACAGGGACATTTTTGGAATATTACTGTAAATCGGTTGATAATTTGAAGAAAATGGGGCAAAAGTGCTGGGAAGTATCTGTATTAAGGCCTATTCAGGAGGAACCATCAGCAAAGCAGGTGTTTTCCTGCTTTGCTGGAAACCCTGGTTTAATTGATTTGCAGACGCTAATAGAAGAAGACTTATTAACGAAAAAAGAATGTGAAGACAGTGGATTATGGGGAGAGGAGGATTGCTTTTCTCATGAAATGCTGTACTATTCCAGGTATCTTCTTTTTCAAAAAGCATTTGAAAGATTTTCATGTGAAAAAAAAGATTTCCAGGACTTTGTGGAAGAAAACAGGTTCTGGCTGGAGGGGTATAGTTTGTTTGAAGCTATACGAGAGCAGCATAATGGACAGAGCTGGAATAACTGGGTAGATGGACTTCGTTTTAAAGAGCCAAAAGCAATCCAAAAATTTCAACAAAAATGTGAGAAGGAAATACAGTTTTACCAGTTTGAGCAATATTTATTTGACAGACAGTGGAAAAGGCTTCATGAGTATGCCAGACAGGAAGGAATTCAGATTAAAAGCAGCATTCCGTTTTCGGTTGCTGTAGATGGTGTGGATCGCTGGTACTGGCCTGAGTTATTTCAGGTAGAACATCCTTTTTATGATTGGGAAACTCATAGACAAACAGACTTTACATGGTGGAAACAGAGAATGAGACATAGCTTTTTATTATATGATGAAGTACAAATAGATTTAATTTAAGTATTGGATTAGAATCCTTAAAAAATTCATTTACAAAAACTTAACTAAGATTCTTATAATACCTTTACAAAGGGATGGTAAGTTATGTACGTAAACTTACATAACTAGTGAGGCTGAGAGAGCAGCCCATTCATCAAAGGAGAAGAGGTATGATAATGAATAAGAAAGTTTGTTCTATTTTTTTAGTTGCAGCATTAGCACTTACGACATTTGCGGGAATTCAGTCCGTGAGAGCAGATAAAATTGAAGCGTCTGCTAAAATGCAGGGAACAGTCCAAAGTGAGTCCACAACAGGAACAGAATCAGAAGAAAAAAATACAATTCCAAAATACATTTTTCTATTTATCGGTGATGGCATGAGTTATCCACAAATTCAATCTGCATCCTATTACTTAGGAGCAACACAGAGTGATGGAAAGGTAGAAACAAAAGAACTTTCCTTTATGCAGTTTCCAGTAGCAGGATCGGCACAGACTTATGACAGCACTTCTTTTTGTCCAGATTCGGCATCAACAGCAACGTCTATTTCTACAGGTTATAAAACATATAGTGGTACCATAAATATGGATACGACTATGACAATTTCTTATGAAACAATAGCAGAAAAGTTAAAGAAACAGCTAGGATACAAAATAGGAGTCTTATCCACTGTAAATTTAAACCATGCTACACCAGCAGCATTTTATGCTCATCAGGCATCTAGAAATAATTACTATGAAATAGGATTAGAATTAGTAAAAAGTAATTTTGATTATTTTGCAGGAGGTGCTTTAAAACAGACTACTGGGGCTGATGGTGATCAGACAGATTTATATAAGTTAGCAGAAAGAGCAGGATATACAGTTATTAGAAACCAGGGAGCAGCAAACGCTTTAGAAGCAAAGGACGGAAAGGCAATTGTCATTCATGATAATCTGGCAGATTCCGATGCAATGCCATATGCAATGGATGCAGATGAAAACGAAATGCAGATAGCAGACTATGTAGAAAAAGGAATTGAAGTATTAAAAAATGATACAGGATTTTTTATGATGGTAGAGGGTGGAAAGATTGACTGGGCTTGTCATGCAAATGATGCAGCCTCCAGCATTCATGATACGCTTGCATTAAACGATGCAATAGAGAAAGCAATTAAATTTTATAAGCAATATCCAGAAGATACCTTGATTCTTGTAACAGGTGACCATGAGACAGGTGGCTTGACTATTGGATATGCCGGTACCAACTATGATACTTACTTAACTAATTTAGAAAACCAGAAAATTTCATATGCAAAGTTTGATAGCGATTACGTATCAAAATATAAAAAGGACTTTACTGATTTTTCTTTTGTACTAGAGGATATAGAGGAAAACTTTGGTCTTGCAGTGGAAGGGGAAAATCAAACATTAGTATTGACAGACTATGAGTATAAGCTTTTAGAAAATGCTTATAACCGGACCCTTGACTGTGGAATGAAATCACAAAAGGATATGACACAGCGGGAATATGAATTATATGGTAGTTATGAGCCACTAACGGTTACGATTACTCATATATTAAATAAAAAATCTGGAATCAGTTTCTCTTCTTATTCACATACAGGAATACCAGTACCTGTGTTTGCACAAGGTGCAGGTGCAGAAGAATTCCAAGGTTATTATGATAACACAGATATTTTCAAGAAACTGGCTGGCTTAACACAAGTGAAATAGCAATTGTCATGGAGGCGTAGATGAAACAGATATTAAAAAAACATCTGCCATCCCTTTTAGGAATATCCTTATTGGTGATCCTCATAGTCATCCCAACTGGCTATGAGGATCTAGTCATTTTTCAGGGGACGGAAAAGTGTGTGGCAAAGGTAATCAAAACAGATGAGAGCCAGGTGATTAGCACAGGATTAATAAAATCTGGTGAACAAAGATGTGAATTACTATTTTTAAATGGAAAATTTAAAGGACAGAAAGCGGAAGGGTATAATTTGCTGAATGGCTCGCTGGAAGCGGATAAGCTGTTTAAAGCAGGAGATAAAGCGTTAGTTGCTGTCAGCTATCAGGAAAATAAAATTTTGTCAACCAATATGATTGACCATTACAGAATGAATAAAGAACTAATTTTGGCAGTTATTTTTGCAGTATTTCTAATTCTTTTTGCAGGAAAAACAGGTGCGCGTGCCCTGTTGTCATTCCTCATTACCATTTTAACTATTTGGAAGGTGCTGGTGCCCTGCTGCTTAAAAGGAATAAACCCTATTTTTGTTGGTCTGGCAATGGTACTTATTCTAACAGTGGTGATTCTGGCATTGGTATATGGTTTTGACCGAAGGTGTCTTTCGGCTGCCATTGGTTCTTTTCTTGGGATTGTTACAACCATGATATTAGGTGTGGTGTTTACAAATGCTTTTCAAATCCATGGTGCAATTATGCCCAATTCAGAAAGCTTGCTTTATAGCGGTTACCAGAATCTAAATTTAACACAGATATTTATGAGCAGCATTTTTATTGGAGCATCTGGAGCAGTAATGGATCTTGCCGTAGACATTACCTCAGGAGTGTATGAGGTAGTGCAGAAGAAGCCAGATCTATCATGGAAGGAAGCCAGTCTTTCCGGAATAAACATTGGAAGGGCAGCTATGGGAACTATGACGACAACCTTGCTTCTGGCGTATTCAGGAGGCTATCTGGCGCTTTTAATGGTCTTTATGGCACAAGGCACCCCAATTACCAATATACTTAATTATAAATACGTAGCAGCAGAAATATTAGAAACCATTGCAGGAAGCTTCGGGCTGGTAACAGTGGCACCGTTTACGGCACTTGTATGTGGGTTTCTTTTAACAAAAAGAAATAAGTAAAAACAAAGCGAGCCAGGTGAACAGAACGGGAATGTTCTGCTTTCATTACAGGCTCGTTATATTATAGTTTATCAAAGTCATAATCTAATAATCGATGGTAATAGCCACCTATTTCGTCAAAATTAAAGCAATATTTATACTCATCAAACTGGATGTCATTAAAATAAAATACATATTGAAATTCGGAGTGATCTACTTTTTCACCGACAAACTCTGTAGAATATTTTTGAAAAAGAGCATAAATATCATCAACGCTAAAAATATGAGTTCTCACCAAATCTACCAGTTCTTTTAAAAATGGTTTATGCTTATACTGGCTGAGAATCTGTTCAATTCCCAAATTAGTTACTGTAAATTTAAAACGGCCATTCTCAGGGAAAATTAAACAAGTCTCTGACTCAGAATTTTTCTCGGAAATATAGTCCATAAGATACGTAATGCATTCTTGATTAGTTTGAAAGCTAGTATCAAGCAGATGGTTTAACAAATCAAGATCATAATAAATGCTCATGTTATGCCCCGTATCATAACCAAGCTTTAATATACCTTCGTAAATAGTAGAAGTTATACTGTTGTCCAGTCGCTTAAATCTTTGAGAAACATTAAATTCCATATGAGACCTCCTGGTAAAAATAAAGTGCTTTTATTCATTATAAGTGAAAAATAGATGAATTTGCAATGTATATTTTCTAAAACAAGAAAAAATGAATAAATTGGTTGTTTGGTTTTGTTTACAATGTCGAATTTTGCGAGTATAATATTGGGTGCTAATATTTATCATCATAAAAAGGAAGGGTTTTACATAATGAAGAAAATACATCGGATTAATTTGTTTTCAATATGGCTATGTGGAGTTGTGATGTTGTCAGCAACCGCATTGAATCTTGGGATAGGAAAAGAGTTTTGGCAGGCGTTTGCTGTTATAGGTGCGGGAGTTTTTGCGGTACAGGTGATGTATTTTATACCAATGAATGACACGGTCAAAGGAATATTAAGCACTTTGTGTATTCAAATGGCTTGTTTTGCCCTTTCTATTATCCAGGGAGGAAATGAAAGAGCATTCCAGGCCAGCTATATAGGTCTTGGCTTTGCATGTCTGTACTTTAAACCTAAAATTATGCAGATTTATTCATCGATTGTGATTCCGGTTATGATAGCGCTGGCTGTGATAAATCCAGCCTATATTGATGGAAAAAACTACAATATGCAGATGGTTATAATGAAAATTATTGTATTTGCCGCATTGGCAGCTGTTTTATGTGTTGCTACGTATCAGGGCGATAAAATAATGAAAGCAAGTGAATTGCAGAAACTAGATGCAAATGAGAAAAGTACTAAGATGGGGGAAGCAGCAGTATTGGCAAAAGAGATTGCGAAGGATTTGAATCAATCTATGGAACAAAGCAATAAAAAATTATCCGTAGCAGCAGAAGAGGCCAATTCTGTTGTAGCGTCTACGCAGCAAATGTCGGGTGCAATGGAAAATACAAACCGTTCTCTTATGGTAGTAAATGAAAAATTATCCAACGTAGATTTGCAGGTTCAGAATAATTATAATAATGCCATGACGTTAAAGGAAAGCTACCACCAGGTAATAGACAATGTTATTTCGGGTAAAAACGAAGGAGATAAGGTAAGAGCAGCCATGGAAGATATTCATATAACTGTAGATCTAGCATACAACTCCACCAATCATCTAATCGAGGAAACTTATAAAATAAATCAGATACTAGAGGAGATACATTCCATTGCTTCGCAGACCAATCTTCTAGCATTAAATGCATCCATTGAAGCGGCCCGGGCAGGGGAACATGGAAAGGGCTTTTCTGTTGTAGCAGATGAAATCCGGAACTTATCAGAGCAAAGCCAGTCTGCTTCCCAGAATATCCAGAAGATTCTTAATAGACTGGAAGAGGTAATACATGATGTGTCAGATAAAGTTTCAGCAGGAGCAGATACAGTGAATACAGGTACAATTACATTAAATGAATTAGTAAACAAGCTGGATGGAATTAATTTGGCTGTGCAGAAGTCTGAAGAGATTATTGAAAAAGAATTTGAAACGATTCATACAATTCGTTTTGATTTTGAATCTATAGTAGGTGAAGTTGAAAATGTAGTTGCTATTTCTGAAGAGAACGCAGCCATGCTGGATACTATTGCAACTGCTGTTTATCATCAGTCAGACCAGTTAGATGAGACTGTGGAGGAAATCACAAAATTAAAGGAACATTCAGATAAATTAAAAATGCAGTATGAATTGTTCTAGTGAAAAAAAGAACTGCCAGAGTCAGTAAAGATTCTGGCAGTTTTTATGCACATATATTACAGTGTAATTCGTGTTCCCGCTTTGCCCTTCACAGCTGACTTAGCTTTTTCCAAAGGAGCTATGATAGCAGTTTTTTCAGGACTCATTGATGCAAAAGTTATACCAGCTTCTATTTTAGGCAGCATGGAATGAGGAGCAAAGTGTCCTTCCTCAATATATTCTTTTGCTTGTTCTACTTGTAGGGAGTCTAAAAGAAGTTCACCAGGCTGTCCAAAGTTTAGAGCTACTTTTTCTACTCCTGTCAAAAATAGCAAGGTATCTGCTTCAATTAGTTCTGCCAGTTTTTCGCCAATATAGTCTTTTTCTATAATAGCACTGGCGCCCTTTAGATTGGCACCCTGTTCAAGTACAGGAATACCACCACCGCCAGCAGCAATTACAAGCTGACCTGCGTTGAGTAACGCTTCAATGGCATCACTTTCATAAATGCCAAGAGGCTTAGGAGCAGCAATAATCCTGCGATAGCCACTGCCTTCCTTCACCACGTAATTACCCTTTGCTTCTTCTGCTTTTGCTTCCTGTTCAGACATAACACGGCCAATTACCTTAGAAGGTTTGCTAAAAGCTTCATCAAATGGATCGACACGTACCTGAGTAATAATAGTGGAAACGGGTTTAAATATGCCTCTATTCACTAATTCTGTACGAATTGCATTTTGTAAATCATATCCAATATATCCTTGGCTCATGGCGCTGCAAATAGACATAGGTGCTTTTGTATATTTTGTATCCAGACGGCTGAATTCAGTTAAAGCAGAGTGAATCATACCGATTTGAGGGGCATTGCTATGAGTAATTACAATTTCATATTTTTCCTGCACTAAATCTGCAACGGCATTGGCAGCTGATTTAACAGCTTCCTGCTGTTCAGGAAAAATTCTGCCAAAAGCTTTACGGCCTAACACTACAACAATTTTTTTATTTGCCATAATAATACCTCATTTCTAAGTTGAGTAATATCATGAAGCATGTTTGCTTCCTACTATTTATTATGCCATAGCAAGGGAAACCAATCAAGAGAAAGATAGAACAAAATTCGTTTGTACTTGACAATACATGTATAATTGTATACAATTATACAAAATGTAATGGAGGAGCAATTTCATGGAGAACAGAAAAGTAACTATAAATGAACATACCAATTTATTAAAATTAGAAGAGCATATGTATCCTTTAGTGGATGTAGAAGTACCGAATACTTTCCGAAACCTGTTTCCTTATGACGAGGTGCCAAAAATTGCTTTTAATGAAAGAATCGTCCCACACAACTTTCCAGAAAAAATCTGGATTACGGACACGACATTTCGTGATGGACAGCAATCTAGAGCACCTTATACAACGGAACAGATTGTTACATTATATGATTACATGCACAGACTGGGCGGTCCTAATGGTATTATTAAGCAGAGTGAGTTCTTTTTATACAGTAAAAAGGACAGAGATGCCGTATACAAATGTTTGGAGAGAGGCTATGAGTTTCCAGAGGTCACTTCTTGGATTCGGGCAAGCAAATCAGATTTTGAACTGGTAAAGGATATTGGACTGAAAGAAACAGGTATTTTGGTAAGCTGTTCTGATTATCATATTTTTTATAAGATGAAAATGACTAGAAAGCAGATTATGGAGCAGTATTTAAGCGTGATTAAAGAGTGTCTGGAAATTGGTGTTTCCCCAAGATGTCATCTGGAAGATATCACCAGATCAGATATCTATGGATTTGTAATACCATTTTGCGTTGAATTGATGAAATTAAGTGAGGAATATAAGATACCTGTAAAAATTCGTGCTTGTGATACAATGGGATACGGTGTTAATTTTACAGGAGCAGTCATTCCAAGATCAGTACAAGGAATTATTTATGGAATTTTAACCCATGCAGGTGTACCATCTGAATGGCTGGAATGGCATGGACACAATGATTTTTACAAAGCGGTTTCTAACTCAACTACTGCATGGCTTTATGGTGCCTGTGGAGTAAACTGTTCCTTATTTGGAATTGGAGAACGTACAGGAAATACACCTCTTGAAGCAATGGTATTTGAATATGCCCAGTTAAAAGGCACTTTAGATGGCATGGAGACAACGGTTATTACAGAGATGGCAGAGTATTATGAAAATGAGATTGGCTATCGTGTTCCATCACGTACTCCTTTTGTAGGAAAGAATTTTAATGTAACACGAGCAGGAATTCATGCAGATGGGTTATTGAAAAATGAAGAGATTTATAATATATTTGATACAGAGAAGTTTTTAAACCGACCTGTATTAGTATCCGTATCAAATACCTCAGGTATTGCTGGAATTGCACACTGGATTAATACGTATTACCGTTTATCTGGTGACAAGGCAGTAGATAAGGCACATCCAGTAGTTTTATACGTAAAGAAGTGGGTAGATGAAGAATATGAAACGGGGCGTGTAACAGTTATTACGGATGATGAGCTGATTGATGTGATTGGCAAGGCATGTCTTGAAACAAATACAGTGGGGTTTAGGAAAGAATAGCTCAATAAATTTTAGGAGGATTACAATGTATAACGAACAGATTGAAGCAGCAAAGGAGAAGTTTGGACAGCTATTGGAGAAACAGCTAAAAAGAGTAGAAGCAATGAAAGCCCAGGGCGATTTTGTGGATTATAAAGCACTTGAGAAAATTGTGATTGGTGTCTGCGGTGGAGACGGAATTGGTCCAGCGATTACGGCACAGGCGCAAAGAGTGTTAGAATATTTGTTACAGAAGGATGTAAAGAGTGGTAAAGTAGAATTTAAAGTAATTGATGGTCTTACAATTGAAAGAAGAGCAGCAGAAATGGCTGCAATTCCAGAGGAAGTTCTGGCAGAATTAAAGATCTGTGATGTTATTTTAAAAGGACCTACTACTACACCTAGAAAAGGGGATCCATGGCCTAATGTGGAGTCAGCAAATGTTTCCATGAGAAAGGAACTGGATTTGTTTGCCAATGTAAGACCTGTGCGGATTCCTGAACTGGGAATTGACTGGACGTTCTATAGAGAAAACACAGAAGGCGGTTATGCAGCAGGTAAAGAGGGTGTTCATGTTACTGAGGATCTGGGAATTGATTTTACTGTTGTAACTAGCCAGGGATGTGATAGAATTATTCGTGCAGCATTTGAATTTGCAAAGAATAATGGAAAAACAAAAGTGACAGCAGTTACAAAAGCAAATATTATTAAAACAACAGATGGAAAATTCTTGGATGCGTTTTATCGCATTGCTAAAGAATATGAAGGAATTCAGGCAGATGACTGGTATATTGATATTATGACAGCTAAACTGGTTGATGAAAAAAGAAGAAGAGACTTCCAGGTGCTTGTCCTGCCAAATCTTTACGGTGACATTTTGACGGATGAAGCCGCAGAATTCCAAGGTGGAGTTGGTACTGCCGGAAGTGCAAACATTGGTAAGAAGTATGCTATGTTTGAAGCGATTCATGGTTCCGCACCACGTATGGTTCTGGAAGGCAGAGATAAATATGCAGATCCTTGTAGTGTAATTCGTGCAGGAGCAATGCTTTTGGCGCATATTGGATATAGCGCAGAAGCTGATAAACTGTATCAGGCACTTGATATCTGTACCGTAACAGAGAAGAAGCTTGTACTTACTGGCAGAGATACTGGATGTACAGGAGAAGAATTTGCAAATTATATTATGGAAACAATTGAAAAACTATAATGTATCGAATGGGAACTAGATACCGTTGATTATGTAAGGTTTGTTCCAGACAATAGGAGGTTCACCTGTGGAAGAGTTTGATGTGGAGAAAGATACCACAGATAAATATACTCTGAGAGGAAGAGTATTTAGTCAGATTAGAGAGGGTATCCTATCAGGGAAATATAAGTCTGGTGATGAGTTAAAGGAAAGCACGATCGGACAGGAGCTTGGGGTAAGCCGGACTCCTGTCCGGGAGGCTTTAAGGCAGTTGGAACTAGAGGGATTAGTAAAAATTATTCCGAATAAGGGTGCTTATGTGAACGGATTGTCATCTAAGGACTTAAAAGATATTTATTCAATACGTTCCTATTTGGAAGGACTGTGTGCAAGGTGGGCTTGTGCCAATATTACAGAAGAACAGATTGAGGATTTAGAGGAAATTATTTATTTATCGGACTTTCATGCGCAGAAAATGCACCATGAGCAGTTATTGGAACTTGATAATAAATTTCACGATGTTCTTTATGAGGCATCGAATAGTAAAATGCTAAAGCATTTATTAAAAGATTTTCATCATTACGTGCAGAGGGTTCGTAAAACCACGTTATCTGCTATGGAGCGTGCAATTGAATCGAATCAGGAGCACAAAGCCATTCTGGAGGCCTTGAAAGAGAAAAATTGTGATAAGGCAGAGGAACTGGCACATCAGCATCTTTTGAATACAATGGCAAATATTGAAAAGCAGGGTCTTGAAAACTTAATACAAGAATAGAAGCTTACAGAGCATTATTAATGGAGGAATGATTATGAAAAAAAGTATTTATGTAGTTTTAGGTATGTTAATGATTGTATCATTAGCAGCATGTGGCAAGAAAGAAGATAATGCTGCGGATGGTGGAAGTAACGATTCTAATACCATTATTGTTGGAACAGAAGCTGGATTTGCACCATATGAATATATGGATGGTGATACAGTAGTTGGTGTAGATATGGATATAGCTCAGGCAATTGCAGATGCAATGGGAAAAGAGCTGGTTATAAAAAATATGGATTTTGATGGTGCTTTATTAGCGGTGCAGAATGGAAAAATCGATTTTGTGGCAGCAGGTGTTTCTGTAGATGAAGAACGTAAGAAATATGTTGATTTTTCAGAAGAATATGTTGATTCTACTGAAGTAATTGTAGTAAATAAGGAAAATCCAATGGTTTCTAGCGCAGCAGATTTAAAGGATAAGGTAATCGGTGTACAGCAGGGTAATATTGCGGACATCTGGTGCTCGAAAGAAGAAAATGTAAAAGCGAAAGAAGTAAAAAGATATACAAAATTTGTTCAGGCAGCAGAAGATTTGGCCAATGGAAAAATTGACTGTATTGTAATGGATGAGCTTCCAGCGGTTGAACTGGTAACTGCAAATGATAAGCTTGTAATTTTAGAAGGCGAAGAGAACATTGTATTTCAGGATCAATATGCAATTGCTTTGAAAAAGGGAAATACTGAATTGCAGGAACAGATCAATGAAGTAATTAAGGATTTGAAGGAAAACGGCAAAATCGATGAATTTATTGCTAATCATGCTACTCAGAAGTAATAGAAAAGGGGCAGGGAACCAGTTATGATACAAAATATAATGGATTGGATGCAAAGATTAGGCCCACGTCTGAACGATGCATTTCTGGTAGATGACCGTTATAAAGCTTATTTAGAAGGATTAAAGTATACCATTGAAATAGCACTGATGGCAATTCTAATCGGTTGTCTGATTGGTGTGGTTATTGCAATTATAAAGGTTAGTGCATCTGGAGTCAGAGGACTAAAATGGCTGAATGTATTATGTGATCTGTATATTACGTTAATTCGTGGAACACCTCTTGTACTACAGCTTTTAATTATTTATAATTTGATTTTTACAGCAAGGGACACCAATGAGGTTGTCGTAGGTGCAGTTTGTTTCGGTATTAACTCAGGTGCTTATGTTGCTGAAATTGTCCGGGCAGGTATTGAGTCCATTGATAAAGGGCAAATGGAGGCAGGACGTTCCCTTGGTTTTAATCATATTCAGACTATGTTTTATATTATATTGCCTCAGGCCATTAAAAATATTCTTCCAGCATTGGGAAATGAGTTTATTGTGTTAATAAAAGAAACATCTGTGGCTGGATATATTGCAGTTCCAGATCTTGCTAAAAATGCGCAATATGTTGGTTCCCGTACGTATGATGTTTTGCCGCCGCTTTTTATAGCTGCTGCTTTTTACCTGATTATTGTGCTGGGGCTGACATGGCTGCTGAAAAGGTTGGAAAGGAGGATGGGACAAGGTGATAGAGACAAAAAATCTAAAAAAAGCCTTCGGAAGCATTTCCGTCCTTAATGGCATTTCGGAGAAGATTGAGAAGGGAGAAAAAGTAGTAATTATAGGACCATCTGGTTCAGGAAAATCTACTTTTCTCAGGTGCCTGAATCTTTTAGAGACTCCTACCAGCGGGGAAATTTGGTTTGAAGGAAATCAGATAAATGGTCCTAAGACAAATATTAATCGCCTTCGTCAAAAGATGGGGATGGTATTTCAGCAATTTAATCTTTTTCCACACCTGACAGTAAAAGAAAACATTACACTGGCACCAGTAAAGCTAAAGCTGATGAGTTCGCAGGAAGCAGATAAGAAGGCAGTGGAATTGTTAAAAAGAGTTGGTCTTCCAGATAAGGCAGATGCTTACCCCAAACAGCTTTCGGGAGGGCAGAAGCAGCGTATTGCTATTGCCAGGGCGTTAGCCATGAATCCCGATGTCTTGTTATTTGATGAGCCGACTTCTGCACTAGATCCAGAAATGGTAGGAGAAGTTCTGGAGCTTATGAAGGAATTGGCAGAGGAAGGAATGACTATGGTTGTTGTAACCCATGAGATGGGATTTGCAAGGGAGGTTGCAACAAGAGTTATGTTTATTGATGAGGGAATTATTAAAGAACAGAATACTCCACAGGAATTTTTTGATCAACCACAGGATGAAAGGTTAAAGAACTTTTTATCAAAGGTATTATAGAATAATTCATAAATGTAAAGAGTTGTCTTGTTATGCAGAATAATAGGACAGCTCTTTTTTTAGCATCGAAAATTATATTATTTTCTTTCCAATTAGTCACAATTTTGCCATAAACAGTCCCTATACTTTTAAATATGGTGTTTTATTACAAATAAAATGCATAGAAAGTGTATGATAGAAGGGTGAAACTAGTAAACAGCACAATGAAAGGAAATAGTTATGATATTTACTACGTATGAATTTCTACTACTATACTTACCACTTACATTTATAGGGTACTTTATTTTAAATAAGTGTAATTTTTATGGAATCTCTAAAATATGGCTTATAACAGCATCTTTTATCTTTTATGCTCAAGGAAGTCCTGATTTCTTCCCTTACTTTTTAGCAAGTGTAATTGGAAATTTTGTTGTAGGAAGTGCATTATCCGACTTGAAGGAGAATGATAAACTTCAGAGAAAACTGCTTTTACTCATTGGAATCCTGGCAAATGTATTTTTATTAGGATACTACAAATACATGGATTTTTTTATTGAAAATGTGAATGCATTAGCGGGAACAGATTTTACATTGAAACATATTGTATTGCCTATTGGAATCTCATTTTTTACATTTCAGCTTATTGCCTTTTTGGTAGACTCTGCAAGGGGAGAGACAAAAGGCTATAATATTATGGATTACCTTCTATTTATTACATTTTTTCCCCAGCTAATTGTAGGACCCATTGTTCACCATAAGGAGATGGTACATCAGTTTGAAAACAAGGATAATCTAGTCATTAATTATGATAATATTGCGAAGGGATTATTTATCTTTTCAATTGGATGTGCAAAGAAAATGTTATTTGCAGATCCACTGACAACAGATGCACAAGCATTTTACGCCAATGTTCACAGTAATATGCCATTACTAAATGCATGGTTTCATAGTTTAGAATATACGTTATCCTATTATTTTGACTTGTCTGGATATGCCGATATGGCCATAGGGATGGGCTGGATGTTTAATATTCGGATTCCACAAAATTTTAATTCTCCATATAAGGCAAAGGATTTTCAGGAGTATTGGAAACGTTGGCATATGACACTTTCAAAATTTCTGGGGGATTATATTTTCCGTAATGTATTTCGTAAAAATGTGAAGTGGCGTAACTATTATATTGCCACAATGGTTACATTTTTTGTATCGGGATTCTGGCATGGTTCAGGCTGGACCTTTGTGCTATGGGGGATTATTAACGGTTTACTTGTCTGTGTAGCTGCATACCGTAATCGTAAAAATATGAAAACACCATACGTGGCAGGAGTTGCCGTTACTTTTTTCTTTGTTATATTAACAAGAGTTTTATTTGTATCCAATACCTTTTCTACTGCCTGGAATGTAATAACCAGCATGTTTCATTTCTCTTCTCTGTTTGGAACTGGGGAAATGTCATTTATTAATCAGATAACTTCTTTTGTAGTAAATAATCAGAGAATGGGATTGTTATCTGTATTAGCACTGGCAATTTGCTGGTTCACTCCAAATACAAGGGAGATTACAGATAAATATAAGCCAGATGCAGCGACTCTTGTTTATGGAGCAGTGCTGTTGACGATTTGTATTCTGAAAATGGATCGTGTTGTACAATTCTTGTATTTTCAATTTTAACAAAGAAAAAAAGTTTGGAGGGATACTATGACAGGAAAAAATTGGACATGTTCTTTTGTTGCAATCATAATAGGCGTACTGCTTTTTATTGGAGGAACAAACTATTTTGTAGACCCATTTGGGTACTTTACTAATAAAGATGGAGAATATCATCCTTACAGTAATACAGATGGCAGTTATACCAGATACATTAAGGCTCAGTATATCGCAAATCATCCAGATGATTTTGATGCGTATATTGTAGGAGGATCAAAGGTTGGAGCTATTTCTACAGAGTCATTATCTGAAATGGATGGGTACCATTACTATAATATGTGGCTGCTGTCTGGGAACTTTAGGGAATATGAATTATACATTAGTTTTATTCTGGAGCATACCAGTGCAAAGAAAATAATTTTGCATATTAGTGGACCAGAGGTTAGAAGATTTAATAGGGAGTTTTATGGAGATATTTATGTTACACCAGCAATTGTAACAGGAAAATCTACGTTATTAGAAAGTTTGGAATTTCTGGGAAAAAATTTAAAAACCAGCTTGGAAGTACTGAGAAACAGGTGGAGTACCAAAGAGGATACTAAGTATTATGATTTGGAAACAGGTGAAATTAATCTGAATAAGTATTATGACTTAATGGCTCAAAACCGAAATAGTTATTTTAAAAACCGAGTTATGCAACAGTATGATCAACGATTACAACAGTTATTTTATGTGGACAGAATGAATAATGCTTCTAAATCAAGTTTGGATGCAATGAAACGAATTAAGCTTGCATGCCAGGAGAAAGGTGTAGAATTAGTTGTAATAATTGGGGCAAATGCAATTACAGAATTGTATGAGTATGAAGGAGAAAGCTATTGGAATTATTTAGAACAAATATATTCTATTTTTGATGGTGTTTGGGACTTCAGTGGCTATAACTCAGTTTCCATGAATCCGTACAATTTTTACAATGAAAGTCATTACAATGGATATGTGGCAGATAAGATGCTTAAAATCATTTCTGGCAGAGACACAGCAGATGATTTTGGCGAATTTGTGACAGCAGAAAATGCGTATGAGCATTTGGAAAAAAGAAAAGAGGCATATTACACATTAAAAGAAGAGTTTGATGCAACAGGTACCATTGATTTATCTCAATATTCCTATGAGGAAAGGGTACAGTAAATAAAATGTTTTATAACAAAGTGTGTGTTCCACGCATTCTAGCGGTTTATTTAACTATAAGGAACACACACTTTGCCGCGCCTTGGGGGTGTGGCTGTCCTTTCACTCCAATATTCCTTACCCACAAGTGCGCATCTCCTGCACCCTGTTTTTTAGGGTGCTTTTTCACTATGCCAGACTTTCCCAAAGTTCCAGGAGTTCTTGTAAACGGACTTCAATATCTTTCTTTTCTTGGTTTAGTTCCATTAACCTGGTTACATTTGTGTAGACTTCCTCTTGAGACAGTAAATCATCTATTTCAGCGTCTCTTGCTTCTAATTCCTCAATGTCTTCTTCACATTTTCTAATTTGATTTTGTAATTTTCGCAGGCGGGCATTTTCTTCCTTCTGCTGCTGCCAGTCTGATTTTCCGTTTGCAGAGGAGACAGCAGAATTGCCAGGGGTATCTGGCTGTTCCGTTGCATCTTTCTGGTTTAAATAGGTGATTGCATTAACAGAACCCTTTCCATTCGAAGCAGTCTGAGAATCAGACGTATTTTGAGAAGAGTCAGAAACACCAAAATATATTTTTTCCATCTCTTCTTTTTTTTCTAAGTAATAATCATAGTTCCCAATATAATTTAATAATTTTTTACCAGTCAAATCTAGTATGCGGGTTGCTGTCTTGTTAATAAAATAACGGTCATGGGAAACGTATAAAACAGTACCAGTGTAACTGTTAACGGCCTCTTCCAAAATTTCTTTAGAAGCAATATCCAAATGATTGGTAGGTTCATCCAGTATTAAAAAGTTAGATTCGGAAAGCATTAGCTTGGCTAAAGAAACCCGGCCGCGTTCTCCACCACTTAAATCTTTTATACGTTTAAACACTTCATCATTGGTAAATAAAAAGGCAGCTAAAGTACTTCTGATGGTAGTATTGTCCAAATCTGGGTACGTGTCATGGAGCTCATCAAACAGGGTTTTATCCATATCTAATACCTGCTGTTCCTGATCATAGTAACCAATCTGTACCTTTGAACCAAGCTTGAATTCTCCAGAATCTGCTGCTATTACAGAATTTAGTATTTTGAGAATGGTTGTTTTTCCAGTTCCATTATTCCCAATAATAGCAACCTTTTCACCTCGTTTTATTTCAAAATTAAGCTGATTAAATAGTTGGTGTGATCCAAAACTCTTGCTGAGGTCCTTTACAGTTAACACATCATTACCGCTGGTAACCCGGGGATCAAGTGAAATCTTAATTTGTGTATTCTCCGTCACTGGCTTGTCCAGACGGTCTACTTTGTCCAGCAGTTTTTCACGGCTCTCCGCACGCTTAATGGACTTTTCACGATTAAAAGATTTTAAACGGGCAATTACTTCTTCTTGATGTTTAATTTCTTTCTGCTGGTTATAATACTGCTTCAATAATGCATTTCGCTGCATCGCTTTTTTGTCTGCATAGGCAGAATAGTTTCCAAGGAAAACCTGAGCCTTGGTGCGTTCCAGTTCTACCACTTTTGATACTACCCGATCTAAAAAATATCTGTCGTGGGCTACAATTAGTACGGTACCAGAATAGTTTAATAAGTACGTTTCAAGCCAGGATATTGACGCAAGATCCAGATGATTAGTCGGCTCGTCCAATAAAATGATATCTGGCTTGGATAAAAGCAGCTTCCCAAGTGCAACGCGGGTTTTTTGACCACCTGAAAGAGTACTGGCCGTTTTGGAAAAATCATTTTCTTCAAAACCTAGTCCTTTTAGTACACCTGTAATTTCGCTTTTATAAGCATATCCATTTTTTAACTCAAATTCATGTGTTAAGTTTGTATAAGTATTAAGCAAACTGTCAAGTTTATTTTCATCAGCCGATTTCATTTCTAATTCAATTGATCGTATTTTATTGTCCAGCTCAATGATATCCTTTTTTACTTCAAGCATTTCATCATAAATAGTATTATCGCCGGATAACGCTTGGTGCTGAGCCAGATAGCCAATGCTGGCACCTTTGGCGAAAATGACTTCTCCATCATCAGCCGATAGTTCATTCATAATTATTTTTAATAATGTTGACTTCCCGGCACCGTTCACACCAACAATAGCCGCTTTCTCACGCTCATTTATATGAAAAGAAACATTTGCTAAGACTTGGTCTGTACCAAAAGATTTTGAAATATTTTTACATGCTAAAATCATAAGAAACCTCTCCTTGTATGTTGATTATAAGTGGAAAATTGAAGGATGTCAACTTATTGACTTCATATTGACATACTTTTCACATTTTAATATAATATACAATAGCGATGAGTCTGAATTAGAAAAATAGTTAAGAGAAGGTAAAATAATCGGGGGAACTAAAGGAGGGATTGCATTGAACGAAAAGGAGATTTCCTTAGCAGTAATAAAGCGTCTACCTCGATATTATAGATATTTAGGTGAATTGATGGAAAACGATGTAGTGCGTATTTCATCAAAAGAGTTGAGTGAAAGAATGAAGGTTACCGCTTCACAGATTAGGCAGGATTTAAATAACTTTGGCGGCTTTGGTCAGCAGGGATATGGTTATAATGTGGAGTATCTGTATACGGAGATTGGTAAGATACTGGGGCTTGACCGAAGATATAATGTAGTAATAGTAGGTGCAGGTAATCTGGGGCAGGCATTAGCCAATTATACAGATTTTGAAAAAAGAGGATTTATGGTAACAGGTCTTTTTGATGTGAATCCAAGATTAATTGGTATGACAATCCGAGGCATTGAGGTTAGACTGGTGGATGAATTAGAGGAGTTTGTGAAAAGCCACAATGTAGATATTGCAGCTCTTACATTACCAAAGGCGAAGGCACCTGGTGTTGCAGCTGATTTGGTTAAGTGGGGTGTGAGAGGTATTTGGAACTTTGCTCCGACTGATTTGAACCTGCCTAGTGATATAGTAGTTGAAAATGTTCATTTAGCAGAGAGTTTGATGAGAGTATCTTATAACTTGAAAAACAGGGAATGGGAACATGAGATTTAGATACTTCAGTAGAGAAAAGGGGTTTCTAGATGGCAAAAAAGAAAGAGCAGAACTTAGAGTGGTTAAGTATTTTACAAAATAAGAAGGTTCCTATTCTGACATTAGATCCAAAATGGCATGAATTATTTCCTGAGCATATTAAAACAAATACTATTAGAGAACTGGAAAAGAAAGTGAAGGAGCTTTTAAAGGAACAAGGAAAGCTTGTGAACGATATAAAAGATATGAAAAAGCTAAAACAGCGTCTCATGGGTCAGATTGTAGCAAACATGGGAGAGGGTTCTGAAAAATCTAATGAGAAAAGCAGAGCGAAAAAGCAAGACGTCAGTCAAAAAATGATTTTAGAGATAAATACAAAATTGGAAGAGTCTAATGATCAATTATTAGATATGCCATATAAAATCCGAGAAGCAAATAATTTACTGCTGGTAGAATGTATGAAAATATGGTATGAAAATTTAAGTAAAAATGCAGAAGAAATTAAGGCATTGGAGCAGTGGATTGAAAAAGCAAGAGAAGAATTAAAAAGAAATTTATTAATTAAACAGGATAAAGAAATGATGAACGAGGCAATTTATACGTATATGCATGATTTGTTGGGTTCAGATACAATTGACAAATTTGATGTGAATATGGTAGGAGACAAATAATATGAGATATGTAGTGAATTCAGAGCAGATGAGAGCAATTGATCAGTATTCCATTGAGCAGGTAGGAATTCCTGCTATGGTACTGATGGAAAAGTCTGCGCTGTCAGTAGCATCGGTAATGATGGAAAAGGTCAGCCGATCAGATAGAATACTTGCGGTTTGTGGAACGGGCAATAATGGTGGTGATGGAATAGCTTCTGCAAGGATTTTAAAGGAAGAGGGATTCCAGGTAGAAGTGCTTATCATCGGTGACGAGAAGCGTGCTACAGAGCAGACAAAAAATCAATTACGAATTGCAAGGAATTTAGGCGTGTCAATCTTGAACACAGCCAAGGTTAGTGAATATAATGTAATTATAGATGCTATATTTGGTATCGGTATTAAGAAAACGGTAGCAGGAGCATTTGAAGCAGTTATAAATAGTATTAATGAAGCAAATAATACAGTTTTTTCTGTTGATGTTCCATCTGGAATTAACTCCAATGATGGAAAAATCATGAATGTTGCCGTAAAAGCTGATTATACTATTACATTTGGATATCATAAGTTTGGTACAATTCTATATCCTGGCTGTGAATATGCAGGTAAGATTATTGTGGCAGACATTGGATTTCCTAAAAATTACCACAAGAAATTTCCACTTTCTACTTTCATTTTTGAATCAGAAGATATATCATTATTACCTGAACGCCGGAATTATTCTAATAAGGGAAGCTTTGGAAGGGTTTTGATTATTGCAGGTTCAAGAAATATGAGTGGAGCATGTTATTTATCCGCGAAATCTGCCTATCGAAGCGGAGCTGGACTTGTAAAGGTGCTGACAGTAAAAGATAATAGAAATATTATGCAGACTCTTTTGCCAGAAGCGTTGCTGGCAACCTATGATCCTCTTAATTTGAAAAATAAAATGGAAATGGATCGGATTGTCAGTGAGATAAAATGGGCCACTACAGTTGTAATTGGACCAGGAATTGGTATTATGAACTCCTCGGAATGCCTGCTGGATATTGTATTAAATCATACGGATGTTCCAGTCCTAATTGATGCAGATGGGTTAACCATGCTTTCAGGAAAAGAAAAGTATATTAAAAAAGTGAGTGAAGAGAACAAGGATTTTGAAATAAATTTACCAGATAATGTGATTATTACACCACATTTGAAAGAAATGGAGAGATTAACAAATCTGCCAGTTGAACAGATTTCTGAGCAAATTGTTGATATTGCCAAGACTATTACAAAGAATAAATCATTTGTACTTGCGTTAAAAGATGCAAGAACAGTGGTTACAAATGGAGAGCAGACATATATTAATATATCAGGTAATAATGGTATGGCAACAGGTGGCTCGGGTGATGTTCTGACGGGAATCATTGCAGCTTTTCTGGCGCAGGGTATGGAAAAGTTTGTAGCAACAGCTTTAGGCGTATATGTTCATGGGTTAGCAGCTGATTATGCGGTAAAAGGGAAAAGCACATATGCACTGATGGCCAGTGATATAGCAGAAGCTTTGCCGTATATATTGTTAAATAAATAGTAACTAACTATATGAATGGAGATTGGATGCATCATGAAAGAGTATTACAGAGTACATGCAGCAATAAGTCTGGATGCGGTTGTAAATAATATTCTAGAAACTAAGAAAATTCTAAAGCCAGATACCAAAATAATGGCTGTCATTAAAGCGGATGGCTATGGACATGGGGCAATTCCAATAGCTGAAGTGTTAAATGATATTGTGGATGCATATGGCCTGGCACTTTTGGAGGAAGCAATTGAAATCAGAAAAATGGGAATTACAAAGCCGCTTCTGATTTTAGGTTTTACACCAGAGCCACAGTATAAAGATATGGTAAAGTATGATGTCATGACGACGGTATTTAAGTATGACATGGCAGAGCAGATTGCAAAAGAAGCAATGAAACAAAATAAAATTGCCAAAATACATCTGGCTGTGGATACGGGAATGAGTCGAATTGGTTTTAAAACTAATGAGGAGAGCATCGATATAATCAGCAGGATTTCCAAGTTAGAAGGAATTGAGATAAATGGATGCTTTACACATTTTGCTAAAGCGGATGAAATGGATAAATCTTTTTCCTATGAGCAATTAAGACGCTTTAATGAATTTATTATTGCATTGGAGAAGAAAGGGATTTTCATTCCGATTAAGCATATAGCCAATAGTGCAGCTATTATGGAGATACCAGAAGCAAATCTGGATATGGTCAGGAGTGGTATCAGCACTTATGGGTTGTATCCTTCTGATGAAGTGAACAGAGAGAGGTTATTTTTAATGCCTGCTATGGAGATTAAAAGTCATATCTCATTTTTAAAGGAATTAGAAGAAGGTATCGGAGTCAGCTATGGTTTAACGGCTGTTACAAGCAGGCGAACAAAGGTTGCCACAATACCAGTGGGATATGCAGATGGATATTCCCGTTCTTTATCAAACAAAGGCCGTGTGCTTATTCGAGGAAGGTCTGCACCAATTCTGGGAAGAATATGTATGGATCAGTTTATGGTAGATGTAACAGATGTCCCAGGGGTTCAGGAAGGTGATGTGGTTACTCTTGTGGGGAGAGATGGAGACGAATATATTGCGGTAGAAGAAATAGCAGACAAATCATATTCGTTTAATTATGAAACTATATGTGCAATTGGGAAACGCATACCAAGAGTTTATTATTATCAAGGTAAAAAAGTTGGAACACTAGATTATTATTGTTGCTCAGAATCAACTTATGAATTGAATCTATAGACTTGCAGCTGTGTTTCAGAAGAAACATTTGTAAGACGCTCATTTGAAAAATAAATAAAGCATTTATTCGCAAAATGAAATTTTATGGAATACATGAGACAAAACTGGTAACAATAAAGAAAAAGCCATAAAACGGAGTGTGAATAATGTGATCATAAAACGTGGAGATATTTTTTATGCCGATCTTAGACCGGTTGTAGGGTCAGAACAAGGTGGCGTCCGCCCGGTTCTAATTATACAAAATGATACAGGAAACCGCCACAGTCCAACTGTGATTTGTGCGGCGATTACTTCTAAAATGAATAAGGCAAAGCTGCCTACACATGTAGAGCTGAATGCGGAAAAGTATGGGATTGTGAAGGATTCTGTTATTCTGCTGGAGCAGGTAAGAACAATTGATAAATCAAGATTAAAGGAAAAGGTTTGTCATTTAGATGATGACATCATGGAGAAAATTGAAAAAGCGTTACTTGTAAGCTTTTCCTTGACATAAACATCTATTATAGCTAAGATAGATATATGAAAGTAAGCAAGTTAATGTGTGAATGCTTACATAGGAAATAGTTGAGGAAAGAGGAGTATTTTTAAAAATGCCGGATGGATATCCCTATTGGAAAGTTGCAATTATATTTGTACTAATTGTAATAGAAGCTGTTATATCAGCTGGCTATGCAGCACTTAATACGGTTAATGAAAATCAGGTACGAAAGAGAGCCGAGGAAAGCAAAGGTGACAAGCGATCTCTTCAAATATTAGCCCTATTACTGGAGCCGAACAGGTACATAAGTTTATTTGAAGTGCTCTTGACAGGGACAAGTATTATGATTGGAATTTTGTTTTCCACAAGTATGTATGAAGAACTGGATCAATATGTGGAAGGTTTATTTGGAATCCAGGAGGGAGCCATTATTAATGGAATTGTTATTATCGTAGTTTTGGCTGTCTTGCTTTATGTAACGATTTTTTTTGGTAATATACTTCCAAGAAGGCTTGCTATGGTGAACCCAGAAGCAAGTGCATATGCCTTTGTACGGGTAATGAATGGTCTGCTATTTTGTTTCAGGCCAGTGCTGTTTATTTTTAATTTATCAACAAAAGCATTTATGTTTATTTTTCGGCTCCCCCAGAAGGAAGCTGGAGATAATGTGACAGAAGATGAGATTATTTCAATTGTCAATGAAGGGCACGAGCAGGGAATTCTGGAAGATAGTGAAGCAGAGATGATTTCTAATATCATTGAATTTGACGAGAAAGAAGTTATGGATGTTATGACTCATCGAAAGAAGATTATTTCTGTAGATGCTAATATGGATATTGAAAGTGCAATGCATTATTTATTGGAACGAAAGTTTTCACGTTTTCCTGTCTATGACGAAGATAGTGAGAATATTGTTGGAACCATTCATGTGAAGGATCTGACACGGTATTATCTGTCAGAAAAAAAGGATTTGGTTTCAGTTAGAGAGATTGCCAGTCCGCCTTATATGGTGCCCGATACTCAAAGCATCAATGTACTGCTTAACGATATGAGGGCTAAGAAAGTGCATATGGCAATTGCAGTAGATGAGTATGGGCAGATTGCAGGTTTGGTAACGATGGAAGATATTCTTGAGGAAATCGTAGGGAATATTTTGGATGAACATGATGTGGAAGAGAAAATGATTGTCCGCCACGGTGAAGGCCGATATCTGATGAAAGGACTTACCCCATTAGAGGAAGTGGAGGATGTTCTTGGAATTTCATTTGAACAGGATGAGTATGATACCGTAAATGGATTTTTAATCTCTATGCTGGGTCATATTCCTAGCGACAATGAAAAGGTTGTATTAAATTATGAAGGATATCGCTTTTATATTGTAGATGTAGAGAATAAAATGATACGTTATGTGCGGGTAGTAAAGGATAACCCAACAGAATGACGAAATAAGGATAAGATAGAAGTCCCACTTTGTGGGACTTTTCATATGTGTAAGGCTTTCGATTTACAAAGAGGAAAGCAGCCATATATGAAATATGGCTGCTTCTTGTGTACTGCTTTAGTGTATAATAGGGTGGGAGTAGAAAGTGTGATTCACTTTCTATAAAACAAGTATATAGGAAAAATGTGAATATTTTGTGAAAGGATTATGTAAATTTTGTGGATTACCCAGCAGTCAAAAACAAAACCTTTGGAAATGTATCCAAAGGTTTTGCAGCTCTATTTTTATATGAATGTTGGGGAGGAGAAAGTGAATTGTTAGTTATCACTATCTTAGTTAAAATTATACAAAACAAATATGTGCAAAGTATGTCGGCATTGAAAACATAATATGAACTTTTTTGTTCACATTATTTGAACATATTGAAAGGCTGCTAGTTAAATAAAAGGAAAGGTTGTTGTTATGAAAATATCAGTATTATGTGTTGGAAAAATAAAGGAAAAATATTTTGCACAGGGAATCGGGGAATATGAAAAGCGGTTAAGCCGGTACTGTAAGTTAGATATTATAGAAGTGGCAGATGAGAAAACACCAGATCAGGCAAGTCTGGCAGAAGAAGCACTGATTAAGAAAAAGGAAGGAGAACGCCTGGCAAAATACATTAAGGATGACTCTTATGTCATTGCCCTTGCCATTGAAGGACAGCAAATGGATTCAGTGGAATTCTCAAAGGCAATTGAGCAGCTTGGTATTCATGGGGTAAGCCATATTGTATTTGTAATTGGTGGATCTTTGGGACTGGATATGGACATTTTGAAACGTGCAGATAAAAAACTCAGCTTTTCCAAAATGACGTTTCCCCATCAGATGATGCGGATGATTTTGCTGGAGCAGGTATATCGTGGGTACAGGATTATGAAGGGGGAACCGTATCATAAGTAGGGGACGTTTTATTAAATTTGGTTACAAATTAGAGGCAGGTTATTTAGAAGGCTGCTAGGTTTAAATCTCGTCGAATGCAATAACGAAAAAAGGAATCAAATATCCAGCTCTTGTTTCATGGTATATGCTAATTAATTTAACTGTGTTCAGATAACATAGAATTAATACATTAAGATAATAAAGTAAGCAAACGATTAGAGTTTTGATTCCATTGGGTCATAAGAGATTCTGCGATTTGTTCTAAGATACTGCTTTTTGACACTTGTAGTACTTCTTTTTCCATATCGGTATCTCGTATTCTGCTTTCCGCATACTGTATATTTTCTGATGTATTATCGGTAGTAGCAATTGTATGTTCTAATCTATTTTGATAAGCACCTAGGGCGGATCTTCCATTCGATACTTTGGTAATTGCATTATCGATGATAGATATTGATGCATTGGCTTTGGGCTGTGTAAGGACAGACAACTTATCAATGCCAAGATGCTCTGTTGTTACATTAGTGATATCAATTTGTATGCTTTGAAAACGGTTGCTTCCTAATTGAAAATTTAGAGGTAAAAATAAATTTTTTTCAGCTCCTTCTCCATGCACATAAAGATTAAATGTGCCTGAATTACCGATAGGCCAATCACGGTTCGCCAATTCAGGTCGATTATCAATGATATATAGTTTAGCACCATCAGAAGAAAACTGAGAGAAGTGATCTACAAATTTGGTAGTACTATTTTGTTCTGAAGGGTCAAATATATGGCTTGAAGTTCCATACGCAGTTTCAATAATCTTGTTAACTAAGTCAGTTCCATTAGTTAATGAACTAACATCTACCTCCATAATTGGATTCCTTTCATTAAGATGAGAAGTGTCTGGAGTACCATTTACGAAACGTACACTATATACTTTATCACACGTACAGCAAGTATAACTGAAACCATTCTCAGCTAATTTGGCTACATCACTAGCTGAACTGATATTACTAAAATCAACAAGTGCACCTGCATATGTTTGTCCGTCAAACATATACCTATAAGTTAGCCCTCCACTAGTTGTAACATCTTGAACAAAATTTTTTAGGGATTCCGACTTAACTAAGTACCCTTCCTTATCATATCTTCCAGCAAGCAAAGAGATTTCATTAAATTCTGTTTCATTGGCTATCGTATCAATTTCTTGAAGATGCAGAGAGATTTCGTCTTGAATCAGTTGCCTATCATCGTCAGTATAAACATCATTAGCAGCTTTTACAGATAGTTCTCTACATCTTTGTAAAAGGCTATGTATCTCATTCATACCTCCCTCAGCTGTTTGAATTAACGATATGCCATCCTGAGTATTTTTTGATGCTTGCTCTAATCCTCTAATCTGACCTCGCATTTTTTCTGAGATAGATAAGCCAGCAGCATTATCGGCAGACCTATTAATATAATAACCAGTTGATAATTGTTCTATTGATTGTGCTTTATTGTTACTGATTGACTTAAAGTGGTTATATATATTTATTGATTCTAAATTATGATTGATAATCATCACTTTCACTCCCGTACAAAATATAAGTATAATATACCACAAATATCATAAAATGACAATAATAAACGGTTTTTATAGAAAATAATAGCAAAATATAAAGTTTTTTGAATTACATGATTAAGTTAAACATATTACTATGAACTTAAAGATATATTATATTAGTTAAACAGTAGTATATAATAATGTTAATGTGGCATACTACTGTTAAAACATACTATAGTTAAAATCTGAAATGAGGTAAACAATATGGATGACGCAATAAAGAAAAGCCTTCCTCAGCAAGGTTCTCAAAAAAGCAGGGACAGAAGTGGATTAGAAAGTGATCCTGGTACAAAAAATACAGAATTTAAAAAGCACTGGCATCAGAATATAAAGAAAGTAGATTAGATTTGTCAGGCAAAAGGAAAATGTAGTATCTGGCTATAGGCTTATAGAAGTCTATAGCCTTTTTGCATATTTGGTAAAATTACCATTCAGACATCATATTTACCATTCAAACATTATATTTGCATTTTGACAGAAATAATACCAGATTCTTTACATATATATTAAAATAATTAAGTATATAATTTTTTATTTGCATTATTGGTTTTTTTATGTATGATATTAATATAGAGTATATGATAAATATTCCAATTGGGATAAAATAGACATGATTAGGGAGGCAATGTGAAGAGCGCAAATGAGGAGTTGAAAAGAATTACAGACATTATATTGACTAGAGAGGAGGAATATGGGGAATTAAAAAATGCTTGTGATGATTTATTTCAGTTTTTTTTGGAATTGTCAGATCTGAATCTGGAGAGCGAAGAGTCTAAGAAGGATTATTTTCTTCCAGGAGGTAAGGCAATTGGTACGGTTTGGGCTGGAATGTGCGTTAAAGAATTTATGAGGACAAAAAAGTTCCTTACAGGTATTTACAAAGCAGTCCAGCGGGCACAGGAACGATTTTCTGGTCAGCCAGTTCACATTCTATATGCGGGTTCTGGACCATTTGGGACGTTGTTGGTTCCTTTGACAACAAGGTTTCAGCCAGAAGAGATTCAAATCACGTTTCTGGAGATTAATGAAGAGAGTCTAGAGAAGTTAAAACGGATTATAAAAGAACTGGAGATAGATTCCTATGTAAAGGATATTGTATTGTGTGATGCATCGGATTATCAGGTTGACAGACAGGACCCGATACATATGGTGGTGACAGAAACCATGCAGAGAGCTTTGTACAAAGAACCACAGGTTTCCATTACAGCAAATCTAGTTCCACAGATGGCAGAAGGAGGCATACTGATACCACAAAATATTAAGATTGATGCATCGCTTCTGGATTCTAAGCGGGATTTGGAAAGAATGACAGGTGTAGAGGGTGCAGAGCAGGATTTTTCTTTCTATATAGATACGATACTGGAGTTAAATCAGACAAGTATAAAAGAATACAGTAGAGAAACTCATACGTTTCCAGAGTGTGAAGTATATCTGCCCGACAAGATGGAAGACAGATTCGACAGCTTCAGCTTATTCACTGATATACAGGTTTTTGAAGATGAAATACTTACATACATGCAATGTTCTTTAAATATGCCATATCATATTATGAAGAAAAGAGTCATGGAAGCTGAAAGTGCAGGCAGAAGAAAAATTGGATTGCAGTATATGGTAGGTGAAGTGCCAGGTTTTCAATATCGATGGCTTTCATAGTATTTAATTATGGAATTGGAAAAGGAAATTAGATGATATATTTGGCTAATAGCCATTTATATTGTTTGATGATAAAGACGGAAGAACAGGAGGACAGTATAAAGTATTTAAAGCAAAATGCAAATGAATATAGAAAGTGAGGAGAACACATGGATGAACCATTTTTAGGAGAGATAGAATTGTTTCCATACGGTTTTGCACCACGTGGGTGGTTATTGTGTAATGGAGCATTATTAGCTGTAACTAGTAATCAAGCACTTTATTCCCTTATAGGTAATAAGTACGGGGGGAGTGCTGTTACTACGTTTGCAGTTCCAAATTTGTTGGGAGCCGAGCCAGTTCCCTATATGAACTATTATATAGCCATTACGGGGTTGTATCCACAAAGATCTTAACTGAAACAAGGAAGTATCTTATTAAGGTCGGAGAAAGTAATAAGTATCATAGTTGTGAATTTACAAAAATACAATTAGAATGTTAAAGATAAAGGAGAAAAATATTATGGAAGAACCATTTGTAGGAATGATAGAGTTGTTTCCTTATGATTTTGTACCAGAGGGATGGGCGTTATGTGCTGGACAGGCGATGTCGATTATGCAGAATCAGGCATTATATTCATTAATTGGAGTAAAGTATGGTGGTAATGCAAGTACAACGTTTAATTTGCCTGACTTGAGAAACGCAGTGCCAATACCAGGTATGAGGTTTTGTATTTCAATGCAGGGGCTTTATCCAGTGAGATCATAAAGAGGGGGGTGGAATAATATGGTGAATTTATTATTAGGTAAGCCTTGTACAGCAAGCAGCTATGTTCTGCCTTATGAACCAGCCAGAGCAGTAGATGGAGTATCAACATCAGTAGATCCTACAAGCCGGTGGCTGTGCAATACGTTACCAGGTTGGATGCAAGTTGATTTGGGAAAGAATTATTTGGTCAATCGATGGGTTGTAAGGAATATGGGCAACGTTATGGGATGGAATACTTATCCCAATGGCGGATATAATATGTCTGACTATAAATTACAGTATATGAATACTGCAAATGGCACATGGATTGATATGGACGGTGTGGTAAGTAATACAAATGCTATTACAGATCGGACTTTTCCAGATCAAATTGTGCGATATGTGCGTTTATATGTTACAAAGGGTTTAAATATTAATCCACAACTGGCTTCTTGTATGGAATTCGAAGTTTATGAGCATCCAAGTGCAGATCTTACAAGTATTCAGGTGGCGGGAGGAACTTTGGAACCAGTGTTTGCATCCAATGTGACAAGTTATACAGTTAACCTAGGATATGATACAGAAGAGTTTGCGTTAAATCCAGTTGCAAAGGATCCAAATGCTACTGTTGTAATGACTGTTGACGGATCAGTTGTGCATCCTAACAGTTGTATTGAAATTGAGCCTGGAACAAGTATGGCGGTTACAATTACCGTAACAGCTGGAAATGGATCTGTTCAGAAGGTTTATACGGTGAATGCAGTGAGAGCAAGTAGTCCGTATTTGGAAAGTTTATTTACAGATCCTGAGTTATCCCCAAGTTTTAGTTCCAAGGTGTATTCATATAACTTGAATGCTGTAGGTAGATCGTCAATAGAGTTGATTTATATAGGCTCTGCTGCTGATTTTACAATCAATGGAAATATTATAACAACATATCCCTATTCGTTTGATATTACAACAGAAAGTTCTATTACAATTGTTACTACTTCAACATATGGTGTGGATTCTAGAACTTATAAAATTACATTAATAAAATAAGTATTGGGTAATTAATAGTTGAATTTAATTATTGATTTATGTAAGGAGGCATATTTTGAAGAAAAAAGCGAGAAGTAAAATTATTGTTTCATTCATAATTGTTTTTACTATGATTATAAGTTGCTTTTGCCATATATCTCCATTGAGAGTAAAGGCAGATGATGGTTCTAGTTTAGCCACTGCGCTGTTTATTGGGCAAAGGGACACGGATATTTCTTTTGCATACAGCGGAGCAACTTGTTTCTATTTTTATCCAGCGGACACATGTAGTTACAGTATAACCATTACTAGTGATTATATTGGTGGGAGCATAATGGGCTACTGCTATGTGTATAAGGATGATATGGTAACAAAGGTAATCTCTAAATCAACTACAGTATCGCCATACGTAGCTTCTGGAACACTTGAAGCTGGAAAAAAATATTATATAAAAGTGTCTTTTGCTGGAAGTGGTTTAGCTGCGGCTACTGGAAGTTTTCAGATTAATAATGGAAATTTGAATGTCTCCGATCCGACAGTAACCCCGACGCCAGTGATCACGCCAACCCCAGTGGTAACGCCAACACCAGTAATTACACCGACGCCAGTAATCACACCAACGCCAGTGATCACGCCAACACCAGTGGTAACCCCAACGCCAGTGATCACCCCAACGCCAGTGGTAACGCCAACGCCAGTGATCACACCGACGCCAGTAATCACACCAACGCCAGTGATCACGCCAACACCAGTGGTAACCCCAACACCAGTGATCACCCCAACGCCAGTGATCACGCCAACACCAGTGGTAACCCCAACGCCAGTGATCACCCCAACGCCAGTGGTAACGCCAACGCCAGTGATCACACCGACGCCAGTAATCACACCAACGCCAGTGATCACGCCAACACCAGTGGTAACCCCAACACCAGTGGTAACCCCGACGCCAGTGATCACGCCAACACCAGTGGTAACACCAACACCAGTGGTAACACCGACGCCAGTAATCACACCAACGCCAGTGATCACACCGACACCAGTGATCACGCCAACACCAGTGGTAACCCCAACGCCAGTGATTACGCCAACACCAGTGGTAACCCCAACGCCAGTGATCACGCCAACACCAGTGGTAACCCCGACGCCAGTGATCACGCCAACACCAGTGGTAACACCAACACCAGTGGTAACACCGACGCCAGTAATCACACCAACGCCAGTGATCACCCCAACACCAGTGGTAACCCCAACACCAGTGATCACCCCGACGCCAGTGGTAACGCCAACGCCAGCAAAGGTGGTATACCAAACACCAATAGAGGATTCAGGTATTTTATATGCAGGTATTGGAAATACAGTAAATATTATATATCAGATTCCAATTGCCAGAACTGAGAAATCAGATGGAACAAAAGAAGATCGTGTAACTTATTATACAGATAAGGCAAAGCAGACAATTCAGGAACTGAATAAAGAAGGCAAGGATACAGCTGAAATTATTATTCCAGATGAAAAAGATGAAGTATCCCAGTCCACAGTAAATTTGCCTCAAGACAGTTTACAGCAGCTTGCTTCAAATGATATTGGTTTGAATATTTGCACACAAAATGCAAAGATTTGTTTGCCAGTAGATTCCATGGAGAAGGCGAACGAAGAACTTGAAGGTAATTTGTATTTTAAGTTGGTACCAGTAAAGAATAAAGATGAGAAAAAAGAGGTATTGGAGAGGGCTAAAAAGGAATCTGTAATACAACTAGCCATAGGAGAAAGTAGTATCTCAGTACTGGGAAGACCAATGACCATTGAAACCAATATGCCATCAGCTCCTCTTGACATTGTATTGCCATTGACTGGGGTTACACTTCCAACCGATGAAAAGGAAAGGGATGAATTTTTAAGTAAACTGGGAATCTATATTGAGCATGATGATGGAACAAAGGAACTAGTAAAAGGTGAAGTTGTAACTTATAGTGATGGTCTTCTTGGAATAAAATTCGGCATTACAAAGTTTAGCACCTTTACCATTTTACAGTCTGACAGCTTTAAGGAAAAATCTTCATTATGCAAGGTTACGAAGGTATCAACACCTGCAAAGGCAGTGATTTCAAGCAGTAAAATAAAAGCTTCTGTAGGCAGTACAGTAAATACAGTTTCAGTGAAGCTTTCTGTCAGCCAGGGAGCATCTTGGAAATTATATAAGGATGCTGCATGCACTAAGGAAATTTCATCTAAGAAGTTGTCTCTGTCGATAGGAAAGAATCAAGTATATGTGAAGGTAACAGCAGAAGACGGAACCACAACAAAGGTGTATTCACTGATAATTACAAAAAAGCAAAAAGTTCTTGTGCTAGCTACTAATAAGGATTTTGCAGATGCTCTGGCTGGTCAGGTGCTTGCAGAACATGTAGGTGGAACCGTGCTTACCGTTGGATATACAGATGCAGAAGCACAGAAAATGGTTTCTTATATCACCAGTATCATGACGAAGCAGGATAAAATTTATATCTTAGGATTGTCAAAGGCAGTTAATTCTAATATGGAAACATTGCTGAAAAACAAAGGCTATACGAATATTGTTCGGATCGGTGGTACAGATAAATATGAAACGGCAGAAAAAATTGCAGCTGTTATGAAACCAGCCAAGGGAACAAAAGTAGTTCTTATGAATGGGGAAGAACCATTATCCTATCGTAAGAGTGTTGCAGAAGTATGTGCAGAAAATGGATATCCAATTCTTTATGTGGAAGCAGATAGTATTTCAAATTACACATTAGAAGCATTGGAAAAGATTGTGCCTTCAGAAATTTACGTGGTAGGCAGCACAGAAAGAATTGGCAGTGCAACGGTAGAGAAATTAAGAAGTAAGCTAGATATGAAAAAGAGCAGTATGATAAGAATCAGCAGTAGCAATTATATAAGCAGAATAAAATAATTGAATACTGTATTAAAAAAGTTTCAGATAGAAGCAGTCAATAGTAGAATTTGTATTATTGGCTGCTTTGTTTTGTATACGGATATAAAATACAATTTTATCAGGCTTGAACAAGAGTGAGTAAGTAAGGTATAATAAAATTCACAAAAACACAAAGCCTTTTATTTGCAGGCTATATAGAAACAGAAGCATAGAGCACTAATTTTAGAGAAGCTATCGGGCGAAAGGCTTGAAGGGGAGGAAAAAATGAGTGAGAGAGCGGAACAGATTTTAGAAGCAGCTAAAACTGGTTTGGTAGAGGCGGAATATAAGTCCATAGAAAGTTTGCGTCCTAAATTATTATACAATAACATAAAAAAGGAAATACTGTTTTAGCATATTTAGAAAGAGAATTGAAGAATTGTGATTCGTTTTGGTTTTCCATTGCTTTCATTACAAAAAGTGGACTAATTGTATTAAAAGATGTTTTACAGGAATTGTCTGACCGAAAAATTCAAGGAAAGATTTTGACTACAGATTATTTGGAATTTAATGAGCCTGGGGCATTACGAGAACTCCTGCAATTTGAAAACTTGGAAGTGAAGGTTTTTACAAGGGAGCATTTTCATACCAAAGGATATATGTTTCGAAAAAAAGAGGAGTACACGTTTATTATAGGCAGTTCTAATCTAACCCAGTCTGCGCTGAAAGCAAATAAAGAGTGGAATTTGAGGGTTAGTTCACTTCAGCGTGGTGAGTTAATACAAGAAACCAATGAAGAATTTGAATATATGTGGGAACAGGCAGAGATACTGACAGAACAATGGATTGCTGAATATGAAGTGATATACAAGGAAAAAAAGAAAAGAAATAATGAACTGAAAGTAAAAAGAATTAAAACCTATACGTTATTACCGAATTTAATGCAAAAAGAAGCTGTGAAAGCGTTAGAAAAACTAAGACAAGAAAAGAAAACAAGGGCATTGTTGATTAGTGCAACGGGTACAGGTAAAACATATTTGTCTGCGTTTGATGTGCGGAATTTTAAGCCTAAAAGGATGCTTTTTTTAGTGCACAGAGAACAAATTTTGAAGCAGGCATTAGAAAGCTATAAGGATGTAATAGGCAATGAAATAAATGCAGGATTATTATCGGGAGAGCATAAAGATTTTGACGCAGATTATTTGTTTTCTACAGTACAGACTATGGCAAAGGAAGCTATTTTACAAAAATTTGATTGCATGCATTTTGAGTATATTTGTATTGATGAAACCAACGAGGATATCATACGGCAGCCCTATTCGGTAAGGATTCACAAGAGACCAGAGAAAAGGCAATCAGAAGGTTAGAACAAGAGGAAACTGAGAATCGTTTGGATTATATTTTTACAGTTGACATTTTCAATGAAGGAATCGATATTCCTGCTGTTAATCAGGTTATAATGCTTCGGCCAACGGAATCTGCCATTGTTTTTGTTCAACAATTAGGCAGAGGGTTACGAAAAACAGAAGACAAAGATTATGTTGTAGTCATTGATTTTATTGGTAACTATACTAAAAATTTTCTGATTCCCATTGCCTTGTCTGGTGACCGGACATATAATAAGGATTCAATTCGTAAGTACATTGCAGAAGGAAATCGGGTAATTCCTGGATGTTCAACGGTACATTTTGATGAAATAACAAAAAAGAGAATATATGAATCGATTGATTCAGCAAATTTTAATGATATAAAACTGATAAAAGAGAGTTATAAACAGTTGAAGTATAAGATTGGAAGAATTCCAAGCCTAATAGATTTTGAAAAACATGGTGAAATCGACGTTATAAGAATTTTTGAGAATGGTTCATTGGGTTCATATTATAAATTTTTGGTAAAGTACGAGAAGGATTATACAATTCGTTTGAGTGAGCCTCAGGAAAAGTTTATAGAATTTATTTCAAAGAAATTTGCCGCTGGGAAGAGAATTCACGAGTTGGAATTACTAAACCGCCTATTAGTAGAACAAGATGAATTTTTTTCGATTTGGAAAACCACACTGGTTGAGAAATATAAAATACAAATTAGCGAGAAGACAGAGGTAAACGTTCTTAATTTAATGACAAATAAATTTGCTGCCGGATCAGGAAAAGATACCTATAAGGATTGTATATTTGTGAAAAATCAAGGTGATAACTATGCTATTTCAGATTCTTTTAGGATAATGCTTAGAGATAAAGAATTTTATCATATGATAAAGGAGCTAATTGATTTTGGACTGTATCGGAATCAGAAATATTACTCAAATCGATATATGGATACATCATTTCAATTATATGCCAAATATACATATGAAGATGTCTGTCGGCTTCTGGAATGGGAAAAAGGAGAAGTGGCATTAAATATTGGTGGGTATAAATATGATAAAAAAACTAAGACTTATCCTGTGTTTATAAATTATGATAAGGATGAAAACATTCAAGATACAATCCGTTACGAAGACCGCCTTCTGGATCCTTCCACATTAATTGCTATATCAAAATCTGGACGAACTTTACAGTCGGAAGATGTGTACATAGCAATGAATGCAAGAAAGATGGGAGTTGAAATGGAACTATTTCTACGTAAAAATAAAGATGATAAGATTTCAAAAGAATTTTATTACGTAGGGAAAATATATGCAACAGGAGAAGCGAAAGAGTTTATTATGCCAAATACAAATAAATCAGCTGTTGAAATTTACTATAATTTATTGACACCAATAAGAGAAGATTTATACGAATATTTTATTAACTAATCCAGATACGTTAGAAGAAGAAAGAATAGAAAGCAGGAGGACAGATGAAAACAATTGAGGTAGTTGCTGCCATTATTAGAAAAGAAAACAAAATATTTGCGACAGAGAGAGGTTATGGAGATTTTAAAGGAAAATGGGAATTTCCAGGAGGAAAAATGGAAGCAGGGGAGTCAAGAGAAGAGGCTTTGAAGCGGGAAATAAGAGAAGAATTAGATACAGAAATACAAATAGATAAATTGCTTTGTACCATAGAATATGATTACGAAAAATTTCATCTGACCATGCACTGCTACTTTTGTCAGGTAATCAATGGGGATTTATCACTTTTAGAGCATCAGGCATCAAGATGGCTGACAAGAGATGAATTGCATCAAGTAGATTGGCTCCCAGCTGATCTGCAAATTATAGAAAAATTAATGTAGTGAGGTTTTGTTCAATATTAATAACATTAGTTTGACCAGTGAAACTAAATTTATTAAAAGAATTAGTAAAAACATAGGGAGTTTTATTGAATAAAATTTGATATCGTGGTAAAATAAGTAAAAATAGGTCAAACCAAGGAGGATTTACCATGAAGGTGAAAAATTCATTACAATTTAAAGCAATTCTATTAATTTCTATTGTTTTTGTTGCATTAATTACTACCGTAACAAGTATCGAATACTTGAATTCGAAAAATCTCATATTGGATTCTATGGAGGATTCAGGAAAACAGACGGTTACCATTCACGCAAAAAATTTGTCCTCGTGGCTTCAGGCCAGGTTATCTCAGGTAGAAGTAATTGCAAATACTCAGCTTGTTAGAAGTATGAACTATGATGAAATATTAGATTATTTCCAAATGGAACAGGAAAACTATGACGGAGTCTTTAATACGTTTGGAATATCAGACAAAACGGGAAAGTTGACATTGCAGAATAATACGGTGATTGATATTAGTACAGAAGCAAGCTTTCCTCTGGTAATGCAAGGAGAGAAAGTTATTTCAAATCCTTTTCAAGATCAACAAGCAGACGCAGAACTTATTATTTCAATGGAGTGTCCTGTTAAAAACAGTGAAACTGGAAATGTTATAGGTCTGGTTAGTGGAGCTTGCCTTGTATCTACCGTTTTTCGCGACAATACGGATTTTCATCTGGGAAAAACCGATATTGTGTACATATTAAGTGGAGATGGAACTGTTTTATATCATTCAGATAACACTCTTATCAACAGTTCTAATTTTTTAGATGACTCAAACAAAGATTTTACAAAGACTGCAAAGGAAGCTCTTTCAAATGAAAGTTATATGGGGAAATTTAAAGATGATAACGAGACAAAAATGTTATTTACTTCTCATGTAGAAGGAACAGACTGGTATATTTTTCTGGAAGTTCCGACAAAAGAATATACATCAAGTGTGAATGCGCTTCTTTTGCTGATTGTTATAGTTTCATTCGCTGCGGTGTTTGTCTTAGTAGTATTCTTGATTTTTGTGTTAAGAAGTTTTTTTCAAAGACTTCTTAAACTAGCCCATTTGTCTGGAGAAGTAGCAGAAGGGTATTTGTTAAGTGCTCTTCCAGAGTCTTCAGATGAGTTGGGAAAAATTAATTCTGCATTTAATAAAATGATTTCAAATTTAAGAAATATTATTGTGAAAATCAGAAATGTTTCAGATATTGTGATTGAATCGTCAAACAGTTACAAAAATGTCAGTGCTGAAGTTGTAGAATGTCGAAAAAGTATGATGCAGTCGGTGGAAAACATTACATTAGGGGCTAAAAGTACCACAGATGAAATTCAAAATATTACGTCGTCTGTTAATGACATGGAAAAACGTTCGATAGAACTAGTAGACATAAGTGAGAGCATTGACTTGCTGATAACCGAAACAAAAGATAAAACCTTAAATGGCACAAAGAATTTAGGCAAGACCGTAAAAATTTTATATGAAATGAAAGATAGCGTAGAGCAATCCTCCCAGGTTATTATAAATCTCTCTAAAAAATCAGAGACAATTGCGAATATTACTACCACAATTTCATCCATTTCTAACCAGACAAATCTGCTGGCTTTAAATGCCAGTATTGAAGCTGCAAGAGCAGGTGAAAGTGGAAAGGGATTTACGGTTGTAGCAGAAGAAATCCGTAAACTGGCAGAGCAGTCACAGAAAGCTACAGCAGAAATTACAGGAGAAGTACAGCAAATCCAACAGCAGATTGCAGATGCAGTTAAGGCGATGAAAGATAGTATTGACTATGTAATACAAGGCACAGGTTCTATCGATCAAATTTCTAATATTTTTGACGGAATTGAAGAGGAAATTAAGAAAATTGATTCTATGAGTTCAAGTGTTTTTGGAGTTGCAAAAGTTCTAAGGGAAGAAAACATGAAAATAAATGCAGCAGTAGCAAACACTTCTGCAATTAGTCAGGAATCTGTTGCCAGCACTGTATGTTTTCAGGAAATGATGAACAATCAGGAAAAAATATTTATAGATTTAAAAAGTGCTTCAGAACAACTGGATGAAATTTCGGCTTCTTTATCAGGTGAAATTTCAAGATTTGTAATTGAGTAATGCCTTTAAATATTACAGAACTGTCACAATGGATTTCTATATGAAAGATTTGAGAAAGATTTCTTTGTTATGATATAAAAAACAATAGAAGCAGGAGGATTTTTCATGGATATTTTAGTGACAAAGGATTTAATAAAGCAGTATGGAAAGGGTGAGATGGCAGTACATGCCTTGGATGGCATTAGTATGAATGTGGAAAAAGGAGAGTTTGTATCTGTGGTAGGTACATCTGGTAGTGGAAAATCTACGCTGCTCCATATGCTGGGAGGACTGGATAAGGCTACATCTGGATACGTAGAGGTAGACGGTAAGGAGCTTTCAAAGCTTTCCGATGACCAACTGACCATATTTCGCAGAAGAAAAATTGGTTTTGTATTTCAGAATTATAATTTGGTGCCAGTACTGAATGTATACGAAAATATTGTACTTCCTATTGAACTGGACGGAAATCAGCCAGACAAGGAGTATATAGAAAAAATAATTGAAATGCTGGGATTGGGAAAGAAAGTAAATAATTTACCTTCGCAGCTTTCCGGCGGGCAGCAGCAAAGAGTAGCAATAGCAAGGGCAGTAGCAGCAAAACCTGCAATTGTACTGGCAGATGAGCCAACAGGTAACTTGGATAGTAAGACCTCTCAAGATGTATTGGGAATGTTAAAAATTACCAGTGAAAAGTTTGGGCAGACAATTGTAATGATTACACATAATGAAGAAATTGCCCAACTGGCAGATCGCATCATTCGGATAGAAGATGGCAGGATTGTGAAGGGCGGTGAAGCGAATGCTACGGGTAAATAATAGAAAGACAGTCCGCCGGCTGGCAGGGAAAAGCTACAAAAGCAATGAGAAGAGAAATAGAACAGCGATTATTGCCATTATATTAACCACTGTTCTATTTTCTGCATTCTTTACCATTGGACTGAGTCTGGCCAAGAGTCTGGAATACAACAGTATGCGTCTGTCAGGAGGAATGGGGCATGCAAGTCTAAAGTACTTAAGTGACAAACAGTATGACGAGCTTACAAAGAATCCTTTGATTAAAAAAGTGGGCAAGTCTTATTTTTGTGGAACGATGGAGGATGGTGTGCTGATAAAGAGACCTGTTGAACTCAACTACAAAAATAAAGAGGATATTAGACAGGCTTTTATGGAAATAAACGGGGAAGCACCCGTAGAAGAAAATGAGTTAGTTCTGGATTCTATTGCACTGGATATGCTGGGGCTTGAGCATAAAGCAGGACAGAAAATTTCATTACTAGTCAATTTTGATGATCATACGGAACAAGTTGAATTTACTCTTTCTGGCTGGTACGAAGGGGATCCAGTATTTAATTCGAGTATAGGGCTGGTTTCGGAGGCTTTTAAGAATAAGTATTTAGCTGGAAGAGGACAAAAATACAATCAGGATTATGATGCCTATGGCAGTTGTAATGCAAATATTATGTTTCAGAATAGTTCAGAGATTGAAGAAAGGATTCAACAGGTAATTACAGAAGCAGGGTATAGTATAGAAGAAGGAAAGGAAAACAGCATTGCTTATGGTGTAAACTGGTCTTATATAAGTACGGGAACAGATGGCGGTAGGGAAACTAAAATTGCAGTTGCCGCAGGATTACTCCTTATTATGTTAACGGGATATCTGATTATTTACAATATCTTTCAAATATCTGTTATCCGGGACATTCGCTTTTATGGACTGCTGAAAACAATTGGAACCACAGGAAATCAAATTCGGAGGATTTTGATTTATCAGGCATTACGCATGAGTGTATTGGGCATACCAATTGGGCTGGTGACAGGATATGGACTAGGGCTTATATTAACACCAATTATTGCAGCTGAGATGTACGGAAAAAGAGCATTTTTATCAAGAAATCCACTGATATTTGCAGGAGCAGTTCTATTCTCACTGATAACGGTTTTTATAAGCTGCATAAAACCTGCCAGGATTGCTTCTAGAATATCTCCAGTAGAAGCAGTTAAATATAGTGGTGTAGAAAAATCCTATCTAAAAAAGCAAAAAAGAACCACCCATGGTGCAAAGCTTTATAAAATGGCATTCTCTAATTTAGGGCGTAACAAAAAGAGAACGGTAATCGCTGTAATATCTATGTCATTGTCATTAATTTTGATGAATATGGTGTTTTGCCTCTCCAGTAGTTTTGATTTGAATCTGTTTATAAAAAGGTTTATTGATGTGGATTATCAGTTGGCAGAGGCTTCTTATTTTAATTCAGATTATTCTCAGGATGAAGATCCAGTTAGCGATGAGTTTATAAAAGCATTTCAGTCACAACAGGGGTTTGTTGATGGGGGCAGCATATATACAAATTATTCTAAGATGTTATGCGTGGAAGCAGAAGGAGAATTTGAACAATGGGGGCTCCACTATTCTTTGCAAAAGGGAGATGTTGCAGAAGCAGAGGTGTACGGCATGGATTCTTTTGTGCTGGATTCGTTAAAAATGGTAGAGGGAGAATTTGATGCAGAAAAATTTGCAACTGGAAAATATGTGCTTCTAGGGGTGGCTACAGATGATCAGGGGCATCCAGAAATGGAAACAGCCTGCTTTCATACAGGAGATAATATCAAGCTGAAGGAATGTACAAAAAGTGAATTAGCTCCAGAAGTGGAGCAGTATGATATGGAAAAGAGAGCCTATGTGGATAAAGAGGGAAATGTAGTTAGGAAGCCTATTCTTTATGAGTTTGGAAGCGAAAAAGAGTATGAAATAATGGGGATTTATGAATTGAGTTGGACCAATATGGACAGAAGCTATGGAAGCTTTGCTGTATTTTCTATGCCTACGTCAGAACTACAGAAGTGGTCGGAGGACGGCAGAATAAATAGGATGAGCTATCTGGCAGAGGGTGAAGATGAATTAGAAACTCAATTGGATGGATTCCTGGAACAATATACTAGTATTGTAGAGCCAACAATGAATTATGCATCAAAGAAAGTATACCATGCAGAATTTGACCAACTGAAAAGTATACTTGTTATAGTAGGAAGTATATTAAGTGGTATTATTGGATTTATTGGAATACTTAATTTTATAAATTCAGTCAGTACAGGAATAATTGCCCGGAAAAAAGAATTTGCTATGTTGCGAAGTATTGGAATGACGGTCAAGCAGTTGAAAAAAATGTTGGTATATGAGGGGATTTATTATCTTGCATTTACCATTATGTTTTCTGTATCAGGGGTGTTAGTAACTTCTTTTACAATGATTCGTCCATTGGCAGACTCACTAAGCTTCTTAATATTTAAATTGACGCTGGCACCAGTTTTGCTTGCAGTTCCAGTGCTTGCCATCATTACGGGAATCATACCATTGGTTTCTTATCGGAGCAATGTAAAAAAAACAGTGGTAGAATTAATTCGAGATGGGGAATAGAATGGGGTTGAGCTTTTTGTGATTTTTTGGTAACATAATAGGGAGAAAGATGAGAAAAGGAGCAGGTATGGAATCAATTCTAATTATTGAAGATAATAAAGCACTTTCACGCGGGATCAGACTTGCCATGGAACAGTCGGGATATAATGTGACAGAGGTTCATCAGCTGAACCAGGCAAAGAAAATTCTTTTGATACAGTCTTTTTCTGTTATATTATTGGATATTAACCTGCCAGATGGAAACGGAATTGATTTTTGCCGCATGTTCCGAAAAGAGAATCATACACCCGTTATTATTCTAACTGCCAATGATATGGAGCTGGATGAGGTGGCAGGACTTGAAGCTGGTGCCGATGATTATATTACAAAACCATTTAGCCTTGCGGTACTTCGGGCAAGAATTGGATCTGTAGTAAGACGGGCATCCAGAAGGGAAGAAGAAAATAAGGTACAACTGGATGAGTTTTCATTTGACTTTCATAACATGGTTTTTACTAGAGAAGGAAAAGAAATTGTTCTAAGCAAAACAGAGCAGAAGCTATTGAAGGTATTGGTTGAGAATAGAGGAACAACTCTTTCTCGTGAACGACTATTGGAAAAGGTTTGGAATTGTGATGAGTTTATTGAAGAAAATGCTTTGTCTGTAACAGTAAAGAGACTTAGAGAGAAGCTTGGTGATACAGAGCCAAAGTATATTAAGACCATTTATGGTGTGGGGTATGTGTGGAATGAACGATAGTATCTGGCTAAAAGGAAGTGTTTTGACAGTAATAGCTGCAATTTTCTGTATAATCTGTGCTTTGGCTACGTACATAAAATTGAAAGTAATTATGAAGAGGCTGGAGAAAATGGTGAGGAATGCAACAGAAGGCTGTTTCCAGGAAGAAGAATTTACAGAAAGCAGAATTTCTAAGCTGGAATCTGACATGGCAGAATTTTTTAAAAGAAGCAGCCTTTCTTCAAAAAATCTGGAGGCAGAACATTTGAATATAAAATCACTTATAGCAGATATCTCACACCAGACGAAAACGCCCATATCAAACATTATGCTTTATAGTGAACTGCTGGGTGAAAAGAATCTTCCAGAAGATTGTCAAGAGCTGGTTCGGCAGGTTACTAAACAAAGTGAAAAGCTGGATTTTCTAATCCGATCTCTGGTAAAGACCTCCAGACTGGAAAGCGGGATTATTTCAATAAACATTTCGAGGCAAAATGTCATGACTGTTATTCAAAGAGTAGTAGATGAAATACGGGCAAATGCTGAAAAAAAGCAGATTGCAGTTGAATTTGAGAGAAGAGAAGCACTTTTTTCTCAGATAGATGCCAGATGGACGGAAGAAGCAATTTATAATATTGTGGATAATGCAGTAAAATATACACCGCATGGTGGAACTATAAGGATAACGGTAAGTGAATATGAAATGTTTGTGCGAATTGATATTGCTGACAATGGAATGGGTATTGCAGAAGCGGAGCAGGCAAATATATTTGGTCGTTTTTACCGCAGCCCCAATGCTTCTGGGGAAGAAGGGGTTGGCATCGGACTCTATTTGGCGAGACAAATTGTAAGAGCAGAAGGGGGTTACATGAAAGTGATTTCTGAACTTGGAAGAGGAGCAACATTCTCTGTTTATTTAAGGAAAGGATAGAAAAAAAGCATATGAAAAGTCAGCGGGTAGGTTGTTTTGTCTTAAAAGAATTAAATGTCAGTACAGTCATTTGTAGTAATTTCCTAAAAAAATAGAAAAAGTCTAATTGTTTCTATAACTAATGTATAATTTTTGGGGTATCAAATGGACATAATTTGTACTAAAATTTATAATATAAAAGAGAAAAACAAAGGGGGGCTTACTTTGAGACAGATAAAAGCGACGAATGGTGAAAAAGTTGGAATTCTCAAACGTATACCACATGATAAGAAACTTTTTTTTATGATAGCACCATTTTTAGTGCTGGTGTTAATTTTTTCCTACTTTCCATTGTATGGATGGGTTTATGCGTTTTACGATTACAGAGCTCCTTTGCCGCTGTCAAAATGCGATTTTGTAGGTTTCAAATGGTTCAAATTTTTATTTGCTAATAAATATCAGATAGCAGAAGTTGTAAGAGTGTTACGTAATACATTGGCTATGAGCGGATTAGGAATATTGACTTCCTTTTTACCGTTGCTTTTTGCGGTTTTCTTAAATGAAATTAAGAGTAAAAGATTTCGTAAATTTGTACAGACCTTTACAACCCTGCCAAACTTTATTAGCTGGGTACTTGTATACTCTGTAGCATTTTCCTTATTTTCTACAACGGGAATGTTTAATAATCTGTTAATGGAATTGGGTTGGATTAGTGAGCCACTCAAATTTTTAGATTCAGATTCCCATACATGGCTTACCATGCTTCTATGGAATATATGGAAGACATTGGGATGGGGAGCAATTATGTATCTGGCTGCCATTGCTGGAATTGATCAGGAATTATATGAGGCGGCAAGAGTAGACGGTGCGGGAAGATTTAAGTTAATCCGTCATATTACAATACCGGCATTATTGCCAACTTATTTTGTGTTATTAATGCTTTCTATTGCCAATTTATTATCCAATGGTATGGATCAGTATTTCGTTTTTGCCAATTCATTTAATAAGCAGCATATTGAAGTTTTGGATTTGTATGTGTATAATCTTGGTATAACTTCGGCAAGAAGTTTATCCCTTGCTACTGCGGTCAGTATGATGAAGAGTTTTGTCAGCGTTACATTACTTTGTGTTGTGAACTTTATGTCAAAGAAGACGCGTGGCGAATCAATTGTATAAGTAGAAGGAAGGGAGAAGAGTTATGGAAGAGAACGAAAAGAGAGACGGGAAAAGTGTTTATAAAAAAGATCCTGTTTTTACAATTATAAATTATTCTTTATTTTTTATTTTTACATTAATTTGTATGTATCCGTTTTATTATTTATTTATTAATAGTATTAGTGCCAATAACTTAAGCAGCAGCGGCGATATTGTATTTTTTCCAAGGCAGATTCATTTTCAAAATTATAGGCAGGTATTGCAGATTCGTGGTTTAATGACTGCCGCATATGTATCTGTGTTCCGTACATCGGTAGGAACAGTGTGTACTGTATTAGCATCTGCATTTCTAGGTTTTATGTTTACCCAGGAAAAAATGTGGAAAAGAAAAATATGGTATCGTATGCTTGTTATTACTATGTATTTTAATGCTGGTCTGATTCCAATGTATTTAATTATGATGAGATTACATCTGGTAAATAAAATATGGGTTTATATTATTCCAGCAATTGTCCAGCCGTTTAATATTATATTGGTGAAGACATTTATTGAGTCCATTTCCAAATCTTTGCAGGAAGCAGCGGAAATTGATGGTGCAAGTGTATTTAAAGTGTTTTATAAGATTGTACTACCGATTACGAAACCAATTCTTGCAACCATTGCGATTTTTTCAGCTGTGAATCAGTGGAACTCTTTTCAGGATACATTGATTTATATTACGGATCAAAAGTTATATTCCTTACAATATGTGCTTTGGACTTACATCAATGCAGCAAGTGCCATTGCAACTCAGATGAAGAATAGTTTTGGTTCTGCTGTAAATGGAGCAGCGATTGCTACTACTCAGACACCAGTATCTGTACAGATGACAGTATCCATTATTGTAATTATACCTATTATTTGTGTTTATCCATTTTTCCAGAGATATTTTGTAAAAGGTATTATGATTGGATCTGTGAAAGGTTAAAAGGGAGCTTAACAGAATTCTAGCAGAGTTCTAAGCTATATAAAGAATCATTAAGGAGGAGTTACATTATGAAAAAGTTTAAGAGGTTGACAGCCCTTGTTCTTGCACTTACACTGGCGATGGCATCGTTAAGTGGATGTGGCAAGGCGAAAGAAGATGACAAGGCAACTACTTCAGAGGCAGTAGAGGCAACAGAGACTGCTGATGGTGAGGAATTGACAGGTGCAGATAAGTATCCTGAATTTCTTACGGTAGACGTATTTTCCAATCAGTCAAATTTCCAGGGCATTCAGGCTGGATGGTTTGGAAAAATTGTAAAAGAAAAATTTAACATGGAGCTTAATATTATTGCTCCAAATGTTGCAGGTGGTGGAGATACTTTATATCAAACACGTTCTGCTGCAGGTAATCTTGGCGATATCGTATTTATGGGTTCTGAAAATGGACGTCTTTCTGATATGATAGAAGCTAACTTACTATTAGATATTACAGATTATGTAGCTAATAGTGAGTACATTAAAACTTATACACAGGGTATTGAATGGATGAAATCTGTAGGGGGAACTGATAAGATTTATGCAATCCCATCTTTGGTGTCTACTCAATCCGCTACAACTCCATCAGAAGGTTTGGATTTAACTTATGGTCCATATATTCGTTGGGATTACTATACGGAACTTGGTACACCAGAAATTAAAACTTTTGAAGACTTATTACCTATATTAAAGCAAATGCAGGATGCACACCCAACTAGTGATTCTGGTAAACCTACGTATGCTATCTCTCTTTTCAAAGACTGGGATGGAAATATGATGAACAATGCAAAACAGCCAACTTGCTTATATGGTTATGATGAAATGGGATTTGTTTTATCTAAAGCAGATGGTACTGATTACCAGAGCATTATTGACAGTGATTCTCAATATGTTCGTGTATTAAAATTCTTCTTTGATGCAAATCAAATGGGATTAGTAGATCCAGAATCTACAACACAGGATTATTCTATTATGTATACAAAATATCAAGATGGCGCTGTCTTATATTCTCCATGGCCATGGTTAGGTCAGTCTGCATATAACACAGTAGACAATAAAGCTGCTGGAAAAGGCTTCATGGTTGCCCCTGTTCAGGATATGACTATTCTTTCTAACGGATGTTCTCCACAAGGAGATAAATATGTTGCTTCTGTTGGTGCAAAAGCAAAAGATCCTCAAAGAATGGTAGATTTCTTAGACTGGCTTTATAGTCCAGAGGGAATCATGACAAACTGTGCACCAATTGATGGTACTTGTGGTCCAGAAGGCATGACTTGGGAAATGGTTGATGGAAGACCAGAATTAACGGAATTAGGTAAAGAACTATTATTAAATGGTGATGGTGCCGTTCCAGATGAATTCGGTGGTGGTTCATGGAAAGAAGGATCATCTTGGATTGCCTTTAATGCGGTATTACAGAGCGATATTAATCCAAATACTGGATTTAGTTACAAATACAATTTGTGGGATTCTGTTCTTGAATTAAAGGAAACTCCATTAGATACTTCATGGAAAGAAAAAATGGGTGCTAAGAGTACATTAGAATATTTACAGAACAACAATCAGATTTTAATTGCACCAGGCTGCGATTTCCTTTCTCCAGCAGAAGATGCACAAATCAGCACATTAAGAAGTCAGTGTAAAGCGATTATTGTTGAAAATTCATGGAAAATGATTTTTGCTGATTCTGAAGATGAATTTAACAGTTTATTAGCTACTATGCAGGATCAAGTAAAAGGCTTAGGATATGATGAAGTATTAGAATTTGATATGCAAAATGCAAAAGATCAAAATGCAGCAAGAGATGCTGTAAGATAGTTGTAAAGTAAATTACATGATGTGAAAGTAATGAATTAAGTAAGTGACTGTTGAAAACCATACGAGAATGAGGTGTTTGAAATGATACACAATAAAAGAATTGTTAGTATGCCTTATGGAGGCGACTATAATCCAGAGCAATGGCCAGAAGAAATATGGGAAGAGGATATGAGGCTGTTCAAGTTAGCACATGTTGATACGGTTACTATTAACGTATTCAGCTGGGCAAAGCTTCAATTGGATGATGAAGTGTATGATTTTAGTATGCTGGATCGCATTATGGATATGGCAAAAAGAAATAACTTAAATGTATGTCTTGCTACATCTACAGCGGTACACCCAGCATGGATGGCTAAAAAATACCCAGAAGTTCTCCGGACCGAGTTAAATGGAATGAAGCGGAAGTTTGGCGCTAGGCACAATTCTTGTCCAAACAGCAGTGTTTATCGTAGGTTTTCAACAGAACTTGCAAAACGTCTGGCATTACGATATAAGGAATATGATAATATTGTTGCTTGGCATATTTCAAATGAGTACGGTGGTACCTGTTATTGTGAAAATTGTCAAGAGGCATTCCGTGGATGGCTGAAGGATAAATATGGTACCCTTGAAGAAGTGAATCGAGCATGGAATACAAGCTTCTGGGGACATACTTTTTATGATTGGGATGAAATAGTAGTTCCGAATCTTCTTTCAGAGCATTTTATATGGGAAATGGAGAGAACTAATTTTCAGGGGATTTCCTTGGACTATAACAGATTCAATTCTGATAGCTTACTAGAGTGTTATCGGGCTGAATATGTTGAAATAAAAAAAATAACACCTCATATTCCAATTACTACAAATTTAATGGGTTTTTACAAGCCGTTAGATTACCAAAAGTGGGCAAAGTATATGGATTTTGTTTCTTGGGATAATTATCCTAGTGTAACAGAAACAGCTGCAGATACGGCGATGAAACATGACTTAATGAGAGGTTTAAAAGGCGGAAAGCCATTTATATTGATGGAGCAGACACCTAGTGTTACAAATTGGCAGTCTTATTGTGCATTAAAACGTCCAGGTGTAATGAGGTTATGGAGTTATCAGGCAGTTGCACATGGTTCTGATTCGGTAATGTTTTTCCAAATGAGACGTAGTATTGGGGCATGTGAAAAATTTCATGGAGCATTAATTGATCATGCTGGACATGAAAATACAAGAGTCTTTAGAGAATGTAGTGAATTAGGCAGCGAGTTGGAGAAGCTGGGAAGCCAGACATTTGATGGTGTATTTCATTCAGATGTGGCAATATTATTTGACTGGGATAATTGGTGGGCCGTTGAATATTCCGCAGGTCCTAGCTGCGAAATCAGATATGTAGAAGAGGTTCTTCAATATTATAAAGGACTGTTTGGACAAAATGTGTCAGTAGATTTTGTTGGAGTAGAAGATGAGTTATCAAAGTATAAAATGGTTATTGCACCTCTTTTATATATGGTAAAAGGAGATTATCATAAGAAAATTGAAAGTTATGTAGAATCAGGCGGCACGTTTGTAGTAAGTTATTTTAGCGGTATCGTTGATGAGCATGATTTAGTGACTTGTGGAGGTTATCCAGGCAAGCTGAGAAATGTAACAGGAGTCTGGGTAGAAGAAATTGATGCACTTCCATCAGGTTGTTTTAATGAGTTTGTATATAAAGATAAAAAATATGAAGCGAAAATGTTATGTGACATTATCAGACCAGAACATGCAGAGACAATCAGTGTGTATGAAAAGGACTTTTATGAAGGAGAAACCGTTATTGCAAGAAACCAATTTGGAAAAGGAACTTGCTATTATGTAGGTACACGTTCTTCAGAAAACTTTTACAGTGATTTTTTAAGTGATTTATGCAAAGAATGTGGGGTCACCCCTATTTTGTCTACACCAGAGGATATAGAAGTAACAAAGAGAATAAATGAAAATGGAGAATTTCTTTTTTTGTTAAATCACAGTGAAGAAAAGAAGGTAGTGGTGCTGGATGGCAGTTACCAGGAACTTATTTCTGGCAGAAGCTATGAGTTAGGTGAGCAGCTGGAATTAGATAAAAAAGATGTTGGAATTTTGTTGAAAAGAAAATAATTGAACTTAAAATATAGAAATAGAAAAGAGTAGTGTGCAATGAAAGAATATTTGAAAAAAATAGACGATGTAATCGCACAGGGATATTATAAGGATACATGGGAATCATTAAGTCAGAAACAGGTTCCAGTCTGGTTTCGTAAAGCCAAGCTAGGGATATTTATCCACTGGGGTCCGTATTGTGTTCCTGCTAAAACCAATGAGTGGTATTCAAGAAATATGTATATTAAAGGTATGCCAGCTTATGAATATCATGTTGAAACATATGGAGAGCAGAAGAATTTTGGCTATCAGGATTTTATTCCCATGTTTACAGCAGAGCATTTTAATCCCAATGAGTGGGCGGAATTAATTAAAGAATCTGGAGCTAATTATGTATTTCCAGTTGCAGAGCATCATGATGGATTTCAGATGTATAAAAGCAGATTTTCAAAATGGAATGCAGTAGAAATGGGACCAAAGAGAGACATTTTAGGGGAGTTAAAGGAAGCCTGCTGCGAAAAAGGAATTGTATTCTGTACTTCCTCTCACCGTGCAGAACATTGGTTTTTTATGGGGCATGGAAAAGAGTTTGACAGCGATATTAAGGAACCAATGAAGCGTGGTGATTTTTATTGGCCAGCTATGCCAGAGCCTGATAACAGTGATTTGTTTAGCGAGCCTTATCCAAATGAGGAATTTTTACAGGACTGGTTAGTAAGAACCTGTGAAATTATAGATGAATATCAGCCGAGGGCTTTGTATTTTGATTGGTGGATTCAGCATGTTGCATTTAAACCTTATTTGAAAAAGTTAGTTGCATACTATTATAACAGAGGAATTCAGTGGGACGAAGAAGTAATTGTATGCTACAAATACGATGCTATGATGTTTGGAAGTGGAGTTGTGGAAGTAGAAAGAGGACATTTTTCTGATATGAAGCCTTTTTACTGGCAGACAGACACTTCAACCGCTTACAACTCATGGTGCTATACAGTAGACAATGAGTACAAAAAGCCAATGGATGTTATTTATGAGTTTATTGATGTGGTAAGTAAAAATGGTAATCTGTTGTTAAATATCGGACCAAAGTCAGATGGCACATTCCCAGAGCAGGATAAAGAGATTCTGAAGGAATTAGGGACTTTTCTAAGACAGACTGGGGAAGCGTATTTTGGAGCTGGAATATGGAAAAAGTATGGAGAAGGACCACATAAAACAGTAGAGGGACATTTTTCCGAAAATAATGCTCAGGAATATTCATCGGAGGATATTCGGTTTACAGTGAAAGAGAATCATTTGTATGCAACTGTAATGGTTTTTCCAGAGAATAAGATTGTGAATATCCGTTCCTTAAACCGGGCTAAGGATATGAATCAATCAACGTTTCACGGAATTATTGAGACGGTAGAAGCGCTAGGTTTTGAAGAGGAGCTTAATTGGGAACAAAATGAAAATGGACTGCTCATTAAGAGTCAGACCATTTCATCTAACTATCCAGTTGTATTTAAAATTACTGTGAATTAATATTATGCTTTGAACGATATTCGGCAGGGCTGATACCAACATAGTTTTTAAATTTTTTGTGGAAGTAGTCTACATTTTTATAGCCTACCTTTTGGGCAATTTCATAAACACGCATTTGATCGAGTAGAAGCAGCTTTTTAGCAGCGTCTACTCGAATTTGATCTAAATAGGAATTAAAGTTTGAGCCGACCTTTTTGCGGAAAAGTTTACCCAGGTAAGAGCTATTGTAGCCAAATATTTCTGCCAGAGTCTCTAATTTTAAATTTTTATAGTAATTGTGCTTGATATAGGAAACAATTTCATCCACTATGCTGTCATTTGTGGAGTTTCCGGTTGCTATCATAATTTTTTCTGCTTCCTGCTTCATATACGCTGTAATTAAATAAAGATACTGCATTTTTCGCATTTCTTCAATAATTTCCTCATTAGAAGGAAAGGGCAATTCCTGCTCAAAATGGGATTGAATCAGGGAATGTTTTAAATGAAGGTAATTTCCAATTAAAATCGATGTGGCAAGTTCCTGGTTCAAATTGCTGGAAAATAGTATGGTTTCTATGGATGATAAAATATCATTAATTTTGGAACGGTTATATGCCTGTATGCTTTGAAGAAAAAGTAAAAAATAGTCATTCAGTTTTTCCTTCACTGCCTCTGGATCAGATGCTTCTGGACTTTCTGGCAATTGGGTATATGAAATAATGTGCATATGCTTTTTACAATAAAAGCGGCGGTTGAATAAGGAAAGGGCATCCATATAGGACAGATGAATATCATAGATTGATTCAACAGGCCTTCCCGATGATATAAAAATTGGTCCATAAGCAGAGTCGTTGGGATTGGCTTCCATATCTTCTTTAAGAGCTGTAAATTTGGTAACTAAACGGTTTCCAAATAATACAACGACACACAATCCATCAATTGTCATAGACTCCATATTTTTTGTTGCACCACTTGTGTGTAATAATTTACAAAAAACCTCATAGTAGGAAGAATCTTCTTTATGGTAGCTGTCTAAAATAAGAACTTGATAGGTATCTGTAAGAAGTTCTTTTGGAATCATATTCTCGTTAAATTGCTGGGAGCTTTCAGCTTTCTGAAGCAGATCGTGCAATATTGTATTTTTAGTAGTGGAAATATATTGTGACAATTCTAACTGCTCTTTTTTTGTTTTCTGAAGATCATGAGCAATTTGGGTCACACTTTCAAACAATTCATCCTCATCTACTGGTTTGGTTAAATAAAAATTTACACCATACCGGATGGCATCCTGTGCATACTTGAAATCAGAATAGCCACTTAAAATAATAATTCTGCCAGTAAAACCTTGTTCACGAGCAGCTTTTATCACCTCTATCCCTTGCAGTTTAGGCATGCGGATATCAAGGAGAGCTAAATCAGGCTGAAGATTCAAAAGGCCATCTAATGCCGCCAAACCATTAGAAGCTTCTCCACAAATAGTAAATCCGGCAGCATCCCAGTTAATAATGGATTTTAATCCGTCTCGAACAATTTTTTCGTCATCTGCTATAAATACTTTCATTTTGTTACCTCCATGTGTAGTGTAAGGGTAGTCTAATTGTAACAGTAGTGCCTACAGCTTCTGTACTTTCTATGTCCAAGCCATACTTTTCGCCATAAAATAGCTGGATACGATGATGAATATTATAAAGGCCGTAACTGGACTTCTCCTGCTTGTCCTTTTGCTGCATGGAAAAAATTAACTCCTTTAAAATATCTTCAGACATTCCATCACCGTTATCTTTCATTTCAATAATAAGAAAAGAATTTTGCGGATAAATATTAATTTCTATTAGTCCATTCTCTTCTGTATTTTCTAGTCCATGAATAATTGAATTCTCAATGATTGGCTGTAAAAGCAACGAAAGTATTTGGTAGGAATCAATAGCAACCTCTGGAGAAAAGTGAAACTGATAGTTAACCCGATCACCAAATCTTAGCTGCTGAATCTGTAAATAGATTTCAATGTACTCTAATTCTCGTTTCAGTGTGGTCACAGTTCCGCTTGTTTCAAGATTGTGCCGCAAGTATTGCCCCAGCTGTTTAATTGCTGTAGCAACCTCTTTATTATTCTGTGCCAGCGACTTCATACGGATGGTTTCTAATGTATTGTACAGAAAGTGTGGATTAATCTGACTTGCCAAAATGTCAAATTCCATCTTCTGCTGATGATTAATTAAATGCTGCTGTGTAATTTTATCTTGATAAAGCTCCATATCTTTTTGCATAATACTTTCAATCATAGTTTTCAAATCTGTAAACAACTCACTTAACTCATCATTACCCGTAAAATCAGTAATAATGTTATAGTCACCATTACTTACCCGGTGCATTTCTCTTCTTAAAATATATAACCTGTTCGTAAATTTTTTAGTATATAATATAATTAGGACGATCGGAAAAATCATACTAAAAACGATAATGACAAGGCAGGTAAGGGTAATATCTTCAATTTCTTCAGAAGCATTTATATTATTTGTAATAATAATTAGCCGGTCATTTGTAGATACAGGCACAAAGGTGGTAATGGAAACAATACTTTCTCTGCCATGATAGGTGCTGATTCCTTGATAATTATAATTTCGCTGGTCAATTTGATCTGCATAAATGGAATTCTGCCAGTCTGAATGGTCACTATTATAAAAATTCCCCATAGTATTCACTGAAATACTAGTGAGCAGGTCACTTTGTTCAATAATAGACTTTAAATAGTTATTGCTTACTGAAATAACAAGAATGGCGTATTCCTGTGTTTTTAATATAGGGATACGATAATACAAAGTAAGCTCCTGCTTTTTTGTACCATGAGAGTCAGCTTTCGTTGCAGAGGACCAAATAATATTTGGTTGTGAAAGTGCTTCCTTATACCAGTTCTGCTGTGCAATTTCCTCTGTTATTTGTAAAAAGTTATGTTGTTCAGGTATGGAAGCGTTAGTTGTATAAACATTAATAGAAGACAGTTGAGTGTAGTCTGATAAATAATCTGATAATTTCTTGTATTTTGACAATTCTTTTTGTGCGTCACTGGTTGACGTATAATTTGACGAAAGAAGCTTCTGAAGCTGCTCATCAGTAAATATATCGTCAGCAATAATAGAAAGAGTGGTAGTTACCTCCAGCATAATATTTTTTACTCTTAATGAATCGGCAGCAGTCTGGTCGTAATAGTGAGATAGCAGCAGGTGTCGGGTATTCATAATTAAGTAACAGCCAACTACTAATGTAGGTATAAATAAGGCAATAGATAAAATAAGATAAAGCTGCTTTTTTATTGTAATATTAATGTTTTTTTTCAATTTAACTTTATTCATAAAAGGTTCCTTCTTTTATTTTGCATAATTGCGATATAAAGTAATTATATATAATGAATAAGAACGTGTCAATTCATAAAAGGAATTCTGTTAAACCTGACTAGTTTTACTCTGGAAAGTCTAATTAGTGCGGTGCATATAGCCAATTATTTCGGTATGAAATCAATAAGTTTTGTTATATAATTTAATCAAGTATAGAATGTTGCTGAAAGGAGACAGAAATTATATGAAATTTAGTAATGGTTGTTGGTTGAACAAGGAGAAAATGGAAACGTTTGGACCAAGTGAAATTTATTATTGCAAGCAAGAGGATCAGATGGTACAGATATGTGCCCCAACGTATCCTGTAAGACATAGAGGAGATACATTAGGGGGAGTAAATCTGACGATTCAGATCACATCTCCTATGCCAGAAGTAATTGGAGTAAAAACATTTCATTATGCTGGAGTTCAATGCAAAAAACCAGAATTTCAGCTGAATATTGAGAAAAGTGAAGCATTAAAAGTAAGAGAAACAGAAGATTCCTTTGAAATAACAAGCGGAACACTCCGTTTAGTGATTACAAAAAAGGATTTCAGTATGACTTATTATAGAAATGATGAACTGCTGACAAAAAGTACGGGAAAAGATTTAGCTTATGTAAAGACTGACTGGAGGGGACTGGCTTATGATGATGGCTTAGAACATGATACTTATATGAGACAACGTTTATGCCTATCTGTAGGAGAATTGGTTTACGGCTTTGGTGAGCGTTTTACATCATTTACGAAGAATGGACAAACTGTAGATATTTGGAATGATGATGGTGGTACTTCTACAGAACAGTCTTATAAAAACATACCATTCTATTTATCTAATAGAGGATATGGAGTGTTTGTAAATCATCCAGAAAAGGTTTCATTTGAAGTAGCATCTGAAACAGTTAATAAAGTGCAGTTTTCGGTAGAGGGAGAGAGTCTGGAGTATTTCTTGTTTAACGGTCCTACTATGAAGGAAACCATTATGAGATACACGGATTTAACTGGAAAACCAGCATTAGTAGCGCCTTGGACATTTGGACTTTGGTTATCTACATCTTTTACAACTCAATATGATGAAGTAACGGTAAATTCTTTTGTAGATGGTATGTTTGAACGTGATATTCCATTAAGAGTCTTTCATTTTGACTGTTTTTGGATGAAGGAATTTTGCTGGTCTAATTTTGTATGGGATCAAAGGGTATTTCCAGATCCAGAAGGAATGTTAAAGAGATTAAAGGAAAAAGGGCTTAAAATCTGTGTATGGATTAATCCGTATATTGCACAGGAATCCTGCCTGTTTGAAGAAGGCGCTTCAAAAGGATATTTTATTAAAAGAAAGAATGGAGATGTATGGCAGTGGGATATGTGGCAGCCTGGAATGGCAATCGTAGATTTTACCAATCCAGATGCTTGCAGCTGGTTTAAAGAAAAATTAGGTGTATTAATGGATATGGGAGTAGATTGCTTTAAGACAGATTTTGGTGAAAGAATTCCTACAGATGTTATGTACTATGACGGATCTGATCCAAAGAAAATGCATAACTACTATACATTCTTATATAATAAAACGGTATATGATTTAATTATTGAAAAGAGAGGCAAAAAGGAAGCTGTATTATTTGCCAGAAGTGCAACGGTAGGTGGTCAGCAGTTCCCTGTTCACTGGGGTGGAGACTGTTGGTCAGATTATGAATCTATGGAAGAAAGTTTACGTGGCGGTTTATCCCTTACCATGTCTGGTTTTGGATACTGGAGCCATGATATAGGTGGTTTTGAGCATACTTCTACACCAGATGTATATAAAAGATGGGCAGCATTTGGACTGTTATCCTCTCACAGCAGATTACATGGAAGTACCTCTTATCGGGTGCCTTGGGTTTATGATGAGGAAGCCGTAGCAGTTGTAAGCTTTTTTACAAAACTAAAGATGAGTTTGATGCCTTACCTGTATCGTTATGCAGTAATGGCAGCTCAGACAGGTATTCCAATGATGAGAAGTATGGTGTTGGAATTTACAGATGATTTGAACTGTAACTTTTTAGATAAACAATATATGCTAGGTGACTCTATTTTAGTAGCACCAATATTTAATGATCAAAGTATGGGAATTTACTATTTGCCAGAAGGAACCTGGACAAATTATTTTACTGGTGAAGAGAAAACTGGTGGTAAATGGGTAAAAGAGCACCATGACTATTTAAGTATACCAATGATGGTAAAAGAGAATTCTATTATTGCAATAGGAAGCAGACAAGATATTCCGGATTATGACTATGAAAAAGAGGTTACATTTAAAGCTTATTGCTTGACAGAAGGTAAAACTTCCACAGCTGTAGTATATAGTCAGGATACAGAGAAAAAAATTACAATTGAGATTTGCAAGAAAGCAGAACAAATTTTGATTCAGGCAGAGAGCCAGGAAGATTTTACGGTTGTATTTGTTAATGTTACAAATATTTCAGAAGTTGAGAATGGTGAGCTAGTGAAAGAAGGTTCCAATTCAATAGTTAAGATTACGAAAAATACGAAGCAAGTAGTTTGTCAGCTACAGAATTAAATGAGGAATATGATGAATCGAACAATTGAAGAATTAATAACTGAAATGACAATAGAAGAAAAGGTTTCCTTAATCCATGGAAATGGTTTGTTTCGAAATGGAATGGTAAAAAGGCTGGGAATTCCATCGCTGAAAATGTCTGATGGCCCTATGGGTGTGCGCAATGAATTTGCAGACAATGCATGGATTTTAGTCGGTACAACGGAGGATGCGGCATCTTATCTGCCATGCGAGTCAGCAGTTGCTGCAACATGGAATACAGATATGGCATATCAGATTGGTAAAGTACTGGGAAATGAAGCAAGAGGAAGGGGCAAGGATGTTATTCTTGCTCCAGGTGTAAATATTATCCGAAGTCCTCTTGGTGGAAGAAATTTTGAATATTTAAGCGAAGATCCTTTTCTAGTAGAAAAAATGGCAATTCCTTATATAAACGGAATTCAAGAAAATGATGTGGCTGCTTGCGTAAAACATTTTGCAGTAAATAATCAGGAAACCAATCGGATGCATGTTGAAGTTCTGGTAGATGAAAGAACATTAAATGAAATATATTTCCCTGCTTTTAAGGCAGCAGTTCAGAAGGCAAATGTGCATACTTTAATGGGTGCGTATAATAAATTTAGAGGGAACTTTTGCTGTGAAAGCAAAGAACTATTAGATGTAATTCTGCGTCAGGAATGGGGATTTGATGGTGTTGTTATTTCTGACTGGGGGGCTGTTCATAATACAAAGGAAGCAACGGAATGCAGCTTGGATTTAGAAATGTCAGTAACAAATGAATTTGATGAGTACTGTCTGGCAAATCCATTACTGGAAATGGTTAAAAAGGGCGAAGTTTCTGAAGATTTTATTGACGAAAAGGTCAGAAGAATTTTAAAGTTGATTGAGAAATTAAAAATTGGCTGTGAAGACAGAAAAGCAGGTACGTATAACACACCACAACATCGGGAAGTGATTTATCAGGCAGCGGCCGAGTCAGTTGTTTTATTGAAGAATGCAGACAACAAGCTGCCAATTCACATAAATAAGATAAAATCTATTGGTATTATTGGTCAGAATGCTGAGAAAATCCATTCTAATGGAGGAGGAAGCTCCGAAATTAAGGCGTTATATGAGATTTCTCCACTTATGGGGATGAAAACAAAAATTGGCGGAAATATTGAAGTTCGGTATGCGAAAGGATATTTTTATGAAGAGCCAAAGAAAGAAGAGCATAACTGGCAGGAAACTAGTTTGGAGGATGTAATAAATAAAGCGAGAGTCTTTACTAAGGAAGATGAGGAAGCTAAAAAAATGCGGAAAAAATATCTGGATGAAGCGGTGCAGCTTGCTTCAGAAGTAGACGAAGTCGTTATTTTTGGCGGATACAATCATGACTATGATTCAGAGGGACTAGATCGTGAGAATATGACACTTCCATATCAGCAGGACGAATTAATAAAAGAAGTGCTGAAGGTAAAGCCAGATGCAGTTGTTGTAATGATTGGGGGGTCTCCAATTGATATGTCAGCATGGGTAGAGGATGCAAAGTCAATTGTATGGGGCTGGTATGGCGGAATGGAAACTGGGAACGCATTGGCAGATGTTATATTAGGTAATGTGAATCCATCTGGTAAGCTGCCTGTCACATTCCCAAAAGTTGCATCGGATGCACCAACACATTATTTTGATTGTTTCCCAGGTGGTGAGACAGTAGAGTATAAAGAAGGTATTTTTGTTGGCTATCGATACTATGATACCTATCAGGTTGAACCACAATTTTGTTTTGGACATGGATTATCCTACACTACATTTGTATGTTCTATGGAAGAAGTAACAGTAAAAGAAGAAGACGAATTAAAAATTCTGGTATCTGTTAAGGTGAAAAACACAGGAAACATTGCAGGGGCTGAGACGATACAGCTTTATGTTTCTAGTAAGGATAGTAAAGTACAACGAGCTTCCAGAGAACTGAAAGGGTTTAAGAAGGTTTTTCTCCATCCAGGGGAAGAAAAAACAATTACCATAATGTTGGGAAAAGAAGCAGTTTCTTATTTTTCTGTGGAGAAAAAACAGTTTTGCGTGGAAAAAGGAAGCTATGAAATTCAAGTAGGAACATCTTCCAGAAATATTGTGAAGACTAATCAGATTTTAATTGAAAAAAGTTATATGTATAAGTAAGGTTAGTCGTCGCATGAAACCAATTATTTGTTACTGCATATAATAAGTATGAGGTGGTGGCATTTATGATTTCATGCGACGTGACTGCTAAGATTTCTGCACTATCGGTAGCATTGGCTGAGGGTAGAAGTGTTACAGAAATTAGACTGATGGCATCTTACTGTACTGCTATTTCTAGCAATTTAACAGCCATATGTAACCAAATACTGTTGTGTGAGGAATTGAAAAAGAATCAAACAGTAAGTGAAGAAGAGGAAGAAACAGAGGATGTGGAAGAGGAGGATTTACAAGAAGTAGAGGATGAAATCGATGAACTGGATGTGGAGCCAAGAATAAAATAATCAGGAGTATGATAAAAAGGGTGGTGTAGGACTATAACAAGTTCTGCCCTTTTTTATGTGAAATAATAGAAGTCTAATTTTACATGTATAAAATATGCAATTTTTATAGTATTAAAATGTAAAAGAATACTTTAATATATTAAGCATGGAATTCAAATATCGTTGATTCCTAAGTGAATAAGCTAATTACAAATATTTTGATAAATCCCTTTTACAATCTTTATAACTCCATTAGCGCAATTGTTTGCGCTAATGGGACATCCACCTTATAATTCTATAATATTTCAATTACTAATCCAGAATTTTTATAAATGTAATACAATATCTTGTCCAATTGGTTCATATTGCCGGTATAATATGCCTACTGTATCCATCATCTTTTTTGCTGCAAGGACAGAATCAGTATGTGAATACTTATCACACATGTAAATCACTTCTTTTATTCCTACCTGAATTAAGGCTTTCGTACACTCGTTACATGGAAATAAAGTAGTATAGACCCGTGCTCCCTTCATATCTGTTCCCGTATAATTTAAAATCGCATTTAATTCTGCATGGCACACAAATAAGTATTTAGTATCTAAAGGATTACCATCTCTGCCCCATGGAAATTCATCATCTGAGCAGCCAAGAGGCATCCCGTTATAGCCGAGAGATAGTATTTTATTTTCTTCACTTACGATGCATGCGCCTACTCCAGTACTGGGGTCTTTGCTTCTTTGAGCAGACAGCATTGCAATTCCCATAAAATAAGTATCCCAGTTTATATAATCATCTCTTTTCAATTTATTTCCTCCATTCCGCATATTCGTTATATTTATTATAGTCATAAAGCGTTTATTTGGCTAGTTTTAATTTAGATTTAATACTTAACACAGACTTAACAATTCAACAATATGGCATTTACAATATTGATTTATAGTATCAATTGTAAAGTAGAAAAAGAAATGAAAGAATAGCTTTCGATGACATGATATCGACTGAAATGTGGAGGAAAGAGAATATGAAGAAGAAAATTTTTAGTATGATGATGGTTTTAATTTTAGCATTTGCCATGACGGCATGCGGAAGCAGTAAAGATGAGAATACAAGCAGCCAGACACCTACAGAAGAAAGTACAACAGAAGAGACACCAGCTGCACAGGAAGCAACGGAAGAAGTACAGGATACAACACAAGATTTGAGCGGTACTATTGTAATTACTGGATCAACTTCAGTAGAAAAAATTATCAATGACATGATTGATGAATTTACAGCATTAAACCCAAATGTAAATGTTACGTATACGGGAACAGGTTCTTCAGCAGGTATTGAAGATTCTATCGGTGGAGTGAATACATTAGGAGTTTCTTCAAGAGATTTAAAGAATGAAGAATCCGAAGCAGGTGCAGTAAGTGAAGTATTTGCCTATGATGGTATTGCAGTAGCTGTTAATCCAGCAAATGATGTTACAGATATTTCTATTGAAGATTTATGTAAAATATACAGCGGAGAAATTACAAACTGGAATCAGGTTGGTGGTAAGGATGCAGAAATTGTTGTAGTTTCAAGAGAAGGTGCTTCTGGTACCAAGTCAGCATTTGAAGAATTAATTGGCTTAGAAGATGCAGGTGGATTAACTGAGAATGCAATGGTAGTAGAAGGAAATGGAAATGTTCAGGCAACAGTGGCAGGAGATGAAAATGCAATTGGTTATGTATCTTTCTCTTTTGTAGATGAATCGGTAAAGGCGTTAACAGTGGCTGGTGTGGAAGCAACAGCAGAGAATGCAAAAGCAGGATCTTATCCTTTATCAAGACCATTCTTATTTGTATATAACAGCTCAAAAGAATTACCAGTAGAAGCAAAAGCATTTGTTGAATTTGCCCTTAGTGCAGATGGCCAGGTATTTGTAGAAGAACATGGAGGAATCGTAATAGGATAATGAATACGAAAAGAATGCGGAATATTACAGAAAATAGTATGAGATTAGTGTTTCTGACTTGTGCAATGATAAGTGTAATAAGCGTACTATCCATTATAGCATTTGTTTTCTACAAGGGACTTTCTCCCTTTGTAGGAAACAATGCTTATTCCTTTTGGAAATTTATTTCCGGTACCAAGTGGGATCCGAATAATGAGATGTATGGGATTCTTTACATGATTGTTGCATCAATTTTGGGGACATTGGGTGCAGTTGCAATTGGTGTTCCAGTGGGACTTATGACAGCAGTTTTTATTGCAGAAATTGCACCAGAATGGATTGTAAAAATAGTCAGACCAGCAATTGAATTATTGGCAGGCATTCCATCCGTTATATTTGGAGCATTTGGATTAGGCGTTATTGTTCCTTTTATTGATAAAATATCACCTAGGCCTTATGGACAGTCATTGTTTGCTGTTATTTGTGTTTTGACACTTATGATTTTACCTAATATTATTGCATTATCCGAAAATGCAATTCGAACTGTGCCAAAATCATACAGAGAAGCATCGTTGGGGCTTGGAGCAACCAAGATGCAGACTATTTTTTCTAGCGTAATTCCAGCAGCAAAGTCGGGAATTTTATCTGCAACTGTACTTGGAATTGGACGGGCAATTGGTGAAACCATGGCAGTTATGATGATAGCTGGAAATCCAATAGGAGGAATCCCACTTAGTATTTGGGATAAGGTAAGACCTCTTACAACGAATATTGCAATGGAAATGAGTTATGCTTCTGGAAGGCATCAGGAAATGTTATTCGCAACAGGTGTCATCCTGTTCATTTTTATTATGTTGGTAAATATTACGTTAATTAGGCTTACAAGTGGGGAAAAAAAGGTAGAGTAGGAAGGACGATAAAATGAAAAAGGATGGAATTTTATATGCATGCGTATATTTATCAGCAGCTTTTACCGTTTCAATATTGGTGTTCATTATTGGTTTTATTCTATATAAGGGACTAGGAAATTTAAATCTGAGTTTTCTGACTAACATGTGGGAAGACAAAACAACTTTTGTAGTGGTTTCTGAAAATGAGGGAATAGATGAAGAAACTATTTCAGAGGGATTAAATTCATGGGAAATAAAATCTCTTGGAATTGTAATTGAAATGAATGAAGAAGGAAATGCAGTTATTAAACAGATTGCTAAAAATTCTCCGTTTAAAAAAGCTAGAAATCTGCAAAATAATTTATATCCATTAAAGAAATCGGATTTGATTACCAAGGTGGGAAGCACCAGAATAGAAGATATGAGTCTTAGTGAGGCTGTTTCTGCAATCAGTCAGGAGTTTGCAGCCAGCAGTGAAGCAATCAGGGTTAAAGCAGTAAGACCAGGCGGCGGTATTTTGCCTATGTGTGTTACCACTTTTTATATGATATTTTTATCAATTGGTATTTCCGCACCAATAGGAATTTTATCGGCTGTTTATCTGAATGAATATGCAAAAGCAGGAAGATTATTGCGGATTATCCGGTTTGCCATTCAAAATCTGGCAGGAATTCCATCCATTATTTATGGTCTTTTTGGTATGATGTTTTTTGTACAAATACTTAAAATGCAATACTCAGTTCTGGCAGGTGCTATGACCATTGCTATCATATTGCTGCCAACCATTATATCAACCACAGAGGAAGCATTAAAGGCAATTCCTAACACATATCGAGAGTCTTCCTTAGGATTAGGAGCAACAAAATTACAGACTATTTTTAAGGTGATTTTGCCTAATGCCATACAGGGAATTCTAGTAGCTGTTATATTAAGCATCGGCAGGGTTGTAGGAGAGTCAGCAGCACTGATTTTAACTGCGGGAACGGTTGCACAAATTCCAACTGCCTTAACAGGTACATCGGCGGGTGGCTCCACACTTACCGTTAAATTGTACTGGATAATAAAAGAGACAGGTGATTTATCAGCTGCTTGTTCCATTGCAATTATTATTATTGGAATTATTATTCTTTTAAATATTGGCTCAAAGCTTATTACGCGGCATTTTCTGATTAAAAAATAAGGAGAAGATAAAGGTATGGAGAACAAAATGGCAAAATTTTTGGTGGAAAAGCTGAATTTGCATTATGGAAAATTTCATGCATTGAAAGATGTGAGCATGGAAATTAAGGAGAAGGAAATAACAGCTTTTATTGGGCCTTCTGGGTGTGGAAAGTCTACTTTTCTAAAAACAATAAACAGAATGAATGACCTTATAGAGGGAGTTAGAATAGACGGAAAAATTTTATTAGATGGAGAAGACATTTATGATGGCTATGATGTCATTCAATTAAGAACACGGGTGGGAATGGTTTTTCAGCAGCCAAATCCATTTCCTATGACAATATATGATAATGTGGCATATGGACCTAGAATACATGGAATAAAAAAGAAAAGCATTTTGGATGAGATTGTGGAAAGAAGCTTACGGCAGGCAGCAATCTGGGATGAAGTAAAGGATAAGTTGAAGAAAAACGCCCAGTCTGTTTCAGGTGGGCAGCAGCAGAGAATTTGTATTGCCAGAACACTGGCGGTAGAACCAGAAGTGATTTTAATGGATGAACCAACCTCTGCATTAGATCCAATTTCGACTTTAAAAATCGAAGATTTGGCAGTGGAATTGAAAAATAATTATACAATTATTATTGTAACTCATAATATGCAGCAGGCAAGCAGAATATCGGATAAAACGGCGTTTTTCCTGACAGGTGAAGTAATAGAGTATGGAGAAACAGAACAGATATTTAACAATCCGGTGAATCAGAAGACAGAGGATTATATTACAGGAAGATTTGGATGATGTAAATTAGAAAATTTATAATATAAATATAGATAACAGGTAGTAAAAATGATAAAATTGGGAGTGATTAAACAATATGACAAGACAATTTTTTTTAAAAGAATTAGAAGAGTTGAATCAAAATGTAATCAAGATGGGCAGCATTTTAGAAATATCATTAAATGAAATGATTCTTTCGCTGGAACATATAGACATTGATTTGGCTAAGAAAATTATTATCCGGGATGATGACATTGATTTGCTGGAACAACATATTGAAAGAGAATGTATTAATCTAATTGCAAAGCAGCAGCCATTAGCAGGTGATTTGCGTAATATAACTTCTATTATGAAAATTATCACAGATATTGAACGGATTGCGGATCATTGTTCAGATATTTCGGAGTATATTATTACTTTGCACAGACTGGAGCGTATTAAGGCACCTAAGGGGCTGTCCCATATGATTGAAACTATGAAGCATATGGTTGTGGATACAATAGATAGCTTTGTCAATCATGATTTGGAGAAGGCAACAGCAGTTATTGTAATGGATGATGAGGTAGATGAAAGCTTTCGACTGCTCAGTATTGAACTGACGGAAATGATGCAGAAGGATCAGGAGATTATACCACAAGGTGTTGCGTATTTAATGATTATAAAGTATTTGGAGAGAATGGCAGATCATTCTACCAATATTGCGGAATGGATTAAGTTTATTGTAACAGGTCAATTTGTAACGGCCAAAAATGATATGTTATAAGTGGAAGTAAGATAGAACTGGAGGATAGATATGAGTAATAAGGTGATATTAACTGTAGATGATGAAGAACACATTTTAGAGTTAATCGGTTACAACTTGATAGGTGCAGGGTATCAGGTAGAAAAAGCGGATACAGGAGAGGAAGCACTGGAAATACTGAATCAAAAGCAAGTGGACCTTGTTATTCTGGACTGGATGCTTCCTGGAATCGATGGTATTGAAGTTTTACAGAAAATCAGAAACCATGACAGCCATAAAAATCTTCCGGTTATTCTTCTTACCGCAAAGGGAGACGAAATCAGTAAGGTGGTAGGGCTGGAGATCGGCGCCGATGACTATATCGCAAAGCCCTTCGGAGTTCATGAGCTTCTTGCAAGGGTAAAGGCATTACTGCGGCGTGTAGAGAGGGAAGACTTACCAGCACAGGATAAGGATGAACTGCTGCTATTTAAAAATATAGCGATTAATCGACAAAAGCGGGTAGTTACAGTAAATAATGAGCCCATTGAGTTGTCTTATAAAGAGTTTGAATTGCTGTATCTTTTAATAAAAAACCGAGGAATTGTCTTTTCAAGAGACTCTCTGCTAGAAAAGGTGTGGGGATATGATTATATTGGAGAAACAAGAACGGTGGATGTGCATATCCGGAATTTGAGAAAGAAAATTGAGGAAGATGATACAAAACCTATACTAATAAAGACAGTTCGTGGAGTTGGATATAAATTTGCTGAAAAATAATGATATGGGGAGGATGGTATGCGGAAAAAGCTTATTGTTTCATATGTTGTATTAATTATCATTGCAATTGGGATATCAAGCTTGTCCTACTGGACAAAGGAATATGAATATCTGAATGAAAAAAGCAGTGAGTACTATTTACTACAGGCCAAATTATTAGGCGATGTGTTGGAAAATTCCAACATTTCTGACGAAAAAGATTATAAAGACTTTGTCCAAAGATATGCGAAAGAGTATCAGATACGTATTACCTTAATAAGCAGAGATGGTAGTGTTGTTGCGGATAGTGATAAAGAACAGCTTGAAAATCATGGAAGTCGTGAAGAGGTAGTAAAAGCGTTACGAGGGGAAAGTGTAACCGTTACAAGGTATTCTAAAACGATGCAGCAGGATTATTCCTATAGTGCAGTTCCGATTACGACAGAAAATTTTCAAGGTGTCATGAGAATCTCATTGCCCCTATCGGATCTAAAAAAACTTAACGAGGACTTTGCGGGAGCTGTTAGCAGAAATATTTTTGTTTGTCTTTTAATAGCAGTAATTTTAGCAGTTGTATTTACACGATTTATAAGTAATCCTATTGTAGAGGTAACAAAGGCTGCTGAGAAAATTTCCAATGGAAGTTATGGTATAAAAATATATACAAGAGAAAAATCTGAGTTAGGACGGCTGGCCTCTTCCTTTAATGTGATGTCAGAAAATCTAGAAAAAAGCATTACAGGATTAACCCAGAGAAATATTGAACTGGAAGCTATGCTGAGAAGTATGAATTCATCTGTAGTAGCAATTGATGAAGATAATGTGATTCTATTTTATAATGAAGCATTTGCAAAGCTTAGCGGCAAAAGTGAAAATTTGAGAAAGCAATATTTGTATAATGTATTTCGAAGTGGAGTTATCTTTCAAGTTTTAGATGCTGTGAAAGAGAAGAAAGAAACCGTTGTGGAAGAAGGATGTTTTCTAACCGATACAGAAGATCAGGATCGCCTGCTGAGAATTACTGGTACGCCACTTTGCAAGGCGGATGGTGAAATTCTGGGTATTCTGTTTATCATGGAGGATATTACGCAGATTAAAAAGCTTGAGACGATTCGTTCTGATTTTGTTTCTAATGTTACTCATGAGCTAAAAACCCCATTGACATCCATCAGAGGATTTATTGATACCCTGAAAAACGGAGCTATCAGTGATCCAGCAGCAGCAGCCAGGTTTTTAGATATTATTGATATTGAAGCGGATCGTCTTTATTCTCTTATTCAGGACATTTTAACATTGTCTGAGATCGAACAAAAAAAGGAGTATGTGCTAGTTCCGGTAAATGTGAATGAGTGCATACAAGAGGTAATTAATTTACTAAATGGAAACAAAAAGGAGCAGGTTGTACTAATTTACGAACCTGTGCCATATGTGAAACCGTTTATGTGCAATCCAATCCGACTGAGACAACTGATTATTAATCTTCTGGATAATGCCATGAAGTATACGGAAGAAGGCACAATCCAGATTTTCTGCTGGGAAAAGGAAAATGTTCTGAATATTAAAATTGCAGATACAGGAATCGGCATGCAGAAGGAACATTTGTCCAGGATCTTTGAGCGGTTTTACAGAGTGGACAAAGGACGTTCCAGAAAGCAGGGAGGTACAGGTCTTGGATTATCCATTGTAAAGCATATTGTAGAACTTTATGGCGGCAATATTATAGTGGAAAGTGAAAAAGATAAGGGAACCACATTTTTAATTAAATTGCCTTATTAAATTATAAACGTGCAGATTTTCTTTCATTGTGCCGGTATACTAAAAACAGAACAGTGCTTCCTAGAAATACAAAAAAGATTATCACAAGGGCACAGTGAAGGAAAAAAGTATTTGGAAGCATTAGTATAATAGGATCGGTAGCTGGGTCAAATAACCAGTAATCGTTCCGAAAGAATAATTTATGAAAGAGTTCGAAAGCCTGTTCAAAATTTAAGGCACAGCCAGCACCGACCAGTAAAGGGAGCACCAGGGTTGTAATAGAAGATACCAGTAAGTATCGGTTGCTCTTTTGTTTTCGAAATCCACGGATGGATTTCTGATGGGAATGCTTTGTTAATAGAATGAGAAAAAGTGCAGCAAAACATAGAATGCCACAGTAAAAGAAAAAATTAAAAATGTTTTTTACTTCTGCAAAATGAATGGTAGCATTTACTGACTGGGGAATGGAAGGAAAATCCAATTCTCCACTGTAAAAAGGTGAGCAGTAGTCAATCAGTGTATCATAGTTTTCAAGAATGACCGCTTTTTCAAAGCCACTGTATTCCTCAATATGCAAGTAATCCACATCCCAGTAATAGAGTGGTCTGAAGTGAACAGACAAATATACTCCTATTGAAATAAAAAGTAATGTAAATAGAAGTCCAATTAAAAAGTCAGAAAGTGCAATTGTTAACCTTTTCGTTTTTTTCATAAGAAATCTCCTGTTTTATAATATGTTTAATTCCATATTTAGTATTATATAGAATTTTCATGAAAAGTAAATGTGTTTTTAGTATGAAGTCTATTAGAATAGATTATTCAGTTTATGGAAACAATTGATAACAGTAGTACGGAGGGTGTTATGGTGAAAGAAAGCAGACTAAGCAAATTTTATAAAGACATAGCAGAAAAAGTAGATTCTATTATACCAGTAGAGTGGAGCCAGCTTGCCGTATATGCTGAAATAGAAGAGAAGGCATCCGTCAGTTTTTACTTTTATAGTACTTACGATAGTAAAATATATGAATGCTATAGTATTCCAAAGGAATTTGGAGTAAGTGAAGAGGAGTATCAAAGTATTATGGAAGATTTGCTGGATTTAAACAGTTCCATGAGAGAAGAGTTTATAGAAGAAGAGGAAAAACCATTTACTAAGTATGTTTTTTTGTTAGACTCAAAATGGAATTATAAAATGGAATTTAAATATGCCAAGGATGATGAAGAAAGTAATTTGGAAAGGGTTTTATTATGGGAGTGGGAAGATTTTGATTAAGATACGGAAAAAACTATTTTTAAGGTTGAAATCTGAAAAAAAGTGTTGTACACTAAGAGCAGATGTCTATGCGACTGGCGGAATTAGTAGGTAAACTACAGGGAGCATAGAAGTGAACAAAGTCGGCCGCCTGGGCACCGTTTGGTTCTTCTTTAGGAAAAGGAAGAAGATGGTACCAGGCGGTTTTTTATGTAATAGGAAATTGCAGGGTTAGAAGAAAAGGAGATTTAAGATGAGAGCATTAGTTAGTGTTTCTGACAAAACAGGTATTGTAGAATTTGCAAAAGAATTAATTGACTTGGGAATTGAAATTATTTCAACTGGTGGTACTTATAGTAAATTAAAGGAAGCAGGGCTGCCTGCAATTGAAATTTCTGAATTAACAGGATTTCCAGAGTGTCTGGATGGACGAGTAAAAACACTTCATCCAATTGTACATGCTGGTTTACTTGCCATGAGAAGCAAGCCTGATCATATGAAGCAATTAGAAGAATTAAATATTGAGACTATTGATATTGTTGTGGTTAATTTGTATCCATTTAAGGCTACTATATTGAAAGATGGTGTGACACGAGAAGAGGCAGTAGAGAATATTGATATTGGTGGTCCTACTATGCTCCGTTCGGCAGCAAAAAATTACCAGGATGTTGCTGTGGTAGTAGATCCTACTGATTATGAAGCGGTAGTGAAGGAATTAAAAGAGAGCAACGAAGCAAAGGGAACATTGGAAGTTACGCTGGATACTAAATTTTATTTGATGCAGAAAGTATTTATGCATACATCTAATTATGACACAATGATTGCAGATTACCTGAAAAAACAAAGACAGGATTTTGATTTTCCAGAAACACTTACTATGACCTTTGAAAAGGTTCAGGACATGAGATATGGTGAAAATCCACACCAAAAAGCAGCGTTCTATCGTGAAATTGGGAAAAAGCAAGGTTCCATTACAGATGCAGTTCAGTTAAATGGAAAAGAATTGTCTTTTAATAATATTAATGACACCAATGGCGCGTTAGAGCTTTTGAAGGAATTTACAGAAACGACAGTAGTTGCATGTAAACATGGAAATCCATGTGGTGTAGGCAGTGCTGAGAATTTATTAGAAGCTTGGAATAAGGCGTTTTCCGCAGATAAGGTATCTATCTATGGCGGTATTGTAGTAGCAAACCGTGAAATTACATTAGAGGTTGCAGAAGAAATAAAGCCAGTATTTTTAGAAGTGTTAGTTGCACCTTCTTATGAAAAGGAAGCTTTGGAATTATTACAGACTAAGAAGAATTTAAGAATTTTGGAATTAAAAGACATTGGGGTTCCACAAAATGAAAATGCTTATGACATTAAGAAGGTAAATGGCGGACTGATTGTGCAAACAATTGACAGTAAGCTTTTGAACCAAGAAGAGTTAAAGGTTGTGACGGAGCGTAAGCCTACAGAAAAAGAAATGGACGACATGCTATTTGCATGGAAAATAGTTAAGTTTGTTAAATCAAATGGAATTGCCATTGCTAAAGATAAGCAGTCAGTAGGAATTGGACCAGGTCAGGTGAATCGTGTCTGGGCAACGAAGCAGTGTTTTGAACATGCAGATGAGCTTATTGATGAAGAGGCAAAAAAAGGGAGTGTACTGGCATCGGATGCTTATTTTCCATTTGACGATTCTGTAGAGGCTGCACATCAGGCAGGTGTGACAGCAATTATTCAGCCAGGTGGTTCTATTCGTGATGAGGATTCTATAAAAAAATGTAATGAATATGGAATTGCAATGGTGTTTACAGGTATGAGACACTTTAAACATTAATAAAATAAAGACGGTGCCATAAGCCGCGCAGGAAGTCCTTGCAGTTGTTCTCTATTGTGCAGCTGCAGGGACTTTTTTATGCGATAGGAAATTGCTACGCATTTCCTATCGCATAAAAAAGCACCCTAAAAAACAGGGTGCAGGATGATGCACACGTGTGGGTAAGGAATATTGTGGCTAAAGGACAGCCACACCCACAGGTTGCGGCAAAGTGTGTGTTCATTATAGTTGATTAAAATCGCGAGAGTGTGTGGAACCCACACTTTTTATGTAATAGAACCTCTACATGACAATAAGAGGAAACTATGGTATAATGTAGACGATATTGAGAACAATGAACGTATATAGATTTTAAAAGGAAAGGACAAATTCATGAGCAAGACAATAAAAAATAGTAGTGAATTAAATGCACTTCCAGCCTATGAACTGGTAACAGAGCAATATATTGAGGACCTAAAAAGCTTAGGACTTGTACTAAAGCATAAGAAAACAGGAGCCAGAATTGTAATATTAAGCAATGATGATGAGAATAAGGTGTTTTCAATTGGATTTCGGACCCCGCCAGAGGATTCTACAGGCGTGGCACATATTGTAGAGCATACGGTGCTTTGTGGATCAAATGAATTTCCATCCAAAGATCCCTTTGTAGAATTAGCAAAAGGGTCATTAAATACATTTTTAAATGCTATGACTTTTTCGGACAAAACAATTTATCCCATAGCAAGCTGTAATGATAAAGATTATCAAAATTTAATTCATGTATATATGGACGCTGTATTTTATCCTAATATTTATTCTAAAAAGCAAATTTTTCAGCAGGAAGGCTGGAATTATGAATATGACCAAGAGACTGGGGCATTAAAGTATAATGGAGTTGTATATAATGAAATGAAAGGTGTTTTTTCTTCTCCAGAACAGCAGTTGTATCGGCTGATTCAGCAGTCCTTATTTCCAGATACTACTTATGGAACGGAGTCAGGAGGAGATCCAGAGTATATTGTAGATTTAACCTATAATGACTTTTTGGCTTTTCATAAAAAGTATTATCATCCATCTAATAGCTACATTTATTTGTATGGTGACTTAGACATTGAGGAAAAGTTAACCTGGATGGATGAAAAGTATCTGGGGAATTTTACAGCAGCACCAGTTGATTCTGGAATTAAACAGCATGAAGCCTTTACGGAAACAAGAGAAGTGGTGGATTATTACTCCATTTCAGAGATGGAACAGAACCAGGCAGGGACATATTTAAGCTACAATATTGTGGTGGGAGACAATCTTGACAGTAAGTTATACCTGGCATTTCAGGTATTAGAATATGCGCTGATTACTGCGCCAGGGGCACCACTCAAGCAGGCACTGATTGATGCAGGAATTGGAAAGGATATTTTAAGCAACTACGAAAATGATATTTTACAGCCTTATCTTGCAATTATTGCAAAGGAAGCAAATGAAGATCAGAAGGATTCTTTTGTAAAAGTTATAAAGGATACCTGCAAGCAGATTGTTGAAAAGGGAATTAGTGAAAAAGCAATTCTTGCAGCAATTAATAATTTTGAATTTAAGTATCGGGAAGGCGATTACGGTTCTTATCCGAAAGGGCTTATGTATGGTATTCAAATACTGGACAGCTGGCTTTATGATGACAGCAAGCCATTTATTCATCTGGATGCAGGAGAAACTTTTGAATTTTTGAAACAGCAGGTAAAAGAGGGGTATTTTGAAAAGCTGATTGAAAAATATGTTATAAATAATACGTATACATCCTTAGTGATTGTAAAACCAAAGGTTGGCATGACTGCTGAAATGGAGGCAAAGACAGCAGACAGGCTTGCCAGATTTAAGGCTTCCCTTTCTGAAGAGGCGCTGGAACAGATTAAAGAGGAAAACCGCCTTTTAAGAATTTTTCAAGAGACACCTTCTACACAAGAGGAACTGGAAAAAATTCCGCTTTTGAGCAGAGAAGACATTGGAAAACAGATACAGCCGATATTAAATGAAAAGTATACTATATTAGATGTACCAGTCCTTCATCATAACTATACTACCAATGGAATCGGGTATTTAAGAATCGGCTTTTCCATTGATGATTATGTGGGATATGCAGAGTATCTTGGGCTTCTTGGTTTTATTTTAGGAAAAGTAAGTACCAAACGTTATAACTATCAGGAACTGTCAAATGAAATTAATATTCATACAGGTGGAATTGTTGTAGATGTAGAAAGCTATGACAAAAACAGTCCAGATGAATTTAAACCATATTTTGAAATAAGAGTGAAAACTTTATATGGGGAAATGGAATCTGCATTTGAACTGGTAAAAGAAATATTGTTTGACTCTATTCTGGATGACGATAAGAGAATAAAGGAAATTGTTTCAGAAGTAAAATCAAAAATGCGGATTCGTATGAATGGAAATGGACATTCCCTGGCAGCAGGAAGGGCTCTTGCCTATACCTCAAAGAGTGCCAGGTTTACGGATAAGCTTGTAGGACTGGATTTTTATCATTTCTTAAAAGATCTGGAAGAAAATATGGAAGAACGGATTGAAAATCTCAGGACTGTACTGAAGGGGCTTGTGAACTCTATTTTTGCCAAGGAGAATATGATTTTTGGAATAACAGCAGATGAATCTGGACTGGAAGTTTTTCAAAAAACAGCTGAAAATTTTGTGAAATCGATAGAGGAGCAGGCTGGTAAAATATTTGACAAAGAGTCAGGCAGTGCAGAAAAGAAACCTGTCATTGAGGACTTTGCTGTAGTCAATGAAGGGATTAAGACAGCCGGTCAGGTTCAATATGTGGCAAAGGCAGGAAATTATGCTTGTGAAAACATGCAGTACGACAGTGCGCTGAAGGTGCTGAAAACCATTTTAAGTTATGAATATTTATGGGTAAACATTAGGGTAAAAGGTGGAGCATATGGAAGCATGTGCAGCTTTATGAGAAATACCAACTGTTATTTTGTGTCATACCGAGATCCCAATTTATCAGAAACACTGGCGGTATATGATAGTGTTTACGAATTTGTCAAATCATTTCAAATAGAGGACAGAGATATGACAAAGTATGTTTTAGGGACTATCAGCATGATGGATACTCCATTAAATCCTTCGGCAAAAGGAACTCGTGCATATAGCTGCTATATGAGTGAGATAACGGAGGAACAGCTGCAAGAAGAAAGAAATTCGGTGATTCAAGCCAATGCAGAAGATATCCGAAAACTTGCAGACAGAATAAAGGTTGTTTTAGAAAAAGGTAATATATGTGTAGTGGGAAATGAATCAAAAATTGAAGCATGCAGCGAACTATTTGGAAGCACACAGAATTTGTAGAGGATGGAGTATAGATGAAGAAAATGTATAAGTCAGGCTTTGTAACTTTAATAGGAAGGCCGAATGTGGGAAAATCAACTTTGATGAATCAGATTATTGGACAAAAAATTGCTATTACCTCTAATAAACCGCAAACCACAAGAAACCGTATTCAGACGGTTTATTCGGAGGAAAGGGGGCAGGTTGTTTTTCTGGATACTCCAGGGATTCATAAGGCAAAAAACAGGTTAGGTGAATACATGGTTATGGTGGCAGAAAGAACTCTGAATGAAGTAGACGTGATACTGTGGCTGGTAGAGCCGACAAAGTTTATTGGAGCAGGCGAGTCGCATATTGCGGAAACCCTAAAAAAAGTGCATACACCTGTAATCTTAGTAATTAATAAAATGGATACTATTAAAAAGGAAGAGATTTTACCTGTAATGGAAACCTATAAGGATGTGTGCCAGTTTGCTGAGATTGTACCTGTTTCTGCAATCAATGGTGAGAATAAGCAGGCATTGATGGATGCTGTTTTTAAGTATCTGGAAGAGGGACCACAGTTTTTTGAGGAAGACACCATTACCGACCAGCCTGAGCGGCAAATTGTTTCAGAACTAATTCGTGAAAAAGCATTACGTCTTTTAAGTGATGAAATTCCTCATGGAATAGCGGTATCAATAGATTCCATGAAAGAAAGAAAGAATGGAAATATAATGGATATAGATGCTACCATTATATGTGAGAGGAATTCTCATAAAGGAATTATTATTGGCAAAGGCGGTGCTATGTTAAAAAGTATTGGAACTGCTGCCCGGAGAGAAATAGAGAATCTGTTGGATCAAAAGGTGAATCTTCAAATATGGGTTAAAGTGAAAAAAGACTGGCGAGACAGTGAAATGATGATGAAAAATTATGGATATAATGCAAGAGAGTTATAATGTAATAGAATAGATTTTTCAAAAATGGCAACCCTAATAGAGAAGAAAATTATTATTCAGGGGGTCTAAGATGATGAGTGATAAAGAGCTTTGGTCATTATTTGAGAAATCGGGAGCAATACATGATTACTTAAATTATGCATGTACATCCGAGGATAGTTTATGTCAAGAAATAGAAATGGAAGAAGGTTCTGTATATGATGAACCAGAATGAATTAACTGGCATGGTGCTTTCTGCCCTGCCAGTTGGTGATTATGATAAAAGAATTGTTATTTTAACCAGGGAAAGAGGGAAAATTTCGGCATTTGCCAAAGGTGCAAGAAAGCCGAATAGCCCTCTTCTGGCAGTCTGCCAGCCATTTTCTTTTGGAAAATTCTTTTTGTACCAGGGAAAAACTTCATATAATATTATTTCAGCAGAAATACAAAACTATTTTACAGCCTTGCGGGAAGACCTAGAGGCTGTTACTTATGGTATGTATTTTTGTGAGTTTGCTGATTATTATGCCAGGGAGAATCTGGAGGCAGGTGATAGTTTGAAATTATTGTACCAGTCCCTGCGGGGCTTATGCAAAAATACAATACCAAAGGTATTAATCCGGTACATATTTGAGTTGAAAATTATGACGGTAAATGGAGAAGGTCCACAGGTTTTTGAATGCATGGAATGCGGATGCCCAGTTAGTACAGAGTGTCCTTATTTATTTGACAGCAGGAAAGGCGGTCTTATGTGCAAACAATGTGGAACGAAAAATAACCTGCTATTAAGTCCTGCTACGATATATACAATACAATTTATTGTGGCAACTCCTATTGAGAAGTTGTTTTCTTTTCGTGTGTCTGATGAAGTGTTAGAGCAGCTAAAACTAGTTACCGAGAACTATTTATCTGTTTATGTAGAACGTAAATTTCAGGCAATAAAAATGCTGGAAGTTTTTTAGACGATGTAAAAAAATAAAAATTGGATTTCATATATGGAATATTTGAAAATGGGATTGAAAATATTATAGATAAAGGTTAAAATAGAAAGGATCATGAAGTGATTCGGGAAGAAAAGTGAAGGAGCAGCTATGAAAAAAATTGCATTAACAGTAGGATTATGCCTATGCACTTGTATGCTGGCGGGTTGTAAAAGTAAGATGAAGTCACTAGATATGGATGATGTAAAAACCAGTACAATTCTGATTCGAAGTGACGGTACAGTGCAGTCTTCTTCTGTGGAGAATTTTGAAAAGGAATATTATAGTGAAAGTGAGTTAAAGGATTTTATTGATGATGCAGTCAGTGAATATAATGATAAGACTGGTGAAAAGGTAATAAAGCTTGAGGATTGCGAAGTAAACGATCAGAAAGCAAGCATGATTTTAACTTATGACAGCTTAGAGCACTATAAACAATTAAATGAAGTTGAAACTGTTTCTTATACAATGGAGGAGGCAGTTGATGCAGATATTTTTCCAGAGAAGTTTGTAAATGCGGTTGATGGAAGTGAAGCGCTGCTAAAAGAGGTAACCGCGGATACATCATATAAGGTTCTTTATGTAGAGGAAGCAACAGAAGTAATTGTTCCAGAAGCAATTAAATTTTACTCGAATGCAATGCTGTTGCGTGCTGACTCTGTACAAACCACAGGAGAAGAACCAGCAGTAATTATTTATAAATAAATGAGTTGAAAGGTTGATAATAAAATGGAAAAGACAATGGAAAAAATTGTTGCATTGGCAAAGGCGAGAGGATTTATATATCCAGGTTCAGAGATTTATGGTGGTCTTGCAAATACATGGGATTATGGAAATCTTGGAGTAGAGCTTAAAAATAATGTCAAAAAGGCATGGTGGAAAAAATTTATTCAGGAAAACCCTTATAACGTAGGTGTTGATTGTGCGATTCTTATGAATCCACAGACATGGATTGCTTCTGGCCATTTAGGAAGCTTTTCTGATCCATTGATGGATTGTAAGGAATGTCATGAAAGATTTCGTGCAGATAAAGTGATTGAGGACTATATGGCAGAAAAGGGAATTGCAGTGGAAGGTTCTGTTGATGCTTGGTCTAATGAAGAGATGGCTAACTATATTGAAGAGAACCAGATTGTTTGTCCAAGCTGTGGAAAACATAACTTTACGGACATTCGTCAATTTAATCTTATGTTTAAAACTTTTCAGGGAGTTACAGAGGATGCTAAGAATGTCGTGTACTTAAGACCAGAAACTGCACAGGGTATTTTTGTAAACTTTAAAAACGTACAAAGAACATCCAGAAAGAAAATTCCTTTTGGAATTGGGCAGGTTGGTAAATCTTTTCGTAATGAAATTACACCAGGTAATTTTACATTCCGTACAAGAGAGTTTGAGCAGATGGAGTTAGAATTTTTCTGTGAACCAGATACCGATTTGGAATGGTTTGCTTATTGGAAAGAATTCTGTATTAACTGGCTGAAGACTTTAGGAATGAAAGAGGAGGAAATGCGTATACGTGATCATGACCAAGCAGAACTTTCTTTCTATAGTAAAGCAACGACAGATATTGAATTTTTATTCCCATTTGGTTGGGGTGAGCTTTGGGGAATTGCCGATCGTACAGATTATGACTTGACCCAGCACCAGAATGTATCAAAAGAAGACTTGTCATATTTTGATGATGAAAAGAAAGTAAAATATGTTCCATATGTTATTGAACCTTCTCTTGGTGCTGATCGTGTTACACTGGCATTTTTATGTGGTGCTTATGATGAAGAAGAACTAGAAGGCGGAGATATGAGAACGGTGCTTCGCTTTCATCCAGCACTTGCCCCAGTGAAAATCGGAGTACTTCCTTTGTCAAAGAAATTAGCTGAGGGTGCTGAAAAAATTTATTCAGAATTATCAAAATACTATAACTGTGAATACGATGACAGAGGTAACATTGGTAAACGATATAGAAGACAAGATGAAATCGGTACACCATTTTGCATTACCTATGATTTTGAGTCTGAAACAGATGGTTGCGTAACAGTTCGTGAGAGAGATTCCATGGAACAGGAAAGAATCAAGATCGAAGAGTTAAAAGCATATTTTGAGAAGAAATTGGAATTCTAATTAGTACAGATAAATAGTAAGAATAAAAGAAAGGATAGAGTACCAGAAGGTGCTCTATCCTTTTAGCTGTAATTATATAAAGGGGTCATAAGAAATAAGTCTATTTTTTAACAGTATTACTTACCAGTTTTTCATAATAATGTCGTTATTTATGTGAAAATGAGCAATAAACAACCGCTGTCAAGTGGTATTACTATTAGATTTCAGATAATTTTAACAAAAAATACTTTTATGCGTTCAAGTAGTGTGTTATAATACGAGCAGTGACTAATGTTTAACAAAGTATGGTATGTACCTGATAGGTAAACTTTAGTATGTACAATATAATTTAGGAGGAATTATCACAATGACAAAATGGGTATATTTGTTTAAAGAAGGTAATGCTGACATGAAAAACCTTTTAGGAGGAAAGGGCGCTAACTTAGCAGAAATGACTAATTTAGGATTACCAATTCCACAAGGTTTTACTGTAACAACTGAGGCTTGTACAGATTATTATACTAGCGGAAAGAAAATTACAGATGAAATTCAAGGACAGATTTTTGATGCACTTACAAAATTAGAAGAAATTCAAGGGAAAAAATTTGGTGATACAGAAGATCCATTATTAGTTTCAGTACGTTCTGGTGCCAGAGCTTCTATGCCTGGTATGATGGATACAATTCTTAACTTAGGATTAAATGATGTTGCGGTAGAAGGCTTTGCTAAGAAAACCGGAAATCCAAGATTCGCATATGATTCATATAGAAGATTTATTCAAATGTTCTCTGACGTAGTTATGGAAATGAGTAAAACTTTCTTTGAAGGAATTTTAGATGAAATCAAAGAAGAAAAAGGTGCTAAATTTGATACTGACTTAACTGCTGACGATTTAAAGGAAGTAATTGCAAAATACAAAGCAATTTATAAAGAAAAAATGGGAGATGATTTCCCACAGGATCCAAAAGTTCAGTTGATGGAAGCTGTAAAAGCAGTATTCCGTTCATGGGACAACCCTCGTGCCATTGTTTACAGAAGAATGAATGATATTCCAGGTGACTGGGGTACAGCTGTAAACGTTCAAGCAATGGTATTTGGTAATATGGGTAATACTTCTGGAACAGGTGTTGCATTTACACGTAACCCATCTACAGGTGAAAACGGCATTTATGGTGAGTACTTGATCAATGCACAGGGTGAAGACGTTGTTGCTGGTATCAGAACTCCACAGCCAATTACAAAATTACAGGAAGATATGCCAGAATGTTATGAACAATTCATGGAAATCGCTAATAAGCTTGAAAATCACTATCGTGATATGCAGGATATGGAATTTACAATTCAGGAAGGGAAATTATTCTTCTTACAGACTCGTAACGGTAAGAGAACAGCTCCAGCTGCTTTACAAATCGCTTGTGATTTAGTAGATGAAGGAAAAATTACTCCTGAAGAAGCTGTTATAAGAATTGAAGCAAAATCTCTGGATCAGTTATTACACCCAACATTTGATGTAGCTGCATTAAAAGCTGGTAAAGTAATTGGTTCTGCACTTCCAGCATCTCCTGGAGCAGCAGCAGGTAAAGTATATTTTACTGCTGATGAAGCTAAGGCTGCACATGAAAAGGGAGAAAGAGTTATTTTAGTTCGTCTTGAGACTTCACCAGAGGATATCGAAGGTATGCATGCAGCTGAAGGTATCTTAACTGTTCGTGGTGGTATGACTTCTCACGCTGCTGTAGTTGCTCGTGGTATGGGTACTGCTTGTGTTTCAGGTTGTGGTGAAATTAAAATCGATGAAGAAGCTAAGGTTTTTGAACTTGGTGGAGAGAAAATTGTTGAAGGAGATTATATTTCCTTAGATGGTTCAACTGGTAAAATTTATCTTGGTGATATTAAAACAGTAGAAGCTTCTGTAAGTGGAAACTTCGGAAGAATTATGGAATGGGCTGATCAGTTCAGAACATTAAAGGTTAGAACAAATGCAGATACTCCAGCGGATGCTGCTAATGCAGTTAAGCTTGGTGCAGAAGGTATCGGTCTTTGCCGTACAGAGCATATGTTCTTTGAAGAAGATAGAATTCCTAAGATTCGTAAAATGATTCTTTCTGAAACAGTAGAAGGAAGAGAAGCAGCTTTAAGTGAATTACTTGCATTCCAGAAAGCAGACTTTAAGGCTATGTACGAAGCATTAGAGGGAAGACCAATGACAGTTCGTTATTTAGATCCACCTCTACATGAATTTGTTCCTACTAAGGAAGAAGATATTGCAGATCTTGCAAAAGATATGGGACTTACTGTACAAGAAGTAAAAGATGTTTGCGACAGCTTACATGAATTCAACCCAATGATGGGTCACAGAGGATGCCGTCTTGCTGTTACTTATCCAGAAATCGCTAAAATGCAGACAAGAGCGGTTATGGAAGCAGCAATTGAAGTGAAGGCTGAAAAAGGATATGATATCATTCCTGAAATCATGATTCCATTAGTTGGTGAGAAGAAAGAGTTAAAATTCGTTAAAGATGTCGTAGTGGAAACAGCAGAAGCTGTTAAGGCTGAAAAAGGTTCTGACATTGAATATCATATTGGTACCATGATCGAAATTCCTCGTGCAGCATTACTTGCTAACGAAGTTGCTGAAGAAGCAGAATTCTTCTCATTTGGTACAAACGATTTAACTCAGATGACATTTGGTTTCTCACGTGATGATGCTGGTAAGTTCTTAGATGCTTACTACAAAGCAAAAATCTATGAGTCAGATCCATTTGCAAGACTAGATCAAAATGGTGTTGGACAACTTGTTCAGATGGCTGCTGAAAAAGGTAGATCTGTTCGTCCAGAACTTAAATTAGGTATCTGTGGAGAGCACGGCGGAGATCCTTCTTCTGTTGAATTCTGCCACAAGGTTGGTTTGAACTATGTATCTTGTTCACCATTCCGCGTGCCAATCGCAAGATTAGCAGCAGCTCAGGCAGCATTGAATAATAAGTAGTATAATTTTTATATCTAATTAATTGATATGTACCCCATTGTATTGCTAGCAGTACGATGGGGTATTTTTTTCTTTTTGTCAAGAGTCGGGGTAAAACTTTTAACAGGACGATACAATCAAATTCAGCATTATGGTGCTTGGTATCATAATAAATCAAGCATATACAAAATTTACATAAGTAAACCTGAATGATTCATGATAATTCATTTCTCAGCGGTTGTTTCTTCATAGTTACAGCTTTTCTTGATACTTTCAGCTTTCACTTAACAAGTTGCTTAACGGTTTAAAAATCAAAAATTGGATTATTCGATGAGCATTGCGTCCTCATGAATAATTCAGGGTAAAGTATATTGACAAAAAAATATGTATCATATAATATTAAAAAGAATACATAATATTGAATTAAAGTTACATATATGAACAATTTTTAGAAAAATGAATTAGCAGTGGTTTTGTTTAAGTGATAGCGAAACTAGAGTTTAATTTTGCGGAGTTTGCATTGCAGGAATCCTAGTATTTTTTGAGATATCAGCTTATAAGATTTAGAAAAGTAAATTTGCTCAAGGACAAGCCAAAATGAGTTAGTAAGCGTTGAATAGAAAAACAGAATTATAGGGATTTATTTTATAGTGCACCAGGAGAGAGTTATCTATTTATGGCTGCACATCACTTAGTCATAGATGGTGTCTCTTGGAATATTATCATAGATTTCCTTGTTAACACGTTGGAACACAATCAGAAAGCAGTGATTCAAGGAACGTCTTATCAGAGATGGGCACGGTACATCGCTGGACAGAAGGGGACAGGGAAAAATAATTTGATTCAGCCTGTAACATTTCTAGCACAGGACGTATGCGTCGGAGGGAGTTGTGATTAATGGATGAACGAATTAGGAAAGAAGTTCTATTTAAACATGCAGTATTAGAAGGAAGTTCATATGAGGTAGGTACCCAGTTGGCCGCATTATATCAAGGCAGGGATGATTACTTAAAACTATGTTCAACACCATTTTATGGAAGTGCAAAGAATACGCAAGAGGAAGTAGCTAAAATAAGTAAGCTCATTGATCAATACTGTCCAGGTATGAACGAGGAAATACAAGGATTTGCAGAACAGATACATAAAAAACCTCAAGATATTCTTCTATATTATTCATATTTAGGGAAAGAAGAATTACATTGCAGTCATTTTGCAGTTATGCCAAAGGATACAGAAGAACTGTATTTAGCTAGAAATTATGATTATGGCTGGGATGTGGAGCCACTTTTTCTTACCACTAAGATAAAGGGAATGGCAAGTCATTTCGGATTCGCTTCATTTTTATTTGGTCGTTTCGATGGTATGAATGAATATGGTGTAAGTGTGACAACGTCGGGAGTTCCAATATCATATAGCACAGAATTAAGCGGTTTTGTTTTTATTATAGCGGTTAGGGCGATACTGGAACATGCCAGAAATGTAGAGGATGCAGTAAATATTCTTATGGAGATGCCCATTGGGGAGGGGCGAAGCTATATTATTGCAGATAGTACGGGAAAAGCAGCACTAGTTGAAGTTGCTGGCAATGAGAAGGCATATCGCATGATGGAACCAAAATCAAAACAGAGGTACTTGGTAGCGGCCAATCATTTTTCGTTACCAGAGATGAATCAGTATAGCACTAGTATTGTATGGCATTCCCAAAAGAGATATGAAACGATGGATAGGGTACTTCAAAACAATAGTTCTGATTTTGACATTGAGGATATAAAATCCCTTCTCTCTAAACCGGTGCCAGAAGGGGTGTGCACGGAACATTATGTCGAAGGATTTGGAACAATTTGGTCCGTTATATTTAAGCCAATGAAAAAAAAGTTATTAGTATGCTTTGGAGCTCCCAAGTATGGAAATTGGGTTGAGTTTGATTTTCAAAGAAAAACGAAAAATAAGGATTATATAATTCAACTCATCAATGAGATAAGTCCTTCTGAATTCTGGTCAGTTCCAAGTTCTGAGATATTGGAGACCGTGATTCAGAAATTGTCCAAAGAAAAGGATATACTTGGAGTTGTATTGGTACACGGATATCAGTTAGATGAAGTGTGGATAGATGAGGGAATGGATGTGACAGTAATTGTCTCTTCATTAGGCAAATACAGGAGTTATTATTGCACTCAGCTTGCGGGGATTATTGTAAGGATACATGCTATGACTCGGGAAGATTTGAAAAACGAGGATGCATTACTCGTACGTAGTTATAGTACAGGCTATCCAGGTGTTTTAGTTTATACAAAGGATGAAACACTAGGTGAGTTCTTTAAGAAAACATTTGAACCCAAAGAATATGGTAAGAAAATTATTATGTTTAGAAGCGCAGTAAGGGCGGTGAAACTGATACAGCAGGCAAAAATAAGTCTATACAGGTTTCGTGATTTTTCTGGAACCTACCTTCTATTAATTAACATGATTCAGGACCTGGCAGAAATTGAAGTGAACCTGCATAATGAAGCACTTCAAAATCCAGTTCTTATGAAAGCATTTCATGAGAATCCTGAGTTTTTTCACTCGATTTATACAGACCTCATATATGGGCAGGTGAATGAAAAGATTATATATCATACATTAGATGAAATTGAGGCTTATCTGGAAGCAAAGGCAGATATTATTTTTGAACCTGTTTTAAATTATTTAGGGAAAAAGTATGAATTCCAAGGAGTTTCAGATATAGATGATGTACTTGGTAAGAAGTATGGTTTATCAGAATCTTTATATAAAACGCTTGAGTGGCTAGCACAGAAAGAGATAATCCTACAGGGAACCATCACCAGTAAGCTGACTTATAAGGGAAAGGAAGAGTTTGAACAACTCGCGTATTTTTATTCAACAGGAAAGTTCCAAAATGAAAGGGGTGAGTAGAATTGGAGACAATTATAGTACGTGGAGCAAGGGAAAATAACCTAAAAAATATAAATGTTGAAATTCCAATCAATCAGTTGGTTGTGATAGCCGGTGTGAGCGGATCTGGTAAATCATCGCTAGCATTTCAAGTACTCTATGGAGAAGGTCAAAGACGACTGATGGATGCATATTCAACAGGCATGAGACGCTTTACATCTTTTATCAGAAAACCCGATGTAGACTCCGTTGAAGGACTTACACCTGTCCTTGCAGTGCGTCAGAAGATGGCTGTAAAAAATCCACGTTCAACAGTAGGCACAATGACGGAAATAATGGATTATGTCAGGGTTTTGTATGCGAATGAAGGTGATGGAATCTGCCCATATTGTGGTGAAACAATAGAATTAAAAACAGCCTCTCAAATGGTAGAATATTTCTTTTCCTACGGAGAAGGAACTGTGATAGAAATTTCTATCCCAGTATTTAGACAGGAGGAGCAGAATTATGAAGATACCATAGAAAAGCTTTATGAAAGTGGATTTCGAAAACTGAGAGTGAATGGGGAGCTTCTAGAAATTGAAGATAGTAAAACATTGGAACAAATGAAAATTATCAGCGTAGAAGCTGTTGTTGATCAGATACTGATAAAAAGGGAAAATGCAAAATCAATTGAGAGAGTGGTTAATCATAGCCTGCGCTTGGGTGAAGGCATGCTTTGTTATACAATGATAGAATGTACAGAGCTGTCAAAACGGGAAGAAACCGGATGTCATAAACATCATATAATCATGCAGAAGCAGTCACCCAATGCATTTACCTACAATAATCCCGATAATGCCTGTCCAAAATGTATGGGGTTAGGAATGGATTTAGTGGCTACACCTAAGGCAATAATACAAGATGAGAATCTTAGTATTATGAAAGGTTCTTTTGTGAAAGATGCATTCCGGTATGATAAAAATTCATTTCGAAGTATGTTAATGTCCAGTGTTGCAAAATATTATGGTTTTAGTCTGGATACACCATTTAGCCAATTATCAGATGAAGTCAAGCATATTATATATTACGGTACGGGCGATGAAGGAATTCCATTGATTGAAATTGAGAATGCTACGAAAAAAAGTATCTATGCCAAACGTATGGAAGGTAAAAATCATAATACATTATATCCGTTTACGGGTCTTGTGAATACGATTGAAGAATCATATAAAGAGTATAAGAAAAAAGGGATTATGACCCATGATGCAGAGCTGCATTATAAAAATATAATGGAGGAGCAAATTTGTATAAACTGTCATGGTTCAAAATTAAAAAAGCAACGATTGTATTTTAAAGTAGGCGAAAGAAATATTGATGAAGTAAGCAAAATGTCCGTTAAGGAATTGCTTGTTTTTCTGGAAAAGTTAGCACTAAAAGATTTGTCTGACATACAAATAGTAAATGAAATTATAAAACGGTTACATCTGTTGCAAGAAGCGGGATTAGGTTATATCTGCCTGGATAGAAAGTCAGACACCCTGTCAGGTGGAGAATTACAAAGGGTAAAGCTTACTTCTCATATAGGTTCTGGACTTAGGGGCCTTACATATGTGTTGGATGAACCGAGTATTGGGCTGCACCCGCGTGACAATGAGAATCTAATCCGGATGATGAAGAAGCTTCGTGACAGTGGTAATACGGTAATTGTCGTGGAACATGATATGGAGACAATCTGCAATGCTGACTATGTGATTGAAATGGGTCCTAATTCTGGAGCAAATGGAGGACAGATTATAGCAAAAGGGACAATTGATCAAATAAAGAAAAATAAAAATTCAATTATAGGAAAATATTTGAATTCCGGACAAGGTGCAAAGAATCTACAAAGAAGGAAGCATGATATTGAAAGGCAGATAGTGATAAAAGGAGCAAAAGAAAATAATCTAAAAAATATAGATGTTGCCATTCCTTTAAATTGTTTTGTCTGTATTACTGGAGTTTCAGGGTCAGGAAAAAGTACATTAATTAATGAAATTTTGTATAAAAGAATCTTTGCGGAATTGGAAGACCATCGTATTCGTTATGGAAACCACGACGCAATTCTTGGTCTTGAATATATAAAGCGGGTGGTTTATATTGACCAGACCCAGATTGGCAAGAATTCAAGATCAATTCCTGCCACCTATTTAGGTATCTTTGATGCGATACGAAAACTTTTTGCCGCAGAACAGGAAGCAATAGATAGAAAATATACAGCTTCGCGGTTTAGCTTTAATCAAAAAGGCGGAAGATGTGAAGAGTGTCAGGGTGAAGGAATAATTACGACAAATATGCATTTTATGCCAAGTGTGGAATCTACATGCAAGGTTTGTAATGGAGCAAGATACAATCGTGAGACACTTGAGATTCAGTACAGGGGAAAAGATATTTCAGAAGTACTGGATATGTCAGTAGCAGAAGCAATACAGTTTTTCAGTGAACAGAAAGATATCATGAAGAAACTGCAATATATGAGTGATATGGGACTTGATTATCTAAAGCTGGGACAATCTTCATCTTCACTGTCAGGAGGAGAATCACAAAGACTCAAGATTGCCTATGAGTTAAGTAACGTAACGGAACACCAAGATAATCTTTATATATTAGATGAACCAACGACTGGACTTCATTTTGCAGATATAGATAAGCTGCTTCAATGTATACAGCGTATTGTATATTTAGGGAATACAGTGCTCGTTATTGAACATAATACTGAATTTATCATGGAGTCCGATTATATGATTGATTTAGGCCCTGAAGGTGGAATGGAAGGTGGCAGATTAGTTGCGTACGGAACTCCAAAAGAAGTAATGAAACATTCAGGTTCATATACTGGAGCATATATGAAGAAGAAACTAGAGGAAAAGTAATGATAGTGTCAAGTAAGTTATGAGAAAACTATAAGTCTCAAGAGGATGAACAAGCCCTTATGAATTATACAAAATTAAATTTAACAGAATATATCAATAAAATCAATTGTTTAAATGGTCATACATAGCACCAGTTGCTGTTTAGAGAAAGCGGCAGCAACTGGTGCTATGTATACTTAAACTAACGATCCACCGCCATCTACAATAATAAACTGACCTTGCACATAACTAGAAGCGTCGCTGGACAGATAAATAATTGTTCCATTGAGTTCTCCCTTTTTGGCTGGTCGTCCAGCTGGAGAGGCAGCGTTATATGCTTTCAAAAATTCTTCAGATTTAAAAAGCGTATTGGCGGTCATTTCGGTTTCAAATAGTGCTGGACCAACGGCATTTACGGTGATACCGTATTGTGCGTAGGAGCAAGCCATTCCTTTTGTCAAACCTAGTACAGCTGCTTTGGAAGAATTGTAAGAATGGCGAATGAACAAATCATTCTTATCCGCCACTACGGCATTAACAGAAGCAACATTAACAATTTTTCCATAACAACGCTCTTTCATATGAGGAATTACATATTTAGAAGTAAGGAACATGCTTTTTACATTTGTATCAAATGCCTTGTCCCAATCTTCGGCGGTCATTGAATCAACACCACCCCTCACAGCGATACCTGCATTATTTAGTAGAATATCGATATGACCCAAGGTATCTAGCACCAGTTCAATAGCAGATTTCACGAGCTGTTCATCCGTCACATCACAACATGCCGTTATCGCCTTGCACCCTAGTGCTTCAATTTCTTTTTTTACCCGATCTATATTTTCTTGTTGTAAATCAAGCAATCCAACATCAGCACCAGCTTTTGCATAAGCAATGGCAGCATCTGCCCCAAGACCAGAGCCTGCACCAGTAACAACAGCAACTTTTCCACTTAAATCAAATAAATTGTTCATTGTATACCTCCCTTATTATGTAAAAATATGTACATAGAACATTATTACATTATTATAAACAAAATGTCAATAATAAGACCAAAGGAACATTAATTGGGTGCTCACTCGTTGTGACATTTTAATTTGCCTTATTTCTTGGGTTTTGTTAAAAATATAAACTAATATAAATACATTTTTTATAAAAATTTAATCAGACAACATAATTGAATAATGTGAAAAAGTGCAATAAATTGTTTGATAGTGGAGGTAGCAAAATGACAGACTTTAAATAGGTTCTGTCATTTTTTTATAGTTAATGGCTGGTGTTGCAGAACACTTAATATGTAACTGTAACATAATACTAAAAAATTAAGCATAAAAAATAGACACAGCGATTACGATGTTATAAAATAGATATATATTTTGATTACAAAGGAGGAAAAAATGAAGGAGATAAAAGTAGTCATTCTGAAAGTTATTATTTTTGCAGCAGTCTGTATTGTAGTGTCTGCGGTATTTCAGTCTTATGAAACCACCTACTACAATGAACTGGCATTAAAGCAGTTGAATGGAGGAGCGGATGAATATGCAAAACTGAAAGCTTATGGTTACATAAAAAATTACTTAGGATATGGATATGTTTTATTGTTTCTTCTACTGTTTTTCAAAAATATAGTAGATTTAGCAAAAAGATGTATAGAAGCTTTGAAGGGTAAAGGAGATAAAGCATGAAAAGAGTTAAAATTTTATTATTTGTAGCAACTTTAGTAGTTATGGCAGGCAGTATGGCTTCCTGCAAACCTTACGACAAGCCGGAGTTTGTTGAGATTACAGCGTCCCAGACAGCATTTCTGATTCCACTTGTTGGAGACACTTCCGATCAGGCTGTTTTTGAATCAGAGGAATTGCTGGAAAAAACAAAAGTTGCAACAAAAAGAGTCAGGATACCACATGAGTGGGTTAAAAAAGGGAGAATGCCATCCAGTGGTGAATATATGCCTACAGAAACTATTATTATTGTGGAGAGAAAACCAGAAACAAGAGAGTGGACATCAGAAAAAGATAAAGGAACATCAGCTGTGAATCAGGCTATTTACGCAGAGTCAAAGGAATCCATTGGATTCAGTGTGGGAATGAACTGTACCGCTCAAATTGATGAAAAAAATGCAACAAAATTTTTGTATCGCTACAATAACAAAACTCTGTCAGACATTATGGATACAGAAATCAGGGCAAGAGTAGAGAGTGACTTTGTAGAACAGTGTGCAAAATATACTTTAAATGAAATTTTGCAAAACAAAGAAATAATTATGAATTATGTGAGAGATGACGTTACAAGCTATTTTTCTGAGCGAGGTATTACGATTAACAACTTGGGAATGAAAGAGGGCCTTACTTATGAGGATGAAACGATTCAGCAGGCAATTAACGATAAATTTTCATCTGAACAAAAGATTGTAACACAGAAAAACAATAATAAGGTGATTTTGTCTAAGGCACAGGCTGAAGCAGATGCAAAAATTCTGGCAGCAGAAGCAGATGCAAAATCAAATAAACTTCTTTCTGCAAGTATTACCCAGGAACTGATTGACATGAAATTGGCAGAAGCGAGATTGGCAAATGGCTGGGTAACCGTTGATGGTGCAGGCACAACGATTGTGGACGCAAAGGATAACAAGTAATATGTAAATAGACTGGCCTTACGGCCAGTCTTAATAAGGGGAGTTTTTAAAAAAATGAAAATAAAAAATTAAAAAGGGGTTCTGTCTTTATATAAGAGGAGACAATCCAGTGTGCGTTGGCTGTTCACCTCATCGACTTCATAGGTATATCATACAGGGAAAGTATGAAGAGAAAATGGTGAAATGGTGAAGAAACTGTGAACTTATTTGAATAGGAGGATTATAATGAAAAAGAGAGTACTAATTTTTTTAACAATTTTATGTATGTTAACGATTATGGGTTCAAAGTATCAAGACATGGGAGTGATAGAGGCTTATAGTGAAGGAAATAAAACAGTTGCAATGGATAAGCCTCCATTTCGGTACTATTTGTCAGGGAAAGCGGTTACGAAAAAGACCAGTGCTTTAAATCTAAAAGTAAAATCTAGTAAGGCAAATAATATAACGGATGATGAGGAGTGGTTTACAAAGAATAAACTCACTATGAATACATATGAAGTACCAAATCCTTATGCAGATACATTGGGCAATGTTCCAGATGGTATAGATACCTATTGGAATGATTTAATGATCACAGCTGCATTTTACGATTCTTCCTATATTTATTGCACTTATGGCTCAAACTTTATTGAAGGTTATGTTTTAAATGTGTACGATGCAAAAACGTTAGAAATTATGTATTCTTTGGATTTTTCAGAATACAGATATGCTCCAGACTATATAAAAGGAGATTATGATTATGTACAGCAGAAAATCAACTGGGCAGCTATAAAAAATAATATTTTATATGTTTCTCATAGTCATAGTACCTACGCGAAAAGCTCTATGAATAAAAATGCTTATATAACTGCAATTGATTTATCGGATAGAAGTATTTTGTGGAGAACTAAGGCATTAGTCTGCAACTCATATAATTTTGTTATTGTGAATAATGTAATTTTATGCGGCTATGGATTTACCGCTGAACCAGATTATTTGTATCAACTCAATATAAGTAACGGAAAGGTATTAAAGAAAACGAAAGTGAAGTCTGCCATATCTTATATTGTTAAAAAAGGAAGTGCGGTATATGTACGTACCTATAATACAGATTATAAGTTTAAGATTGTAAAATAAGAAAAGGTTTGGATGGAAAATTACAGAATTTTTATAGCGGAAAAGTGGTATTATTGTAAATTGTATTGACAATTTGTCATTTAATAGTATAATAATAATGCAAAAGCATTATTTGGAAAGGAGCAGCGCCTACGAAAAGTAATATTTCAAAGAATGCAGTTTTATCGAAAGATTTTATAATATTAATAGTTGGTCAGTTTATTTCGCTATTTGGGAATAACCTTCAGCGATATGCTCTTTCTCTTTACATTCTTGACATCACTGGTTCAGCCACAATTTTTTCAACATTAATAGCACTTACCGTTATCCCACAGATTATTATTGTGCCATATGGTGGCGCCATTGCGGATTATTACAGCAAAAAAAGAATAATGGTAGTCTTAGACACCATATCAGGTGTACTTTTATTAGCATTTATACTTACAATGGAACATACGGATACTGCGGTCTTAGGAATTGGTATTCTAATGTGTTGCATGGCTGTTATTCAAAATATGTATGATCCCTCTGTACGTGCTGCGATTCCTAATCTCATTGATTCTCAGCAGCTGGCAAAGGCTAACAGCATTTCACAGCTGGCAGCTACCATATCGGGTCTGGCGGGGCCTGTTGCAGCAGGATTTATTTATGGCTTATGTGGAATTAAAGTTATATTAATTATTAATTGCATTAGTTTTTTTGCTGCTGCATTTATGGAAATTTTTTTAATCATTCCCTACCAGAAAAAAAAGATGAACCAGAATCCATTATTATCATTTTCAAAAGATTTAGTACATACTTTATATTATATAAATAGAGAAAGAAAAATATTGCTTTATATTGCCTATATTTCAGCAGGGCTAAATTTTTTAATCATGCCACTGTATATAATAGGGATTCCTTATCTGGAAAAGGAAATATTTCATGTTACAAATCAGATGTACGGGATTTCCGAAACGTGTATTGGGCTGGGAGTAATCGCTGGGGCTGTAGTTACAGGGTTTTTAAGTAAAAAATTATCAATTCAGAAGTTTCATCTTCTGTTTATTGCAATTGCAGTTATTATACTATGTATGGGATTTTCTACATTACCTTTTATCATTGGTTCAAAAAAAGTTAGTTATCTCGCATATGTTATACTGACAGTTACAGGTTTTTTATTTACCATGTGCATTACGGTTTCCAGTATTTTTTGCGTTACTTTTATACAGAAAGTAACGCCTACTGAGCATATGGGAAAAGTAATGTCATTGGTAAATGCATTTAGTACCATTTTTCTGCCAGCTGGTCAGATCTTATATGGTATATTATATAGTACCATTGTAAATATGTGGTTTCTAATTTATGGTGCAGTAGCTTTAATTACATTATTAGAGAGCTATTTGATATATAACATAATTCATGATAAAAAATTAAGTGATGAGGTAAAAGAGAAATTTGTTCCATAAGAATAAGAAAATGATATATTTTTAGGGGGAATTATTTTGGAAGCATTATTTGACTTGACAAATCCACAAAAGCAGATTTTAGAAATGTATAGTTATGGTGGAAAAGATGTTGCAAGTATTTTCATTGGAATAAAGATAAATTATAAATATGAGTATGAAATTTTGCAAAAAGCTGTAAATGAATTAATAAGAAGAAATGATGCATTTCATTTAAGAATAGTAAATGATAATGGTTTGATTCGGCAAAAAATACAAAGGCCCCAGAAAATCGTATTGAGCATGAAACAGTTTCATACAAATGAGGAATACGAAGTATGGGCATCTGAATTGTCAAAGCAAGGACTTGATATATATGGTGATTTGTTTCAGGTATATGGATTTAGAATAGAAGATACTTTTGGCGTATATTTTAAATTTCATCATCTCATAAGTGATGGGTGGTCTGTGCAGGTGGTTGCCGCACAGATGGACGAAATATATAAGTGTCTGCTAAATGGCGTGGAACCACAAATAAATAATGGAACATATGCAGATTATATTATTAGTGAAGAACAGTATATGGCTGGCAGCAAATATCTAAGGGACAAGCTTTACTGGGAACAAATTTGTGAAAAAGAATTACCGTTAGCTCAAATTTCAGATAAGCCAATAAGCTCTATTGATGCAAAAAGGATGGAAATTATCCTAGATCAGGAAAAGGCAAAGAGTATCAGGAATTACAGTAAAAAGCACGAATGTTCCTTGTTTGCATTTTTTACAACGGTATTTGGATGCTATTTAAGTATGCTGAATCATCAGGATGAAATTGTAATTGGTACAACCTTTGTGGATAGAAATAGCAGGAAGTTTAAAAATACAATAGGAATGTTTGCGAATGTTATTCCGTTACTTTTACATATCAATAAAGATAATCTGGAGGATAATTTTAAAAGAACCCAGAAAAGTATTTTTGAAGCTTATAAACACCAGAAGTATAACTATAACTGTATGGCAAGAGAAATGAATGTCCGAAATCTGTTTTTGGTTGAAATTAATTATCAGATAGCGGCCAAAATAGGTTCTGATTATTATGATTCGGTAGACTGGTTTTTTCAGCATGGTCAGAACGAAAGTCTTATTATAAATATTTTAGATGAAACCGATGAAACGATAAGAATTAACTATGACTATTTGACTTGTCAGTATACAGTAGAAGAGATTCTGTTATTACATAATCATATTATAAATATTATAGACGAAGGAATAGCAGGGAAAGAAATACTGTCCTATTTGTGTGAAGAAGAAAGGCATAAAATCTTAAAAGAATTTAATGCTACAGAGGCAGTACTTCCAGCAGGGAAAACGGTAATTGATTTGTTTGAAGAACAGGTAGAAAAAACGCCTGGTTGCACAGCGATAGTTTGTGGGGAAACAAAGCTGACATATAAAGAATTAAATAACAGAATCAATATTCTTGCCCAGAAGCTTCGGGAGATGAATGTGGGGCGTGGAGATTTGGTAGCACTTCTTACGGAACGCAGTATAGAAATGGTGATTGGAATATATGGAATTATAAAAGCAGGCGGAGCTTATGTGCCAATCGACCCCATGTACCCAGATGAAAGAATACAATATATATTAAAGGATTGCAGCCCGAAAGTGCTGTTAACTTATGGAACAGAAATAAATACAGAAATTCCGCTTCTGAGGTTGGAGGATAGTATCAGCTGGCAGGGCGAAAGTATGAATCTTATAAAAGTGAATAAGCTGGAAGACTTGGTTTACTGTATTTATACATCAGGGACGACAGGAAAGCCAAAGGGAGTTATGATAGAACATGGAAATTTATTAAATTATATTTATTATGCAATTTGCAATTATTTCCATGAATCAAAAGTAATACCTCTATTCACAAATTATTGTTTTGACTTAACGGTAACGACTTTATTTGGGGTGCTGCTTAGTGGCGCAGCTCTTGCTATTTATGGAAATGACCATGATGAAAATATGAAAGATATATTTCAGGGTAATGATGTTACATTTGCAAAAATGACACCGATTCATTTGCGGTTAGCAGCAGGAGGAAATGAAAACAAAGATAATCAGATTAATACGTTGGTATTAGGTGGAGAAGAACTAGATACTGTAACATCTAATACGATATTGAAAAAGTACGGTGAACATATAAAAATACATAATGAATACGGACCAACGGAAGCTACAGTAGGCTGTTGTGATTACGTATTTAATACGCAATATGATGTGGGAAAGACGGTATGCATTGGGAAACCAATCAGTAATACAAAAATCTATATTATGCAGGGAGAACGGCTGTGTGGAATCGGAGTTCCTGGTGAGCTTTGTATTGCAGGAGCAGGAGTAGCAAGAGGATACTTAAACAGACCTGAGCTGACAGCAGAAAAATTTATCCATCATCCTTACGGAGAAGGAAAAATGTACCGGACAGGAGATTTGGCAAGATGGCTGCCAGATGGTAACCTGGAGTATCTGGGAAGAATCGATGAACAGGTGAAAATCCGTGGATTCCGCATAGAGCCAGGGGAAATTGAGAATGTCATCCGGAGTATGAAGGGCATAAGGGACTGTGCGGTAGTTGCAAGAAAGGAAGAAGCAGGAGAAAAAGCGCTATATGCATACCTTGTTTCAGAACAGGAATTAGAACTTGGGGAGATAAGGAGCTGCTTGCTGGAACAGCTGCCAGACTATATGGTACCTTCTTATATGATGCAGATAGAGGCAATCCCTATGACCATAAATGGAAAGCTGGATAAAAAGGCACTTCCTGAAATCAAAGCAAGGAGCAGACAGGAATATGTGGCTCCAGAAACCAAACTGGAACAGAAAATCTGCCAGATCTTTGGGGAGATCCTGGAAGTGGAAAAAGTAGGACTACGGGATAACTTTTTTGAATTGGGGGGGCATTCTTTGAGAGCCACCAGACTGGTAAACAGACTGGAAGCAGAGTTTCACCAGCGGATAACATTAAAGGAATTCTTTGCAAATCCTACGGCAGAGAGAATAGCAGGCTGGATGGAACAAGAAAGCAAAGAAGAATATGAGCCAATTCCAGAAGCAGAAAAGAAAGAATACTATCCGATGTCGTCGGCACAGAAACGGATTTATCTGGTATGCCAGATGGACGAGGCAGGCATTGCGTATAATATGCCACAGGGAATCCGGCTGAAGGGGGATGTGAACCCAGAGGCAGTAAGACAGGCATTACAGCAGGTGACAGACCGCCATGAAATTTTGCGGACAGAGTTCAGTATGCAGGACGGAGAGCCAGTGCAGAGAATACGAGATCAGGTAAAAGCAGATTTTACCTATGAAGAAGATGGAGAAACAAGGGAGAACAGATTACTAGAGGAATTTGTAAGGCCATTTGATTTGGCACAGGCACCGTTACTTCGGACCAAGCTGGTAAAAAGAAGAGAGGGATATGTTCTCTTAATGGACATGCACCATATCATAGGGGATGGAATGAGCGTGGGAAATTATATTCGTGAGATAAGTGCCCTCTATAACGGAGTAGAAATGGAAAAACCAGTCAAACAGTATAAGGATTACAGCCAGTGGATGAGAATGCGGGATTTTACGGAGCAGAAAAAGTACTGGGTGCAGCAGTTTCAGGATGAAATTCCTGTGCTGGATATGCCGCTGGATTATAACCGCCCAAAAAGTCAGAGCTACAAGGGGGCTGTAATAGAGGATAAGCTGGAGGAAAGGCTGTATGAAGCAGTCCGGAGATTGGCAGAGGAAACAGGAACAACAGAATACATGATTTTTCTATCTGCGGCAATGGTTCTGTTGGGAAAGTACAGCAGGCAGGAAGAGATTATCATAGGAAGTCCCATCAGTGGAAGGGTACACCAGGATACAGAAACTATGCTAGGGGTATTTGTAAATACTCTGGCGATCAAAGGAAAACCAGAGGAAGAGAAAAGCTATGAGGACTTTTTACAGGAAATCAGAGAAACTTGCTTAAAGGCATATGAAAACCAGGAGTATCCGTTTGAAGAGCTGGTGGAGGAAATCCAAGTCACAAGGGATATGTCTCGTAATCCGCTGTTTGATGTGATGCTTGTACTGCAAAATAACGAAGAAATACAAGTGAATTTTGACGGCGTGGAAACAGAGCCAGTGGTGCCAGAGTCTTCAATCGCAAAGTTTGATTTGACGTTTACCCTGTATCAGGAGAAAAAGCATTGTCATATTTTACTGGAATACAGTACAGATTTATTCCGAAAGGAAAGTGCAGAGAGGATTCTGTCCCATTACATAAAGGTATTAGAGCAGGTTTTAGATAACCGAACCAGGCGGCTGGCAGAAGTGGAGGTTATTACAGAAGAGGAAAAAAAACGGATTTTAAAAGAGTTTAACAGGACAGATGCCAGTTTCCCAGAAGAGAAAACAGTGATAGATCTATTTGAGGAGCAGGTAGAAAAAACACCAGAACAGACAGCAGTAGTCTGTGGGGAAAAGGAACTAACCTACAGAGAGCTGAACCAAAGAGTGAATGTACTGGCACATAAATTGCGGCAGGATGGCGTGAAGCCAGGAGATTTTGTGGCAGTAATGGCAGAGCGGAGCATAGAGCTGATCATAGGAATTTATGGGATTCTAAAGGCAGGAGGAGCATATGTGCCTGTGGATCCAGGGTATCCAGAGGAGAGAATCCAGTATATGCTGGAGGACTGTAGGCCAAAGGCACTGCTGACGTACCATTGTCAGATAGAAACGGATCTTCCAGTTATCGATCTGGAGAACTGTATAAGCTGGAAGGGTGAGGAGAAGAATCCGAAAAAAGTAAACAAGCCAGAAGACACAGCATACTGCATCTATACGTCAGGAACAACAGGAAAACCAAAGGGTGTTATGAATAAACATGTCAGTCTGGTTAACAGGCTTCACTGGATGAATTCAGCTTATCCCTTAACAGAGCAGGATGTAATTCTACAAAAAACAACATTTACGTTTGACGTTTCTGTATGGGAACTAATCTGGTGGAGTCTTGTAGGAGCCAGAGTAGTTATGCTGGAACCAGGTGGAGAAAAAAATCCAGAACAGATTTGCCACACAATAGCAGAAAATCATGTAACGGTGATGCATTTTGTGCCATCTATGTTAAATTCCTTTATGGCATATATTGAAAATAAAGACGAGGAACTGGAACGGATAAGAAGCTTAAAGCAAGTTTTTTCCAGTGGAGAAGCATTGAATTCCAATGTAGTCCACAAGTTTTATGCAACGATTCATAGCAGGAATCATACAAATTTAGTGAATTTGTATGGACCAACAGAAGCTTGTATTGATGTAACTTTTTATGATTGCAGTGGAAAAGAGGAAGAACGTATTATTCCTATTGGAAAGCCAATTGATAATACCCAGATTTATATTTTGAATGAAAAAAAGCTTTGTGGTATTGGTATTCCTGGTGAATTATGCATTGCAGGAACAGGAGTTGCAAAAGGCTATTTGAACAAACCTGAGCTGACCAAAGAAAAATTTATCAAGAATCCATTTGGAGCAGGATGTCTGTATCGAACAGGAGACCTTACCCGCTGGTTGACAGATGGAAATATTGAATATTTGGGCAGAATGGATCGCCAGGTCAAAATCAGAGGCTTAAGAATCGAATTAGGGGAAATTGAAAATGCCATCCGGAGAATTAGTTACATTAAGGACTGCGCTGTGATTGATACAGAAGATAAGAGTGGTGATAAAGTTATTTTAGGATATTTGGTGTCTGATGTAAAAGTGCAGGTTACAGAAATTAGAAATATTTTAAAAGAAACATTGCCAGAGTATATGATTCCTTCACAAATGATGCAGGTAGATAACATTCCAGTAACAAGCAATGGTAAATTAGACAGAAAAGCACTTCCCGACATTGTGATAAAAAGTGATAGAAGATATATACCAGCTCAGAATGAAAAGGATGCCCTATTGTATGCGTGCTGTGAGAAAGTACTAGGTGTTGGGCAATTTGGTTCTAATGACGATTTTGTTGAACTTGGTGGTGATTCTATAAAGGCACTTAAAATTGCCACAATGATGCAGGAAGCAGGAGTTGAGATAACAGTCAAAGAGGTTTTACTAAGATTATTACAAAATATTTAATGAGGGGGATCATCATGAAAAAAATATTACCAATTGAAGTTCAGCATAAAATAAATAATCAGTTGTGTAATGCTGGATTTTTATGTATTCTTCTGGCATACAAAAATATGTATGAATGGTTTTATGAACATTATGTGCAGCTATATTTTTCTTCAAATAAAAGAGTTCTTTATTCGGAATATTATGAAATGTTTTTGGATTTTTATGGTGGATGGACGGATCCAAGAGAGTTATTTAAAGTCAGTACTTTAAACAGGAAGGATGTGGAACAGTATAATTGTGCTTCTTTTGAAAGCCTGATTGAGGAAGGAAAGTATATTTATTGCTATGTGGACGAACACTATATTCAAGACGTTCCCCACAATTCACACGACATTTTAGTTTATGGTTACGACAATGAGACAAAAATATTTGAAGTAATTGGTTTTAAGGATGGATTTTTTCAAAATTATCAGGTGGAGTATCAGACATTTCTAAAAGCATTTCAAAGCGGTATTGAAATGTCTAAAAAGTACGATACTCATCAGGGAATTAATTATATTTTCTGCATTAAGCCAAATTTTGATGAGAAGACAGAATATAAGTTTAATATGATCTGTTTTCTGGAACGTCTGAAAGAATTTATAGGGTGTATTGATTCGGGAGAATTATATAAAAGTGACGATCCCAACCACAAGATGTATGAGAAAGAAGGGAATGTTTTCGGGTTAAAGGTTTTTCAATGTCTGACAGAAGAACTGGAACATTGTAAAAAAGCGTTGGGATTAATTGACTACCGGGCATTTCACACGTTATACGAACATAATGTAATTATGAAAGAACGGTTGGAATTGTTTCAAGAAAAAATCCCTGGCAACAAGATGACTCCTGCAATGCAGACTTCCATGGAAGAACTAGTTAGTTTATCAAACAAGCTTAGAATGCTGGCAATAAAGTATAATTTAAAACCCGATATGGAGAGCATGAATAGGATTATAAAGAAGACGAATTCTTTGTATGATTTAGAAAAGAAGATATATACACAGATTTATAGCAGCCTGAGTGTATAATGGGTAATTTTATTCAAGTATCACATTTTTATAATTAAAACAGTATAATATGTAATTACAATTTAGTAAAAATGCTTTATTGTGTCATATTATATGTAAAACCTGTAAAATGCAGTTTTGATATTGTTGGAATATGCTAATTGGTGTAATATATAGACATACCAAAGAGAATCAGTAGACAATACAAAAGATAAAGGAACAGACTAAAAAGAGGGATTAAGACAATTATAAAGCAGACAGAGACTTATTTACGGGACAAAGGTGGTTTGCTTTAAAAACAGAGCGTGAGATAACAGAAGAATTCCCAGTGACAGAATGCAGCTTCCGAACAAAATGAAAGCTATTGAAGTGCTTGGTGGCAAAACAGTGACTGTCCACTAGTTTCACAGTCACTATAATATAAGTATATAAAATTAATCATACAACAAATGTTCTACATGAAAAAATGCAAAAAACCGATTAAAAGCCCTAAAAAAATGTATATTATAGACATAGAAAATCAGCTGTACAGTTGATATAATAAGCATATGCCAAAATAAATGAATAACCGTTGCTATACAGTATAAAACAAAAGCGTTTTCTATCTTTGATAGAAGGCGCTTTTGTTTTTACTATTTATGCAGAAGGAGGACTTGTATGAGAGTAAAAAAATGGAGTGGTGTTCTAAGCACTATGTTGCTAATGGTCTTAATCGTTACAGCCTGTTCAAAAGAAAATAAACAGACTGGGCAAAGTAAAGAACTGGAGGGCAAGAAGCTGTTTGTATATTGTGGAGCAGGAATGACAAAGCCATTTACAGAAATTGCGGAAAGCTTTCAAGGAAATACAGGAGCAGTGGTGGAAGTGACATTTGGAAATGCAGCTCAGATTATTTCCCAGATTACAGCTTCAGAGGAAGGCGATTTATTTATTGCCGGAGCAGAAGGTGAACTGGATTCAATCAGGGATGATTACATAGCTGACGTAAAAAATCTTGTGAAACATATTCCAGTTATCGCAGTTCAGACAGGTAATCCTAAAAATATTAGTGGAATCATGGATCTTGGAAAAGAAGGAATTACTGTAGTTCTTGGGGACAGCGATGCTACACCGATCGGAAAAATAGCAGATAAGGCTTTGACAGATGCAGGGATTTATGAACAGGTAGAGGTAGCTGCCCGGACAGCAACAGCTCCTGAAATTTCAACAGCACTTTCACTGGGACAGTGCGATGCAGCAATTGTTTGGAAGGAAAATGCGGGGATAGAAGGAGTAGAAGTAGTATCTACCACAGACTTAGATAAATATGTGAAAATAGTACCAGCCGCCAGCTTAAAATGCAGTAAAAATGCGGGTGTTTTAGAAGAATTTCTATTGTATCTGGAATCAGATGAGGCGATAAAAATATGGGAGAATTATGGATATGAGGTAGTGGAGTAATGACAAAATAATAGACAGGAGCAATGAATGAGAAAAAGATATTTACCAGTCAGCTTTTTTGAAATTATTACAATAATCATTGCAAGTATGGTAATTCTGCTTATTTCAATTTTGACTATTACCATATTTGTAACAGGAGTACCCTATCTTGGTCAGGCATTGCATTCAAAGGAAGTACTTTTTTCAATAAAGCTTAGTTTGTATACAGCAAGTGTGTCCACGGTGATATGCACGATTCTTGCAGTTCCAACAGCATATGCGCTGACAAAAACAAGATTTCCTTTATGCAAGATATGGCAGACTTTGCTGGAACTTCCGTTGTCTTTACCTTACTTGGTAATTGGATTAGGGCTTCTGCTGATATTTTCATCAAAACTGGGTAAAGAATTATCAAGAGCAGGATTTCAGGTGGTGTTTTCAACAAAAGGAATTATTGTGGCACATATCTTTGTCAATCTTCCTTTTGTTATACGAATTGTAAAGATGTCATTTCAGGAAGTGGATATGAGACTTGAATTGATTGCAAGAATGTTAGGAGCAACAAAGGCAAAATGTTTTTGGACAATTACATTACCGCTGGCTAAAAATTCCATTATTGGAGCAGTAATATTAGCCTGGTCAAGGGCATTAGGGGAATTTGGAGCAACACTAATGCTGGTAGGTACTACCAGAATGAAGACGGAAACGCTTCCAGCAAGCATCTACTTAAATATGGCGACAGGAGACCGAGGAGCTGCCATGGCTTCCGCAGTAATTCTTCTAATTATATCAGTAGCTGCCCATTTTCTATTTCATTTTATTCAGATTAAGCCAGAAAAAAGCAGAATTAAAGTAGTATAAGGAGGGCTGAAATGATTCATATTGAAAATTTTACGTATCAGGTTGCCAATTTTAAATTACAGAACATAGAACTGGAAATTAAGGAAAATGAGATTTTTGCTTTTTTAGGTAAAACCGGATCTGGAAAAACGATGCTGCTGGAAGCCATTGCTGGGTTTTACAGAGGAAATTGTGGAGCAATTTATATTTCAGGAAAGGATGTTGTGGATATTGTGCCAGAAGAAAGAAAAATAGGATTTGTTTATCAAGACTTTGGACTTTTTCCACATATGACGGTTTACGAAAATATAAGATATGGTTTAAAAATGCATAGGGTTGAAAAAAGTAAAATGAATTTGCGCATCAGCGATATGGCTAAATTATTAGGCATTGAACATATTCTAAAACACTATCCTGCTACGCTAAGTGGGGGAGAGAGGCAAAGGACGGCTTTGGCAAGAGCGCTTGTTTTACAGCCTAGAATTTTACTGATGGATGAGCCATTTTCAGCCCTTGATCCTGGAACCAGAAGCCAGATGTATCAATTAGTTGAGCAGATTCATAAAACATTTGCCTGTACAATACTGTTTGTTACCCACAATCTGTATGAAGCAGAAAGAATGGCACAGAGGATCGGAATTATGGTCAATGGAAAACTTAAAATGGTTTGTAATACTGATAAACTATTTCAAAACTATGAGGACACAGAGATTTTAGAATTTATAGGAGGATATTTAAATGACAATGGAACAGATGTTTCAAAAATTGAAAGAAGGCTTAATGCAGATTGTACAAGACTACAACCTGACAAATAGTCAAATCTGTATTACCTCCAATGCGTTAACACCAGAAGAAGCCATTGGTGAAACACAAAGAAAGGACTTCCCGATTCTAGCGGGAAAAGAAATTATGATACAAGCGTCTTTTGAAAATGGGAAGGGACAAGCATTTACTGATTCACCAGCAATTTTTAAGGGAAGCTTAGAGGAGGTATTGAAGCTGGATGTAGTAAAGGATGATTATGCCCGTGCTTTGTTTGTTGCTTCTTTAAATGCCATCATGAGGCAGGTTGGTCTGGTTGAAAATACGGTTCACTGTAAAAATGGGGAACCTGAATTATGTGCGCAGCGGTTTTTAACTTATATCAAAGAAACCTACGGATTGCCGAAAATAGCATTAATTGGATATCAGCCTGCGTTATTGGAGCATTTATCAAAAGAATTTCAAATCAGGGTATTGGATTTAAACCCAGAGACAATTGGAACAGTTAAGTGGGGAATCAAAGTGGAAGCTGGAAAAGATGATTTTGAAGAGGTTGTCCAGTGGGCTGAATTAATATTATGTACAGGAAGTACTATCTGTAATGGTTCCATCATTGATTTTTTAAATTTAAAAAAGGAAGTTTTGTTTTTTGGAACAACTCTTGCAGGAGCAGCACATCTGCTTGGATTAAACAGAGTATGCTTTTACTCTGCATAAAGAATTTTATACCCCTTCAGACAAAGACAAGAGCCTTTTTACTGAAGGGGTATAAAATAATTAAGATAACATCATACGGTCATTTGCAAATTCACCACCGCTTGCCTGTTCAAATTTTTCAAGAAGATCGCTGACATGCAGATTCTTCTTTGCTTCGCCAGATACATCATAAATGATTTTACCATTATACATCATGATTAGGCGGTTTCCATACTGAATGGCATTTTTCATATTATGAGTGACCATTAAAGCGGTAAGAGAATTTTCCTGGATTATCTGATTGGATAGTTCCAGTACTTTACTTGCCGTTTTTGGATCAAGAGCCGCCGTATGCTCATCTAATAAGAGTAGTTTTGGCTGTTTAAGAGTTGCCATAAGTAAAGTTAATGCCTGGCGCTGACCACCAGATAATAAACCAACCTTTGCTGAAAGTCTGGTTTCCAGACCTAAATCAAGCATTTTCAGCTTTTCTATATAAAGCTCTTTTTCTTCTTTCTGAATTCCCCAGCCTAAACCACGCTTTTGTCCACGTCGGTAAGCAAGAGCCAGATTTTCCTCAATTTCCATATTTGCAGCAGTTCCCATCATGGGATCTTGGAAAACCCGGCCAAGGTATTTGGCACGGACATGCTCTGGAAACTTGGTAATATCTTCTTTATCTAGTACAATAGAACCTTGATCGGGATAATGCACTCCTGCAATCATGTTCAGCATAGTAGACTTTCCAGCTCCATTACCACCAATGACAGATACAAAGTCCCCATCATTTAGTACTAAATCAAGCCCTCTCAAAACCACCTTTTCATTTACAGTGTCGGGATTGAACGTCTTATATATATTCGTTAATTCTAACATCTTATTCCCTCCCCTTCATCATATTCTTAACCAGCTTGGCAATAAGAGAGAACAGCACAAATTTTCCAATGAGAGAAAACACTTTCGCCAGCACAGTGCGGATAAAAATAAATGTTTTTGTTTTCTTTATTACAGGTATGGAAAGAGCAACGGCAACAACAATGGCTGTAAGAAGCTTTAAATCGTTAGCATCTAAGCCCATAAGAAGAACAAATGCAATAATTAAGCGGTAAATGACAGAACCCAGTACAATGGCAATTAGTTTGAAAGCAAAACTAGAGGCTCTGGCAAAAATGACTTCTCCAATTACAATAGATGCCAATGCAATTACAATGGCACCAACACCCATACCAATGTCAGCATATCCCTGGCTTTGTGCCACTAATCCGCCAGAAAGGGCAACCAGTGCATTGCCTAAAACCAACCCTAGAATTTTCATTTTATCTGTGTTGACACCTTGGGCTCTTACCATAGCAGCATTATTACCAGTTGCCCGAATACAGCAGCCTAGCTCTGTACCAAAGAACCAGTATAAAAAAACAATAGCGATGCCTGAAAATAGAAGACCGATTCCTATTGTAACAAACATCTGTAAAACAGAATTTTTAATACCCAGCGATTGAGCAGAAGGTAATAATTTTTGAATCATGGATACAATGGTTTTTTCTCCAAGCAGGGCGGTGTTAGCCTGCCCCATAATCCTTAAATTAACTGAATATAATCCAACCATAGTTAAAATTCCAGCAAGAATTGCAGGTATCTTTAATTTGGAATGTAAAAATCCAGTAATCAGACCAGCAACCATTCCAGCGAATGTTGCAATTAGTAATGTAACAAAGGGATTCCAGTGAAAGGTTACCATTAAAATGGCGCTAACGCTTCCTCCCAGTGCAAAGCTTCCTTCGCAGGACATATCAGGAATATCTAAAATACGAAATGTAATATAGACTCCCAGGGCCAGTATTGCCCAGGTTAAACCTTGGGATGCTGCTCCCAATAGTGACAATAATGTACTACTCATTTTCCTTTTCCTTTCTTCCTTTGAATGTATTTATTATAACTGAAAATTCCCAAAACGAAAAGAAAAAGATTCTGCGCCGCAAAATCTTTTTCTGGTAAATTAATATGAACATTAGCACAGGAATAATAGATGGTATTATTCTGCCTTCAAATCATCAGGAATGGTAACTCCCAGTTTAGCTGCAACTTCTTCGTTAATAGTAAGTGTAAGCTTATCAATGGATAAGTATTCAATTGGCATAGCAGCAGTTTCTGTTTCACCTTTTATAATTTTAACTGCCTGAGCTCCTGTTAACTTGCCTAATTCATAATAATCAATACCATAAGTTGCAAGACCACCAGCATCAACCATACCGGCTTCGCCACAAATAACAGGAAGATTATTTTCGTTTGCAATCTGTGCCACCGTTGGCATGCCAGAAGCAATGGTATTATCAGTTGGTGCATAGATAGCGTCTACCTTACCAACCAAGGATTGTACTACCTGCTGGATTTCATTGGAATTGGATACAGATGCTTCCTGAACTGTTAAGCCGGCATCTTCAGCAGCAGCAGTTGCCAATTCTACTTGAATCTTTGAGTTACTCTCACTGGAGCAATATAAAATGGCAATATTTTTCGCAGTCGGAAGTAACTTTGTTAATAATGCAATCTGATCCGTTACAGGATTTAAGTCTGAAGTACCAGTTACATTTCCGCCAGGTGCTTCATTAGATGAAACCAGACCAGAACCTGCTGGATCGGTAACTGCTGTTATCAGAATAGGGATATCCGTTGTTGCATTTGCACAAGCCAGCGCAGATTGGGTTGCAATGGCTAAGATTAAATCATTTCCATCATTCACCAGTTTGGTCGCGATTGTATTAGCGGTTGACTGGTCATTGTTGGCATTTTGATAATCAATTTTAATATTCTTGCCATCTTCATAGCCAGCTTCTTTCAATGCATCAATAAATCCCTGATAGCTTGCGTCCAAAGCAGCATGAGTTACTAACTGGTTCACACCAATCTTAAACATTTCTTTTTCATCCGTACCTGTATCTTTTTTGCCACAACCTGTCAGTAGAGAAGCAGCCAGGGTAACTGTAAGTAAGCCTGCAATCAATTTTTTTCTCATAATAAAACTCCTCCTGTATTTTTATATCACTACTTTAATCTGGAACACAATTCCGCTTTAAAGCTTTAAAGTTTTAATGCTTAAAGAATACTATTAAAAAAGACATTAGTCAATACCTATTAAACGTGTAATAATAAAAATGTAAGATTATTAATATTGTGACATTCTTAAATCTAGTATATAATAAATATAGTAAATGATAGGATAATAAATAATTTTCTAAGAGGAGGAGATGTTACGTATGAAAAAAACTACAATAGGAATGCTTTTTTTATTGCTGTTAGTAATCCTTTGCGTTCCAATGAAGAATACCAATGTGAAGGCAGCAGGATATGTGTATACTTATTCCAATATGGTGGAGCATGATGACGTAATTTATTATATTAAGTCAGATGAGGCTACAAGTAAAAGCGCAGGAAAATGTACAATTTATGGGCTGGATGTCAAAGCAAACAAAAAAAGTAAAATAGCTGTTTCAAATAATACAATTTCCAATTTGTTTGTTTACAAGGACATACTTTACTACACAACGTATACAGATGATTATCTTGACATTACTTATTCGGTTTCACTGGATACTAATGAGAAAACGAAAATCTGCCAGGGAGATTTACATTATGTTGATGAAAACGGAATCGTGTATTCATTTTATTCAGACAGTAAGTATTCACTTTATAAAGCAAATTTGGATGGAAGGGCAGAACAGTTGATTTATGAAGGCACAGAAGTGTTTGATTATGTAAAAGCAATTGGGAGTAAGCTGTATTTTTATCAGACGGATATTACTGCCTATAAGATTAAGCTGATGTATATGAAGTCAAGTGACAGTAAGCTTACGGTGCTTACCACAGACAAATTCGAGAAGGATAATTACTCTACCTATTACCTTTCAATATCTGATATTGTGGAAATGAATGGAAACATCTTTTATCAGTACGGAAATTACGAAGGGACAGGGAATTTTTGGTATGGTGTTTTGAAGAAAATAGATAAAAATAATAAGAAAAAAACTGTTTATGATTCTATGACAGAGCCTGAGATTTACCATGACACAAAGTATATCTATCTTAATTACGTGGACAATAGTAATAGCTGTATCAAGTATAATACAAAAACAGGGAAGAAAACAAAGTATACATGTGAAATTAATAATGGAGAATCACTTTCCGTTATTGATTCAAAAAGCTATAGCGCCAGTACGAATAATCAAAACTATATTACGGTTTCCCGCTTCAGTTCAGGAACAGACAAGAAGAATTTGAAAAAGAATTTTATTAAGTTTTCTTACAAGCAAAATAGTAACCTGACTTATTATGCAGATGTAGAAAAGCTGGGAAGTTATTTTCTGGTTTATGTAGAACGGATTGATTATAATGACACATCATATGGATGGAGAGGAAAATATGTAGGAATCCAATGGTATGTTGCAGATGCTAAAGGGAAAGTAGTGGCTAACTTCAGCTAACATGCTGATATAATTAAATAGGATAACCAGTAGGGTGGCAGCTCAGTAACGGAGAGTGCTGCCCTTTTTGCTGCTTTTCGTAGAATAAAAAATTATTTCATATTGGACAGGTAACTGGTGATATATTAAAGGGAGAATATTTTCAGGAGATGGATTGAGTTGGACTATGAAAGTATGAAGAATATAGATATACAAAAGGTAGATCCCGATAGTTTGGTGGATCTTTTGGAAGTTGAGATAGATGAAACCCTTTCGATAGACGAAAGAATAAAAAGTTTTATTGAGCAGATTAAAAATCCATATTGCTTTAAGGTAGGAGAGGTTGTAGTTAAGATAAAATATGCAGATACAGATGTAACCCTTGAACAAAAAATTGCTCAAATCCTGGAAAGCAGCTTTTGATGGAGAGAAGAAAATACTATGCTGCAATTTACGTAAGAATATCGAAGGATGATGGAGATAAACAGGAAAGTGACAGTATTATTAATCAAAAGGCATTAATACGAAATTTCCTGGAAGGGAAACAAGAGATAGAAGTGGTAAGTGAATGGGCAGATGATGGGTACAGCGGAGTCAATTTTAGCAGGCCTGCTTTTCAGCAAATGATGGAACAAGTAAAGGAAGGAATTGTGGACTGCATTGTTGTAAAGGATCTTTCCCGTCTAGGTAGAAATTATATTGAAACAGGAAGACTTTTGGAACAGATCTTTCCATCTTTCGGTGTTCGGTTTATTGCTGTAAATGATGGATATGACAGTGTAGAACAGAATATTGAATACAATCAGATTATGATTCCCTTTAAAAATTTAATAAATGATTCCTATTGCAGAGACATTTCAATTAAGATCCGAAGTCACCTAGAAGTAAAAAGAAAAAGTGGGCAGTGTATCTCTTCCTTTGCCCCTTATGGATATAAAAAGGCACCAGAAAATAAAAACCAGTTAGTAAAAGATCCATATCCGGCTCAAATTGTAAAGGAAATTTTCAATTACAAATTAAATGGTATGAATAATGGAGCAATAGCAGACAAATTGAACCAGCTAGGAGTACTGTCACCGTTAGAATATAAGAAATGGTGTGGTTCTAGATTTACTTCTGGCTTTTCTGTCTATGCAAAAAGCAGATGGTCAGCAGTTGAGATAGGAAGAATCTTAAGGGATAGTGTATATGTGGGGGAATTGGCACAGGGAAAGGTTACAACTCCCAACTATAAGGTTAAGAAGCGGATAAATAAAAAGAAAGAGGATTGGATTCGGGTAAAAAATGTCCATGAAGCTATTGTTTCGGAAGAAAGCTTTGAAATCGTACAAAAACTAATGCTGGCAGACACAAGAACCTCACCGTCCAGTAAAACAGTATATCTATTTAGCGGCCTTTTATATTGCGGCGACTGTAAGCAAAATATGATTAGAAAGACGGTTTCCTCCAGGGGCAGACAGTATTTTTACTATGTCTGTTCAAAAAATAAAAAAGGAGGGGGCTGCTTCAGCCATAGGATAGCAGAAAAAAAACTTGAGCATAGTATACTGGCGGTAATGAATCTTCAGCTAAAGTTGTTTTTGGAGGCTGAAAAACTGACTCAAGTACAGATGATAGTGGAAAGCAGCAGGAAGGCAATTACTGCTCTAAAAATAAAAGAAAAGGAAAAGCAAGAGGATTTGCAAAAATGGATGCGGCTACAAAGTGGGATTTATGAAGATTATGTACAAAAAATCTTGACACAGGAGGAATATGTCCGGATGAAACAAGAATATGAAAGAAGAACGAAAGAAGCGGAAAGTGAAATAATAAAAGCAGAAGAAGAAATTATTCAAATAAGGGAAAAAGAGATGAAAAGGGAAGAGTGGCTGACAGAAGTAAGAACTCAAAAAAAATTTACTACCTTGTACCGGAATGCGATTACTTTTCTGATTCAAAATATTTATGTTTATAACAATAGCTGTATTACAGTAGAGTTTCGATTGCGGGATAATTTTAATAATAAAGCTTAATCAGATCTGGAGGAAATAAAATGGCACGGAAAAGCCGAATAAAATCAGAGTCAGTTATAAATAATGAAGTGGACCAGAGATATAAAACAGCACTTTATGCAAGACTTTCCAACGAAAGTAATGGAATAACAGATGGCGAGTCTATGGAAACACAAGTCCACCTGCTTCAACAATTTGTAAAAGAACACCCTGATTTAAAGTACATTGATACTTATATTGATAATGGTTTTTCTGGAACAAACTTTCATCGCCCAGAATTTGAACGACTAATGGAGGATATTAAAAGGGGAAAAATACAATGTATTGTTGTAAAAGACTTGTCCCGATTTGCCCGAAACTATATTGAAGCAGGGGAATACATTGAAAAGATACTGCCACAGTATCAGGTGCGTTTGATTGCTGTAACGGATCAGTTTGACAGTCAGAAGAAAAAACAGGATGAATTAGTAGTAGCACTAAAGAATCTAATAAACGATGTCTATGCCAAAGATATATCAAAAAAAACAGGATCTGTCTTTCGTATGAAGCAGCATAAGGGGGAATTTATAGGTTCCTATGCACCATATGGGTATCAAAAGTCAGAAAAAAATAAAAACAGGCTTATTGTTGATAAGGAAACGGCTCCTATTGTAAAAAAAATTTTTGAATGGAAAATAGCTGGATTAAGTGATATGCAGATTGCAAGGAATCTGAATATGCTGGAGATTATGTCACCATTACGATATAAATATGAAATCGGTATGGTGAAAAATGAAAAGTATTATAAGATGTTGTGGAAGCCCATAACAATTTCTCAAATTCTAAAAAATCAAATCTATCTGGGACACATGGTACAAGGAAAAAGCTGCAAATCATTATATCAGGGAAAATCATATCGTTCTATGTCAGAAATAGAATGGATTATCGTAAAAAATACACATGAGGCAATTATTGCAGAAGATATTTTTGGTCATGTCAGCAGAATATTGAATGAACGAAAACAAAAATATTTTAATCGCATTCATACCCAGTCATCTGTTAAAAAGGAGGAGCACCTTTTAGTTGGTTATGTATATTGTGGTGATTGCCAGCATCATTTGACGCTGATGCGAAGTGGAGATAAAAAGTTTTCTTACTGGTACCGATGCCCCAATTATCAAAATAACCGAGAACGTGGATGTATTATGAAGAGTATACGAAAGGAGGTGCTGGAGCAGATTGTATTTCAAATTATTCAGATTCACATAAGGCTGTTTTTAAAAAAGGAAGTGCAGCAGGTGCAGGTGGAAGGATGTTTAAAAAACAGAATGGACCTTAGTAGAAAAATGGTGGTAGGTTGTATAAATAGAATTGAGTTGTTTGAAAAGAAAAGGGTAGAAATTCAGGTTTCTTTTCAAGACGAGTTTTTAACTCTTAATAAAAGAACAGAAATGGGTGACAATGGTGAGTGAAGATAAATCAGTAATTTTGTATTTACGGGTATCTTGTGAGGATTTTAAGCTGTCCGAAGCAATAGAAAGTAACAGCATAACCAGTCAGCGTCAGCTTTTACAGCAATATTTACAAAAAAACCAAGAGTTAGGAACAAGTAAAATAATCGAGATGATTGATGATGGCTTTTCTGGAACAAATTTTCAAAGACCTCAGTTTGAAAAAATGATAGAGCTTTCAATGAAAGGAAAAGTTAAGTGTATTATTGTTAAGGATTTTTCTAGATTTGGAAGAAATTACATAGAACTGGGGCACTATTTGGAATGTGTTTTCCCCATGCAAGGAATACGTTTTATTTCTGTTAATGACGGGTTTGACAGTGAACAGGTAAGAGGAACAACAGGAGGGCTTGAAGTATCCTTTCGCAATTTCATTTACGATATGTATTGCAAGGATCTTTCTAAGAAAGTAAAAAGTGCTATTGCCGTCAGACAAAGGCAGGGAGAGTTTTTAAGCCCTTATGCATTTTATGGGTATAAAAAATCAGAAGAGAACAAACATAGCCTAGTTGTGGATGAAGAGGCGGCTAAGGTTGTAAGGGAGATTTTTCAAATGGCAGCTGATCAATATAGTACATATCGTATTGCCAGAAGTCTGAATGAAAAGGGAATTTTGACTCCGGCAGAATATAAGAAGAAAATGGGGCTTAACCGTTACTGCAATATAAGCAGCTGCTGGACGCAGGACAAGGTTACCAGAATTGTAAGGGATGAGCGCTATTTAGGCAAATTGATTTTTAATAAAAGAGTACGGAGTGAAACGGGAAGTAAAAAAACAGTAAAGGTAAGTCGTGAAAATTGGATTACTGTTTCAGGAACCCATCCAGCAATTATTCCGAAGGAGTTGTATGACCAGGCAAATGGAACATTAAAGGTGATTCACGAAAAGAAAAAGGTACAATCAGAAGGGAAGAGAGGAATCTATTTTTGTGGCAGCTGTGGTAAAAAGCTAAGGACAAGTAAAAACAAAGCACCCTACCTAGAATGTCCCATGGCAAGATATGTGGATAAAAGACAGTGTGGGGAAATTAAAATAGAAAAAGAAGGTTTGGAAACGGTTTTGCTGCAAGTCATAGGTTGCTTTAATCAAATTTTAAAAAATCATAAAATACAGGATAAAACGATAAAACGGTTGCAATTAGAAATAAAAGGATTTGAGAATAAAAAAATAGAGTTATATGAATACTATAAGCAGAAGAATATAAGCCAGCATTCTTATTTCAGTCAAAAAAAAGTTCTTACGGAACAAATAGAAAGCAGTAAAAATCAAATTCAGCATTTGGCAAAAGAGAACCAAGTAGAGGCAAAGAACATTTCAGATTTTATAGCATCTGTAGTAGTACATGAGCCTTACAGAATAACAATCGAATGGAGGAACCAGAGGTGGCAGCAGGGGTTTGATTAGTCTTTATGAAACACCAGGTGAAAAAGTGAAGGCATACCTGATAGCTGGTACAAGAAAATTATCTTTTCAGAGAGAGTATCCTAACACTGACACAGGGTATGGAGCATTGTGTCTAAATGATACATTTCGCTGGATCGGAATTACTACATTTTAATTATGGAAGACAACATACGATGCTGCTTTTTATACAAAATAGGTAGCTGCTCATACTATATTGTGGGGAAAAGTACATAGAGCTATTTTTCCTCATAAGATAATTTGTGGTCAAATTGCACAATAAACTGTTGACATGATACGAAAAATAAGTTATTATATATATAAATAACAAGTAGTATCATAAGGGTTGTTACTGGTAAAGCAGGCAAAACCATACTTTTAAGACAGCAGTAATGTTGCTTTTTGAGTGATGGTTTATTTTTTTTTCACGAAAAAAAGTCAGGCAATTATACAAATTTATAATGAGCAGGGTTGTTACTGGTGAGGCAGGCAAAACCTAAGTTTAGCAGGGTACAGGCGCGTATGTATCTAGTTGAACTTAGGTTTTTTTTACTAAAAAGGAGGTTTATTCTATGAACAAATATGATGGATTAGCAAGAATTATAATTCAAAATGTGGGTGGTAAAGATAATGTTATTGGACTAACCCATTGTGTTACAAGACTACGGTTTAAATTAAAAGATGAAAGCAAAGCAAATACTGATGTTCTTAAGAAAACAGATGGTATTGTAACTGTAATACAAAGTGGTGGGCAATATCAGGTTGTTATTGGGAATCATGTACCAGATGTTTTTGACGCAGTAAATGAGATTGGCGGTTTTGCTGCAAAGGGTGGAGAAGATGCTCCCAAAGAGAAGTTAAGTATTGGTGCAGCATTTATTGATATGATTTCAGGAATTTTTGCCCCAACACTGGGAGTGCTCTGTGCTACTGGTATGATTAAAGGGCTTCTGGCAATGTGTACTTTCTTTAAAATATTGGAAGCTACGTCAGGAACCTATCAGATTTTATATGCGGCAGCAGATTCTTTCTTTTATTTCCTTCCTATACTGCTTGGATTTACTGCATCTAAAAAGTTTGGACTGAATCATTTTACCGGAATGGCAATTGCAGGAGCACTTGTATATCCTAATATAGTAGCTTTGTCCAGTGGGGAAGTATTGTCAACAGTTTTTTCGGGAACCATGTTTGAGACAGCAGTTTATACTAAATTTTTAGGAATCCCCGTTCTCTTGCCATCAGGAGGATATGCTTCCACTGTAATACCAATTATTGCAGCTGTATATATTGCTTCTAAGTTAGAAAAACTATTTAAAAAAATTATTCCAGATGTTGTGAAAACATTTTTAGTTCCAATGTGTGTATTACTTGTTGCGGTACCTGTGACCTTCTTACTGATTGGTCCAGTAGCAAACTGGGCATCAGCAATCGTAGGTTCTACTACTTCATGGCTCTATAATTTGAGTCCAATTATTGAAGGTATTTTTGTAGGTGCGTTCTGGCAGATTTTCGTTATGTTTGGACTACACTGGGGTTTAATACCGATTTTCATATTAAACCTTACTACAAAAGGATTTGATGATGTACTTCAGCCATTTTTCGTAGCATCTTTTGCACAGACAGCAGTCGTATTGGCAATGTTAATTAAGACAAAAGATAAAAAGTTAAAAAGACTTGCTATTCCAGCATTTATTTCAGGTATTTTTGGTGTAACAGAACCTGCCATTTATGGTATTACTCTTCCTAGAAAAAAACCTTTTGTAATTTCCTGTATAGGTGGTGCAATTGGCGGTGGTATTATGGGTTTTGCTAATGTAAATGCGTATATGCTTGGTGGTATGGGTGTATTTGGTTTTCCAAACTATATTAATCCTGCTACTAATGATGCTTCTGGGCTTGTATGGGCAGCAGTGGCAGTGGCAGTTGGTACAGTAGTATCTTTTATTTTAACGATGATGCTATATAAAGATGATGTGGAAGATACGTCTTCTAATACTATTTCTACAAAAGCAGGAGCAGCTTCAAAACCAGGAGAAACATTGGTTAGCCCTGTAGCAGGAACAGTAAAAGATTTGAAGCAGGTTAGCGATGAAGCATTTTCACAAGGAATACTTGGAAAAGGAATAGCTATTACACCTTCAGAGGGGAAAATATATGCACCAGCAGACGGTGTGATCACAACCTTTTTTCCTACAGGACATGCAATTGGATTAACAACAAATAATGGAGCAGAGCTGTTGATTCATGTTGGTATGGACACTGTTCAGTTAGAAGGTAAATTTTTTCAGCCAAAAGCGAAACAAGGAGATGCTGTCACAGCAGGACAATTGTTGCTTGAATTTGATGTGGAAGCAATTAAGGCAGCAGGATATTCGGTAGATACACCTATTATTGTGACCAATACAGAACAGTATCTAGATGTAGTTCCATGTGGAACAGGAATGGTAAAAAAGGGCGCAGAGTTAATTAAACTTTTGTAAACCAATCAAGGAAGTCAGGAGGAAAAAATAATGGGATTTTGTAAAAATTTTTTGTGGGGCGGCGCAACTGCGGCTAACCAGTTTGAAGGCGGATGGAAGGAAGGCGGTAAGGGGCCTAGCACAAGTGATATGCTGATGGGTGGAACTCATACTGTTCCAAGAAGAATTACGCCTGAGATGGAAGAGGGAGCTTACTATCCGTCACACGAGGCTATTGACTTTTACCATAGATATAAAGAAGATATTAAATTATTTGCTGAAATGGGATTTAAGACTTTTCGAATGTCAATTGCATGGACAAGAATTTTTCCAAACGGTGATGATAAGGAACCAAATGAAGAGGGTTTGGTATTTTATGATCATGTGTTTGCTGAATTAAAAAAATACAATATTGAACCTTTAGTTACAATTTCTCATTATGAGATGCCATATCAGTTGACAAAAAAGTGCAACGGATGGGTTGGCAGAGAATGTATAGACCATTATGTAAGGTATTGTGAGACTATTTACAAGCGATACAAAGATGTGGTAAAATATTGGTTGACATTTAATGAAATCAATGCAGGAACAATGCCATTTGGTGGTTACATGAGCCTGGGTATTTTAAATGAAGGGACTACCAGCTTTCTTGATCAAGTGGACATACCACAGCTTCGCTTTCAGGCATTGCATCACCAGTTTGTGGCAAGCGCAAAGGCAGTTCAATTAGGTCATAGCATTAATCCTGATTTTAAAATAGGCTGTATGATTGCGTATATGACAACGTATCCTTATAGCTGTAATCCAAAGGATATGTTAAAGATGCAGAAACAGGATCAGATTCATAATGATTTGTGCGGAGATGTACAGGTAAAAGGCGAGTATCCATATTTTTCAAAAAAGTATTTTAGCAGTCAGAATATTGAAATCAAGATGGAACCAGAAGATGAAGAAGTGTTGAAAGCTGGAAAGGTAGATTTTTATTCATTCAGTTATTATATGAGCAGCTGTGTAACGGAGGATGAAAGTGTTACTAAAACGGAAGGTAATATTCTGGCAGGTGTTAAAAATCCTTATTTGAAGGCAAGTGACTGGGGATGGCAGATCGATCCAGAGGGCTTGCGGTACACTTTGAACCGATTGTATGATCGTTATCAGATTCCTCTTATGGTAGTTGAGAATGGTCTTGGTGCAGTGGATGAAGTAAAAGCAGACGGATCAATTGATGATGGATATCGAATTGAGTATTTAAAAGCTCATATCCAGCAGATGAAGCTGGCTGTGGAGGATGGTGTTGAACTCTGGGGTTATACTCCGTGGGGCTGCATCGACCTTGTAAGTGCAAGTACTGGTGAAATGAAAAAACGCTATGGTTTCATTTATGTTGATAAAAATAACGACGGAACGGGAACATTAGATAGAAAGAAGAAAAAATCATTCGACTGGTACAGGCAGGTTATTGCAAGTAATGGAGAAGATTTAGCTGAAAGGTAGTAAATGAAGTTAGAAGTAAAACAAGACAGCCAAGAGAAGAAATTGGTATTTTTAGACATTGATGGTACTTTAATTGATATGGAAACTGGAATATTGCCAGATAGTACAAAGACTGCAATTAAAAAGGCAAGAGAAAACGGGCATAAGGTTTTTATTTGTAGTGGCAGATGCAAAGCCATCGTTCCTTCCTATATTTTAGAGACTGGATTTGATGGAATGGTTTGCAGTGCAGGTGCTTATGTAGAAGCAGAGGGAAAAGTTATTTTTCATCAGCCTCTCTTGGCAGAAGATTTAAAAGAAATAGTTGATTTTCTAAATGATAAGAAAATAGGATTTTTTTTAGAAGCAAATGAAAGGCTTTATACGTTACCTGAATATAAAAGGATGTTCTGGGAACGGGAAGAGCTTGCAAACAGAAGTGAACGAGAAGATTTTAAGCAGTTTTTTCAAAATATTCAGGAAATAAGAATAGAGGATGCCATAGGACGGAACGACATTAACAAGCTTACTTTTTTTAGTATGAAAAACTGTGTAGATGATATTAAGAATCAACTTGCTGATAAATTCATGGTAATCACCAGCAGTATGGAAAAGGCTGCTGTAACAGGAGGAGAGATTTCTGCCAAAACAATTACAAAGGCAGAGGGAATCCGAATGGTTTTAGACCATTATAATATGGGAAAGGAAGCAACATTGGCCATAGGCGACAGTATGAATGATAAGGAAATGATTCAGTTTGCTCAGGTTGGGATTGCCATGGGGAATGCTATTGATGCTATTAAAGAAGTAGCAGATGATATTACAGCAGAAGTGATGGGCGATGGGATATACAAAAGCTTTTTAAAATATGGATTACTTGATTAAGTAAGAAAAGGGTCACGATGCAGAGAAACTGCATTGATGACCCTTTAAAAAAATTATGATATTTTTGGACTAACCTCTTCCAAGAATAGCGTCTAAATCTTGTTCTGGAGAGGTAATAGGCTGTAAATCATAAGTATCTATCAATACTTTTACTACTGTTTCAGACAAAAAGGCAGGTAAGGTAGGTCCTAAATACATTCGTTTTATACCCAGTGACAAAAGAGTCAGAAGGATACAGACGGCCTTTTGCTCATACCAGGATAGAACAAGGGTAAGTGGAAGTTCGTATACGGAGCATTGAAAAGCATCTGCTAATGCCAGTGCTACTTTAATAGCACTATAGGCATCGTTACACTGTCCCATATCCATTATTCTTGGAAAACCGCCAATTTCCCCTAAATCTAAGTCATTAAAGCGGAATTTTCCACAAGCTAGTGTAAGAACAATCGTGTCCATAGGCGTCTGTTTAACAAAATCAGTATAATAATTCCGGCCTGGATTTGCACCATCACAGCCGCCAACTAAAAAGAAATGCTTGATTGCACCGCTTTTAACAGCGTCAATAATGGCAGGAGCGTTTGCTAATACGGTTCCATGACCAAATCCCGTTGTCAAAATATGTCCTCCATTAATTCCACTCATACTTTGATCCTGTTTGTAACCGCCTAATTCCAGCGCATGGTTTATAACAGGAGTAAAATCTTTGTAACCATTTTCCTTTGCTTCAATATACTTTAAACCTTCATATCCAACTACATTTGTATTGTATATCCTGTCTTTATAATTATCTCGATAAGGCATCAGACAGTTTGTTGTAAAGATAACAGGTGCTGGAATGTTTTCAAATTCCTTCTGCTGGCTTTGCCATGCTGTTCCGAAGTTGCCAGCTAAATGTGAATATTTTTTTAATTCAGGGTATCCATGGGCGGGAAGCATTTCTCCATGAGTATAAACATTAATTCCTTTATCCTGTGTTTGTTCCAGAAGCATTTTTAAGTCATGCAAATCATGTCCAGATATAACAATAAACGGTCCTTTTTTTATGTCGGTATTCACTTTCACAGGAACTGGTGTACCAAAGGATTTGGTATTTGCTTCATCAAGCTTTTCCATACATTTCAAATTGATTTGACCAAACTCCATAATTAGAGAGAGCCATTCTTCTATAGAGTGTTCTCGGTTAATTTCTCGAAGACCTTTGTAAAACCAATTGGTCACCTCTCTGTCTTCAAAGCCCAGGTTTTTGCAATGGTGTGCATAGGCAGCAGTTCCCTTCATACCGAAAAGAAGCGTAGAACGAAGTGAAACAATATCCGTTTCTCCTTTCCATAAATCTATAACGGGAATTTCGTTCAAATTACCAAGCTGCTTTATTTCTTCCCGTACCTCTTCCGTAAAATTTTTAATCCTGCTATTATCAAAATTTACATTTGTTAAAGTAATAAATAGTCCATCTATTACCATACGGTCTGTATTTGTATTACTTTCCTTTTCAGAAACCACTTCTGATAACCGGATCAGCTCGTAAATTAAATCATCTTGTAGATTTGCTGTATCAGGCTGCTTACCACAGACACCTACCTTAACACAGCACTTATTTCCAGCAGTCTGCTGACACTGGAAGCAAAACATATCTGACATGGCATGTCCTCCGTATTTATATTATCAAAATATAGTAAATCGACGTTAGTATGTGTAAGAACTGTATTTTTTAAACCTTTCCCATGTAAAATCCAAAGAGAATTAAAAATTGTCTACAATTTCACAAAGGATTGTGATATAATTAACATAAAATATAATTATAATTAGGAGGCTTTGAGTATGGATTTCAAAATGGAATATCAAAAAAAGCTTACAACAGCTGAAGAAGCGGTGAAAGTGATTAAATCAGGTGACTGGGTTGACTATGGATGGTGCTGTACACATACCAGAAAGCTGGATCAGGCATTAGCAGCAAGATATGAAGAATTAACAGATGTTAAAGTGCGCGGTGGAATTTGTTTGTGGGTTCCTGAAATCTTTAAGGTTCCCAATGCAAAAGAACATTTTTGCTGGAACTCCTGGCATATGGGTGGAATAGAACGTAAAGCGATTCAAGAGGGAATTGCCTACTATTCTCCAATCCGTTATTCCGAGCTGCCACGTTATTATCGTGAAAATATTGAGCCAGATGATGTTGCAATGTTTCAGGTTGCACCAATGGATGAACATGGGTATTTCAATTTTGGTCCAAATAATACACACATGATGGCGGTTTGTGATACCGCAAAGTTTATTATTGTGGAAGTAAATGAAAATGTACCTCAGTGCATTGGTGGTGAAGAAGAGGGAATTCATATTTCAAGGGTTAATCTGATTGTAGAAGGTGATAATGAACCTATGGCTGAATTAGGCGCAGCAGCAGCTACTGAGGTAGATAAAGCGGTTGCCAGGTTAATCGTTGATGAGATTCCTAACGGAGCGTGTTTACAGCTGGGTATTGGAGGAATGCCAAATGCAGTAGGTTCTTTGATTGCAGAGTCTGACTTAAAAGATTTGGGAGTACATACAGAGATGTATGTGGATGCATTTGTTGATATAGCCAAAGCAGGGAAGATTACTGGTTCTCAGAAATCAATTTTAAAAGGAAAGCAGGTGTATTCCTTTGCGGCTGGTACGAAAAAGCTTTATGACTATTTAAATAATAATCCTGAATGCGTTAGTATGCCTGTGAATTATACAAATGATGCTAGGCAAATAGCATTGATTGATAATTTTATGTCAATTAATAATGCAGTAAATGTAGATTTATTTGGACAAGTATCTTCGGAATCAGCCGGAGTAAAACATATAAGCGGGCAGGGTGGACAGCTTGATTTTGTAATGGGTGCTTACTTATCAAAAGGTGGAAAAAGCTTTATTTGCTGTTCTTCAACCTTTAGTACAAAAGATGGTCAGCTAAAATCCAGATTAGTACCAACATTGACAGAGGGTTCGATTGTAACAGATACCAGAAGTAATATTCATTATTTAGTTACGGAATACGGAAAGGTGAACCTAAAAGGGTTGTCAACATGGCAGAGAGCAGAAGCCATTATTTCAGTTGCTCATCCAGAATTTCGTGATGAATTAATTAAAGACGCAGATAAAATGAAAATCTGGAGAAGAAGTAATAAATAAGGTGTAAATAAAAGAGCCATGAAAGCTTTGATATAATTGCTTTCATGGCTTTTAACATGTGATAGAAAATAAGTATTTGCATTCACATAATAATCTATTTTACTACAAAGGAATTTACGATTTCTGATAAGTCTTCAGAAGAATTATGGAGTCCTTCAATTACCCGTTGCAGCTTGTAGGTTTGCCTTGTAATTCGCTCAATTCGTTCTTCAGCAATTCGAGTGCTGTCTTCGCCAATGGAAACTGCCTGTTCACTTTTCTGTGCCATTTCATAAATATTTTGACGCACATCCTGAATAACTGCATTTTGTTCATTCATCATTTCCATAATCTGAGAAATGGTATTGGAAACATCAATTACCAGTTCAACAGCCTTTGTACTTTCTTTTGTACTTTTCACACTGGATTTTACTTTCTCGTCAATAATATCAATATTTGTATTAGTATCAATTATTTCACTTTGTATCGAGCCAATCAATTCAGAAATAATCTGCGTAGCATTAGTTGTATCTTGAGAAAGCTTTTTAATTTCATCAGCAACAACAGCAAACCCTTTTCCAGCATCTCCTGCTCGGGCAGCTTCAATAGAAGCATTTAATGCCAAAAGATTGGTCTGATTACTAATAGAAGTAATGGTGCTGACTATATTTGTAATTTGATTTGATTTTTCAGAAAGTCCACCTATGCTTGTTAAAGCATTTTCCATAGCAGCCTCTAGCTCTGAAATAGAAGAAATCACTTCACTTGTCAAGTCTTTGGCATTTGCAGCGGTAGAAGAGGTACTATGAGTTTTTTCCTGAATAACAGAAATCATTTCATTCAAATTTGCATTTTTCTGAAAAGAATCTGCAATTCTTCCTACTTCTTTTTGAGTAGAAAGAAAAAGTTCATTTTGTTCAACACAATTATTAGAAAGAGTAGTAATTGTATCTCGTATGTTTGATATTTCAGCTTCAATTTTATCGGATGCAGAAGATACACGTCTTAATGTTACTTTTGTAGTTTTGACGGCATTTCCCACCCGCTTAATCATGTTCATCTGATTGCTGATAAATTTATTAAACCATTTTCCCAGTTCCCCAATCTCATTGTTAGAAGAAGTGGAAACACGTTTTGTCAGATTACCTTCTCCTTCTGCAATCTCATGCAGCAAATCCGTCGTTCTGTTAATTGGCTTTACCAACAAACGGCTTGTTGTTATGTAGCTTAATAAGAAAAGAAGAACAATAAAAATTATTTCAAAAGTAAGTGATAAAGCGGGAAAATGTTTCATCAATAACGTATTGGCAAAAAAGGCAACAGCAGAAATAAAAGCGATTAGTAGAGAATAGGTTTCTCGCAGACTGCTGAACTTATATATTTCTGCAATATCGGCTTCGCACATCATTCCCCATATTTCATCAGAATGTGGGGGGATAATCTGAGTTCCTTTGCCACCTACCAGAATGTGGCGATAGTCAGGATAGCCAGGCCAGCAGTCCAGGTTTTCACCGTTTCGTATGGTGGATTGTATTCCTGGGTGCAGTTGTTTAGTTGCTGGATCAGTAAAAACAATTTCAAATTCAGTGTGTTCTTTTATCTGTACAATTCCCCAGCTCTTTGTCCTAACACCATCTTTTAAGTTATCTCCAAGTGAAAAGGTCATATCCTCAAAACGGCTTCTGGAAATAGCAGTTCCCTGTGGAATATTCCTTTCATTTTTTACCATAAACAGATAGTTATCACCAGATTCTTTGTATATATGAGTATCTTCATCCTGAATAACATTGCTCATGTCATCATTTAAAATTCTAATACATAAAATTCTAAGTTCATTATCTGCCTGGTATGGCTGAGAAAAAAGCAAGGTAACTTCATCAAAAAAATGCTTGTTTTTTGATGGAAGATTTAAAGTAGCTTTATCACAATATGGTCCATACATATATGGTTCATTATGTAATGCTTTTTTATAATTCGGATAAGATGATAGGTCATGATTTGTGTGTCCGGCGTAAGAGGATAAAATAACTTTTCCAGTAGAATCCAAGATAAAAGCTTCTAAAAACTCGTCATAATGTAAAACGGACTCATTAAGTGTCTCCAACTGCTTATCTGTATCCTCTGAAATAGAGATTAGTGACTTAACAATAGAATTAATTTTTCTCCACTGGTCATTAAACCAGTTTTCCAAAGCTTTTTTTCTTCCCTTGCTAATACCCTCAAACACAGATTCTGAACTTTTTTTAAGAGAACGATTTCGTATATATCTACTCAATTCTTTCAATAGATCCACTCCTTTAGGGTAATGATATAACCGATAATACGTATCTCTAGTTATAACAAAAAAGTATATAAAAATCAATTTAGAAATAAACATTTTTAAGAAATAAAGAAATTATCTTAATATATAATGGTAACACAATGTAAAAAACATAGAAAATAAAGCTAAAATCTAGTTTTTACATAAAATAAAAGGGATGAATCTTCATTATTCATCCCTTTTGTTTTATTAATATTTGCAGCTATTAGCTTCTAGCAGCAACTTCTGTTTTAATTTTCTCAGTTAAAATAGGAACAATTTTAGTTACATCTCCAACTATTCCAAAATCAGCAACATCAAAAATAGGAGCAGTTTCATCTTTATTAATTGCAATAATTAAATCAGATTCTTCCATACCAGCTAAATGCTGAATTGCACCTGAAATACCACATGCAATATATAAGTTTGGACGAACAGTTTGTCCAGTCTGACCAACCTGAATATCTTTTTCAACCCATCCAGCATCAACACATGCTCTAGAAGAAGCTACTTCTCCACCAAGTGCGTCAGCCAAATCTCTTAACATTTTAAAGTTTTCTCCACAACCAAGTCCACGTCCACCAGATACAAGAATCTTAGCATCTTGAATATTAATCTTATCGCTGACTTTTTTAATTACATCGATTACTTCAACATATTTATTATTCTTTTCAAATGTTACAGAACATTCTTCTACAACAGCTTTTGCTCCAGCAACTGGAGAAATTTTCTGCATAACGCCAGGACGAACAGTAGCCATTTGAGGACGGTGATCTGGGCACTTAATAGTAGCCATGATGTTACCACCAAAAGCTGGTCTGGTCATATGAAGATTTTTCGTTTCAGCATCTACTTCCAGTTTTGTACAGTCAGCAGTTAATCCAGTGTGTACTCTTGCTGAAACACGAGGAGCTAAGTCACGTCCAATTGCAGTTGCACCATAAAGAACAACGTCAGGCTTATATTGTTCAATAACAGCGTTCATAGCAACAGTATATGGCTCAGTAGTATAAACTTCCAATGCTTTATCATCAACAACGATAACTTTATCAGCACCAAATTCAGCTAATTTATCAGCTAAATCTTTAACATTATAGCCTAATAATACAGCAGTAACCTCTGTACCTAGATCTGCAGCTAAATCCTTTGCTTTTCCAATAAGTTCAAAAGAAACGCCACTAATTTTATTATCTACCTGTTGCGCAAATACAAATACGCCCTTATAGTCTTGCAAACTCATTTTATGTTCACCACTTTCTTTGAAATTATAATATAAATTTTTCTTTCATTTTCTCTACAATAAAGTTAGCAGATTCTTCTGCATCTAATTGAACTTTTGTTCCAGCAGCCTTTAAGCTCTTTGTAAATGTCTGGGCAACTTTTGTTGGAGAACCTTTTAAACCAATATTTGCTGTATCAACAGTAATGTCATTTAATCCCCATACAGTAACTTCCTTTTCTTTATAAGCATCAAAGATACCACCTGGTGTCATATAACGTGGCTGGTTCATTTCACCTAATGCTGTAATAAGACATGGCATTTCAACTTTTACAGTATGATATCTATCTTCATATTGACGTTTTACAATTACGCTGTTTCCTTCAACCTTAATGTCTTCTGCATAACTTACATTTGGAATACTAAGGTGTTCAGAGATCTGAGGTCCAACCTGAGCAGTATCTCCATCAATTGCCTGACGTCCAGTAATAACTAAATCATATTCAAGATTTTTAATAGCAGCAGCAATAGTAGTAGAAGTTGCTAATGTATCAGCTCCACCAAATGCTCTGTCTGTAACTAAAATAGCTTTGTCAGCACCCATAGCTAATGCTTCACGTAAAGCAGCATCTGCTTGAGGTGGTCCCATGGAGATAACAGTAATTTCTGCTCCCACTGAATCCTTTAATTGTAAAGCAGCCTCTAAGCCAGCTTTATCATCTGGATTTATAATACTAGGTACACCATCTCTAATAAGAGTACCAGTAACTGGATCTAATCTAACTTCATTGGTATCTGGAACTTGCTTTATACAAACTACAATTTTCACTGTCCTTCACTCCTTTGGTTTTCTAATTATAAAATACTGCCACTGATTACCATACGTTGTACTTCGCTAGTACCCTCGTAAATTTCAGTAATCTTAGCATCACGCATCATACGTTCAACATCATATTCTCTTGTGTAACCATAACCACCATGAAGTTGAACAGCCTTAGTAGTAACTTCCATAGCAACCTCAGCAGCATATAATTTTGCCATAGCAGCCTCTAAAGAAAATTTCTTCTGAGTATCTTTTGCAATAGCAGCTTTATAAACAAGGTTTCTGGCAGCTTCTACTTTTGTTGCCATATCAGCAATCTGGAACTGAGTGTTTTGGAACTTAGCAATAGAACGACCAAATTGCTTTCTTTCCTTTACGTATGCAATGGTAGCGTCAAGAGCACCAGCAGCAAGACCAAGTGCCTGTGCAGCGATACCAATTCTACCGCCATCAAGAGTTTGCATTGCAATACCAAATCCTTTACCTTCCTGACCAAGAAGATTTTCCTTTGGAACGATACAGTCAGTAAAAATAAGTTCAGTAGTAGAAGAACCACGGATACCCATTTTCTTTTCCTTTGTTCCGATTGAGAAGCCTGGGAATTCTTTTTCTACGATAAATGCAGAAATTCCCTTTGTTCCCTTTGACTTATCAGTCATTGCAAATATAATGTAGATATCAGCTTTTCCACCATTTGTAATAAAAATTTTACTACCATTTAAAACGTAGTGATCGCCGTTTAAAACAGCTTTTGTCTGCTGTCCAGAAGCATCTGTACCAGCACCTGGCTCAGTTAAACCAAAAGCTCCTAATTTTTCACCAGATACTAAAGGTCTGAGATATTTTTCTTTTTGTTCTGGAGTACCAAATTTCTTAATTGGGTCTGCTCCAAGAGAAGTATGTGCGGATACGATAACGCCTGTAGTTCCACAAACTCTTGAAAGTTCTTCTACAGCCAGTACATATGTTAATGTATCACAGCCTTGTCCGCCGTATTCCTTAGGCATTGGTATTCCTAAGAAACCAAGTTTCTGCATTTTTTCAACTGTTTCAACAGGGAAACGCTCTGTCTCGTCAACTTCTTGTGCCAGAGGTTTAACTTCATTTAGAGCAAATTGTCTAAAGAGTGTTCTAGCCATTTCTTGCTCTTTGCTTAATGTGAAATCCATCTTAAATTCCTCCATCTTTATATGATTTGATTATTTACTGTAGTCATAAAAACCTTTTCCAGTTTTCATACCTAACTTACCGCCACGAACCATTTTTCTTAATAATGGATGAGGACGATATTTAGAATCACCAGTTTCTGCCTGAAGTACTTCCATAATAGCAAGGCAGACATCAAGACCGATTAAGTCACCTAATGCTAAAGGTCCCATTGGGTGATTTGCGCCAAGTTTCATGGCAGCATCAATACCTTCTACAGATGCAACACCATCTGCAAAAATTCCAATTGCTTCATTAATCATTGGAATTAAAACTCTATTTACAACAAATCCAGCAGCTTCTTCTACCTGAACAGGAGTTTTTCCAATTTCAGTGGAGATTGCTTTGATTTTATCAACCATTTCGGCTGGGGTGTTTAATCCTGCGATAACTTCAACAAGCTTCATAACAGGAGCAGGATTGAAGAAGTGCATTCCGATTACTGGTCTGTCTAATCCAGCACCGATTTCTGTAATAGAAAGAGAAGAAGTATTTGTAGCAAACATAGCGTCTGCTTTACAGATAGCTTGTAATTCTTTGAAAGTCTGCTTTTTGATTTCCATGTTTTCCAAAGCAGCTTCTACGACTAAATCACAATCTCCACAAATTTCTTTTGTTCCTGTAGTGATTTTAGCAAGAATAGAATCAGCAGCAGCTTGTTCCATTTTACCTTTAGCAATTCTTTTTTCAAAGCCTTTCGCAATTTTATTCTTGCCGTTTGCAGCAAATTCTTCATTGATATCACATAAAAATACTTCATAACCTTCTGTTTGAGCAAAAGCTTGTGCAATTCCGGAACCCATAGTTCCAGCACCAATAATACCTACTTTCATTTTGAATCCTCCTAAATTTAATAGTTTATTGTATCCTATTTATTTTGAAAACCATCTACTTTTCTTTTTTCTAAGAAAGCAGTCATACCATCTATTTGATCTTGTGTTTCAAAGCAGCTTCCAAATAATTTTTCTTCTATTACAATGGCAGCATCCATATCTGTTTGTAAACCATCATTAATTGCTTTTTTACATGCACGAACAGCAATAGGAGCATTTTTAGAAATCTTTTCAGCCATCTTTATAGCGGATGGAAGTAATTCTTCTTGTGTATAAACAGCATTTACAAGTCCGATGCGGTAAGCTTCGTCTGCTTTAATATTAAAAGCGGTATAGATAAGTTCTTTGGCTTTTCCTACACCAACGATGCGGGCAAGTCTTTGTGTACCACCAAATCCAGGGGTAATGCCAAGACCAACCTCTGGTTGTCCAAATAATGCATTATCAGAACACAATCTGATATCACAGCTCATAGCAATTTCACAGCCGCCGCCTAATGCAAAACCATTAATTGCAGCAATAACTGGAATAGGAAAAACTTCTAATTTACGGAATACATCATTACCGATTTTACCGAAAGCTTCTCCTTCTGCTTTTGTTAAAGTACTCATTTCCCCGATGTCAGCACCAGCTACAAAAGATTTTTCTCCTGCACCTGTTAAAATAAGACATCTGGTTGTTTCTAAATCAACAGCATCCAAAGCAGCGTCAATTTCCTTTAATACGTTGGAGTTTAAAGCATTTAAAGCTTTTGGACGATTAATTGTAAGGATGCCAACAAATCCTTGTTGTTCATATGTGATAAATTCCATGAATGAAATCTCCTTTCGAAATAAAACGATTTATAGTAAAGAAAGACTTGACTAGTCTCTCTTTACAATTGTAGAACAGCCCATTCCGCCACCGATACAAAGTGTAGCTAAGCCTGTCTTGGCATCTGATTTCTGCATTTCATGTAATAAAGTTACCAGAATACGGCATCCAGAAGCACCAACTGGGTGACCAAGAGCAATAGCTCCACCATTTACATTTAATTTAGAAGTGTCAAAACCTAAATCTTTACCAACAGCTAAAGACTGAGCTGCAAAAGCTTCGTTTGCTTCGATTAAGTCAAAATCACTAATAGACATTCCGGTTTTTTCTAATACTTTCTTTGTTGAGGCAACAGGACCAATTCCCATAATAGAAGGTTCAACACCGCCAAGAGCACCAGCAACCCAAGTAGCCATTGGTGTAACACCAAGTTCTTTTGCCTTTTCTTCACTCATAACTACCACAGCAGCAGCGCCATCATTAATACTGGAAGCATTTGCAGCAGTTACCATACCATCTTTCTTAAATGCTGGTCTGAGTTTTGCAATTCCTTCAGCAGTTGTACCAGGACGTGGACCTTCATCCTTTGTAAACATTACAGTTTCTTTCTTTTGCTTAACAGGAACAGGAACAATTTCAGCTTCAAATTTTCCAGCTTCCTGAGCTGCAACTGCTTTGTTTTGGCTTAATGCAGCAAATTCATCTAATTGTTCACGGGTTAATCCCCATTGTTCGCAGATATTTTCAGCAGTAATTCCCATGTGGTAGTCATTAAATGCATCCCATAGTGCGTCATTTACCATAGTATCAATCATCGGCGCATTACCCATACGGTATCCATAGCGTGCGTTTTTCAAAACATATGGAGCCATAGACATATTTTCTGTACCTCCAGCTACCACTATATCAGCTTCACCAGTCATAACCATACGTGCAGCCATGTTTACGCATTCTAAGCCAGAACCACAAACAACATTGATTGTAACGGCAGGAACTTCGATTGGTAAACCAGCTTTGATAGAAGATTGACGAGCAACGTTCTGGCCTTGTCCAGCCTGAATTACACAGCCCATATATACCTGATCTACTTGTTCAGGTGCAACTCCAGCTCTGCTTAATGCTTCTTTAATTACGATAGAACCTAACTCAGCAGCTGGTGTTGTACTTAATCCACCGCCCATACCTCCAATAGCTGTACGGCATGCGCCTGCTAATACTACTTTCTTTGACATAACAAAATCCTCCATTTCACTATAGTTTATTAAACGATATGTTAATTTTATCACAAACTTTTTGCATTTGCAAGAAAGAAAGTAAATAGATTGCATTTCTTTTCTTTTCAAATTATAATATTAGGAAAGAAAAGAAAGGTTTGAGGGAAATGAGTCAGGTTTTTAGAATAGGAAAAAAAATAATGGCTCCTTTTTTTCTTGTATGTTTCAGTTTACTATTCTTAACAAGCTGTTCAACAGGAAAAGGGGCTGGTAGTTTGTATAAGCAGGCAGTAAAATCAATGGAGAAGGGAGATTATGAAAATGCTGCTGTTAATTTTGAAGAAGCAATTTTAAAAAACCCTGAAAAAGCTGAATTTTATATTGGTTATGGCATGTGCTTAATTCAGCTGGAACAATATGACAAAGCTAGAATTCAATTTGATAAAGCAATTTTAGAAAAAGAAAATAAAATTGTTTTAGAAAATAATAAGCAGGCATATCGGGGACAGGGATTATGTGATTTTTATGATAATCAGTATGCAAACGCCGTGAAGTGGTTTGACAAGGCATTATCCATTCAGGAATTAGAAAGCATGAATTTGGACATATTAAATTACAAAGCAGATGCGCTGATGTATCAGGGAAATTATAAGGAAGCAGTAGAAACTCTCACGAAATATATTGATAAAAAAAAGTCAGACTTTCGGGTTTATTTAAAAAGAGCAAATGCATATTTTAAAGCGCAAAGCTATGAAGAGTCAATTGGAGATTATGAAAAGGTGCTGGATTTGGAAGGTACTAATTGCGAAGCATATGTGGGAGAATATTTTGTATATCTTAAAATGAATCAAATAGAAAAAGCGGATTCTGTTTTAGATAAGGCGCTGGCGATGAAAACAAAAACTGATGAGGATTTTTACAACCTTGCCGTCATACAATATTATAAAGAAGATTACGACACAGCAATACAAGGATTTGAAGCTTCTAAGAACAAAGGATTTACAGAAGCAGATTATTATATAGGAAAGATATATGAAAACAAGAAAGAATATGATAAGGCTGCGGAGCATTTTGTAAGTTATCTTGAAAACACGGAATTGATAGAAAGTGCAGCAGTGTACAGTGCACTGGCTGAAGTTTATTTGAAAACAGAGCAGTATGATTTAGGGTTAAAAGCGGTACAGGCTGGTATTGAGTTGAACGATGGAAGTTTTATACAGCAGCTTTTATATAATCAAATTACTTTGTATGAACTTCTGGCAGATTATGAACTGGCTTTTGAAAAAGCAAACGATTATTTAGAATTGTATCCAGAGGATGAGAAAATGCAGAGAGAATTAAAGTTTATTTTAACACGTAGAAATAACGTTCAGGAAGAAAGTGGAGACAGTAATGAGTAAATTATATGATATAAGCGAGGAAGAAGAAAGAGTGATACTGGTTGGTGTAAGCACTCATAACCCAGAGGAAACAGAAGAGTCTTTAGATGAATTAGAGGAATTAGCAAAAACGGCAGGTGCAGTTGCAGTTGCAAGGGTCGTACAAAATCGTGATAGTATTCATTCAGGTACTTATGTGGGGAAGGGCAAGCTAGATGAAATACGGGCGTTCATCTATGAATATGAGGCAACTGGAGTGGTGTGTGATGATGAACTGACCCCAGCCCAATTAAAAAATATGGAGGCTGAACTGAAGATAAAGGTCATTGACAGAACGGTAATGATTCTGGATATTTTTGCCCAAAGAGCCAGTACAAAAGAAGGTAAAATACAGGTAGAGCTTGCTCAGTTAAAGTATCGTTCTTCCAGGCTGACAGGGCTTGGCAGTTCGCTGTCCAGACTTGGGGGAGGAATAGGAACCAGGGGACCTGGTGAGAAAAAGCTTGAGATGGATCGCCGGCTGATTCGGGACAGGATATCCCAATTAAATAGTGAGCTTGACAAAATAGTAAGCAATCGTAATACGCTTAGAAAACAAAGAAGCAGTAATCCTATTCCAGTAATCTCCATCGTTGGTTATACCAACGCAGGGAAATCTACACTATTGAATACACTTACCAATGCAGGAGTTCTTGAGGAAAACAAGTTGTTTGCAACCTTAGACCCCACAACAAGGAATCTGGAGCTGGAGAGTGGACAGCAGATTCTTCTTACTGATACGGTAGGATTTATACGGAAGCTTCCTCATCATTTAATTAATGCTTTTAGAAGTACATTAGAGGAGGCAAAATATGCAGATATTATTTTGCATGTAGTGGATAGTTCTAATGCAGCGGTATATGCTCAGATGCATACGGTGTATGAAACACTGGAGCAGCTGGAGGTAAAAGACAAGATAATGATTACTGTGTTTAACAAACAGGATAAAGTGTTAGAAGACCAGATTTTAAAAGATTTTAAATCAGATTATTCAGTGAAAATTTCTGCGAAACAAAAAACAGGACTTGAGAATTTATTGGAACTAATCGAACAGATTTTGAATGAAAGTAAAATTCTAATTGAAAAGTTGTTTCCCTATCAGGAAGCTGGTGAAATACAGGCTATCAGAAAGTATGGACAGCTTATGGAAGAACGGTATGAGGAAAAGGGAATTTATATTAAAGCATATATTCCCAGAGCAATTTACTCAGTTGAAAAGTATGGGGCAAATGGAAAATAATGCATGCTATAGGACGTAAGGACTACTAGATATAGTGCTGTTTGTGATGGTATACAATATATATAGTTATTTATATTGACTTGTATTATAGATTCTGTTAATATTGTAAAGGCATTAAAATATATTTGTAGTCATAGTTTGAAAGGGGATATTAGAATGATTGCAGTAGTAAAACGAGATGGTGAAATTACAGCATTTGAATTATGCAAAATCGCCAATGCAATATCTAAGGCATTTAATGCAACTGAGAAGTTATATGATGAGGACATTATTAACTTGTTGGCGCTGCGGGTTACTTCAGATTTTCAAAACAAAGCAAAAGAGGATAAAATTCATGTAGAGGACATTCAGGACAGCGTTGAGCATGTGCTGGAGCAGGCAGGTTACACAGATGTAGCAAAAGCATATATTTTATATCGGAAGAACCGTGAAAAAATTCGAAATATGAAATCAACTATTTTGGACTATAAGGATATTGTGGACAGTTATGTGAAGGAAGAGGACTGGCGTGTAAAAGAAAATTCGACGGTCACGTATTCCGTAGGAGGTTTGATTTTACATAATTCAGGGTCTATTACTGCAAATTACTGGTTATCTGAAATATACGATGAAGAAGTGGCAAATGCTCATCGAAATGCAGATTTGCATATTCATGATTTGTCTATGCTTACAGGATATTGTGCTGGCTGGTCACTTAAGCAGCTGATTAAAGAAGGGCTGGGGGGCATACCAGGTAAAATTACTTCCTCACCAGCTGGACATTTAAGTACTTTATGTAATCAGATGGTTAATTTTCTGGGAATTATGCAAAATGAATGGGCAGGTGCTCAAGCATTTTCTTCCTTTGATACTTATTTAGCACCGTTTGTAAAAGTGGACAGTCTTTCCTATAAGGAAGTTAAGCAGTGTATTCAATCGTTTATATATGGAGTAAATACTCCAAGCCGCTGGGGAACACAGGCACCGTTTTCCAATATAACACTGGACTGGACTGTACCTGAGGATTTGAAAGAAGTACCATGTATTGTTGGTGGAAGGGCAATGGATTTTACGTATAAAGAATGTAAAAAAGAGATGGATATGGTAAATAAAGCCTTTATTGAAATTATGATTGAAGGTGATGCAAATGGAAGAGGATTTCAATATCCAATTCCTACGTATTCAATTACAAGAGATTTTGACTGGTCAGATACGGAAAATAATCGTTTGCTGTTTGAGATGACAGCAAAATACGGGACGCCGTATTTTTCAAATTATATTAATAGTGATATGGAGCCAAGTGATGTGCGATCTATGTGTTGCAGATTGCGGCTGGATTTGAGAGAACTTAGAAGAAAAACTGGTGGATATTTTGGTTCTGGAGAGAGTACGGGCTCAATTGGCGTTGTTACCATTAATATGCCAAGAATAGCATATCAGGCAAAAACAGAAGAAGAATTTTTTATCAGATTAAATAGAATGATGGATATTGCAGCACGCTCCTTAAGTGTAAAGAGGGAAGTTGTTTCCAAGCTTTTAGAGGAAGGGTTATATCCATATACAAAACGTTATTTGGGAAGCTTTGAAAATCATTTTTCTACTATTGGATTAGTGGGAATGAATGAGGTTGGTCTTAATGCAAGATGGCTGGAAGAAGATATGACAAATGAATCAACTCAGCAATTTACCAAAAAGGTATTGACTCATATGAGAGAAAGGCTTTCGGTCTATCAGGTAGAATATGGTGATTTGTTTAATCTGGAGGCTACTCCAGCAGAGTCTACTAGCTATAGGCTGGCAAAACATGATAAGAAACGGTGGCCAGCAATTAAAACAGCAGGGAAAAAGGGAGATACCCCTTACTATACAAATAGTTCTCATTTGCCAGTAGATTTTACAGAGGATATTTTTAGTGCATTGGATATTCAGGATGAATTGCAGACGTTGTATACATCAGGCACTGTTTTTCATGCATTTTTGGGAGAAAAGCTGCCTGATTGGGGAGCTGCTGCCAAGCTGGTAAAAACCATTGCTACAAATTATAAGCTTCCTTATTATACCCTTTCACCAACTTATTCTATTTGTAAGACACACGGCTACCTCAAGGGAGAACAGTATGTATGTCCAGAGTGTGGTGAAAAGGCAGAGGTATATAGCCGTATAACAGGATATTATCGTCCAGTTCAAAACTGGAATGAGGGAAAAACGCAGGAATATAAAAATAGAAAAGTATATCAGATGGAGCAGTCCAGGTGTCAACGGAATGGGACAAATGAGAGAGAGATAACTGAGGAAAAGGAAATTGAACTTAATTTATCCGATGATTTGCTTCCAGATGGTTACTATTTATTTACTACAAAGACTTGTCCAAATTGCAGCATAGCAAAGGAATTTCTGTCTGAGTTTCCTTATACATTGTTGGATGCAGAGGAAAACCATGAGATTGCAGCAGAGTATGGAATTATGCAGGCACCTACTTTACTGGTTCTGGAGAATGGGACAAAAAGAAAATGTGTAAATGTATCGAACATAAAGGAGTATGTCGATCAAAGATAGGTAACAATAGTAATTAGATGCTATGTACGGCAAAAGCATTGAATTTTATAAAATAAGATCCGCGTGTATGGAATAACTATGGAAGAGTGAAGAGAATGGATTATTTTATATGTTTTTTTGAGTACAATTTCATGGAGGATAGGATTACTTTCTCAATCAGTGAAAAAATACCGCTGTTAAGTGGAAAGGTAATTCATAATTGTACTTTTAGCATGGGTTCGTATGTAGTAAAAGAGGATTTGGAAGTATTTCTGGACTTTTTGCATTTTAAAAAAGAGGTTTCCTGTGAGTTCAGACTGAAGCAGGTGGATGGAACTGTTTGCTGGTGTAAAGCAAGAGGTGTAGTTTTCTCAGGAAACAGGTTTGTTGGAAATCTATATGAATGGAACCAGGATGAGTGGGTAAGTGCAAAATATGACCCATTAACTGGACTTTTAACGATGCAAAAGTTTAAAGAGTATGCTGGAAGGATTGTAAATGAATATCCTAACAGGCGTTTCCTAATCCTCTATTTTGATATTGATAATTTTAAATGTATTAATGATCTTTATGGATACCATGAGGGTGATATCATATTGCGTGAAGTGGCACAATATTTGAGTGAATCTAATGCCAAAATGCAAATCTCCGCAAGAGAGTCAGCAGATCATTTTATCACAATGGTACTCTTGCAGAACGGCACAAATTTGAAAGAAAGAGTGCAGGAGTTTGCATTAGGATTTACAGAACAGCAAAAGAGAAGAAATAGTCATTGCAACATCAGATTAACAATCGGAGCTTGTATTATAGATGAAAGCCAGCGGGATATTGTGTCTGCTATTGACAATGCCAATTATGCCAGGAAGCAAGTGAAAAGTAACTCCATTTACCGTTTTGAAATGTTTGATGATGAAATGGATCAAAGGGTAAAAAATGAACGATTGATTCTGAGTACAAAAGAACAGGCACTTCGTGAGCAGGAGTTTCTTATTTATTTACAGCCGAAGATAGAGCTGATACCGAATAAGATTGTGGGTGCTGAGGCACTGGTTCGCTGGAGGAGACCTGATGGTAGCATGTTACAGCCAGGAGCTTTTATCCCACTGTTTGAAGAAAATGGTTTTGTGCTTTTGCTGGATTTTTATGTCTACCAGGAAGTTTGCAAGCTGATACGGGGCTGGCTGGACGAGGGAAGAACCGTAGTTCCAGTTTCTGTCAATGTTTCCAGGCTTCATTTGTATCAGAGAAATTTTGTGGAGGAAATCAGGAAGTTGATCAATGAATACCAGATTGCCCCCAAATATATAGAGTTTGAATTAACGGAAAGCATTTTGTTAGATAATACAGAGCTTGCTGTTTCTGTTATGAAGGAGCTTCAAAGCATAGGTTTTCATGTTTCCATTGATGATTTTGGAGCAGGCTACTCTTCATTAAATCTATTGAAGGATATGAAAGCAGATGTTTTAAAGCTGGATAAGGGTTTCTTTCGTGAAGGAGAAATGAAACGCCAAGAAAAAATTATTGTTTCTAACATTATTAATATGGCAAAGCAGTTAGATATGCGCGTTTTGTCAGAGGGTGTAGAAACAAAGGCACAGTTGGAATTCCTAAAAGAAGTTTATTGTGATATGGCACAGGGATACTTTTTTGCAAAACCAATGCCAGTTCAACAATTTGAGGAAATGATAATGGGTAGTAAGTATGAAACATAAAGTTAGTATTATAATGCCAGCATTTAATAGAGAAAAAACCATACTAAGGGCAATTGAATCTGTTTTTAATCAGACATATCGGAACTGGGAGTTAATTATAGTGGACGATGGGAGCTGTGATAGAACAGGTGCAGTTGTCCAACTGCATTATGGGGGAAATATATTGCCTTTTTGGATTCGGATGACGAATGGTTTCCGGAACACTTGGAAGAGTGTGTAAAGGCAATAGAGGTGACGGATTATTCAATATGTAGTGCATTGTGGATTGAGGAAAAGGCAGGAAAATTATATAGTTTAAACGAGTATGAGTGGTTTGTGGATTCTAAAAAAAGAATAGAGATGGATTTAAATATTGATATCAATAGAAAAGTTTGGGTATTTGATGAACGTTTTTTTTGTTATACATTATGTACTGGGTTTTACTGTTATCATATTAATACAATTGTATTAAAGCGAGAGATTATAAAACAGGTAGGATTTTTTAATGAAAAAATGAAATCCAATGAGGACATGGAATTTTTACGGGGCTGTAATAAATTTTGTGTTTTCAAAGCTCCTCAATACCAGCTAAACTGTCTGAAAAGTTAAAAATGAATCAGCTTTTCAGGCAGTGTTCCGCAATAGCCACTTAAAATAACCATATCATAATGATTTTCCGATAAAAAGGAAAGTATACTTTCTTCAAAAAGAACTGGATATAATACATCTACTTCACCACAAACAGAAGACAAGAAGGCAGCAAGTGGAGAAGAATACGAATCTCGAATCAAAAGTATTTTGGCACCGTTTGGGTTAAGGCGGTTAGTAATTTTTCCGTAGGAATAAAGAACACCATCCAAATAGCAGGAATACAGATCCTGTTGAAATAAATCTTTGATAGTCAGAATTGATTTATTGATTAAAGTGTCTTCAAAGCTTCCCTGATACGTGATAAAACCTTCTTCATTGGTGCGTTTAAATTCAAATGAGGTATTAAACTTGGGAAGAATCAAATCAAAATCATCCAAACCAGCATAAACAGCCCCAGTTTTTCTTCCATAAGAGCCCAAATAGGCATTTGGATAATGAATGGTAGTATAGTGGTTCCAATCGCGGTAATAACCATCTGGATCAAGCTGGAGAGCGTAATTTTCATTGAGAAATGTAATAAGCTCCTGAAACGCTAGAAATGCTCCGCGGATGGTCCAGTGGTGATCTGTTTTATAATAAAGCTGCTCCTTTGCCAGACCAGAATGAATAAAAGCTGGACGAAGATCAAGAGAATCTATATCATAAGAGCTCAGACAATTATAATACAAATCAATATACTGGCTAAAGTTGCTATAAGGAATGCCTAAGTAGCCATTAATTTTGCCATCATAAAATCTGTCAGGAGGTGTCATCACCAATAGTTCTGTTTTCTGTTCATCTAATTTTTTTTTCAAAGCAGAAACATTTTTCGCCAAGTCTTTTGCCTGTTTTTGGTCAAAGCTTTCAATAAAATTGGATGGGTGAAGAAATCCATCCCGATCGACCCCTATACTAAATTGATTCATTTCGTGTTTTTCCAATAACAATTGGAGGGCGCCATAATTTTCAATATAAGAATATTTTTGAAAAAAATTATCCTGCATGGCATATTCTAAGTTATCCGTTAAGGTGTTTACATCGTTTAAACTTGCTATATCCTTGTTAAGAAAAAGAGATTTAAGAAAAGGATAGGTATGGTGCAAATTCAACATAGAATAAGTCAACAACAAAAACAAAAAGGTCAATGCGGTAAATTCCTTTTTTATAAAAAAATTTTTCATTGGATACACTCCTTTAAAAATTAAAATAAATAAATGGATTATAGCTGCCTTTAACCAAATAGGTGACACAGACAAAGAAAATGCAAATGATGCAGAACAGATAGGAAACATTCATAAAAAAGCCTGCAATCCCAAACCTATTTTCTACAAGAAGCCGGTTACAGCGCTTCGCAACTGGAGTAGAAAATATAATTCCAAATATTAAAAAAATGCCATATTCCTTTAAAAACAGAATTGTATAATCACAAAAAATACCTTTGTACTTTATGCCAAACATAGTTTGAAAAAGCGATAAGGCAATTGACAAATTAGAAGAACGAAATAGTACCCAGCCCCAGTTAATCATAAGTAAAGTATAGATATGATTTACAATGGAGTGGTTTTTTTTGTGTGGATTACGAAATACCTTTTCCAATAAAATAATAAAAAAATGATAAAGACCCCAGAAAAGAAAGGTCCATTCTGCCCCATGCCAGATACCAGTTAAAAGCCAGACAATTAACATATTGCGTACCATAATATCGTTGTTTTTTACCCTGGAGCCGCCAAGTGGAAAATAAACATAATCTTTAAACCATGTTGTTAATGAGATATGCCATCTCCGCCAGAATTCAGTAACAGAAGCTGACATATAAGGATAATTGAAGTTTTCATCAAATTCAAATCCAAAAATCAGTCCTAATCCTATTGCCATGTCAGAATATGCTGAAAAATCAAAAAAAATCTGTAAGGAATATGCAATAGAACCAAGCCAGGCGAGAGAAACTGAAATGGTGTAAAGGGGAATTAGCTGATAAATTTTATCTGCAACAATTGCCATCGTATTGGCAATAATAATTTTTTTGCCAAGGCCTGTGAGAAATCTGCAACAGCCTACAGAAAATTTTCTTAAAGTATTTTTTCTAAATAAAATTTGTTTTTCAATTGCAGCATATTTCACGATAGGACCAGCAATTAATTGGGGAAATAAAGCAATATAAAGTCCCAGATAAAAGGGATTTTTTTGAACTCTTGCAGTGCCTCTGGAGACATCAATTACATAGGAAATTGCTTGAAAAGTAAAAAATGAGATTCCAAGAGGAAGTGCCAGTTGAGGCACAATATAGTTTTTCTGCGTAAAATCATTAATGTTTCTTACAACAAAACCAGAATATTTATATATGAAAAGAATACCCAGATTTGTGGCACACATTAACGTGAGCAGATATCGAAGCAGATGCTTTTTCGATTTGCAGTAAGTAACCATCAGTCCAAAAATATAATTTATCAGAATAGAAAATAATAAAATAAAGGTAGACTTTATATTACCCCATGCATAAAAGAAAATACTTGCAAAAAAAAGAAAATAGTTTTGCAATTTTCTTGAAAAGCAAAGCAAATAGTATCCTGAAATTACTAAAGGAAGAAAATAAAACAAAAACAAAATACTGGAAAAAATCATATCAAGTATCCTCCTCTTTGAGTTGTTTGTACTTCTTTCTATAGTAGAAATAGAACCCTGAAAGAGCAGTAAAAATACAAAGGATACAAATTCTTATATAATAAATAAGTTTTCTGTTTTGAAAAAGAACGTAATCTCTGATTGCGCCAGAAGCTTGTATTGAACTAGGTATCTTTGGGGCGTTTTTCGTATACTGAGTCCAGGATTCCAGTAATTCCACAGGATATTCAAGGAAGATGCCATCCTCAGAAGATGCCTGCAAAAATAATGTCTGTGCCCGGACTAGGGGAGAAACAGTCAAAGTGCCATCTGCTGTAAGAGTGATCCCATCCACGTTAGGATTTAAAAAGCGAAAAGCATGGTCTGATTCTATTTGATAAGTCACAGAAATAGAGTCATACGTTGAAATATAAACAACAGAATCCCCTATAATTTTACTACCTGTATATGAAAAGTAATGGAAACTTTCCTTTTCAGATACCAATCGCACATTACTAAGAACAACGTTGCCCCTTGTTTTTCCTTTCCCTGAAAATGAAAAGCCAAAAGTGGTAATATGACTATAGTCAAGAACAGAGTTCAGCACACTATTTCCCTGAAAAGGAATAAAGAAAGTAACTTTCTGATAGGTGCTAAGAGGAATGGTGCCATAATTGATTTGAACTGCTGTCAAAGCATCCTCTTTAGTCTGCATAATGGTATATTGCTTTTGATAAGAAAGGGAGTGCTTCTTATCATCGGTCAGTGTAAAGGTAAAGGAGATAGGCTGGTTTACAGTACACTGAATCGAAACCCATATTCCCTGGTAATGACTAAGATTTTTATCTCCCAAAATATTATAAAAACCAAACCCATAATAATCATCTGGGTCTCCTTGGATTTTAAACGTAAGTTTAATTTTGTCTGGGGTAGTGGAGCGGAATTTTGCATCCGCAGAATCGCTTTTCCACAGTTCACTATTTTGAAAATACATGTCTTCTGCTGCAAAAAGTAAAATGGCTGGAGACCATAAATAATAAGCGGTCAGAAAAAGAAGGTATTTATATTTTTGAAGAGTCCATTTCAACATAATCATCCTTTATAAAATCCATGTCGGTAAACTCGTCCCTTGGTGTACTATATTTTTGCGGCATAGATAATGTTTTTTTGTTCGCTTGATACTCCTGCATCCAGACATTCAGATAATTAAGAAATAGAGGATTTTTTGCAAGAGTCTCCGAATTTAAAATCTTATATAAGCACCCAGCTTTTTTATCATCGTTAAGTATGCATTCCATAACTAAGTTTTGTTCTTGATCGATCACAACTGTCATAGTATACAGTTTTACCTGCGTCAGCTTAAAAAATGCAAATTCATAATTAAAATTTATAAGGGTTACAGGTTTTCCTTCCGTTGTAAATAATACAGTTTGTAAAGAAATTCTAGGAAGCTTACGGGTAGAAAAAATATTTTTTTGACCTCTGCTGTGAAGGTTTCTAGTAAAATCATCGTAAAAACTGCTTTGTGATGCTACTTTTTTTGGATGAACGGGAATTCGGTCATATAATATATGATATAAAATAAGCAGGTTTTCACTAGAGACAGAAGTAAAAGAGATAGCATAATTCCATTTACTTTTTAGTTCGGTAATGTGAACAATTTTACCCGATAAAGAACAGCAATACCGGCTGTCTTCATTCTGAATTGTAATATCGAGATTTTGGTCAACTGGTATATACACAGGAAAATCGAACAATACAGAAATACCACCCTCAGATAAATCAAAAGTAGAGGTGGTCAAGATTTCCTTGTTATATTTAATGGTAAGGGGTAGAATTACTTTAATCCGTTCACTAGTCCGGTACGATTTGCGTCCCAAAACAAAAAATACTGCCATCAGCAAGTTATACAAATTGACAAGCAGCCAGAAGAGAATAAACATAAACTTACTGCTTCCTGATAAGAGCCAGTGATAAAGGCACATAATAATAGACGCAGAGGATAATACAATGAGCAATAAATGAGGTATAATAGTTCTTATTTTATAAGATAAGGAAACACTAACCTTGTCTTTGCCAGTGACGTGGAAACTACGTTTTTCAATCCCCAGTGTCTCCAACATTATGGTAAACAATAGATGAGGGAATAAAATAGTATCATATATATTACTTAACCGGGAGATCCGAATACGGCCTGTTAAGGAAGAAAGTGCCTTATTATATAGTAAAGCATAGGGCAGCCAGATAAGTAGGATTTCCCCAAAACTAGCTTTTAAAAGTGTTACATGAAAAAGCACATAAAGAATAGGAGCCATTATAAAAATGAATCTTCTCATAGGAGTATACCAGTAAACAAGAGCCATAAAATAACTGTGCTTTTGAGAAAGAGAAAGTCCCTTTCTGCGGAACACCTTCATTTTACGAAAGGTCTGGATACAGCCACGTGCCCAGCGCTCCCGCTGCTTAAATAAATTGTCCAGATCAGTTGGTGCCAGACCATTTGCATGTACAGAGGCAGTAGCATAACACTGAAAACCAGCACTTTGAATTGCCAATCCAGTAGCTAAATCCTCAGTAATCACTTTTGTATAAAAGCCTCCAGCCTTTTCCAATGCTTCCCTGGATAAGATGGTATTAGAACCTGTATAAATAGCCGAATTATTTTTGTTTCTTATTAACTGTACGTGACGAAAGAAAAAATCTTGTTCATTGGGAACCGTTGTTTCTGAAAAAAGATTATATTGAAATAAATCTAAATTGTAAAAACTCTGTGGACTTTGAATAAAACCAATTTTTTTATGAATGGTTTCCTCCAGAAAGAAAAAGGGAACTAACGCCATGAGAAAATCGTGCATCGGAATCATGTCGGCATCAAAAGTTGCAATTAACGGAGAATCCGTAAATAGCAGTGCATTATTATAATTCCCTGCTTTTGCGTCAACAGGCTCTTTCCGGGTAATATATCCAATCTGCATTTCTTTTGCAAGGCTGCGGATTTGCCAGCGGTTTTTATCATCACATAAATAGATATGAACCTTGTTTTTGTCGGGATAGTCCATGTTTTTGCATCCATTAATGGTTTTTCGCAGTAACTCCATATCTTCGTTATAGGTTGCAATTAATACATCCACATGAGGATAACGGTCTAACTCCACATCAGGTTTAGCTGGTTCATTAAAATCTAAGCGGCTTTGGTACTGATTCAAAGCTTCAATAAAACCTACCAGCTCAGCCAATAGTAATAGAAAACCACAGACTAATTCACCAATGCTTTCATCTATAGGTAAAGTAAAAAAAGTTCGCCACGAAAAATAAACAATGGAAGTAAAAAAAGCGGATAAAAAAAGGATTCTAGACTTTAGCAATTCTTATCACCCCCAAAATAGTAAGTGTATCATTGCTAGTATTACAAAAAGATTATAAAATATGAATATAGAAAGAACGATAATAAAAAAATGCAGTCGATGGGACTTGAACCCACACCCAGTTGCCCGGACATGAACCTGAATCATGCGCGTATGCCAATTCCGCCACGACTGCAATTACTCAAATATAATAGTATTTTTTTTGTCAAATGTCAAGTCTTTTTTCGCTTTTGTTAGAGAAAAGATTTAAAATAAAAAACTAGTTAAAAAAACAGTTAAAATAGCACCCAATGCTACCACAACCAGGCTTCTTTCAAAATAGGCAAGCAATAGAGCAATACCTGTTCCGCAAATCGCAGGATACAGATTTCCTGTGGAGGAAAAGATGTCAGGAAAGGTAAGGGCACCAAGAACCGCATAAGGAACATAATATAAGAAAGTTTTTATGTAGGGTGAACGTATCTCTTTGCGGAATACGGCTAGGGGAAGTACCCTGGGAATATACGTAACAAGCGCCATTAAAATAACAGCAATAAAAGCTTTTGTCATTACTTTGCGACCTCCTTTGCATCAGATTCTTCTTTCATTGGGAACAGAACCGCACCAACTCCAGCGGCTGTAATTGTGGAAATAATAACCCGAAAGCCTGCTGAAATAAAGCTGAAAATAGGTGCATATTTTAATAGGCAGTTTATTACGATTGCAAACAAAACAATACAAAGTACGGATTTTGATTTTCTGGCAGGCGGGATAATGATAGCAATAAACATACCGTATAAGGCAATACCCATTGCGTTGCTTAAAGCTTCTGGTAATGCAGAACAGATAAGAGCACCAGCTGCGGTACCAAGAGTCCACCCCGCAAAGGGTCCTGATATAAGTCCAAACATATAGGAGGCAGATAGTTTGCCAGTTTCCATGGATGCAACAGAAAATATTTCATCTGTCACACCAAAACCAATAAATAATCTTTTCAACAGTGTAACAGAGCCGTCGATTTTCTGCGAAAGAGATAGTGACATAAGCATATAGCGGATATTAATAATAAAAGTTGTTAGTGCAATTTCAAAATAACCTGCACTGGCAAAAATTAAGTTTGTTCCAGCAAACTGGCCTGCACTTGTCAAATTTGTTGCAGAAATAAAAATGGCAAGCCACACAGGAAGTCCCCCGTTTACTGCCATCAGACCAAAGGTAAAGGAGACCGGTATATACCCCAAAGCAATAGGAATTCCTCTGCGGAATCCATATTTAAAATGATTCTGTTTCATGATAATTCTCCGATAAATGATTTTTTTGTATATTTCTACTTAACGATTCCAGAAAATAAGAAGTAGCAACGGATAATGGAATATGCTCACTATAGGCAGCTACCAGTTTACGTTTTGGGAGCTTTTCCTTTGTTTCTAAAATGGTCAGATCGGTATGATTGGATTGTACACAAAAGTCCGGTACAAAAGCGATACCTAATCCGATTTTTGCAAGATCAATTAATAAATCATTACTGCTCAGCTCGATAGCAGGAACAAGATCTAACTGGTGCTGCAAAAAAATATGGTGAAGGTACTGACTGGTTGCAGACTGTTTATCCAACATAAGGATAGGATAGGTTTGAAGTATCTGTAGGGATACGGTTTGCTCTATATCAGGAAAGAGTGCTTTATTCACTACAAATACATCTGAGAATTCAGCAATTACACGAGTGTGCTGAATGCTGTTTAAACGCATATTAGGGGAGTTTGTAACAATTAAATCTACCTGGTTGGTTTCTAATAATTCCACACACTTTAATGAGGTTCCATTTATAATTTTAATATGAACATTGGGATAACGGTTGTGGAAAGTTTTTAAAAACGGAACTAAGTAATAGCGGCAAATGGTATCACTGGCACCAATTCGCAATTGTCCGCCACTTAGGGAATGACCTTCTATGATTTGATTTTCCCCACGGATAATTAAATGAATGGCAGGCTCAATGTGTTTAAACAGCAATTCCCCTTCCTTTGTCAGCTTTACTCTTTTGGTACTGCGGATAAATAAAGTTTGATTTAACCTTTTTTCAAGTGTTTTTATGGACTGGCTTACAGCTGATTGAGAAATATACAATTCCTTCGAAGCATCCGAGAAACTAAGTGTTTTTGCCACATGAAAAAAGACCTTATATAATTCATAATTAATATCCATGCTTACGCCTCCATTTATAAGTTTTACTAATTAATAGATATCATAGCACACAAATATTTAGAATACAACGTTAGAAAACACAAATTAAACACTTTTTTTTTGTATCATTACATTGTTTGACAGTTAGTAGCCATGGGAGTATAATAGGACAGTAATACGCTTATTTGAAAGGAAGATGGAAACGTGATTAAAACAGTTGTTTCTGTAGGCTTACCTGTGGGGGAAGTGCTGAATATCAAGAAGCGTACTTTAAAACCAGAAAAGATAAGGGGAAACGAAAAGAGGATATGTATTGTTACTGGAATTCATGGAGATGAATTAGAAGGGCAATATGTTTGTTATGAGTTAATTCGACGTATACAAGAACAGATATCCTGCTTAACAGGAATTGTTGATATTTATCCTTGCATCAATCCACTGGGATTAGAGGCGATTACAAGAGGAGTACCAACATTTGATCTGGACATGAATCGGTGTTTTCCTGGAAGTGCAGATGGAGATATGGTTGAAAACATTGCAGATAAAGTAATAGATGATGTACTCGGAGCTGATATTTGTATTGACATACACGCTAGTGATATATTTATCCGCGAGATACCACAGGTAAGAATTAGTAATGAAAATATTGAACAGTTATTTGACTATGCCATGGAGCTGAATGTAGACTTTATATGGGCATATGAATCACCAACAGTTTTACAGGCAACATTGACACATACCTTGAACCAGCATGGAGTTCCAACTCTGGCGATAGAAATGGGAGTTGGCATGCGGTTGACGAAAAGCTACGGGGAACAAATTGTAGACGGACTTTTTTCACTGATGAAGAAGGCAGGAATCTGGAGCGGTGAAGTGAACCAGGTCCGGAAGCCTATTGTTTCTACAGATGGTGAAGTAGAATTAGTACATGCTGAGGCTTCAGGAATTTTTGTACCAGATATTGAACACTGGAACGGCATTCGGAAAGGGGATGCGGTTGGAAGTATCATTGAACCAATAACAGGAGAAATTAAACATAAGATATTAGCACCTTGCAGCGGAATGGTATTTTCCCTAAGAGAGTATCCTGTAGTTTATGAAGGCTCTCTGATAGCCAGAATACTAGGAGGTGTAGAATCATGATAAAAGAGGTTATCTACTCCTTAAAGGCTCCTTATCGGGAGGACTTAACTATTTATGGATATACCTTTGGAAGAGGTGAAAAATCCGCTTGTATTGTTGGCCCAACAAGAGGAAATGAAATCCAGCAGCTCTATGTCTGTTCTCAATTGATTAAGACATTGACAATACTGGAGCGTACAGGTGCTATTTTATCTAAAAATGAGATTATGGTCATACCTTCCATTAACCATTTTTCAATGAATATAGAAAAGAGATTCTGGGCAATGGATAATTCAGATATTAATAAGAAATTTCCTGGTAAAATAGATGGGGAAACAACAGAGAGAATTGCTGCGGGTATATTTGAAAAGGTAAAAGGGTATAGTTACGGTATTCAATTTGCAAGTTTTCATACGCCAGGAGATTTTATTCCCCATGTAAGACTGATGGATACGGGTGTGCAAAACACAAGTCTTGCCAATTTATTTGGGCTACCGTTTGTTATGCTTAGAAAGCCAGAAGCATTTGACTATGGGACATTGAATTATAACTGGCAGATGTCTGGAGCCAATGCATTTTCTGTATATACCAGTGCTACGGACACCATTGATGAAGTTTCTGCCAATCAGGCAGTATCATCAGTACTCCGATTTTTAACCAGAATGGGAATTATCAAATATAACTGTCACAGCGGATATATTTCTTCTACTATAGATGAGGACACATTGCTGCCAATCCGTGCAGATGTTTCAGGCATTTACAGGCGTCTGAAAAATCCTGGGGATGAAGTGAGATTTGGAGAAGTGATTGCAGAGGTTATCGATCCCATGGAAGGAGAGACGATTTCTCAGATTTTATCACCTAGTGATGGAATTATATTTTTTACGCATACTAAGCCCCTTGTTATACAAAATGGTATGATATATCAGCTGATTCGGCGAATGCACGTATAGCTGAAACAAGGAAGAATATGGTAAAACCAGATAGAAAGGAGCATGTTAACATTATAAAAAAGTATTTATGTTATATTTTAGTGATGACACTTGGCCTGGTTGTATTTGCCAGTTGTAAAAAGACAGCAAAGAATCAGGATATTCTTGTATTTACAGTAGGAGAAGAAAAAATTTATCTTGATGAAGTAATGTATCAGGTATGGGAAGCAGAAAAAGAAATTGATTTTTATCAATCTTACTATGAAGGAAATTATGAGGAAGACTTCTGGAACAGTGAGGGTGAGGCAGGCATGACAATGAGTGAGACAGTCAAGCAGGAGGTTTATGATGAAATCATTAGGGAGTCTGTTTTATTCCAAGAGGCTGTAAAACAAGAGGAGACCATTACGGAAGAAGTAGAAGAGGAAATAACAGCTCAGGCAAAAGAAGAAATGGAAAGTATGTCGGAGGAGGAACGAAAAACCACTGGTTTGACAGAAAAAAGATTGATTGAATTTAAAATAAAAAAAGCTATCATTGATCAGTATTTTGATTCAGTTCTGGATGGTTTTTCAGTAGATGAGGCTTCTATTACGGAAGGAATGAATGAGTCAGACTATTTACAATATGACATTGAAACAATAGGCTTTTCAAAATATCAATATCATGAGGATGGCACAAAGGAAGAAAAGAGTGCAGAAATTTTAGAAATGTCCTTGAATGAATTGGAGGAAAAGAAGCAAGCCGCTCAATATTCTGAAAATTTCAGTGAACTGCTGGAGGATCAGGAAGCGCTGCTGGAGGTAGAAGAGTATAGCTTTGTAAAGGGTGATGAAGCGTGTGATGCTAATATTCAGGAGGCTGCTGTGTCTCTGAAAACCGGACAGGTTAGTGATATAATTGAAACATCGGAAGGTATATATCTTTTACGGGTTTTAAGCAACAGCAGTACGGAAAGCTATGAGAAGGCCAAAGCAAGCGCGGTTAACCAGCAAAAATATAAGTTATTTGATGAATATTACAGCCAGCTAAAGGAAAAGACAAAGGTGACAGAAGAAACCAGTGTCTGGGAAGATATAACGGTTGGAGATGCTGTTGTAAAGGACAGTAGTAAATAAAACACAATGAAAAAGAAATGGAGAGATTAATTCATGAACAGTAGTAAAACTACTCTGAAGGGTAATAAAAAAGAGGTAAAGAAGAAAAATATGCCGGTTGAAAAGACCAGCACAGGAAAAATTGTGGCAATAGCTATATGTGCAGTTTTAGTTTTGGCCATGCTGGTGGGTGTAGCGTATGACCAGTTAAAACCAACTTTGTTATTTAAATTGGATGGGGAAAACATTTACTTAAGTGATGCGATGTACTATATTTATGACAAAGAAGTAACTTATGATGCTTATGACCAGATGTATTTGGCATATACAGGAACAGGGTACTGGGACAGCACAAGTGACAGTGGAACAACAAACCGTGAGGCAGCAAAGCAAGAGGTGTATACAACGGTAAAAGAATATGCAATTCTTTATAAGGAAGCAATTAACGCTGGATATGCTCTGACAGAGGAAGATAAAACAACCGCATCCGAGACAGCAGAGGAAGTATTAAAAAATTTAACCACAAAGCAAAAATCACTTCCAGGGTTAAGCAAGAAAAAATTAACAAGTGTTCTTGAAAAGAAAGCAGTTGCAGACCGTTATAAGCAAGATATGATTGACAGCTTTGATATTGATGATCAGGCAATTAAAGATACGTTTAATTATGAAGACTACAGACAATATGATTTTCAATACTATTATACTTCTAAAACAACTTACGATGAAGAAGGAAATAGTGTGGCTTTATCAGATGATGAGAAGGCTAAATTATTAGAGGAAATGAATGCATTACTTGAAAAGTCCAAAACAGAAGATTTTGCAGCATTACTTCCAAGTACTGAAACAGAGGAAGGGACAGCAGCCACAGAAGCAGCAGCCACAGAAGAAACAACTGCTACTGAAGAAACGGAAACTTCAAATATTAGCTTCCAGGAGGAGGGAAATATTACACCTTCCAGTACTACCTTTGAGGATGAAGTAAAGACAAAAATTATGGCAATGAGCAACAATGAGATTTCACAGGTTCTGGAAGACAGCAACGGATATTACATCGTAAAAATGATAAATAATAATTCAGATGAAACTTATAACCAGACAGTAGAAGATGCCATTGCAGAAGAAGAAAATTCACAATATGAAACTAAGTTTGTTGAAATAGCTGCAAACTATGATTTTTCAGCAGTTGATAAGAACTGGAATGAAATCGTGCTAGGTGATACCGTTTTGGAATAATAGGTTAGAATTCCAGGGTAGTGTATACCAATAAGAATAGTTGTATAAAATAAGGGAAACGGAGCAGATAAGTCAGTATGCTCTGTTTCCTTTTGTACTTTTTGGGGAAGGATTATTAGAAGTGCTTATATAATAAATAATATTAATTTATTTTAATTATAAAAGAAAATATGATAAGATGGTAACAAATTGATTTATATGTGTTTTGGAAAGGAGCTTTTATGAGTAACGTAAGAAGAATTTATGTAGAAAAAAAACCTGCATATGCTGTCCGGGCGAAAGAGTTAAAGAGTGAAATTAAATCATATTTAGGGTTAAAGGCTTTACAAAACGTCAGAGTATTAGTTCGTTATGATATTGAAAATTTGAGCGGGGAAACCTATCAAAAGGCTTTGGGAATTGTGTTTTCAGAGCCTCCTGTTGACATATTATTTGAAGAAACATTTGAAATGGAGCAAGGGTGTAAAACATTTTCAGTAGAATACCTGCCAGGTCAGTTTGACCAGAGAGCAGATTCGGCAGAACAATGTGTAAAGTTGTTAAATGAAAAAGAGGAACCAATTATCCGTTCTGCTACAACTTATGTATTATCTGGTGAAATATCAAATGAAGAGTTGCAAAGAATTAAGAGCTACTGCATCAATCCAGTAGATTCCAGAGAAGCGGACGAAGACAAACCAGATACACTGGTGCAGATATTTGAAGAACCAGCAGATGTAATTTTGTTTGATGGATTTTCCAGTATGGACAAGGATTCATTAAAAGACTTATATGATTCTTTAAACCTTGCCATGACATTTCAGGATTTCCTTCATATTCAGAATTATTTTCAAAACGAAGAAAAAAGAGATCCTTCTATGACAGAAATCCGTGTATTAGATACTTATTGGTCAGATCACTGCCGTCATACTACATTTTTGACTGAATTAAAAAATGTAAAGTTTGAGGATGGATATTATAGGGCACCGATTGAGAAGTCATATGAAGACTATTTATCAGTAAGAGAAGAGATATTTAAGGGACGGAAAGATAAATTTATTTCTTTGATGGACATTGCCCTTATGGCAATGCGTAAATTGAAAAAAGATGGAAAGTTAGATGATATGGAAGAGTCTGATGAGATTAATGCCTGTTCCATTGTTGTTCCAGTAGAAATTGATGGAAATACAGAAGAATGGCTAGTATTTTTCAAAAATGAAACCCATAATCATCCTACAGAAATTGAACCTTTTGGTGGTGCAGCAACTTGTCTTGGAGGTGCTATCAGAGATCCTTTATCGGGTAGAGGCTATGTTTATCAAGCTATGCGTGTTACTGGTGCGGCGGATCCTACAAAGTCATTAAAGGAAACCTTAGAGGGTAAACTTCCTCAGAAAAAAATTGTAAAAGGAGCAGCAAGTGGATATAGCTCCTATGGCAATCAGATAGGGTTAGCAACAGGTCTTGTGCAGGAAGTATATCATCCAAATTATGTGGCAAAGAGAATGGAAATCGGTGCTGTAATGGGAGCGGCTCCACGTAATAATGTAATTCGTGAAAACTCAGATCCAGATGACATTATCATTTTGTTAGGTGGAAGAACGGGACGTGATGGCTGTGGTGGTGCAACAGGTTCCTCCAAGTCCCATACAACAGAATCCATTCATACCTGTGGTGCAGAAGTGCAAAAAGGAAATGCACCAACTGAACGTAAAATACAGCGTTTATTCAGGAGAGCTGAAGTAAGCTCTATTATAAAAAAATGTAATGATTTTGGTGCAGGCGGTGTTTCCGTTGCAATCGGAGAACTGGCTCCTGGACTTCGTATTAATCTGGACAAGGTACCTAAGAAATATGCAGGTCTAGATGGCACAGAACTTGCTATTTCTGAATCACAAGAAAGAATGGCAATTGTAGTAGATCCTAAGGATGTAGATAAACTGCTTGCTTATGCAGAAGAAGAAAATCTGGAAGCTGTCTGCGTTGCCGTTGTAACAGAGTCACCAAGATTAGTACTTGAGTGGAGAGGAAAAGAAATTGTGAATATTTCCAGAGCATTTCTTGATACCAACGGTGCTCATCAGGAAACAGATGTTACAATTACAATGCCGTCACAAGAAGATAACTATTTTACAAAGCAAAGAGATGTAAGTGATTTGAAAACTGTATGGATGGAAACACTAAGCGATTTAAATGTATGTTCTCAAAAAGGGCTAGTTGAAATGTTTGACAGTTCCATTGGAGCAGCAACTGTAGCTATGCCATACGGTGGAAAGTATCAGTTGACGCCAATTCAGTCCATGGTTGCCAAGCTGCCTGTATTGTCTGGAAAATGTGATACAGTAACTATGATGAGTTATGGGTTTGACCCATATTTATCAAGCTGGAGTCCATATCATGGTTCTGCATATGCGGTGATTTCTTCAGTGGCAAAAATTGTGGCTTCCGGTGGTGATTTTAGAAAAATCCGGTTTACTTTTCAAGAGTACTTCAGACGTCTTGGAAACGATGCAAAACGCTGGGGTGAACCAATGGCAGCTTTATTAGGTGCTTACGATGCCCAGATGAAATTGGGCCTGCCATCTATCGGTGGAAAGGATAGTATGTCAGGAACCTTTAACGATATTGATGTTCCACCAACATTATGTTCCTTTGCAGTTGATGTAGCTAAGGTACAGGACATGATAACTCCTGAGTTCAAAAATCCAGGCAATGTGGTAGTATTTATGGATATAGAAAAGGATGCTTACGATCTGCCAGACTATGCGGCAGTAATGGAGCTATACACAAAAATACTGGAATTAATTCGAGAAAAAGTATTTGTTTCAGCCTATGCAGTTGAGAATGGTGGGATAATAGAAGCAGTCAGTAAAATGGCATTTGGTAATAAGCTTGGATTATCGGTTTGTGATTCAGTTGAAAAACCATTTCTTTTCCAACCTCTATACGGCAGTATAGTTGCTGAAATATCAGAACGTGACATAGAGAAGCTTGATGCAATGAAAATTAGTTATAAAAAAGTTGCTGAAATACTGGATGAACCAAAATTTGTTTTTGGAACTGTAGAAATTACAATGGAGGAAGCACTTGCATCATGGACCAACACACTGGAAAAAGTATTTCCTACTAAATCAGATGTTGAGCAGGTGGAAGTAAGTGAAAATCTGTTTGATGCAAAAACAGTATATATAGCAAAAAATAGAGTAGCGAAGCCAAAAGTATTTATCCCTGTTTTCCCAGGCACTAATTGCGAGTATGATACAGCAAAGGCTTTTGAAGCAGCAGGTGCAGAGGTTGAAACAGTAGTATTCAAAAATATGACAGCCCAGAATATTACGGACTCGGTAAATGCATTTGAACGAGCAATTAAGGAAGCACAGATTTTAATGTTCCCTGGTGGCTTTAGTGCTGGTGACGAGCCAGATGGTTCTGCCAAGTTTATTGCCTCTATTTTTAGAAATGCAAAAATAAGTCAGGCAGCCAACGATTTGATTAAGCAGAGGGATGGCTTGGTGCTTGGTATTTGTAATGGATTTCAGGCTCTGATTAAGCTGGGTCTAGTGCCATATGGGGAAATTACTGATATCAGTGAAGACTCACCTACTTTGACTACAAACAGCATTGGCCGTCATATTTCAAAATCTGTTTTTACAAAGGTTGTTACAAATCAATCACCATGGTTACAACTAGCAAAGCTTGGTGGTGTTTATGCAATTCCAGCATCCCATGGGGAAGGAAGATTTGTAGCAAATGAACAGTGGCTGAAAACGTTAGCTGAAAACGGACAAATTGCAACTCAATATGTGGATGTAAATGGAAATCCTACAATGGATGAAGACTTTAATCCAAATGGTTCTTATCTTGCCATTGAGGGTATTACCAGTCCAGATGGACGTGTTTTAGGTAAAATGGCACATTCTGAGCGAAGAGGAGATGGAGTCGCAATCAACATATATGGAGAGCAGAATCAAATGATTTTTGAAGCAGGTGTAAAATATTTCAAAGGATAAGTAGGTAAATTGAAAAAGCCACTATAATCTGGTAAAATACAGGTGAGTAGTGGCTTTTTTTGTGTAGAAAAATGACATATTGTGTATGTAAAATTAATCATTTAATATTTAATAATTGACAACAGAAACTATATGTATTAGAGTTAATTTGATACTATTTTTTAAGGGGGGAAAAGGTTGAAGAAAAAGATATCTATTGCATGTGTTGTGGTTTTAGTAGTCATTGCTGCAATTTTGGCGGTTATTTCAGGTTATTCAGAAAAAGAAAAGAATCAGCTGATTGAGCAAATAGAAAGATATTGCTTAGAATCAAAGCCATGTGATAAATATGATTTAGAAGATGAAATTAATCGTATTAACGAGAAAAGGCAGATAGGGAAAGAACTGACGTCTGAAGAACATTTTGTGTTGGGTTTTCATCAATATGTGCTTCAGAATTATAATACATCATTGGAAGAGTTCATTTCTGCTATGACAGTGCAGAAAAACGACACAAATACATTTGTTAAAGTAGGAACTGGATATTACATAAACAGTATTTTGAAAAGTGAGGACAGAATAGAAGATGGGGTAAGCTATTTATCAATTATAATGGATGAGCTGACACCACAGGAATGGAACGAAGAAATTGATATTATTATGTGTTATCTGAATACCTTTGAGGAAATAGAAAAGGGGAGGACAAGCGCATTAAAAATTCTCAATACAATTCTACAGTCAAAAAACTGGTTAGATCCAATTACTATTATTAATATTGAATCTTGTATAGCAAATTTTAGTATGTACAATACAAATTATGCATTAGCGCTGGAGAAGAATTATTCTGTTGTATCGGAAAGTAAAAAAATAAGAGAACAGTATTTTTTGGCCAGAGCAACTGCGGATTTAGGTGTAACTTATTTTTATATGGGAGATTTGCAAAGTGCCCAGAAGTATTTAGAGGACAGTCTTAAAGTTGAAATAACGGATAATGTTGAAAATGCTAATCTTAAAACATACGCTCTCATAAAATTATATCAGGTGAGTTATTGTTCTGGAAATTATAATACAATCTTCAGCGTACGTAAACGTATTGAAAAAACATATTCTTATTTATCAGAAGAAAAAGTGAAAAGCCTTGATTTCTTTAACAGCATTTGTGTTGCAGGTTACTATTTGGTGAACAAAGATGTAGATTCTGCAAAGGTGCAGCTTGAGAATGCTGAAACCATTATTGGCAGTCAGAACATGGAGATGTCCACTGACAGTAAGTTGTTATATTATATTACATTGGCAGATTATAATATGAATGATGAAAACTACCAGGTAGCAGTTACTGATTATGTGAAAGCCTTAGATTTATCTAATCAGACTTACAATTATATATATAAAAAATGTATACTTAAAAAGATGGCAGAATTATATCGGAAGTCAGGACAAACAAAGCTTGCAGATAATTTTTCCAGCATATTAGAGTCCGTTTATGATGAAGAGCTACGTACCATGAATGAGTCTATTTCTCAGTATGCTAAGGAGAAGTATGACAAAGAGGTTACTATCTATAAGTTAAGCAGTGAGAGGATTAAAAAATATAGTATAGCATTAATTGCAGTTATGGTTTTTATAGTACTCGTGGTTATTTTTTATATGAAGCTCCGAAGTCTTGAAAATTTGAATAAGCTAGATGGATTGACTAAGAGCTTTAATAGAGGGCATTTTAATAAAAAGTATCGAGAATATATGAGCCGTAAGCAGAATTTTTATTTAATCATGTTTGACATTGATAACTTTAAAATTCTAAATGACACATTTGGCCATGTATTTGGCGATAAAGTTTTAAAGGAAATAGTAAAAGCTGCAAAAAGTATGATAGGCATTTATGGAGAGATATTTCGATATGGTGGAGAAGAGTTTGTAGTTCTGATTAAGTATCTAGGTGAAGAAGAAGTTGTGAGAATGGCCGAGGAGTTAAGGAATTATATTGAAAACAGGCAGTGGGATGAGGACATTCTGGTTACAATCAGCGTAGGAATTGCAGGAACCAGTGAAGAACGTTATGATATTTTGGAAGATGCGGATAGAAGATTGTATTTTTCTAAGAAAAACGGTAAGAACAGAATCACGTATCAAGAGTAGTATGAAATTAGTTAGAGCCTGTCTGTACCAGACAGGCTCTAAAAATAAGAAGCAGCTATTTCTTAAACTTTTCGCAGCCTCTAGGCAGCTTTGGCTGATGCAGCCACCAAATGCATGCAGAATTCACGTTACCTTTCACAACAGATTCGCTAAATGTGCCAATTGCTTTTTGTAATACATGAGTTCCTTTTTTCATAATAATCACTCCTTTCAAATGGATTAATTTATGTTAAATGATTAGCCAGCTTAGAAACGTGGAAAGTTGCTGTAGATTTCTTTGAATTTTTTCTTCTGTGTGCGGGCAATACGAAATATTTCCCCTGTTTTTAATCGAATTATGTTACTATCAAGAGTCAGAATATAATTCATATTAATAAGAGTACCTTGATCTATTTTGGCAAATAAGTAAATTAGGCGTTGTTCTAAAGCGGTAATGGTATCGTAAATTTCATAATCATCGTCAGTAGTAACAATTCGGATTTTCTGCTGAATTTTCTCAATGTATTTAATGCTTGTCTGTTTGATGCTGATACTTCGTTTGTTATAAGCAAAATCTAGTGTTGCCTCAGACGATTTGTTTTTTATACTTTGTGCGTGAATGATAGCCCTTAAAAATAATTTTTTTAGATGTTCCTGTTCAATAGGTTTTTGTATGTATCCGAATGCCATAATATTAAATGCATCCAGGGCATATTCAGGATGACTAGTAATAAAAATAATAATTGCCCATGGATTCTTAATCATAATTTCCTGTGCTAAAACAATTCCATTTGTTTCTTTCATATCAATATCTAAAAAAGCAATATTTATTTTCTCCTGCTGTAAAAAAGTTCTGAATTTCTCCTGAATGCTGCTGAAACAATGAATAGAAGCATCTAGTTTAAAACAATGGCTTAAATGGTTAATATAAGTGTGATTGATTTTCAGACTTAATGGATCATCATCACAAATTAAAATATGTATACTCATGTTCTAAAGGCAAAAGCCCTGTCACCTCCAAATAAATGAATTATTTACACGGAATATGAACCGTTATACTGAAAATATGCTCATTAAAATCTATCAGAATTCTCCCGCTATATTTTTTAATAATACCTTCAATAATTTCAATACCCATACCATGTCTTTTAGTATCTTGCTCTTTGCTTGTCAGAAATCTGCCATGTTTGGTTTTTGGAAGAGTGGCCAGTGTATTTTCACATTTTAGAAAATAGTAGTTTTCCCTTTTTTCAATAAAAAGATCAATGCTTTTTTTGTCTTCTGGAACTTTTTCAGCAGCTTCTATAGCATTCGACAATATATTGGTAAGCAAAGAGGTAATGTCCTTTTCTGATAGAGGAAGCTCCTCTGCAAATACTCTGGAAGAAAAAATAATATTTTTTTCATTTGCCAGCCGCTGGTAGTGAAAAAGAATAATCGTTATCTGGGTATTGCCCAGAGTATATATGTCATTAGCAATCGTAATATCTTCAAATACGTCATCTATGTATTTTTCTAAGGAATGAAATTGCCCTGAGGTATAAAGTGATTTAATCATTCCAAAATGGGAACGCATATCGTGACGGAGCCTTCGCAGCTTTTGTATTAATTCTTTTATATCGGAATTGGCCTGTAATGCAGATTCTAACTGTTGTAGCTTGAGCTGGTTTTTAAAATCAGACATTCGTTTCCGATAAAGTAATATGATTATGTATATTGTAGTAATAGAACTGATGGTAACCTGTCCCATTACAATAAAAAATAGTACAACCGTGTTATTATGTATTAATTTTGTGTCGTAAAAAATAACAAGCAGTGGGATTGCCATAAAAATATTTGAAATTACTAAAAAGATAATTTCATTGCATTGAATAAAGTTAGAAGCAAGTCTGCATGTAATTTTTTTGAAAAAGATTAGATAAATCAAGGCTGCCATAAAGCGTGCAATAAAGGTAATTATAACGTGTTGCAGTTTGAACGTGGAAAACGTGTTAACTGGCGTATGAAAGATTGTAATCCAAAGAGCAACTGCTAAAGCGTCTGTTATAATTGATACAATGAACAGCAAACCAATACATAAAATTCTTTCAGCTAATGTGTTTTCAAATAAATATTTTGACATTATTATCATGTAAATTAACAGGAGCAATGGATAAATTACATTGAACATGCCACATTTAAAATAAAAAAGTGTATATTGTTTTATTAGAATTAATATGTAAATGTGAATACCAGCATACACATAGCTCCTCTTGCGTTGAAACCGGGGGGTACAAAGTTTTAAGAGAGTACTAATCCATAAAAAAGGTTCAATACTATATCCGGCTGCGGCTAAAATATAGGTTGCTAAACACATAATACAAAATACCCTCTTTCCATTTACTTTTGTTTTTTATCTAAAACTGATATTAACACAGGAAAATCCATAATTCAACGAAATGATGTCTTTCTAAAATGACAGAAAACGTGAGAATTTTAATATTTGAAATTTTTGATTTCAAAACTTTTATTTTATTTAATAGAAGTTTAAAAAGTAATGCATTATTGTCGAAAAATGAATTTAAAATATTCGCATTGTATTTCCAAATTAAATGGGTTAAAATGATTTTGAATAGATTGTTAGAGGTGGTAAAATGGATAAGTATGATATAACTGACAATGATTTTAATCCAACTATTTTTTTCGCATGCAAATCAAGGGTTCTTAAAGAAGGAAAGTACCATAGCCATGATTTTGCAGAAATTGCATTCATTCTGTCTGGAAAAGGAAAATATCTGGTAGAAGGTGTAGTATATGAAGTAACAGCAGGAGACATTGTTTTGTGTAATCCAGGGGAAAGGCATCAGAATATCGAAGTGAATCCTGAAGAACCCACAGTTGAGTTTGTAACAGGTTTTACTGAATTTCAATTTAAGAATATGCCACCTAATACAATTATTTTAAAGGATGGCACTCATGTGCTGCGTACCCAGGGGGATACCAGGCAGGAGATTTCAAAATTATGCTATCAGATGGTGGCAGAACAACAGGGGGCAGAACTGGGAAGGTATTTTATGTTGAAGGCACAGCTTATGCAGGTACTGCTGTTAATTCTCAGGCAGATGGAACCACAGCATGAAAGGCAGAAAGCCTGCAATTTTGAATCCTACAGCCGTCAATACGTTGTGAAAAAAATTGTAAGCTATTTAAATGAAAATTATGCATGCAAAATTTCTTTGGACCAGATTGCACACAATATGTATTTGAGTCCAGTTTATATTTCAAAGATATTTAAGGAGGAGACAGGAGAGTCTCCAATAAATTATGTGATTAAAATCCGGTTAGAGAGAGCGAAGGAAATACTGGAAGAATCAGCGAATGGAAGTATTAAAGAAATTGCAAATCGTGTAGGCTATGAAGATGTCTATCATTTTAGTAAATTATTCAAAAAATATTATGGTGTATCACCTCTCAATTATAAAAAGAATCTGGCATAGGAATTATCAACAAAAAAAATAATGGAAAAAGAATTAAATTGTGCATTAAAATATAGCACATTGTGTTACACTAGTAGAGAGAAAGTACAATAAGTTCTATGTAAGCAGGGTGAAAGACATGAATCTATATGATGCTATTTTTATGAGAAAATCTGTTCGCAACTATAAGATGGAACAGCTAAGTGATGCCTTACTGGCTCAGATACTGAATTTTTCCAGTCACATTTCGGTAATATCCGATACCTGTAAAGTTTCTTTTGAAATTATTTCAACCTATCAAAACTGTGGTCATGTGGGACATTATTCCGTGAAGGCTCCTTATTATTTTGTATTAATTACAGATAAAGATGATACAAGTGCTGTAAATGCTGGATATATTATGGAGCAGGTGTCACTCTATATGTATACGAAGGAGTTGGGGAGCTGTTTTGTGGGGCTGCATAATTTGAAGAAAGAGTTTAAGCTGAGTGATACCCAGACTGCATATGTGCTGGCTTTTGGAAAAGCAATTGGCACTCCATACAGGGACAGCAGCAAGTCAAAAAGAGCAGCAATAGAAGAAATTGCTGTTTTTAAAGAGAAGGGCAATGAAAATATGGAGCGGCTGCTGGAGGCTGCCAGACTGGCTCCCTCTGGATATAACAGTCAGCCTTGGCGTTTTGTTGTGTCTAAAAATAGGATTCATTTGTTTTGTAAAAAGGAACAAGTTAAGTTTTTGAAAAGATATTCTTTGTACCCTTATGATGTAGGAATTGCGTTGGGCAATTTAATGGTTGCAGGGGAAGAACTTTGGCTGAACTTGGCAGTCAAAACCAATGAAGCAATTGCTGAAAAGAAGTTTAAGAATAATGTTTATATGTTAACCGTATTAGTTGATTCTCAACAATTGGAATTGGAATTGTAGGGAAGTAGGTTTTCCTGATAACACGTACATGATTTTTTGAAATTTTTTTGGAAAATGTATTGACAAAGCTCTCTTTTTGTTGTAAACTATACACCGTTCCCAGTTGATTGGAACAGCAAAAGAAGTTGTCAATATATGCACGAGTGGCTCAGTGGTGGAGCATCGCCTTGCCAAGGCGAGGGTCGCGGGTTCGAATCCCGTCTCGTGCTTATGTAATCTGTGTTTTGCGGTTGCATAGTGTTTTAATGTGAATTTAATATATGCACGAGTGGCTCAGTGGTGGAGCATCGCCTTGCCAAGGCGAGGGTCGCGGGTTCGAATCCCGTCTCGTGCTTATTTTTCCTCAGTAATCTTGAATAATCAAGTTTTCTGGGGATTTTTGTAGTTGATTAAAACCTCAAGAGTGTGTGGAACACAAATTTTTTCTTCCTGCGACCTTATTAGAACAATTCGGTACTTAATAAATAAAGGAGTGAATATCATGGAAGATAATAAAATTATTGAATTATATTGGAATAGGTCTGAACAAGCCATAATGGAAACAAAAAATAAGTATGAACGATTATGTACAAAAATTTCATTTAATATTTTACATAATAATGAAGATGCTGAGGAATGTGTAAATGAAACCTATTTCACTGTATGGAATGCAATTCCTACGGCGCGTCCAGTGTATTTTTCTGCTTTTCTTTGCAAAATATCGAGAAATCTCTCACTAAAGAAAATGAATTATAGTCATGCACAAAAAAGAAACTCAGAAGCACTAAAAGCTATTGATGAGTTAGAAAATGTATTGATTCATAATGTTAATCTGACTATGAAATTAGAAGAGGAAGAACTTATAGATACAATTAACGAATTTCTTAACGATTTATCAATTGATAAGAGAAATATTTTTATAAGACGATATTTTTTCTTTGATACAATTACAGAAATATCCAATCTGCTTGGATACAGCAAAAGCAAGGTGAAATCAATTCTATCACGAGATGGGAAAAAATTGTGTAATTACTTGAAAGAAAGGGGGTATGGAAATGAAACTAGATAATTTGTGGGAAGCAATCGGAAAGATGGATGACAAATTAATAGTTGATGTGATAGAATTAAAAAACAAAGAAAAAAATAATACTAACCAATGGTGGATAGGTGTGGCAGTTGCAATAGTTATAGTATTTTCTACGTTTTCAATTACATATACAGTAAGTGCAGAGTTTCGTGAATGGGTAATTTCATTGTTTCAGATTAAAGAAACAGAAGTAGTACCTAAGACTGAAAGTGATAATAATAAAATAACCGAATCCATAGCCCCTATTTCATTGTATGCAGTGGATTCAATAGAGGATGTATTTGAGGTTCAATATTTAAAGTCAACTAATTATATGAGTACAATTGGGTCATTATTTACTCATTCAGATGATAGTGGCTCAATTAAGTATTATGCTGCTGAAAACAGTGAATTTATTCCGGTAGAAGCAGAGGAAATTAAAGATAAAGTAAAACTAACAGGAATAACAGGGGAAATTGATTTTACCAGAATTAAGTATCGCGGAAACCTGTTATTGAGGGAAAATAGAGACACCAGTTTTATGCTGGATGATGGGAATGAAGCAATATTTGGGCTAGAAGTATCCAACAATAACGAAGTTTGGCTGACCTTGTATAAAAACCCACAATCGGATAAATGGGAATATTGGGCTATATATGACTTGGATACTGGCGAGGTTAGTGACATTTTACAAGGGATTAGTGTGAATGGAATAGAACTAAAAAACTATCCTGTTCTTCGCCAATGGGGTAATGTTGGAAACGGAATATATATTGTAACATTAGGGCAGACAGTAGAAAGAGCAGAGGCATATTTGATAGACATAAATGGAAAAAGAGCAGTTTCCTTTTCTGAACTTACAGGTATTCCCCATGTTTCATCAGCAAAAGTAGTTAATGACAAAATCATGCTGTTAGAATCCATTCCAAATGATAAGTTTAATTACTATTGCTACGATTATTCCATGAATACGGTTACAGAAATCTATAACAGTGCAGAATACTGGATTTCCGAGGAGGAGGGAGACAATAGCCTTCGAGTTAGATTCTCGGGAGGCAGATATGATTTTGTCGAAGAGAAAGGTATCATTTATCTTGTGGATGAATTTACTGGAACAAGGTTGACGGTAGAAGGAATTACAGAAGATTTGGCGGAAAGTCTTTTGATAAATTCTGATAACAACAAAATACTTGTATCTTCTTTTGGGGATAAAACAATCGAACAGATAGGTATTATTGATATTGATGCAGATAGATTTTACCTGATGAAGCGAGAAAACAATGATAGTGTAACTGAATTTTCAATAAGCTGGAATGATGCTAATCATATAATGATAGAAGCAGAAAATAATGTGTCCAATGAAAGTTATATTTATCTCTATTCATTAGCAGAATAATCTTTTTTGGTAGGAAGAATGGGAAATATGAAATTACTTTAAAACATGAATAAATCAGAAGGAGCAGAAGAAAATATGGGATTTGGTATAGGAGTCTATGTGAAAAGTAGTGTAGAGGCTGTTGAATTGTATCAACGGGTATTTGGATTAGAATTAGGGTATCATGTGAAAAATCCTGATGGTTCTTTTTTTCATTCGGAGCTTTTTAGAAATGGGGAATGTTTTTTATCTGTAGTAGAAGCAGCTAAAGAGAATAACGATGAGAGTCTAGTTCAGTTAGGTTATGAGTTTGATAGTCCGGAAGAAGTAAAACGAGCCTATGAGTTGCTAAAAGAGGATGGAGTGATTGATATGCCGATTGGAGAACTGCCATGGAGCCCGTGTGCTGCTTCAGTTGTGGATAGATTTGGTGTATGGTGGTATTTATCTTCAGCTTCTCACCGTCCACCAGAGGATTATGACTACTGGAATAAGAAGTGATTTACTGTGATATTATTAGGAATTTTTAAAGAAAGAAGAGGGGGAATATGAAGTATATAAGTTCACTTGAAAAAGAAGAATGTTCAGAGCGGATAAAAGAATCTTTTGACAGCAGATTAGGATTTGTCGAGGAACGGTATGTAGGGTGGATGAAAGGCCCTTTTTTTAGTATGACATATTATAGCGGAGAAGAGGTTAATAGAAGAATATATCCGTTTATTAAGGTTCTTGGTGTGATTAGAAGAGGAAAAAAGAGGACAGAAATAGGGTGTGTATATTTTTATGGATTAACGGATCCTATTTCAATTATTGTTTATTATCTCTTTAGTTTTTTTGTATTATCCTTTAAAGTGAATGAGCAGGGAATCACATTTTCACAAATAGCTTTAATTTCACTAATGCCCATTTTACCCTTTTCCGTTATTTCATTTCTATTTTCTTTTTTTAGTGAAAAAGGAATAGAAGGACATGAAAGGCTGGAAGCTAAAATTTTAAAAATAACACATGCAGAGCAATTTAAAAAGGAAAATAAGGAGGAGCAGTAAGTGAAAAGTCTGGATGAAATGAGATATGAAAAGTTAACTTATGAGGAAAAACAAATGGAAGAACTTACAATAACGGATTGCAGTTTTCATAATTGCAGTTTTCTAGATGTAAAATTAGTAGATGTGAGAATACGTGGTTGTGAATTTTATAATTGTGTAATTGGAAATTTTTCTTTTAGTAATACGGAAATGTTAAATTGTCAGTTTCACAATTGCATACTAATTGGAATTGATTGGAAAGAACTACAATCGGGTAATTTGCTTCCGTTTTCGGATTTTAATAAATGTGTTTTGCGATATAATTATTTTTATCAATTTAAAATGGTCAGAAGTAATTTTCAAGGATGCACATTAGAAGGATGTAATTTTGACCAATGTAATCTGGAAGAATCAAATTTTAAAGATGCTGACTTAAAGGAGTCCCGCTTTATCAAAAATAATTTGAGTAAGTGCGATTTTCGTGGGGCAGTTCATTACACCATCCAATTATCAGAGAATATGATGAAAGAAGCTAGATTTTCATTGCCAGAAGCGGTGAGTTTACTAGAGACAGCAGGAATAAGACTTGCGTAATGTTGTAAATGTGTAAAATTCATTTTACGTTTTTCTTATAGGAATAACTGGATATTTATGATATAATAATCTTATATCTAAAAGGGGGAAACGATTATGAATCAAAGTGAGAAAAATCATGCAATTGATTGCATGCGAACCATTGCTGCTTTCTTAGTCATATGTGTACATCTGCCATTTCCTGAGCCAGTAGGAAGTAAAGTGATTTTATTTGCGCAAATAGCAGTACCGTTCTTTCTGGTGATATGTGGATACTTTTGCTACCGAGAAGAAGAAAGTGAGTTTATAGTAAGGTTGAAAAGGCAGATAAAAAAGATTTTTATTCTGTTTTTGATTGCTAATATTCTTTATGTTGCAGTAGCAGTTATTGCGGAACATACTTCCGCTGGGAATTTAATCTGGTTCAGACAACATTATCTTACAAAACAGAATCTGTTTGATTTTCTTATCTATAATCAGTCTCCTTTTGGGGATCATCTATGGTATTTAGGTTCCTTACTCTATGCGCTGATTATCATGTACGTACTTTGCAAAATAAAAATCAGCAAATACGCACTGTTTTTTGCTCCAGTACTGTTAGGGTGTTATATATATTTGGCAAACACAGGGGATCTAGAATTTTATATTTATAGAAACTGTCTAATCGTTACGCTGCCATATTTTATGATGGGGTGCTTAATACGTAGATATGAAAAGAAATTTTTGCCTAAAATACATGGACTGGTATTTGTTGGATTAGTTGTAGTTCTATCAATTACTAATATTCTGGAATTTTATTATTATCAAACGTTAGCTAGGACATTTGTAAGTGCTGAACTATTAATTTATATGTTGGTGCTTCTCCTGCTAAAATATCCTCGGTTGGGAAAAGGGTCTGTTGTTGAGGCAATTGGAGCAAAGTATTCCTTATTCATTTACATATTTCATATGATGCCGGTATTGTATTTATATAAAGGAGTCCATACTACACCAGACTGGTTTGATTATTGTGCACCAGTCATCGTGTTTGTTTTTTCTCTTCTTGTTGCAGTAATTCAAAGTGTAAATTCAGGAGAAAAATATTCTTAAAAAAATAAGTAAAGGCTAAAATAATTTTGTAAATCCTGTAAACCTTAATTGATGAAGGTTACAGGATTTTTTGTCTGCTGTTATAATTTCTTGTGAGTTGATTTTTTCAACCAAAGTCAACTGTAAATCCATTGAATTTTAAGTTTAAATTAGTATAATGAAAGTGTGAGGTGGTTAAATGAAAGAGATTAATATAGCAGCCGTGCTTGCGGATAAGCGCAGAGAAAAAGGAATTACCCAAGAGGATTTGGCAAGGTATATTGGTGTGTCTAAGGCTTCGGTGTCAAAATGGGAGACGGCACAAAGCTATCCAGATATTACATTATTGCCGTTGCTTGCTACATTCTTTAATATTAGCATTGATGAATTAATGGGGTATACAGCACAGATGTCAAAAGAAGACATTAATGAGTTATATAAAAAGCTGTCATTTAGATTTGCAACGGAGTCATTTCCAAATGTATTAGCGGATTGCAAAAAAATAATTAATAAATACTACTCTTGTTTTCCGCTTTTGTTAAAAATGTCTATTCTTTTGATAAACCACTATATGATGGATGAAAATAGTGAAAAACAAAAAGCAATTTTAGGTGAGGCAGTTGAATTATGTTTTCGGATTGAGAAGGAAAGTGAAGATGTCTGGTTATCAAAAGAAGCTGTCACTATACGAGCCTTTTGTTATTTGCTGCTTCAACAGCCTCAAGATGCCCTGGAGCTGTTAGGAGAAACAATTCGTCCTATTTCAATGGACGAAGGAATTATGGCACAGTCATATCAAATGCTGGGTAATACGGCAAAAGCAGAGGAAGTGATACAGATTCAAATGTATCAGCATCTCATGGCGTTAATTGGCTCTGTGCCCATGTACTTATTGTTAAATGAAAATGATGAAAAAAAGGTTGATGAAATTTTACGGCGCAGCATGGCATTGAAAGAGATTTTTGATTTAGATAAGCTGCATCCTAATACAATGGCTCAAATATATTTTGCAGCTGCACAGACTTATAGTAATAATAAGAAATACGAAGAAGCCTTAGAAATGCTTCAAAAATATACAGATTTATGTACAAAGAACTTTTTTCCGTATTCATTGCATGGGGATATATTTTTTAATAAAATTGACGGGTGGCTTGAAGAATTTGACTTAGGAAATAGTTCTCCTCGTAATGAAAAAGTGATAAAAGAAAGTATGCTGCAGTCTGTAGAGAGCAATCCAGCATTTAGAGTATTGGAAGAATATCCAAAATATAAAAACATACTGGAATTACTTAGACAGAATAACAAGTCATAAGAAATAGAATGATACCAGGAGGTAAAGAGAATGGAGTTATTTCAAACATATGCAGCAGCCATCATACCGCTGCTGATTCTTGAATATGGGCTGGCAATCGGTGCATTGATTCATGTAATAAAACATCCGAATTATCGCTTTGGAAATAAAGTGATATGGATTATTGTGGTACTAGGTATCCAGGTAATAGGTCCTGTTGTTTATTTTGTTTTTGGCAGGGGAGAAGAAGAATGAATATACTATGTAATGAACAGGTTTCAAAAAGATTTGGGAGTCATCAGGTTCTTGACAGCGTAACATTCTCCATTCCAGAAGGTTCTGTTTTTGGCTTTTTAGGACAAAATGGAGCAGGTAAAACTACTATGATGAAATTGATATTAGGTTTGTTAAAACCGGACAAAGGAACGATTAGAGTTTGCGATGAAACGGTAACATATGGACAGACAAAAACTAACCGCCATATAGGTTATCTTCCAGATGTGCCAGAATACTATGGTTATATGAAGCCGAAAGAGTATTTGAAAATGTGTGGTGAAATAACAGGAATGTCTCGTGAAGAGATAATAAAAAGGAGTCAGGAATTATTGGGGTTGGTGGGACTGGAGCAGGCGGATAAAAAGATAGGTGGATTTTCCCGCGGAATGAAACAAAGGTTGGGAATTGCACAGGCTTTGCTAAATGAACCTAAGCTGCTTATTTGTGATGAACCTACATCAGCACTTGATCCAATCGGAAGAAAAGAAATTCTAGATATATTAGGACAGATAAAGGGAAAAACCACTGTGTTATTTTCAACACATATTTTATCAGACGTTGAACGGATTTGTGATAGGATTGCAGTATTGCATGACGGGAAGCTGGCACTCTGTGGAACTTTGGCGGAAATGAAAGAAAACCACAAAAAGGATAGCATACAAATTGAATTTAATACAATAGAGGAAGTAGAAAAGTTTATGAACTCCAAGTTTATGATGGAATATTTGGATTCTAGTCAAAAAAAAGAGAACAGTATTGTGCTGCATGGAAAAGATATTAACACAATGGAGCGTGCAGCAATTTGTACACTGGAAAGTGAAATGCTGCTGCCTAAAAAACTTGAGGTGCTGGAGCCAACATTAGAGAGTTTATTTATGGAGGTGACAAGGTGAAAGCATATATAACATTTACAAAAAAGGAATTTAAAGAGATGGTTAGCACCTACCGGTTATGGATCATGATAGCTGTTTTTTTGCTTTTAGGGTTGATTAATCCCGTTACAGCAAAAATAACACCAGAGCTATTAAAAAACTTCCAGATGGAAGGTGTTGAAATAATAATAGCAGAGCCAGGTCCAATGGATTCATGGATGCAATTTTTTAGAAATATTCCTCAGATGGGACTTGTTGTTTTAGTAATCTTGTTTAGCGGTATTGTTTCAAACGAATTTGTTCAAGGTACCCTTGTTAATATGGTAACCAAAGGATTATCAAGAAAAACAATAATTTTATCAAAGTTTACAATGACTGTTGTTGTATGGACGGGCAGCTATTTAATTTGTTATGGAGTATCTTATTCATACACCGAATACTTCTGGGGTAATAGTAAAATAGATAATTTGAATTTTTCAGTATTTTGTCTATGGGCATTTGGAGTAATACTAATAGCTTCTCTTATTTTAGGCGGTGTTCTCTTTAGAAAAAGTTATGGAAGTCTGCTTTTTACAGCAGGTTTTGCAGCGATTCTTTTTACTCTGGGAATTGTGCCAAAGCTATCGAAATATAATCCGATTCTTCTTGCATCAAAAAATATGTCTTTGCTTCAACATCATATGCAGGTACAAGATTTCATTTCTTCTATAATGGTAACTGGAGTGGGAACTGTACTTTTTGTTGTTGCGGCAGTATTACTATTTAATAAAAAGGAATTGTAATAAGAAAAACAGAAAGGCACCAAAAATTCTATCTATACTATACCACAAAAACCATAAAAAGTCAATAGTTGTAATAAAACAAATGTTCGGTTATAATACGTAAAAGAACATGGGGGTGCCAAAATGAAAAACGATTTCAATTTACCAATTATGGCTTTGCAGAAAGAACAGGAAGTACTAGCTGTAAAAAAATGCAACGAATATACAAAGAAATTTGGCATGACATTATCGGATGCGGAAATAAAAGAGTTAATGCAGTGCAGGTTCGATGCATTAAAAAGTAATGGAAGAATTGAGTTTGGCATGGGCATTTTGCCAAAGCTAATCTATGAATTTTGTGATTCGCCATATATTTATCAGGACAATTATGTTGAAACTTTAGAACAGTTACAGGATATTTTCTATTTCTTTAAAAATGAGTCGATGGATGAACTAAGTGATGACGAGTTGATTCAAGCTATGAAAAAATATTTTGATAACGAGTGTCAAGGCTCTATTGAATATCTGGCAGAGACTAAATTACATGAGTTGTGCCGCGCTATCCGCTTCGGGAACAATAAGGAACAATGGGAGGCAGAGGATAATGATTGAGCATACTATGGAGGAAATTCTTCCACTTTTGGCAAGGCAGGTAAATCGTTATACAAGCGGAGACAGCAGCTCGGTAACGAATGAAACGGCAAAGGATATTCTGGCATCGATTTATTATTGTATGGATGCGTATGAGAAAGCAGGGACAGAAAACCAGTTGCAGGAGATTATATGTCAGCGGGAAGCACCTGAAATGGTTTTTGAAAAGGGGCTAATCATTGAGAAAAGAAAGTTTCAGAAGGCAAAAGGGCTGATGGAAACTATTCAAAAGGAAACCATGGCGATTGAGAACCAGGCTATGCAGGATACGATTTACTATGGAATTCCTCTCTTTTTTCAGAAGTATGATATTTGCTTTCATGCATGTAACGATGCAGGTAGTATTGATTACCCATTATGCCATGAGATATACAATTTATGTGGAATCGATTTTATATGGGAATATTTAAAAAATCTGTCGCTGGAAAACAAATTAATCAATCGGTTTGCGCTAAAGGATATCAATGAGATACTATGTGGCTATAGTGAAGAGTATGAAAGTCTTCTAATCAACGTGTTTCAGCTTGTACTGCAAAACGTTCTTGGTTTGACTATTTTGAATCAAAATTATCAACGACTTAGTATTTTTCCTGATGAAAGAGCGTATTTGCAAAAATACTTAGAAAAACTAAAACAGAAAGAGTTAGAAAACCTTTTGTGTCATGGCGCGGAAAAAATTTGCAGTGAATTTGGACTGGATGAAACATCGGTTTTCTATTATAAAAAGGCAGCGGTCAATTTTTCATTTCAATTAAATAAAAATTTATCTTTTCAGAAGATACAATCAGATTTTATCACTGGAAAGTTATTAAAAACAGAACAACAGACAGAATTTGAAGAAGGTGGCAAAATGGAGGATTCACAGTTAAGAAAGCTGATAGATGAAATGAAGATATGCAGACTGACATCCGATAAGACTGAAATGGTAAAACGTTATATTCACAGCTTAAGTGATTTAAAAGAAATTTTAGGAGAATGCTTTTGGGGAGAGGAATTTAAGGAAGTATTATCTCTTTTATCAAAAGAAGAAATTAGTTTTTTAAAAAAGGAAATTGAACTAGAGTTAGAATTTCTTTTTGGAAAAGTAGAAGAACTAGAGCCATGGAAACAAGAATTATTAAAAATAGAATCAAACTTTATACAGAATTCTTCTACATTATGACAAAACATATAGAAAAACCAAAGGGGAAATGGTATAATTATTTTAGTTGTTTAATATAACTAAATACGTGTGTGCATAGGAGGAGTTCCATGATAATTGGGGAAGTTCAAGGTAGTAATGCTGCTAATGTCAAGAAGGGTATTGAAATATTCTCACATAAATTAGGTTCATATTTAGAGACTTATATGAAAATAATGGACTTTCAGGGAAAAGAGATTTCAGAAGAAAGTAATTATAATGCAAAGGTACTTTTAAATTATCTTGCATTTCCAAATCAACCTGCTGTACTAAATGAGTACAGTAAAATTCAGGATAATGTAGATGAAGACTCACAGAAAATTTTTTCAAATAATATAAGAATCATTATGCAGCTGATAGGACAGATTGCGGAATGTATGATAATGGATAAGTGCAGTAAGGATCCTGCTGCTAATATGATTTGTATGAATACAGCATTGAAGAAGAAAAATATTTTTGAAAGGGACGAATCAATAAACTACGATGAGTATGTTTCGTTTTCACCATCCTATCGTTATATTTTGAAGGAAGATGAAGATGGCACTTTTAAGAAAAGGCTGGTATCCGATTATTCTCCCAAGCAGGCAAGAAAGGATATTTCCTGGTGCAGTAAGGAAAATTTTGTTTCTCAGTTTAAGCAATTAGGTGAAAATAATATTCAGGAATACATAAAACTGAATGTAATTGCCGCAATGTCACATCAGCATGTTATGCTGACGGAAGCTGATAAGAAGGTACCAATCATATATTTTGGACTGAGTGACGATTATTATCAGCTTATAGCCAAGTACCCAGATCATTTCATTGTACCAATTGAAAGGGTAGGTAAGGAGCTTGTAGCAAAGTGCCATGAATATTTTCGACTATTGTGTGCATTTTTATCTGGAATAGAGAAGAAGATAGAGATTAAGGATATTCATGTACTAGAGAATATGCAGCTGATTGAGGCATTTCAGGTAAAAGAGGATGATTTAGCTGTTGCCGTAAAGAATAAGAAAGTTTTTGATTTTATAATTAAGGAAATAAAAGAGTACGATACACCAATTGAAATGGGTGTGTAGAGAATAAGAAGAAAAGTACACTTTAGCTAAGGATGCCAGAGTGTGCTTTTTTTACACAGACAGAATACCTTGCGCAGCTGGGAAAAAAATATTATAATAGGTAAGAATTTAAGAAATGTATAATAGTGATAGCGGGAGGAATCTATGAAAGACTATGCATTAAAAAAGAAAATGATACTTGTTACGTATGCATTTGCGCTGTTATTTGTAGTTGTCAAGTTTGATTTAGTATGTGCGGTATATGAAAACGTAATGGGGATATTATCACCTTTCTTTTTAGGTGTTGTTTTGGCATTTATATTGAACAAGCCAATGCAGCTATTTGAAAGGCTTTATGGGAAAATAATGAAAAGAAGGTCATTGATAAAAGGTCTTTCACTGGCAACAGCATATATTGCCTTTTTTCTTGTTATCTCAATGATAATTGTATTTATTGTACCACAATTAACAACAAATATAAAAGCGTTTGTAGAAAGCTCTGGCGACTATATCAGCCGTCTTGAAATATGGGCATTAGATATTGCAGAGCGTTTTAATCTGGAAACATTAGATTTAAGTAATTTATTCTTGGAATTAAACGATATTATTAAGAATCTTGCTAGTTGGGTAATAAATTATATTGGCACTATACTGCCGACAGTTATTTCTGTTACGACAAATGTATTTTCCATGCTGTTTAAAAGTATTATTACCATTGTATTCTCAATTAATCTATTGGCGGGGAAAGACAGATTACTAAATCAAATTCATGTGCTTCACAAAACGTATTTACCAGAAAAATGGTCAAAGCGCTGTGAAAAGATAGGAGTGCTGATTCCTGATATCTTCGGTAAGTATTTAGTTGGACAGGTGACAGAAGCCTGTATATTAGGAGCATTATGTTTTATAGGAATGAATATTTTTCAATTTGATTATGCTGTTCTAATTAGTACGTTAATAGCAGTAACTGCATTGATTCCGGTGGCTGGAGCCTGGATAGGCGGTGGTATTTCATTCTTATTATTAGCATTGATTTCACCAATGAAGGCGCTGATGTTTTTACTATATCTCGCTGTTTTGCAGCAGCTTGAGAATAATCTAATTTACCCAAGGGTGGTAGGAAGCTCAATTGGATTGCCTGGTCTTTGGGTTATTTTTGCCGTCACAGTAGGTGGGGGACTATTTGGGCTGCCTGGTATTATGTTGAGTGTACCAACTATGTCTGTTATCTATACATTAATAAAAGATGATGTAAGGTTTCGTGGGAAGAAAAATTGAAGTTACGGTTTTGTTGTGATATAATGTGAAACAGAAAAAATTGCATTTGCCAGGAGGAAATATGATTAATAAATTAGTTGACAAGATTCAAAAAACAGAAGCACCTATCGTGGTAGGATTAGATCCTATGCTATCGTATGTACCAGAGCATCTAAAGAATAATGCCTTTGAAGAATATGGTGAAACTCTTGAAGGGGCAGCAGAAGCTATTTGGCAGTTTAATAAAGGAATTATTGATGCAACATATGACTTGATTCCAGCAGTTAAGCCTCAAATTGCTATGTACGAGCAGTTTGGCATTCCTGGACTGGCGGTTTTTAAGAAAACTGTTGATTATTGCAAGGAAAAAGACTTAGTTGTAATTGGAGATATTAAAAGAGGAGATATTGGTTCTACATCGGCAGCCTATGCGGTTGGTCACATTGGAAAAGTTTCCATTGGTTCAAAGTCATATGCAGCTTTTAATGAAGATTTCGTAACGGTAAATCCATACTTGGGATCGGATGGAGTAAATCCATTTATTGATGTGTGTAAGGAAGATAATAAAGGTATTTTTGTTCTTGTTAAAACATCAAATCCATCCAGTGGAGAGTTTCAGGATCAGATCATAGATGGTAAGCCATTGTATGAACTGGTTGGTGAAAAGGTACGTGAATGGGGAGAACTTCATATGGGAGATGCGTATAGCTATGTAGGAGCTGTAGTTGGTGCTACTTATCCAGAGATGGGTAAGGTCTTAAGAAAGCTAATGCCGAATACTTATATTTTAGTACCCGGATATGGTGCACAGGGTGGACTGGCAAAGGATTTAGTTCACTATTTTAATAAGGATGGATTGGGAGCAATAATTAATTCTTCTAGAGGAATTATTGCTGCTTATCAGCAAAAGCAATATGCTAAGTTTGAGCCAGCAGAATACGCAGATGCATCCAGGCAGGCAGTTCTTGATATGAAAGCTGATATTTTGAGCGCTTTAAATTGTAAATAAAGGAAAGTAGAAAGTTTTAGGAGAAAAAGAATGGCAGATAAATTTAGAGCTACTGCTCTTATTACAAGTTTAATAGAAATAGCAGATGGTATTTATAGTATGTGGATTAAGGAAAAAGAAATTGCATCACATGCGAAAGCAGGACAATTCGTATCGCTTTATTGCAAAGCAGGACAATTACTGTTGCCACGTCCTATCAGCATATGTGAGATAGATCCAGAGGGAGGAACCCTTAGACTGGTTTTTCGTGTTGCAGGTTCTGGGACAAGAGAATTTTCACTTTTGCAGCAGGGCGATTTTATCGACGTATTTGGACCGCTTGGAAACGGCTTTATGCCTATGGGGAAGAAAGCAATTTTAATAGGTGGAGGTATTGGCATTCCGCCTATGCTTCAACTGGCTAAATCATTGGAATGTGAAAAGACAATTGTACTTGGCTATCGTGATAAGGAACTATTTTTAAAGGAAGAATTTGAACTTTTAGGAAAGGTGTGTGTATCTACGGAGGATGGTTCTTATGGAACAAAGGGCAATGTCATAAATGCTATTACAGAAAATAAAATAGATGGAGATATAATTTTTGCCTGTGGACCAACACCGATGCTTCGAGGAATTAAGCAGTTTGCACAGGAAAAAGGTATTAAGGCACAGCTTTCTCTGGAAGAGAAAATGGCTTGCGGAATAGGTGCCTGTCTAGCTTGTGTCTGCCAGTCAGAGAGAAAGGATCATCATACGAATGTAAATAATAAGAGAGTATGTAAGGATGGTCCAGTTTTCTTTGCAGAGGATATTACTATTTGATAGGAAAATGGAAGCAGACAGGAGAGATAGATTATGAATATGAAAGTAAACCTTGCGGGGGTAGAACTAAATAATCCGGTTACAACAGCGTCAGGAACTTTTGGCTCTGGAGCAGAATATAGCGAGTTTGTTGATTTGAATAAACTAGGAGGTGTTGTTACAAAAGGAGTTGCCAATATTCCATGGACAGGTAATCCGACACCAAGAATTGCTGAGACGTATGGAGGAATGCTTAATGCAATTGGACTTCAGAATCCGGGAATGGATGTTTTTGTAGAAAGGGATATTCCTTTCTTAAAGGAATTTGATACAAGAATAATTGTGAATGTTTGTGGTAAAACGGCAGAGGATTATTGTGAAGTAGTAGAACGTCTTCAAGAACAGCCAGTGGATTTGCTTGAAATAAATATTTCATGTCCTAATGTAAAAGAGGGTGGAATTGCATTTGGTCAAAATCCAAAGTCAGTAGAAGAAATAACAAGTAAAATTAAACGAATTGCAAAGCAGCCAGTTATTATGAAGTTAAGTCCTAATGTCACGGATATTTGTGAAATGGCTAAGGCGGCAGAAGCAGGAGGAGCAGATGTGCTGTCTTTAATCAATACATTAACAGGGATGAAGATAGACATAAATAAGAGGGCATTTGCACTTGCCAATAAGACAGGTGGATTGTCAGGTCCTGCTATTAAGCCAGTTGCGGTAAGAATGGTTTATCAGGTTTCAAAGGCTGTTAAGCTTCCTATTATTGGAATGGGTGGAATTATGAATGGGGAAGATGCCATTGAATTTATGATGGCAGGTGCCACGGCTATCTCTGTTGGTACTGCCAATTTTGTGAACCCTGGAGCAACTATGAATATATTGCAGGGAATGGAAGAGTATTTAAAGAAGAACCATATTGAAGATATTAATGAAATTATTGGATGCGTATAAATGGAGGGAAAGATGGAACAATATAAAAAAGAATTTATTGAATTTATGGTAGACTGTAATGTACTGAAGTTTGGGGATTTTGTCACAAAAAGTGGAAGAAATACGCCCTTTTTTATTAATACAGGCTTTTATAGAACGGGAAAGCAATTAAGACGCCTTGCAGAATATTATGCAAAAGCCATTGAAGGAAAATTTGGATTAGACTTTGATCTTTTATTTGGTCCGGCATATAAAGGAATTCCTTTGAGTGTTGCCACATCAATGGCAATTAGTGAGCATTATGACAAGGATATCTTGTATTGCTCAAATCGTAAGGAAGTAAAGGATCATGGTGATACTGGGATCTTGTTAGGAAGTCCAGTAAAGGATGGGGATAGAATCATTATTATTGAGGATGTTACAACTTCTGGAAAGTCTATTGAGGAAACAATGCCAATTATAAAAGCACAAGGTGATGTGAATGTTATGGGACTTGTAGTTTCAGTAGACAGAATGGAACGAGGAAAAGGAGAAAAGAGTGCGTTGTCGGAAATAGAAGAAAAATATGGAATTGGCACAACGGCAATTGTTACGATGGAAGAAATAGTTGAACATTTATACAATAAGCCTTATAATGGTAGTATCATTATTGATGACAAAATAAAAGCAGCGATTGAATCCTATTATGAGATTTATGGAATAAAATAGTTATTATGTAAATAGAACGTAAGGAGGTTTTCATATGGGAGAAAAGGTTTATAAGACTATGAAGTCAGTAGGAATTGTTAATTTGGTTATGGGAATTGTTTTAATTTCAATCGGTGTTGCAGTTGGAACTGTAATGCTTGTAAGTGGTGGAAGGTTAATAAAAAATAAGTCAGAGGTTTTGTTTTGATGGTGTGAAAATCTGTCGAATCAACACATAATAAGAATATTAAAAACTAAAATACCCTATTTACATTTTTATGTTGATAGGGTATTATTATGTGCATAAGAGATTTCTTTGTTCTATTTTTCTGATGGTTAGCCAGTCTGATGAGATTCACGTTCTATCTTTTATTAATCGTATATTTGGCATAAGAGTTTTTAGTAAGGAGGTTTTAGGTGGAATTTTATAAATTCATAGGTGAACCTTGCTGTGATTTTATTTTGTATTTGGCTGCATTAAGTACACAAATCAACAGAAAGGTTGCTGTTTTAGATTATACAAATAATCGGCGTATTATAAATATGCTGTCTGAGGAAATACAGTCATCAAATATGATTCATTTTAAAGGATATGATGTTACTAGTAATTTGGAATATGATCCTGGCTGTCAATATGACCATATATTTGTAGTGTATGATTTTACAACAGATAGTCTGTTAGAAAGTCAATTTAGATTTCCATGGAAAGGAATATATGTTATTTCAGATGTGCATAAAAGGAATCTTCTTTTAGCAGTAGAAATATTATGCAGTGACGAGGCAAAAGGAAGATTAATTCTGAGAGATACTGGGTTGGGGAAAATTTCATATGAGTATATTAGCACCAACTATCTTCCTTCAGGAGAAAAATGTATAGTAATTGAATATGATGAAGAAGATTACATAAGACGAGTTGAATTAGAGTTTGAAGTAAATCAAAGAAAAGTATGCTTATCAAAATCTTATAAGGATGCACTTATAAAAATTGCAGAAGAAATTACAGGAGAACCTATGACAAAAATGAAAAAAGCTTTTCAGCAATTAGAAAGGGGAAAATAAGATTGAAGATAGCGTTTTGGAGTAATGCCAGAGGAAAGTGTGGAACAACAAGTAATCTGGCTTGTATGAGTGTTGCATGTACTCTTTTAAAAAGGCAAAAAATGGTTTTGTTTGAAAACCACTATAGTATTAACTCGTTGGAATATGCATTTTGTGGTTCTCGAAACAGAGTGAAAAACCTGCTAAGAGAGGAGGGTTATTATTATGATGTAACGGGGCTAGAATATCTGATAAAAAGAGTACAGTCAGATATGTTTTCGGATAAAGGCATTTCAGAATTTACGAACCAGTTTCTTGATCAGTCTATTTATTATCTTCCAAAAAACCCAGGGCTTAATAAAGAATATTTTGAGTTTGAATTAAATCAGGTCTTATCAAAATTGTTGGTGCTTTTAGAAACATTTGCTGATATGGTGTGGGTAGACACTGCATGCAATAATAATTTAAGCACAATATCGATTTTACAAGATGCAGATATAGTTGTTGTGAATTTGTGTCAAAGCAAAGCAGTTTTAGAACATTTTTTTGAAAATTATCAGTCTCTTTTGCCAAAAGCAGTGTTTATTCTTGGAAATTATCAGCCAAATTCCTTTTATAATGTAGCAAATGTACGTAGAAAATATCATATTTCAAAAGAAATAATTGGAGTGATACCCTATAATCCACATTTTCAGGATTCTCTGTCAAATGGTTCTGTTATTGAATTTTTAACTAGAAATTTTGCCTGTGACGGCAAAGATGAAAATTTTTATTTTATCGATCAACTAAGACGTTCTGCAAGTATTCTCTTAAAAACTGTGCATCAAAAGAGGGAGGTGTCAGTACGTGTACATTAGAAGGAAAGAAAAAAAATGTATGGAGATAAGTGAGTTAACAATAGAAAATCTGGTAAGGGAAGTAGGATGTGCATTTGCAGCAATGTTGAGAGATAATCCATATGAGATAGTCAGAAATAAACTGGAACTAAGTCTAAGGGTGAAATTTAAGTCGGAATTAAGATCAGCATTAAAAGCCTGTTCTGTTGGTGATATCCAGGCAAAAAAGTATATTAAGGAACATATTAAAGAGCTGCTGGTGCAGAGATTTTCTATTCAAGAGCATAATATAGAAAAACTTATTCCGTTTACCTATGAAGAAAGGCTATCCGTTCAAGAGAAGTTTGATATATTGTTGTATATGTATAGCAAGAAGCATGGAATAAAAGCATTTGAAGAATTGCTAGTAGCATATAACCTTGATTGTCCAAAACGAGATGAACTTGGAGAAAGCTTTTATGAAATAACAGAGGACGAAATAGCAGAAGTATATGCTTGTGAAGGTTTTATTCAGCTGAATTTTATGGACAAGTTAGAATTACTGGCGCAGAGAATATATCAAGAGTATAAGGGGAATGGCGTTTTAGACAACCTAAGAGAAATGAAGATAGATGGATTAAGCGGAGGTGTATCAGGAAGAGCTTTCCATGAAAGCATATGGGTTTTTTATATGGGGAAATCGATACACTTAAGCTTCCTCAAATTTTCATCCCAGACAGAGTTTATTCGTGTCTGCAAAAACATATACCGATATAATCAGCCAGGACAGCTTTCTCAAATGAAAGGATACATTGTGAATGACATGATGGATGGTTCAAGAGTTTCAGTAGCCAGGCCTCCCTTTTGCGAATCATGGGTCTTTTTTATCAGAAAGTTTGATGTACCAGAGAATTTGTGTCTGGAGAGTTTATTAAAAGATAGAAACAATTGTTTACCAATAGCACTTCTGCAATGGATCATAAAAGGAAATCAGGTGACTGCTATTACTGGAGAGCAGGGAAGCGGAAAAACTACCTTACTTATGGCAGTAGTTCGGTATATTAAGCCTAGTTTCAATATTCGGGTTCAAGAGTTAGCATTTGAATTGAATTTGAGAAGGCTCTATCCCCAAAGAAATGTCGTGACATTTCGTGAGACAGCAAATATTTCAGGGCAAGAGGGATTAGATTTTCAAAAGAAAAGTGACGGCGCAGTTAATATTCTGGGGGAAGTGGCTTCTCATGATGTGGCATCATGGCTGATTCAGATTTCACAAGTGGCATCTCAGTTTACTCTCTTTACGCATCATGCTAAGACAACAGAAGATTTAATACTATCACTTAGAAATTCATTGTTGCAGGCAGGCGGATTTTCAAATGAAATAGTTGCCAAGGAGCAGGTAATAAATGCAATTCGGTTTGATGTTCATATGAAGAAGGAGTTAAATGGACATCGATATATTGAACGGATTTCTGAAATTATTGATTACTCAAAAATAGAAAAAAATGGGGTAAACAGTGCAAAAGTAAACTATGAGTTACGCAATATCATTGTATGTGAAGATGGTGAATATAAAATGAGAAACAGAATGAGTGAGCAATCAAAGCAGCTAATATTAAGTCAGCTTTCAAGGGAAGAAAAGGCGTTGTTCTTAAGAGAAATCATGGAGTGGGAGGAGAGTTTTGAAAAAAAGTTATAAACAAGAAAAGGATGAGTTTTATTTCTATTTACATCAGATATTGGCCTATAAACCTATCCTAAACAGAATATTCTATTACCTAAAAAGAAGTCTAATCCTACTAAAGCCTAACCACGAGTATAGTATCTGCATAGAAGCAACGAAGTTATTTATCATTTGTTTCTATGTGGCAGTGGGCATTTTTTGTGGAAGTGTTTTTCTCTTACAAAATGGTTTATTTCAGATTTTATATGTTATTGGTGCAGTAGTTCTTTTTATTAGGCATTTTATTTTTCTGTATTTAGAACAAGAGGAGATTAAACTATTAAAGCAGTTTCAAAAATTCATTGGTTTGTTACGTCATAATTATCATAAAAGTAAAATGCTTGAGGAAGCTTTGGAAGAATCCATAGTGAAGGCAGATTTTGAGATAAGTCTTCATATGGAATGTATCTATAGTTTATTGAGGAGGGAGGAGGAAAGTGTCAAGGAGTATCAAAGAACCGCACCGAATAGGCTGTTTGTCTCATTTTATGCACTGTGTTTTGTGATTTTGAAATATGGTGATACAGAGTCAAAACAATATTCAGCATTCTTAAACAATCTGGAACAGCTGAAAGAAGAAATCTATATTGAACTTTTAAAAAGGGAGAAGCTGCGCCATAAGTTTTCAGGCCTTGTTTTAATTGTATTACTACCTATTTTGTTTATGAATACAATTCGAGTATGGGCGTTATGGAGCGTGCCAGAGCTGTATCAGTATTATAATAGTGTATATGGCGTAATGGTTCGTGTCCTTGTATTAGTAAGTACAGTTCTTGCATATGAAATGATAGCTTTACTGAGAGGAGAAAACCAATATCGGGAACCAGAATATGTAATTTTAAATAAAGTAAGTGAAATAAAGTGGATTGATAAATTATTAGACATTGCAATTCTATGGTCAGGTAAAAAGGTAAGGGCATGGTATTCTCGTATTCAGCCATTTTCAAAACATTTGACAATACGTATTTTTTTATTACAACGATGTCTTAGCTCTTTTCTAGGAATGTTTTGTTATATATATCTTTTGTTATGTTTTGACTTGCAAGATAGTCAAATACCATTCTATGTTCTTTTGGCAGTATTAGGAGTTTTACTAGCATCTTATTTTCCGTGGATTATTATATCTTTCAAAAGTCTCTTTCAAAAAGAAGCAAAAGCTTTAGAAATAGCGAATATGCAATATATAGTGTTGGTACTTTACCCTGTTAAATCTATGGAAGTACAAATTTTATTAGAGTGGATGGAGCTTTTTTCGGATTATTATCGTCTGTCAATGGAAAGCTGTGTAGATGACTACTCCAATCTTGGAGAGGCAGCATTGGAAAATTTGATAGAGAAAGAACCTGATAGTGAACTTGTAAAGATTGTGGATGCAGTCAGCTTATGTGAACAGATAGGAGTTGAAAGGGCTTTTGAAGGTTTGGAATCAGACCGTAAATATTTACTGGAAAAGAGAAAACAGGATAACGAAATGCATTTATCAAATAGGGAAGTATTAGCTAAATGTTTAACCTATCTGCCATTAATACTACTTATCGGGCTTTATTTAATAGTACCCTTTGTTCTAGAAAGTATTTCCCAACTTAAAGAGTATATTTTACAGTTTGAAGCAGCAATGCAATAAAGGAGGATTTATCAATATGGAAAATAGTTTAAAAGGTTTGCTTCTGGCAGCTGGTACAATTATTACATGCATTGTAATATCTCTTGGTTTTTTTATTGCAAGAGAAGCAAGGGATACAGCAGCAGGAGGTGCAGGGCAGATAAGTAAGTTAAATGCGGAGTTTAATGAAAGTGACAAAGTCATGTATGATGGGCTATCGGTTTCAGGAAGTGAAGTAATTAATGTTATTAATAAGTTTCGCAATAATGAGCTGTCAGTCAAAGTTATAACAAACAAAGCAGCATATTATTATAACTGGCTTCTTAAAAACGGTGATACAGAATTAGGCGAAAACAGTAGTATATCTATTAAAGAAGCGCAGAAACCCACCAGTGATAATTATATTAATCCTAATGCCCAGTTTTTAGGAACAATACTAAGAGATGTTAATAATGCTATTATTGCAATTGAATTTTCACAAATAGACTAGGAGAGTTATATGGAAAACGGGTGGAATATGTTATTTTATATGTTTGGTATTTTCATGTTTTGTGGAGCACTTAGTTTGTTTTCGTCTCTTTTTCAAAATGTTAAATACTTTGAAAGACAGGTAAAGGAAAGTATGTATAAGCAGCATGTAATAAGCAGCAGGGTTTATGGCTTTTAAAAATACGGATGGAGGATAATTGTTTTGAATGCATTCAGTAAAATGATTGAAATCATAGTTACAGTTTTTTTATTATTTCTTGTGCCGTTGCAGTATATTGAAATGAAGCAGGATTTAGTCTGTCAGGTATATGTTCAGAATGAGACAATCTATTTTGTTGATTCTGTAAGAAATTTGGGCTATGTAAATCGGTCCATGTATCAGTTGTTTCAAAAAAGAATTGAGCAGACAAATCATGTATATCATATTAATTTAGTTCATTATAAAAGGCTTCAGTCAGAAGAGACAGGAGGAAACCAATATGTTGGAACATATACAGAGTTAATTCTGGATGAATTATATGGGGAAGAGGATACCAAATACTCAATGAATAAGGGAGACTTTTTTTCTGTGGAGATTGTAAATAAGGATAAGACATTATCTACCAGAATTTTTGAAATGCTGATTGATAAAACAGTTACAATGGATGAAATATATGTTACATATGGTGGAGGAATACGAGATGAAATTATCTAATATGGGAATAATTTTTGTGGTTATAATTCTGCCCTTTTTCGTATTAGATGATATACGAACAAGGGATTTAACTGCTATTTCAACAAAGCAGACAGAATATAATTTAGCTATCGATAATGCAATAGAAGCAGCATTGTTCGAATGTATCGAATCAGATGATGGGAAAAATGCTGCTTTTAATAAAAGAGAAGTAGTTGAAAGGTTTTTTTCCTGTTTGTATTGTAATTTTGGAATTATGGAGAATGCAGCAGCTAAGCGGTACTGCAATTTATATGTTCCTGTAATTTGCCTGGTAGAAGAAAATGGGTGCTATTTTCGATATTATAAATTGAAGCAAAATGAGAATGGGGATAAAGTATATGAGGCGGAATTTTCTGACAAAATTTTATTTGAGAGCACGATTGAGCATTTTATTGTTTATTTTACGTTAACAGATTATTTATATGTAAAAGATTGTACTACCAAAGAGTATATAGAAGGAAAATATTTGGATTTGCAAAAAGAAATGCCGACACTTTTAAAGTGGAATCAGGATGAATTTGAGGAGCTGAGAAAAGGCGTAATTATTCAGACACTGGTTGAAAATATTACTTTTTTTATTAATCAACATAATAAAATTGCCAAGCAGTTTCATATTCATTATGAGTTTCATCTGCCTGTCATTGAAAAAGAAGACTGGTACAGGACAGTTAACAGCATTGGCATGCTTGTGCTATTTCAGGGGTATCCATATGGAGCTGGTGACATAGGAAAGTATAACAGAATGGCATTTGGGGGAGCCAGGCTAAAAAAAGAACCGTAAGAATTCCAATATTAGCAAGTCCTTACGGTTAGATTATCACTTGGTTAATTGTCTTCTACATCATCTTCTTTTGGCAAAATCAGAATATGTATCTTGTCTATTCGATTTTTGTCAACAGAGCGGACAGTGTACACAACATTATTATCTGTTACAGTCTCACCCTCCTCAGGAAGATGATCCAGCAAATTTATAATATGACCTGCAATTGAATCATAGTCATCAGATTCAAGAGAAAGCTCTAATATTTCATTTATATCAAATAATTTGGTAGATCCATTAACAAGATATTCATTTTCACCAATCTTCTGAATAGAGTCTTCTTCATCAGAGTCATATTCATCTCGAATTTCTCCTACGATCTCTTCTAAAAGATCTTCTAAAGTAATTAAACCTGCTGTAGCACCATATTCGTCTAATACAATTGCGATAGAACGAGATGCTTTTCGAAGTTCAATCAGAAGTTCAGGGGTCTTCTTAAATTCATAAGTAAAGTATGGTTCGCGTAATAGTTCTCTCATATTAAAATTTTCAGTTGAACCTTGATAAAAAAATACATCTTTTAAATTAATGATACCAACCACATTATCGCGGGAACCCTCATAAACAGGCATTCTTGAAAATTTATCTTTTGAAAACACTTCAACAAGCTCACTGTAACTATAATTGATATCAACAAATTCCATATCAATTCTGGGAACCATAACGTCCTTTGCAATTGAATCTCCAAAATCAACAACATTCGTTATCATTTTGCGTTCTTCACTTTCAAGAACTCCTTCTTCATGGCTTACGTTCACAATAGTACGTAATTCGTTTTCTGTAATAACATGTCCTCTATAGTTTGGGTCAATACGAAGTAATAGTAAAATAGCAAGGGACAGTTTATTAATTATAAATATAAAAGGAGTAAGTATTTGAGTTATCAAGTAAATAATTGCACTATATGAAAGGGACAATTTTTCTGCATAAATGGTGGCAACTGATTTAGGCGTTATTTCACCAAAAATCAGTATTAAAATGGTTAGTACTCCAGTTGAGATTCCGACTCCAAGGCTGGCGTTTTCTGCCAAACCAAAATTTTTACACAAGCTGATGGCAAAGGTAGTGGCAATTGAAGATGCAGATATATTAACTATATTATTTCCAATTAAGATTGCACTTAATAATTTTGTTGGATCTTCAATTAAATTACTTACCGTTTTTGCGCCTTTCACATTTTTTTCCACTAAACTTCGAATGCGAATTTTATTAACGGTAGTTAATGCTGTTTCGGCAGAGGAAAAAAAGGCAGAAAGTAATAGCAATACTATAAGGATTATCAGCTGCGTGACGTCACTAGGGTCCAAAATATCATCTCCATTTCTAATATCAATAAATTTAATAAGGCCAATGTACTCCACATTTTACAATATTTTCAATAGGCTTGTCAAGAGAAATATTAACATACAATATATTTTTAAAAACAAAGTACTATTTTTAGAAAGGCAATTATTACTATTGAAAATGATTTTCATTTTGGTATAATAGAAATAGAATATACAGCTGGAGGAGAATTCATGAGAAAGAAGTCACATATATCTTTAGCAAAGTATTTATTAAATAGTGCAGGTATGGAAGCACTACAAAAGCATAAGAAAGCTTTCTATGTAGGAAGTATATTGCCAGACTGTGTACCATCATTTATTACCAGGAGACATTCTATTGAGGAGACGTTTGCGGTTTTGCGTGATGAAATATGTAAAATAACAGAAAATTACAAAGTTGAGAAGGGTGCTGGAAGTTATTATTGCAGGCACTTAGGTGTTATAACACATTATGTTGCTGATTATTTTACTTTTCCCCACAATGAAATCTTTTCAGGAAGTATAAAAGAACATTGTATTTATGAGAAACATTTGAAACATGCATTAAAAGAATATGTTAATAGTGATACAGCTCAGAGAATCAGGGAAAAAATGCGAATTTTTCATTCTGTTGATGAACTACTTGCCTATATCTGGACCATGCATGCTGAATATTTAAAGGCAATAAAGGAAGTAGGAATTGATTGTCACTATATTGTTGAACTTTCACATAAAGTAGTCGATGCCATATTACAATTTTTAGAGTACAGTTTACATGAAAAGCAATTATATACAAAAGGATGTTCCCAGGGGTAAGGCTGGGACATCCTTTTATCTTTCATACATTTAATTATCTTCTTCTGCCTGAAAACTTAAGACTTGTCTTTTACGAGCTAATTCATCACTTTCAAGATATTCATCATACGTAGTAATTTTATCAATTAATCCGCCAGGAGTAAGTTCCATAATACGGTTTGCAATTGTCTGAATGAACTGATGATCCTGTGAGGTAAATAGAACAACACCAGGGAATTTAATCAGTGCATTGTTAAGTGCAGTAATTGATTCCATATCCAGATGGTTAGTAGGTTCATCCATAATTAATACATTAGAACCCATAATCATCATTTTAGAGAGCATTACACGAACTTTTTCACCACCAGAAAGAACATTTACTTTCTTAACACCGTCTTCGCCTGCAAACAACATTCGTCCCAGGAAACCTCTAACATAAGTAACATCCTTTTCAGCCGAGAATGGCATTAACCAATCAACAATAATTTCGTCACCAGAGAAATCTTTTGTATTATCTTTTGGAAAATACGCCTGAGATGTTGTAATTCCCCATTTATATTCTCCTTCGTCAGGTTCTAATTCTCCAGATAGTATTCTGAATAATGTTGTTGTGGCAAATGTATTACTTCCTACAAATGCGGCTTTATCATCATGACCGATAATGAAAGAAAGATTGTCAAGGACTTTCACACCATCAATGGTTTTAGAGAGATTTGTCACAGTCAAAACTTCATTTCCAATTTCACGAGTTGGACGGAAGTCAATGTATGGATATTTACGGCTGGAAGGACGTATGTCATCCAGCTCAATTTTTTCCAAAGCTTTTTTTCTCGAAGTTGCCTGCTTGGACTTAGAAGCATTGGCACTAAAGCGTTGAATAAATTCTTGAAGTTCTTTCATCTTTTCTTCTTTCTTTTTATTCGCTTCTTTCATTTGTTTTATCATTAACTGGCTGGATTCATACCAGAAGTCATAATTACCAGAATACAATTGAATTTTTGCATAATCAATATCAGCAATATGTGTACATACTTTGTTTAGAAAATAACGGTCATGGGAAACTACAATTACCGTATTATCAAAGTTAATTAAAAATTCTTCGAGCCAGCGGATAGCATCAAGATCCAAGTGGTTGGTAGGCTCATCTAATAGCAGAATATCAGGGTTTCCAAACAATGCCTGTGCCAATAATACTTTAACCTTCTGAGAACCAGTAAGATCAGACATTTTAGTATAGTGGATATCAGATTCAATTCCAAGGCCATTAAGAAGGGTTGCTGCGTCAGCTTCAGCTTCCCAGCCATTAAGAGTTGCAAACTCACCTTCCAGCTCACTTGCACGGATACCATCTTCTTCTGTAAAGTCTTCCTTTGCATAGATAATATCTTTTTCTTTCATAATGTCATAAAGACGTTGATTTCCCATAATAACTGTATCAAGTACGATAAAATCATCATATTTAAAGTGATCCTGTTTTAAAAAGGAAAGACGTTGACCTGGAGTAATAATGATATCGCCATTTGTAGGCTCTAATTCACCTGAAAGAATCTTCAAAAAAGTTGATTTTCCTGCACCATTAGCTCCAATCAGTCCATAACAATTTCCTTCCGTAAATTTTATATTTACATCTTCAAAAAGGGCTTTTTTTCCTAATCGTAATGTAACATTACTTGCTTGTATCATAGTTATACCTCACTTTATAAAATGCTCTTCTATTTTTCGAATCAGATTTAATACATATCACTCCCTATTTTACAGTAAAATCAATATTTTGCAAGTCTTTTTTGAATTTTAAGTTTTGTGTGACAGAAGCTTTATAACTTGTATTGCAATTATTTTCATAGTATAATGATAGGCAGATGTTTAATTAGAGGAGTTTTTTGCAGATATGAATTTATTAACACTTGAGAAAGTAAGTAAAAGTTATACAGAACGGTTATTATTTAATAGAGTTTCTTTTGGCCTTAATGAAGGCGAAAAAATTGGTATTATTGGCATTAACGGCACGGGGAAATCGACATTGCTTAAAATGATGGCGGGATTAGAAGAACCCGATGAAGGAAATGTGACAAAGGGAAGTACAGTCAAAATACAATACTTACCTCAGACACCAGAATTTGATGACACCAAAAGTATTTTGGATAATGTAACTGCCAATTTAAAGAGTGATAATGAGCATTGGAATCTGGAAGGACAGGCAGCAGCTATGCTGATAAAACTGGGAATTACAGAACCAGATATATTAGCAGGAACATTGTCTGGAGGACAGAAAAAGAGGGCAGCACTTGTCCGGACCTTATTAAATCCAGCAGATATTTTGATATTAGATGAACCGACAAATCATTTAGATAATGAAATGACCGAATGGCTAGAAGAGTATTTGACAAAATTTCAAGGTGCCTTGTTGATGGTTACCCATGATCGATATTTTTTGGATAAGGTAACAAATAAAATACTAGAGATTGATAAAGGGAATTTGTACAAATATGAGGGGAATTACACTGATTTCCTAAAACTAAAGACAGAACGAGAGGAAATGGAACAGGCATCGGACAGAAAAAAAGAAAGCATATATCGTAAGGATCTGGAGTGGATGATGCGTGGTGCAAGGGCGCGGTCTACAAAACAAAAGGCGCATATTCAGAGGTTTGAGGAACTTAGAGACAGAGAAAGACCAACAGAGGAAAAGACAGTTGAGATGAATTCCGTTGCATCGAGGTTGGGAAGAAAAACAATTGTTCTAAATGACATTTCAAAGGCATATGGTGATAAAAAATTAATCGAACATTTTACGTATACCATGGTAAAGGGGGAACGGTTAGGCATTGTTGGCCATAATGGATTTGGAAAAACTACGCTTTTAAAAATAATTAATGGAATAATTGAACCAGATTGTGGAATAGTAGAAATAGGACAAACTGTAAAAATTGGGTATTTCTCTCAAGAAAATGAATATATGGATCAAAACAGCAAAGTAATTGATTCTATTAGAGAGGTTGCTGAATATATTGAGACTACTACAGGAAGAATCAGCGCTTCACAGATGCTTGAGAGATTTTTATTCACTGCCGATATGCAGTATTCTCTAATTGCAAAGCTTTCTGGTGGAGAGAGAAGGAGACTGTATCTGCTCAAAATTTTAATGGAGTCTCCTAATGTGCTGATATTGGATGAGCCTACCAATGATTTGGATATACAGACTCTTACGATTTTAGAAGATTATTTAGATCACTTTGAAGGAATTGTGATTACGGTATCTCACGACAGGTATTTTCTTGATAGAATAGCAGAACGTATACTGGCATTTATGGGTGATGGGGAAATACGTCAGTATGAAGGAGGTTTTTCCGATTATAAGGAAGCGGTTGCAGAAGAAAACAGCACATTTACAAAACCTGTAAAGAAGGAGACAACAGCAAAGAAACCAAAGCAGGAAAAAACAAAATTTAGTTATCATGAGCAAAGAGAATTTGATGAAATAGACGATGTGATTGAAAAGCTGGAAAATCAATTGGCTGAACTTGAAAAGGAAATTGTAAATAATTCTAACAGCTATATGAAGCTGCAAGAACTGATGAAGCAGAAAGAAGATATTTCTGGGCAATTAGAAGAGAAAATGGAGCGTTGGGTTTATTTAAATGATTTAAAGGAACAAATGGATTTGTCAAAAAACAACCGTTAGTTAGGATGGTGGCTTATTTGAAAGTAGGAAGAAAAGATTTTGATAGGGCAGAAAAAGGAACAGGATTGCCACTTGGAGCATATGTAAGACAGGACTCATATGTTCAGTTTTCTGTTTCAATTCCTGACCATGACAATTGTATACTTCATTTGTATCGTAAGGGAGGAGAGAAACCTGTTCAGTCATTTACTATGGATAAAACATGGAAAAGAGGCACAATATTTTCCATTGTAATAAAATTGCCAAATATTGAAGAATATGAGTATTTGTATGAAGTGGGGAATCGCTACTATTTAGATCCATATACTAAATTGCTTACAGGACGAAGTGAGTGGGGAAAAGTAATACCAATGGATGAGGTTTTCCAGGTTAGAAGCAAAATTGTCTCTAGCAAAAATCAAATATGGATGAATGATTTTTTACAAATACCTTTTGAAGAACTGATTATTTATAAGCTTCATATAAGAGGTTTTACGAAAGACCCTTCGTCCAGGGTAAAGCAAAACGGAACCTTTTGCGGAGTTGTGGAGAAAATACCATATTTGAAAGAATTGGGAATAAATGCAGTAGAACTTATGCCTTGTTATGATTTTGATGAGATAATTCAAACAACGCAATGTAATGTGTTTGGTATATCTTCTTCTATTTCAAGAAGCTTGCCAAGGGAATATGTGAATGAAAATGATGGAAGTATGAAGATAAATTACTGGGGTTATACGGATAAAGCCTGTTACTTTGCACCAAAGGCATCTTATTGTGCAGAACCTTTATATGCATGCGATGAATTTATGGAAATGATTTTAAAGTTACATGCAAATGGAATAGAAGTTTATATGGATATGCACTTTGCAGCAGATGTCAATCAGTGTTTAATTGTAGATTGTTTGCATTACTGGGTTTACCAATATGGAATAGATGGATTTGTGCTGAATCAGGAGGCCATTCCACAAAAACTTTTAGCTACCGATCCTGTGTTGGGGAATATAAAATTGTTTACTGGTTCTTGGGATGCAGCAGATATTTATAAGGAATATAAAGAGCCAGCATTTCGAAACCTATGTGAATATAATGATGGATTTATGATAGATGCAAGAAAATATTTAAAGGGGGATGAAGAGCAGGTTGCCAGATTTTCAGATCGGATAAAGCGAAATCCTGGTATGTTTGGTGTGGTGAATTATATTTCAAATACAAATAGCTTTACTTTAATGGATATGGTTTCTTATGATGTGAAGCATAATGATAAAAATGGTGAAAATGGAAGGGATGGTACGGAGTATAATCATAGCTGGAATTGTGGTGTGGAAGGAAAGACAAGAAAAAAAAGTGTATTGGAATTAAGACGGAGACAGATAAAAAATGCTTTGCTTATGCTGTTTTTTAGTCAGGGGACACCATTAATTATGGCTGGGGATGAATTTGGTAATTCTCAGGATGGTAATAATAATCCATATTGTCAGGACAATGAAATTTCATGGTTAAACTGGAGTGGCATAAAAACAAGCAGTTGGATTTTAGAGTATGTAAAAATGCTGATACGGATTAGAAAAGAACACAGGATCCTTCACATGCCTTCAGAACTTAGGATGATGGATTACATTTCGTGTGGATGTCCTGATATTTCGTTTCATGGAACAAGGGCATGGTATTTAGACTGTTCTAATTACAGCAGAGAACTAGGGGTTCTACTTTGTGGACAGTATGCGAAGATTGACAGGAAGCATTGTGACAGCGATTTTTATATTGCATTTAATATGCACTGGGAGGCTCATTTGTTTAATCTTCCCAAACCATTAAAACAATTGACTTGGAAAGTGCTGATGGATACGTCAGAGCCAGAGGAAAAGCAAGATGAAGAAATAGAAATAACAGAAAAAAGCTACGAAGTAAAGGCAAGAACAATTGTTGTTTTCAGTTGTCATGAGTGATAGAAAAGAAGAGGGGAATGGTGACAAGACCACTCCCAAAATATCTTTTCTCTAGCAATTAAAAAAGCATTCAATTAGTTTTTCCAAATCTTCTTGATCAGATGTTCCCATTAACTCACGGGCAGAGTGCATGGCAAGGAGTGGGAGTCCTAAATCTACCGTTTTTACAGGGAGCCAGGAAGAAATAATAGAGCCAAGAGTACTGCCACTTGTAGCGTCAGAGCGATTTACAAATTTTTGGTATGTAATTTTATTTGTCTGACAGAGCTGCTCTACAATTGAGAGTGCTTCTGGATCAAAAGCATATTTTTGATTGCTGTCAAGTTTTAAAACGACACCTTTTCCTAATTCAGTGAAGTTTGAAGGATCATTTTTGCTAAGGTAATTTGGATGAAGGCAATGAGCTACGTCAACGGAAAGAATTAGGCTCCTGTCTATTAATGTGTTATATAGTATGCTTTTCTCCAAATTTAGACATGTAAAAATTTTATCTAGCAATATATTTGTCAGTGAGGAATCTGCACCTTGTTTTGTTCTGCTTCCAATTTCTTCGTTATCAAAGAGGGCAATCATATTGATATTATTTCTATTTGTATCTGCTAAAAGACCTTTTACACATGCCAGTGCAGATGTCAGATTATCTAAACGGGGGGATGAAAGAAAATCTTCTTGCAAACCAATTAGACAAGGATGTTCTGCATTATATATGGTTAAGTCAAAAGTCAAAATATCTTCAGGTGATATCTGCAATTCTTGTGCAAGAAAATTCAGAAAAAAATTATCTTTGTTCAAAGTTTCATTTAGTAAACCCAAAACAGGGCGCATATCGGTCTGTTTATTTAATTCGATTCCTTTATTCACTTCACGATTTATGTGAATGGCAAGATTTGGTATAGTAAGAAGAGGCCGCTTAGCATCAAAGAAAACTACTTTAGGCGCATAAATAGAATCGCTTTTTAAGCAGATTTTTCCTGCGACAGAAAGAGGCCGATCAAGCCATGTATTTAAAATGAGACCGCCGTATGCTTCTGTATTAATCTGGAGATAGCTATGTTCTGAAAGCTCTGCTTTTGGTTTAATGCGAAAACAGGGGTGATCGGTATGTGCTGTAGCCAGGCGGAGATGAGGGCAATTTAAAAGCTCATCCCCTAGAGTAAATGCAAACAATGTGCTGTCATATGGCGTAGTAACGTAGCTTTTTCCTTTTTCCAATGTCCATGGACTGGTAAAGGGAAGTTCTTGAAAACCTTCGTCAATCAGCATTTCTTTGCATTTTTTTACTACATGATAGGGAGAAGTTGCACAGGCGATAAAATCTATTAAATCACTGGTAATATGGTTCATAAAAGACCTTCTTTCTATATGATAATGTGTATTTTTATTTTATTAGACATATGCTATAATTTTAAAATAGTAAAGCTGTTTTGTCAATTTTAGCGAAGAAAATCTGGAGGGATATATGCTCTTAATAAAAATTATTGATGTAAAATCATTTATGACAAAGTTATTGGTTCAGTCTGTATTTGATAATTTTCTGTTATCGGAAGCAGAAATCATGACGTGCAATTTGTTTCAGATAAATGGGAAGGTGAATGAAGAATGGTTTAATGCAGACGAAAAGGAAATAATAGGGACGGAAGAGTATATGAGATGGGGAGAACTGAAATCTATTATTTATGAGATGATTAAGGGGAATAAAAGGCCGGCTTTTTTTAAGCTGGTTTTAATGCTAAATACAGAAAATAAGAAAAAACTGATTCATAGAGTATCTGGACAAAGTGAAAATGAAGTATCTCAATTCTTTTTAAATATGAAATATGAAAAAGATGAAATTCTTATTACAACAGGTGTGGGATATACTATTTTTACCATGAATCGGATATGGCAAAATCAATGGGATTCAGATTTAAAAAAATATTTGAAATATTATGAAATAGCTTATGAAGAATTAACATAAAATTATTAGCACTCACTCTAATTGAGTGCTAATTTTTGCTTGACTTTTTCCAAATTACGTATTATTATAAGAATACAAATAATAAAAATAAGATGTCTACATAAAGACAAATATAATAAAACAGAAAAAGGAGTGTGTACAATGATTCAAGAAAATGGAAGTTTGTCAATTAATTCAGAAAATATTTTCCCTATCATAAAAAAGTGGTTATATTCTGATCATGATATTTTTATTCGTGAGTTGGTATCAAATGGATGTGATGCTATTACGAAGCTAAAGAAATTGGATATGATGGGTGAAGTAACTATTCCAGATGATTACAAGAGTCAGATTAAGGTGATTGCTAATGCGGAGGATAAAACCTTAAAGTTTATTGATAACGGAATAGGAATGACAGCTGACGAAGTAAAAGAATATATTAATCAGATTGCTTTTTCAGGAGCTTCCGATTTTTTGCAAAAATATAAAGATAAGACAAATGAAGACCAGATAATTGGACATTTTGGATTGGGTTTTTATTCTGCATTTATGGTTGCTGATAAGGTGACAATCAATACTCTATCTTATCAGGATGGAGCAGAAGCAGTTTTGTGGGAATCTGATGGTGGAACAGAATTTTCAATGACAGCAGGTGCTAAAGCGGAATGGGGAACGGAAATAACTCTTTATTTAAATGAGGACAGCTATGAGTTCTCTAACGAATACCGTGTTAAAGAAATTTTGGAAAAATATTGTTCTTTCATGCCAGTTGCTATTTATTTTGAAAAGGCAAATCAAGAGCAGGAATTTGAAACAATTGATGCTGCTGAAGTAACGGAAGAAGATGTTGTGGTTGAAAGAATTGTGGAAGAACCAAAAACAGAAGAACGTGAAAATGAAAGCGGTGAGAAAGAGGTAGTTGAGGTTTCACCACGTAAGGAAAAGGCAAAAATCCACAAACGTCCTGTTTCTATCAATGATACCAATCCATTATGGGCTAAGCATCCAAATGAATGTACAGATGAAGACTATAAGGGATTTTACAGAAAAGTGTTCCATGATTGGAAGGAACCATTATTTTGGATTCATCTGAATATGGATTATCCATTTAATCTGAAGGGTATTTTATATTTTCCAAAGTTAAATACAGAGTATGATAATTTGGAAGGTGTAATTAAATTATATAATAACCAAGTGTTTATTGCAGACAACATAAAAGAAGTAATTCCTGAGTTTTTAATGTTGCTAAAGGGTGTTATTGATTGTCCAGATTTACCACTAAATGTATCAAGAAGTGCTTTACAAAATGATGGCTTTGTTAAGAAAATCTCTGATTATATTACGAAAAAGGTGGCAGATAAATTATCTGGCATGTTTAAGGTAGATCGGGAAAACTATGAAAAATACTGGGATGATATCAATCCATTTATAAAGTACGGCTGTTTGAAAGATGAAAAGTTTAGTGAAAAGATGGAAGAAGCTATTATTTTTAAAAACTTAGATGACAAGTATTTGACAATTTCAGATTATATTACTGCTGTAAAAGGTACAGATGCTGCTGAAAAAGAGGAGTCTGATGCAGAAGCGGTTGTAGTGGAAGGTGAAGATTCAGAAGATAAGCCAGAAGAGAATCCAGATATTGTTTATTATGTTACAGATGTGCAGCAGCAAAGCCAGTATATTAATATGTTCAAACAAGAAGGTTTAGATGCGTTTATTCTGACACACAATATTGATCAGCCTTTTATTACACACTTTGAGCAGAAAAAGACATCTGTTAAATTCCAAAGAATTGATTCTGACTTGACAGATTCTTTTAAAGATGAAGCAATTGATGAGGATGCAATAAAAGCAGAGACTGAGACGTTGTCGGAAATGTTTAAAAAAGCTTTGGATAATGATAAACTTGAAGTAAAAGTAGAAAAACTGAAAAATGAAGCTATTTCTTCTATGATTACGCTTTCTGAGGAGAGCCGGAGAATGCAGGATATGATGAAAATGTATTCAATGGGTGGAATGGATGCTGGCATGTTTGGAGGCGGAGAAACTTTAATTCTCAATTCAAATAATAAACTGGTTAAGCATTTGTTAGATAATAAAGAAAGTGAACATGTAAGTATTATCTGTCAACAGCTGTATGATCTGGCAATGCTAAGTCATAAGCAGCTAAGTGCAGAAGCAATGACTAATTTTATTGCAAGAAGTAATGAGATAATGTCGTTAATTGTAGAATAGTTTTTGTATAGACGGAAATTTTATAAATAAGAACAAAGGGAACAGGAAATAATAACACTGTTCCTTTTCTATTTTTATGTGGTATAACGTTGACCAAAAGAGGTTTTTGTGTTAATATTATGTGGTAATAAAAACCACATCACGTAGAGGTTAAATGGAGGATTTATAATGTCATATAAAATTATAGGAGATAGTTGTACAGATTTACCAGAAAAGCTAAAAGAAAATGAGCATTTTTGCTTAGTACCACTATCCATTACAATTGATGGTTATACGATTATCGATGATGAAACATTTAATCAAAAAGATTTTTTAGAAAGAATGGCCGCGAGCCCTAATTGTCCCAGTTCAGCATGTCCTTCACCAGAAGACTATATGAAATTATTTCATGGAGAAGAAGATATTTTTGTTGTAACATTATCTTCTCAGCTTAGTGGTTCTTATAATAGTGCAGTATTAGCTAAAAATTTGTACTTAGAAGAAAATCCTTCAAAAAATATTGAAATAATTGATTCTCGCTCAGCATCTGTCGGTCAGACATTGATTGCAATGAAAATACAAGAATTAGCAGAAACAAAGCTGAGTTTTAGTGAAATAGTCCGAATGGCGAATCAGTTCCGGGATGAAATGGAAACATTATTTGTGTTGGAATCTCTAGAAACTTTAAGAAAGAACGGGAGGTTGTCAGGGATTAAGGCACTAATTGTAAATGCATTAAATATAAAACCAATTATGGTGGGAACAAAAACTGGTGAAATTGATAAAGCAGATCAGGCCAGAGGCATGAATAAGGCTCTTGTTAAAATGGCTGATATTATTGAGAAAAATGCTGTAAATGCTAAAAATAAAGTTTTGGCGATTGCACACTGCAATAATTATGAGAGAGCATTGTTTGTAAAGGATGAAATATTGAAAAGAGTTTCCTTCAAAGATGTTGTTATTGTAGATACAGCAGGAATCAGCAGTCTTTATGCTAATGATGGTGGAATCATAGTTTGCTATTAAAATCGGTAACCCATAGCATTTTCTGTCATATAATGTGGTATAACTAGTAAAGGTTTTGTACCTTGTATGGAAAATGGAGGAAGTGCAGTGGGAGAATTACTTTCGATCAATGAGTTAAGTTATTCCTATCATAATTTGACCGCAGAAACTCTTGCGTTAGAAAATATTAATTGCTCTGTTAATGATGGAGAATTTATTGCAGTTGTAGGACCCAGCGGCTGTGGAAAATCTACTCTATTGTCATTGATAGCGGGATTAATAAAACCAAGTAGCGGATCAATTCTTATAAATGGAAAAGAGACTAAAGTATCAGGAAAAAATATTGGTTATATGCTTCAAAAAGATCACCTTTTAGAATGGCGGAGCACATTTAAAAATCTTACATTAGGTTTGGAAATTCAGCATAAACTGACAGAGTCAAGTTATATTTTAATCAATGAAATGCTGGAAACCTACGGACTGATTACATTTAAGGATGCAAAACCGTCAGAGCTATCGGGAGGGATGCGACAAAGAGTAGCCTTAATTCGGACTTTATTGCTTGAACCTGATATTTTACTGTTGGATGAACCATTTTCAGCACTAGATTATCAAACCAGACTGGAAGTATCAGATGACATATGGGGAATTATCCGAAAGGAAAAAAAGACAGCTATTTTGATTACCCATGATATTTCAGAGGCCATTAGTATGGCAGACAGAATTATTATTTTGACCGAACGCCCTGGAAGGGTTAAAAAAGAGATTAATGTGAATCTGACCATAGAGGGAGAGCGAACCCCATTCAAGGCAAGAAGTGCGCCAGAATTTAAAGACTACTTCAACATGATATGGAAGGAGCTAAATCAAAATGCGAACCTTGTCTAAACGAAAATTGAGATTGGCTGCTGCGGATACAGCAATGTCTCTGGAGCAGCGTCAATATGTTCAAGAATATTTAAATAGAATGAAAAAAATCCGATTCTATCAAGTTGCTATTTTTGTTGTTTTTGTTGGGGTATGGGAAATTTGTACCCGTGTAAAAATTGTGGATCCTTTTGTTTTCAGCAGTCCAGGCAGAGTTATGGAAGCTGTTTTGGAGATGGCTAAAGACGGAAGATTATTTTACCACATGGGAATTACATTGTTTGAAACCTTTTTGAGTTTTGCTCTTGTCAATCTAATTGGAATTCTCGTTGCTGTTTTACTTTGGTGGAATGAAAATATTTCTAAAATACTGGAACCATATCTTGTGGTTCTTAACAGTCTTCCTAAATCTGCACTGGCGCCTGTTTTCATAGTATGGCTTGGAAATAATATGAAAACAATTATAATTGCGGCAATCTCGGTTGCCTTTGTTAAAAAAGTACCATTATGAACTGTTAGAGGAAATGAACTTCAATATTGAGATGTTTATCTACTATAATTTTGTCAACGATTCCAAGCCAGAAGGTTTTCTTCTCTTCAGGATTAAAGTTATTATATAAGTCAATGAAATTGCTGTCTGAAAATTCTTTTTGTATGCTATTAACAGAATGAGTGATACAAGATTTTTGAAGCTGTTTTGTTATGGATTCATATTCTATCCGGTAGGAATCCTTATCAATTAAGTTATCAAGATATAGTTCCTTTAACTTTTCTAAACGATTGACTAACTTTGTTGTATTAAGACGGTTTTTCTTTTCACAGTGGAAACTTTCTATATGAAACATTTGCTTATTCAAATCTTGGATTAGTTTTTCTAGTAACACTTGTTCCAGCTTTTGTTCATTCATTCTTTTTATGTGAGGACATTTTTTAGTGGACACAGCTTGATTGCAACGATAGTAATGAAATTCTTTGTCACCATACTGATTATGATTTATGTTATACATAGCGGATAGGGTATGACCACATTCCTTGCATTGAAGAAGAGTAGAAAATAAATAGACTCTTCCTGCTGCTAATTGATTTTTAAATACGCGCACTTCTCTATATTTTTTAATTCGTTCAAACTGTTGGTGGGAAATAAGAGGCTCATTAAATCCGGAGATTCCTTTAAATTCACCAATATAGATTGTGTTATCAAACATACGCCGGATGGTGTACTCGTAAATATTACAGCCATGTAATTCTCTTGCCATACGCTGACATCCGGCGATGGAATGGTGCATATCATAATAATGAAAAATATCAATTGCAACCTGCTTTGTTTCATCATTTACCAGCAGTTTAGAATTTATAATTTTATACCCAAGGGGAGCCATAGAGGCAGGTGTCTCCCCACGGGCTCGCTTGCTTTCAAATACTGCTTTAATACGTTCGGACGTTCTGTCGGCTTCGTCCTGAGCAATGGAAAGCATAATATTAATGTGTAGTCTTCCATTGGCAGTAGAGGTGTCATAGCTTTCGAAAATAGTTTTCCAATTTACCTGATTTCGTTCAAGTACTTCCTGAACTTTATAGTAGTCCGCAATATTACGAAACCAACGATCTAACTTAGTAAAAATAATAAGATCAATACATCCCTTTTCTACATCGGATAGAAGCCGGTTCAGCTCTTTACGATGACCTAATCTTTTTCTGGCAGTTACTCCTGCGTCTACATAGGTGCCTACTATACACATGTGATGTTTCGCCGCATAGTCTATTAAGGCGTCCTTCTGTGCTTCTAGTGATAAGCCATGTACTTTTTGTTCTTCGGTGGAGACACGAATATATAGAGCAACTTTCTGCATAGAAGTCCTCACGAAGGTTTTATTACTATATTTATAACGTATGTATGAATTTTATGTATCAATAAGTTGAGATTCTAAGCTATTAGTTGAGTATCTGCTTTAGCGATTCTGGAATAGATTTATAAGGCAGACGGATGACACTAAATTTTTGTGGCTTAAGGTGTTTTTTTGATGACAATGGACTATCTACACTGCCATCATCAGTAGCGTCTGGATGGGTGTGGATATAAAATGTATAGACATTGGGATGTAAAGTTACTGTTATTTCATTTTCAAATGTTTTCATTTTTTCGGAGCTAATATCTTGAGTCTGGCCCTTTGTAATGATAATATTAGGATTATTTTGTATTTGAACTGACAAAGTCCTAATCCACTCGGAAAATGCGGTATTTATATCTATTACATTTAATGCATTTGCTGTGAAAATAGTTTCATAATTGTTAGGGCCAGCGGCTTGGGTAAGCTGTGGCAATAAGGATACAACAGTAGGCCAAGAAATTGAATGATTTACTATTAATTGCAATGTTGCCTGTATTTCTTCATATCCACCAAGTGTCGACTGTAAATGCTCAATATGTGCAGGGGAAAGAGAACAATTTGTAAACATCTGATCTGTAATCGTAAGGCATTGTTGAAGAGTAAGTCCGTAACTAATCAAATTCAGCAAGTTTTGGGTGTGAAACATCCAGCTTTTAATATTATTGAAGTTGATGTTTATCTGCATTAAGTCAGAATCAGTAAGTGTATTTAAATCATTTAAAGCTTGCATTTTCAGAACTTTAAGGTTAAGAATATCTAGATGTTTAATAACCTTAATGTGAGCAAGGCTATCAGCATCATTTTCTTTAATTACATCGATACCAAGATCGTCAATACAAAATAAAAGTTTAGTGATATCATCATTGAGTTTGTGATAACAAGCTACGATACAGTCTAGTTTATAACGATTTTCAGATGTATACATATAATCTTTATTCCTGAGTTCTTGAAGTGGATATAGACTGTTAATACGAATAAGTAATTGTCCTTCTTTCTTATCTTCAAAGTTTCCGAAGAATTCTTCAGAATCAAATGCTTCCTCTGCCTCGTCAGAATCGGATGATTCGTCTGGATCGTCTGCTTTATTTTGTTTTTCTATGATGTCTAAAAATTCACCATCATTTTGATTGTTTTCCCCTTCCTCTTCTGAAAGGGTTAGTTTATCGCTAAATGCTATCGCAGCTTGAATTAGCTGTTCTTTTGATTCAAAAGTCTTTACTTCATCAGAGTCGATCCAATTCTGAATTATATGAGTTACGGCATAAGAATGCTCATAATCATTTAAGGCAAGCTCATCTATACTAGTAACCTCATGTAAAGAAATTTCAGTGGCAGGCTTCTTGCCTTTAGCAGGCTTCTTGCCTTTAGCAGGCTTCTGAGGTTTGCCGATTTGAACCTTACATTGAATAATGTCTTCCGGGCTGTTTGGATAAAATGTGTCATTTTCAAAAATATCAGCAAACATATTTTTTTGATTTGGCTTATTAAACTTATTTGAAAATAAAAAATCACCTTGGGGGTGGGAGGTGCTGTTGATAGTAGCAGTTTCCTGACCAGGCTGAAACTCTTTTTTTTCTTCCGTTACAAATTCATTCAAAATTAAAGCCCCTTTCTATAACTATTTATCTAAATTATATATTAATTTACAATGGGAGACAACAAGTTATATGCGATTTTATAATAAAAAAGAGAAACAAGTACAAGGCTAGGTCATAGAATATCTGGAGGTGATATTATGACTAATAAATTAAACAAGAAACCTGATCCAAATAAGATAGTAATAGTAATTCAGCAGATTTTACAAGAAAGAACTTTAGCTGAGAAAATAAAAGTAACTATTTGCGGAGCTTCAAATAAAACAGTATAATGGTATTTTAGTTTAAAGTTGCTTATATTATAATGCAATGTTATAATAAATGCACGCTAGCTAACTGGAAAATAGTAGAAGGACATAGGGATATTATTTTTAAGGGGATGTGAAATATGAAAAATGGAGTAATAGTAAGTGTTATCTGCAAAATAATTACCATAATTATAGGGGTTATGGGTTTGATTGGAAGTTTTGTAAATGCTAGCACATGGGGAACATATGGAACTGGAGGAGTCATTATTTTTGTTCAGTCACTATTTTTAACTTTTTTGGGGTGCATTGTTTTTTATAGTCTCAGTATTATAATTGACTTTCTTATTGACTTAAATGAAAGGGCTTATGATATACAAGTAAATATGGAGAGAAATATTAACAGGTCAAATCCCAATTTATCAAACTCTCAGTTGGATCTTTTAAGTTTAAATAATGGGGATGAAACCAATATGCTTGATGTCGATACATGGAAATGTAAGAAGTGTGGCACGGTAAACAGAAAAGCAAATTCTTTTTGCAAAGATTGCGGTACATATAGATAGAATGGAAAGTTACTTTAGCAAGATAGTTTTATTACTCAATAATCACTATGGTACTTTTTTTACAATCTCGGTTGCAGTATTCGGTACCATAATTACATTATATACTGATTTTAAATCAACGGAAGAAGATAAATTAAAGCTTATTTATACTCTAGGTGGTACGAAAAAAGATGTATTATTTCGGGTTGTATTGCCAGGAAATATTCTTACTATTATAAGTGTAATGAAAGTAAACATTGGATTATCGTTAGTTGGTGTAATTATTGGTGAGTTTCTGGCTGCAAAAGCGGGGCTGGGATATTTAATTATATATGGATCACAGGTATTTAGTTGTGACTACATACAGATTCAGTACAGAAATGTCATTTAATTGCTTTGTAGTCTACATTTTAGCATAACCCCTGGCCAATATGCAAGTAAAATGAATCAGGTCAAATAATAAATATTATAGGGTGAGGGATGTATAATGAATTTGGTGTGGCATATAATATTTGCCGTTACTTTTATTATTTTAATTATTAGGATAAATAAAGCAAATGAACAAAGTACTCAGTATATCCGAATTAAGAAAATATTAATTGCTTTATCCGTAATAATTTATATTTTAGGTTATATAACAGTACTTAATTATTTATATACTATAGCTATTGGATATGTAATTAATTTATTTTTATTAGTATTAAGTAAAAAGAAAACAGACTAATAATTTAATGTTTTAATTTCAGTATCCCTCAATCAATATTTTATAAGCAATAAAAAAAGGATAATCAGAATATGTTTGGTTGTCCTTTTTTTGTTGCTTATAAAGCAACAAAATGCACATATTACCTTTTTTCCTAAGCCAGAGTCGCGCAGCTCTGGCTTAAATTAGTTATGAAAAGGAAAAAGGTAAATTAAAATTTGAAAAGAGAAAGAAGGAGATTGTTTATGTGTAAAGTACTGGCTATTGTTAATCAAAAAGGTGGAGTTGGTAAAACAACCACAGCATTAAATCTGGGCTATGCATTGTCGGAGAGCGGAAAAAAAGTGTTGTTAATAGACCTAGACCCGCAAGGAAGCTTAACAATATCTTGTGGATATGATAACAATGACAACTTGGTAACAACTATTGCATCCCTAATGGCAATGACTATGGAAGATAGGCTGTTACCTGGAAAGAATGATTATATTCTTACAGTTGGTTCAATGGATTTAGTCCCATGTAATATAGAATTATCTGCAATTGAAGTTAGCCTGGTAAATGCAATGAGTAGAGAAAGTATTTTAAAGGCAATTATAAGTGAATTGAAAGAGGATTATGATTATGTAATTGTTGATTGTTCTCCAAGTTTGGGAATGTTAACAATTAATGCATTGGCAGCGTGTAATGGAGTTTTAATCCCAGTAACTCCAGAGTATCTTAGCGCAAAAGGTTTAGAGTTATTATTAAAGAATATTTTAAAAGTTAAAAAGAGGATTAATCCTAGTATTGAAATAAAAGGAATTTTATTAACTATGTATACAGAACGAATGAATTTATCAAAAGAGATTAGAAGCATGATTGAAACAGCATATGGAAAAGTTTTAAATATCTATAGTACGCATATTCCTAAGTCAGTAAGAGTTGGAGAATCAGCATTAAGCAGCAAAAGTATTATAGAATTTGATCAAAAAAATAAAGTAGCGTGTTCTTATCGCGAATTTGCCCAGGAGGTGTTAGCAAATGACGCAGCCAATTAAGAAGTTAACAAGCCTGGATGACATGCTTGGATTAAGTGGCTTTTCTGAACAGAGTGAGGATACAGAAAAAGAAGGAGCAGTTAAGGAAATAGACATTGAACGGCTGGTACCTTTTCAAAATCATCCATTCAAGCTCTATGAAGGAGCAAGACTGGATGACATGGTGCGAAGTGTAAAGGAATTGGGGGTTTTGTCACCCCTAATTGTGAGAACTATAAGCGGAAGATTTGGTACTTATGAAATACTGGCAGGTCACAATAGATGGAATGCTGCCAGGGAAGCAGGACTAAATAAAGTTCCTGTAGTGGTCATGGACGGACTTTCAGAGGAAGAAGCAATGCTCATCGTGACCGAGACAAATTTAATACAAAGATCCTTTAGTGATTTGTGTCATTCTGAGCGGGCATGTGTACTTGCAAAACACTATGAGGCACTAAAATGTCAGGGTAAGAGAATGAGTCTAATTGATGAAGTAAAAAAACTCTTAAATGCGGATGAAATAAGGGATGAAGCAACTTGTTGCCCAGTGGGCACTAAGTTGAAATCTAGTGATATTACAGGTCAATATTATGATTTAAGCGGAAGAACAGTAGCTAGATATCTTCGCATTCATGAACTAATAAATGAGTTAAAAGAATTTATCGATTCAGAAGCTATTTGCCTTCGTGCAGGAGTGGAGCTTTCTTATTTGTCAGAGGATAACCAGATATATCTGGTGGATTTTCTAAACCAAAATGCCTATAAGATTGATATGCAAAAAGCATCTGAGTTGAGGACATTAGAAAAACGTAGTCGGCTAGATAAAGCCACTATGGAAAAAGTCCTGAATGGAACCTACAAACCGAAAAAAGTAGGTTCCAATTCTATTTTAAAGAAAGGAATTAAGCTCAAACCAGTTATGATAAAAAAATATTTCAATGAGGAGCAGAGCCAGGAAGAGGTGGAGTTAGAAATAGAAAAGGCACTAGAATTTTATTATCAGCATAAACCAAAGGAGTGATGAAGTGAAAAAGAGCAGAAAAAAAGGACAGGAAGATAAAAAGAAGGTTATGAAAGACAGACAACAAAACATAGCAGAATGTTTGATTGAAGCAGCAAAAGATTGTCCTGTAGAAGAACTAAAGAAGTATTTATCATAAGGAAGAAGGTGATAAACTGTGAATCAGGAGAAAATTTATTTGAAGGTACCATATAAAGAGAAGGAACAAGTTAAAAAACTGGGTGCCAAATGGGACAGTAAAAGTAAGTTATGGTTTATTACAAATGAACAGGACAGCACCTTATTTTCCAAGTGGATCACTGAGGACGAAGTAATTGTTCCAGATAAGACAGAGGAATTAATTAAGCAGTTAGAGCAAGGCGTACAGGAAGTATTTACAAGTGGTTCCTTTCAGAATTATTTAAATGTATGTTCAAAATTTCATCAATACTCCTTCCTAAATGTAATGCTAATTGTATTACAGAATCCAGATGCAGGAATGGTAAAAGGATACCGAGCCTGGCAGGACGATTTGGGAATGAAAGTGCGAAAAGGAGAAAAGGGAATACGTATTCTGGCACCCATGTTTTATACAACGCCAATTGAACAGACAATGGAAAGAATAGATAATGCAAAAACAATGTTTACAATAGGAAACATTCAAATCATTAAAAATGCCGATAGCAGTTATAAGCTGCGTGTAGGGAGCAAAGTAGTGGAAGGAATCACCCGAGAAAAGCTCAAAAAGTTTATGCAGGAAGATGTGATTGGAAAAGAAATTATTCGATTTCAGGACGTGTATGTATTTGATATCTCTCAAGTGGAACCCATATATATTCAGCAGAAAGAAGGAGATAAGAAGATTCATCCTAAGGCGAAAGCATTTTTAGAAGCAATATTGAAGAAACCCAAAACAATTGAGGCTGATAGTCAGTTAGTAAAAAAGTTATATCAGGCGGTATGGAAAATTTGCCGGATACCTATAAAAGAGAAGGAAATCAAAGAAGCAGGGTTACTGGGGTATTATTCTAGAGAAACAGATGATATTACGATTAAAAAGGGCTTAAATCAGATAGACAAAACCAGGGTGCTGATTCATGAAATGGTACATGCAAGGCTTCATAATCCCAATACAAATTATAAGGAAAAAACACGGAATACTAGAGAAATAGAAGCGGAAAGTGTTACCTATATAGTATCTAAAAAATATGGGTTTGATTTAGCGGATGTCTCTTTTGACTACATCGCTGGCTGGAGCAAAAATAAGGAAGTAAAGGATCTTCAGGAAGTGTTACATACAATCAGAAAGGAATCCCAATCTATAATAAAAGAAATTGACAAGGAAATCTATAAACAACAAATACTGGAGGTTACGGTAGAACAGGAGAATGAGTGGGAAATAGAAGCAGGTTAACCTTTTTAGAGAGGAGTAGTCATGAAGGGAAAAGAATTACAGGAGCTGTACTACCAGGGCGTGCAGAGGCTAATTCATAATTCAGAAGAATGGATAAAATTTTTACAGTATGCAGGCTGCATGTATAAGTACGATTTCAAAGTATTAGTTACTGCCTATATGCAGAACAGTAAGCTGACTCAGTTAGCATCTTATTCAGCCTGGCAGAAGGCAGGCAGAAAAGTAAGAAGTGGTGAAAAGAGCATTGTGGTGCCTGCGGAGAACCGATTTGGCATGGATTATTATTTTGATAACAGTCAGCTTCAAGAACCCATAAAAGCATGGATATGGAAAATAAACAAGGAAAGTAGAGAGGACTTTGAAACACGCTTTATTGAGAGAAATAAGCAGTATCTGGACCATACTATTAAAACCGCTGAGGATATTAGAGCTTGTATCATTATGGAGCAGTTTAAGTCAGTTATTAAAAATGAAAATGATACAGCAGCTGAAATATTATTGAGAAATCATGAGTTAGTTTATAAGAGTATGGAATATATGGTTCAATATCGCTGCAATTTAGAGCAGACAGGAAAGGAAAACTTTTCGGAATTGCATCACATTAATACAGAGGAATTAGATTGCATGGGAACTGGCATTGTAAAGGCAGCAAGAGAAATCTTGTTACAGTCGAAGGAAATTGCAATGGAAATCAGAAAGGAGCAAGAAAATGAACGGAGACAGAAAAACAGAAATAGTGAATGGGATGGAAATGGAGTACGAGGAGTGGGAGGGCATGTGGTTTCCAGTGGTGGAAGGCAGACAAGTGAAGGAGATTCTGGAAGACAAGAAGAACAATTAGAAAATGTAGAGCAAAAAGAAGCAGCTAATAAAGAGGAGGCTTCTTTTTCTATATCATCCAGATACTATGAAATTGATGAAAAGACAGCTACATTAGCACATAGTATGATGTCTTTTGATGATTATAAATTAGGAAGTAAAACGAATGAGTATAGACGTTTGGTAGATGAGGTATATAAAACTGCTGAAAAGATTAAGGAACAAAAGCCAGAGGAATCGGAGAAGGCTTATAGGCTTGCAGAAAGGTATGCTAGAAAACTAGCGGATAACTTTAATGCTGCAAGCCGGATTGGAACTATGTGTCCTTCCGTGATGATTTCAGGAGCCAGTAATTTTCCAGTCAGAAAAAAAGAAAAGCAAAACATGGCTGCTAATAAAAATCATAAAGAATTTTTAGAAATTGAAAAAATAAAGGATAAGCTTGACAGCATTTTAAATGGTCGGGAAGTAATTAAATCTGATGATGAAAACGCAATTAAAAAGTTAAAAGAAAAACTGGAAGGGTGTCCATACATTTCCAGTGAAATGGCAGAGAAATTTAATAGCAATTTGAACAGTAGAAAAGATGCAAAACCATTTCCTAGTTACATACTTCAAAATAACAATCAGAATATGCGCACTATAAAAGAAAGAATTGCTTCCCTAGAAAAAGTTCAAGATAAAGCAGAACAAGTTCCAGAAGAGGTAACTAAATATTTTAAAGTTGTTCGAAATAAGGACAATATGAGGTTACAACTGTTTTTTGAGGATAAGCCAGGGGACGGTTTGCGTGTGGTATTAAAACAAGGTGGATTTAAGTGGTCTCCCAGTCAGGGAGCTTGGCAAAGACAGTTGAGCCAAAATGCGGAGATTGCACTAAAAAGAATAATGGAGCAGTTGCATCAAGCGGAAGTGTCAGCTTCGCAAGACATGTATCAAGAGGATTTGGAAGAAGAAATGGAGATATGAAATGATTCATTCAGAGTCAGAGAAGGAGGTGATGCGGAAAAAGAAGCAATAAAGCTGGTTTAAAAAATGTAGGAAGCAGAGCAGGAACTGAAAACGGTATTTTAGAGAGGTGATTTTTTGATGGATGCAGTTAACGGAGATCTGGAGAAACTATTTAATACACATACGCATGAAGAAAGGAGTAACACGATGCCATCGAACGAAAGACCCGAATTGATAGCTGGCGATATCATTTCATTCAAGAATAAGCTGTGGAGAGTTGAGAGCAATAACGGGTTCATGCTATCGGCTAATAATTTAGACCCAAACGATAAACACATCACTTTTAGTTGGATTGGAAATATTATTGGACATGAATATACACTTGTTTCAAGAGTGGGGCAAGAAATTACAGCACTAGACGAAGAAAATAATAGCCGTTTCCCTGATTTAGTTTTAGTTGCAAATGTGCAAGGTATTGAATTTTATTCAAACCCAAACAATCCTACATTACTTATTACCTATAATGAGAATTACACGATTGAGGCTGATGAAGACGCACAGAGAGCGTGTAAACGTATTTTTGAGCATTACTACAGCGAAAATTTAGCAGAAAATATTGAAAATCAGCAAGCAGAATGGGATAGAATTGGCACCCAGATTGCTACACGTTATTACGAGCCTCACTATGAGGACGGTGATTTTATGAATAAGGAGGTCATTCAAATGGCAAAGAAAAGAGTAAAACCAGTAGGACTGGAGGAAAGAGAAGAGGCAAAGCATCCAGAAGTGGAACTAGCCAATAGTATCAGTATTATGGACTATGCAAGAAAGAAAGGATACGTCATTGACTTTGAAAACGACAGGGTGGCAGAAATTCAGGACGTTTTGACAGATAATCTAATTTCCGTGAATAAGAAAAACAATTCATGGGAAGTAGAAGACGCAGATGGTACAACGGCACATGGTAATACAATCAGGTTTGCGAAAAGAATGGGCGAAATGCATTGGACAGCAGCCATGGATACGCTGGTGGAAGACAGGGCAAAGTACCTATCAGCAGAGGAATATAATACAGCTTATGAGAAGGAACACCAGCCAGAGAAAATAGAAAATGTGATAAAAGACAAAGAGCCAGTTCCAGAACATTCAGAAAGCCAACCACAACCAAAGATTCAGGAAAAGCAGACTCAGGAAGAGAACCAGGTGCAAGCGGAACAAAAGGCACCAGAACAACCAGTTCCTAAGTTAGCTGAATCAGATATGGAAAAAGAAGAAGAAGAAGAGATCTTCCACTCTCTCCACTCGCCGAAAAAAACGTTTAGTAGAGAGCAGCTGGCAGAAATTATTGCTGGTACAAAAAAAGGACTTGATATTAAGGTGTTTGACAAGCTGGAGCTGGCACCTGTACAAATGAAAGAATTAAGGCTTGCATTAGAAGATGGTGTAGACCTTAGCAAGTTTGCATTTGCTTCGGTACCAGCCGCCTACGTAAAAGAAGTAAGATTAGCAGTAAAGGATGGATTAGACATCAAACCGTTCCGGTTAAAAAATAAGGAATGCGTCTTTACGACAGATCAGGCAAAAGAAATCCGCCTTGGAATGAAACATGGGTTAACAGCGGAACAGCTGAAGATAATTGCTAAAAAGGAACTAGGTGCAGATGTGATGAAAGAGCTGCGGTTAGGAATGCAGGATGGACTGGAAATTATGAGCAGCTTTAATACTGGGAATTATACCGCAAAAGATATACATACAATACGAATGAATTTATTTGTAAAACAAGTGATGGAAACTTTGAAAGAGCAGCTTTCTAAATTGTACAATACGATTCACGAAGCATTGAGTAATCGTCTGAAGGTGCAGCATCCAGACCTGACACAGGAAGAAATCCAGCAGGAAGTATCCATGGACATGAAAGATACGGTAAAGGAGATTTGTGAAGCCATTGAAGATGAAGTTGCAGACAAGTCCATTGAGGAAAAGAAAAATATCCTGGTGAAGGTGTTTGATAAGGTAGTGGAAATTGGAAATGCCATTGAAGAAGTAACCAATGAAGATAAGGCAACCGCATTTGAACATGCAGCGGAAAAGTATATTGATACGGTGGAAGAAAAGTCATTGCAGAAAAATGCAAGGGAAAGCCTGAAGGAGGGTTACGTGGAAGAATTCTTCCAATACGAAGAGAACCATAATATTCAGATTGCAGAATTCTGTCAAAAAGTAATTGCGGATACCAGTCTGGGAAATGACCAGAAGGTAGAATTATTACAAAAAACATTTGGAAATTTATATGGAGCAAAGGCAACTCAAAGCTTACTGGAGCATTTACCAGAACCACAGCCCAAAGTACCAGAAGTAGTACAGGAAATGGAGATTCAAACAGAGTATGTAGAAGAATCTGAACTGGAGCCATAACAGTAATTGTTACGGTTCCTTTTTTATGTATGGGAGGTGAAAGGGTTGATTTATTGTGATAGAACACCCAAAGAATATAAAAAATATACACAGGAGCAGATTGATCGGGCAGACCAGACCGATTTGTATGAACTGGCAAAATACCGGGGATATGAAGTCCGGGATAAAAGCCATAAGTTAGCAGAAATCCGGCACCAGGGAGGACTTGATATTAATAGGAACAAGAATACTTGGTATTGTCACAGTGCCCAAACAGGTGGCGGACCAATCCAGCTTCTGATTTATATGGAAGGATTGAGCTGGCTGGAGGCAGTACAGAATATTCTAAATGAGGAAGGCGCATATGAAGTTTTTATTCCAAATCAGGAGCAGGATAGGGAAAAGGAAACGAAGGAAAACTTTCAGCTGCCCGAAAAAAATACCACCTATAAGCATGTGTTTGCTTATTTGGTTAAGACAAGAAAAATACACCCTGACATCGTAAATGAGTTTGTAAAGAATAAGCTGCTTTATGAAAATGACAAAAAGAGCTGCATGTTTGTTGGAAAGGATACCGAGGGAAAACCTCGGTATGCTGCCATACGAGGTACCAATACAGTAGGAACTTCCTTTAAAGGAGAAGCTGCACAATCAGACAAGCGTTATGGCTTTGCTAGACCAGGTAAAAATGGTGTGCTAACGATATTTGAAGCACCCATTGATGTATTAAGTTATATGACTATCTATAAGATACATGGCTTGGAAAAAATGATTCAGGACGAGCATTTACTAAGCCTGGGCGGTGTCAGTGACATTGCCCTGGAACAGTATTTATATGATCATCCAGAAGTAACAAAAATCAAAATGGGATTAGACCAGGACGAAGCAGGAATAGAAGGGTGCAACAAAATAGCAGAAAAATATGCTGACCGCTATGCAGTAGAACGGATTCATATGAAAGAAAAGGACTTTAATGAGGTGTTGATTCAAGATATTAACCGTATTCTGGCTAAACAGGAGATAAAAAGGATGCAGGAGCAACAGCTGGAACAGGAGGAGCTGGAGGCGGCGATATAGGAGAAGAAACAGAAAGGAAGTGAAATTTTGAATTTAGAAACATTAGCAATGAATTACTATGAAAAGAAAAAGGAGAGTATTCTAGACATCATGGAAAGACATCCCTACAATTATTATACATTCATAGATTATGAACAAAATGAAGCAGGCGGGGCTAGATCTTTTATATCTTATGCATTAAGGGAAATGAACTTACCAGAAGAAATTAGAAATGCGGTTGATGCCATAGAAAAAGATTTTAGTCAGTTTATCTTTATTAAATTGAATGAGCAGCGTCAAGTAAGTAATTACTTGTTTCAATATTCGTTGGCAAGGAATATGCAAAAAATAATTGCAAAACCAACGGATGAACAAGTTCCTATGCTTAATTTTTTTCAAAAAAATCTGAAAGATGCAGAAACTCAAATGCATATCCTCAAAGAAAGTCTCCCTGAAAGTTTTGACTTAAATAAAGTTGCTGCTTATTATGAGGTTTGGGAACAAGATTATCGTAAAACACAAGAAAAGCAGCGGAGAAATGAACTTAAAAAACTGGAAGAAGATATGGAACAAGATTACTGAAAGAGTAGTAACAATCACTAGATAGAATGGAAAGGAGGGAGCGTATGGCATATCAAAAGGATTTTGTACTTGAGAGTAAAGATAATGGTAAGTCAGGCATCATTAAGTTGGAAGAAGTGCGTAGTCAGAAGGAGCAAACACAGCAAAGATTACAGGCTTATAGCAATTTGAAAAAGAAATAGGAAGGAAACTATAATTGAATTGGGAGGAGGAGTGCTATGAGAAGATTTGCTATTGGAGAAGAAGTCAGGATGTCATATGACAGTTATGATCGTCAAGATATAATTAAGGCGGTAATTCTGGATACCAAATACATATGGCCATTTAAGATGTATGCAATTGAATATCAATATAAGAATGGAACGGAAATATTGACAAGGATAGAATGGTTTTTTCCTTGTTACATTGTGAAAATACATAAGAAATAAAAATTTCTTTTTCCGTATCTAATCAAAAATCTAAAAAACTGATATTTAACTGGCAAGCTTCCCCCTTGTACGACTAACGTCGGACAAGGAGCTTGTCGGGAGACCCGAACCCCAGATGTGGGAAGTATCCCACGCCCTCTAATAATAAAGTGAAGAGATAACTCAGAACTTTAAGTAGTCGATAGTTTCATTAGAGACTTTATTCCGAAAGAAAGTGAGAAAACATGAATAAAGAGAAAGTTAAGAAAATTATATTAACCATTTCAATAGTATCTATGATAGGAACAATGTTAACAGGGTGTGAAAGAGAAGCTGATAGAGTGTCATATAATGTCTCTCAGCAAGCTGACAATTTTAACGTAATCAGACGTCTAACAGTTATTAATGCAAGAACAGATAATCCTATATTTGAGCTTATCGCGGCTTTTTCATTAAAGGTTGATCAAGAAGACAATCAACTTGAAATTATATGTGAAACAGGTGATGGAGAATACAAAAAACATTTTATTGGTTTAAATGATTGGACATTATATGTTGTAGAAGATATTAGTGGTGCTGATGTGAATAAGTATCATTACGAGGTCAATTTTTTACCAGATATGATAAATCCAATTACATTTACTAATGAGGATTGATAAATCAGCTGTTTTAGAAATATAGGGTAATGCATGATATAGGGCAGCAAAGGTTATTTAATTGAAAATAGAAGGAAAGGAAGAAAAAATGTTAAAAATTATTATTAAAACAGACAATAAAAAGGATTTCACTTGGATAGTAGCGGAATTTGTGAAAGCATTACAAAACGATTGTCCTTTTCATTACTCTGAAAATAAGCCAGAGTGTTGTTCTGAAGATTGTCGCTGTGAGAGCTGCGTGCAAGAAAATGTTATTTGGGGCAATTCAGTAACGAGTGCCAGTGAGAAGTTAGAAATTGATATCCAAACAGATAATCAGAAGGATTTTTTATCGGTTGCAGAAAATTTCATAAGGGTATTAGAGAACGATTGTCCTTTTAGTAACTCTGAAAATAAGCCAGTATATTGCTCGGAAGACTATTGTGAAAATTGTGCTGAAGAAAATATTAGTATAATTAATTCCGTTTTAAGTTTGAATGTTATAGAAGAACAGTGGGAAGAATAGGAGATTATGTATGAAAGCGAGTATACCAGAGAAGGAAGTACTTTTTACTTTCATTCCTACTGATGCAGAAATGGAACAGAAATGTTTTTATTAGTCGAGAGCAAATGACTGAGTGCATTAGGAAAATGCAGGAGAAAGATAACGGCTATTATCCGCACCTATCTGATTTTGTTGAAAAACAATCTACAGAATTTAATTTAAATAGTATTTTAGAGAAAATGCAAAAGGAATATGATAAAGATAGAAGAGAAGTGTATAGTGAACAGGTAATTGCTATTATTAAAGACACTATTAAACTGTGTATGCAAATTGTACAAAGTAGAGGAATTGAAGAATAGGGGGAATTTCGATGAAACCAATAAAACGAAAAGTTGTCAAGGCAATCATCCAAACAGTATTAGGTTATGTAAAAAATATTTTTGTAATCATTGTGAAAACATTCATTTATAGCCTTACCACGACAGTTATTGTTTCCGTCATGTATCAAAATGGTTGGTGGGTGCATGGGTTAGGGCAAGGAAAAGTTGATGAACAAGGCTTTTGGGCATTAGTATGGATTTTTTATCCTATCTATCTTGGGAGTTTGCTTATGGTAAGTTATTTGATGGGAAAACCTCAAAAAATAATTTTTTGGAAACGAGAAAAAATATACCATGCATTATTAGCACATCCATGTGAACTTGATTTTCAATTGCTTAGTCAAAAAGAGCAGGACTTTGCAATTTCGTTAATTCAAGAACATCAAGTTAGTGAGGAACATTTTACAGAGGAACAAAAAAAGTTTTTAGAGTGGAGGATGTATGAATAGTCGAATTCAGGAGATTTACATATATGTAAAGAAAGTAAATCAACAAGCTGAACCAATCAGTAAATTCAGTTGAGGTTTTACAAAATTACCGTTATAATATAGTCAAAGGAAGGTGAGCAAATATGATGTATCCATACATGACTTTAGCTGATGAAACAGAAATATTGCATTCGCAGCTTCTTACGGATGATAATGGAGAAAAAAGAGTGGTAGTACATTTTGAACGTCCAACAGAAACTGGGTTTGATATGGCAAGATGTTCGCTACCATCTTATCAATGGATTAAGCGAGACGGATTTACAGAGGAAGAGATTCATAAATTTGAGATGATAGTAAAAAGCAATGCGCATTTGTTTTTTAAATATGCGGAGAATGGAGGAATCCAGATTGCCTAGTCTCTTTCAAATCGGAAGCTATAAAGTGTTTTTTTGGTCAAATGAAAATAATGAACCAATTCATGTTCATATCAGTAAGGGAAAGCCAGCAGCGAATGCCACTAAAGTTTGGCTTACTTCTGGTGGGGGATGTGTTTTAGCAAATAACAATGGAAAAATTCCGCAGAAAGAGCTAAATGAATTGTTGGAAATTATAGCAGCCCAGTACTTTCTAATATGTAGTGAATGGAAAGAGCATTTTTGTACAGAGGAAATTGCTTATTATTGTTAAAAAATATATATTGAATCACAAAGCTACCAATACATAATAGGTTGGTAGTTTTTTTATGCCTAAAATGCAAGGAAGGAGGTGATTAGTTACCTTGTAATTAGCAGCAAACTTAAATCAAGATCAATAGGTTAAGAGCAAATAAGATAGAGCAATCTGTCTTATTTTTTTATAGTTCGGAAAGGAGGCGGTAGGAAAAAATAAAAGATTTTTACCCAAGAACCTATAATAACAGACAAAAGAAAACAACTGGAGGTATACATAATGAACTATGAAACATTCAAAGCAATTGTAGCAGACAGAATAAAGGATTTTCTACCAGAGCAGTATGGTGACTATGAAATCAGGATTCAATCCGTTCGCAAGGTGAACCAAAAGCTGGACAGCTTGTCACTGGTGCCACCAGAAGGAAAAAGAGCGGCAGTACCTTCTCTTTACTTAAATGAACTATACGAAGAGTATCTGACTGGTGGTGATTTAAACAAGGTATTGTTACATACAGCTGAAACAATAGAAAAGGGCTTTCAACAGGCAAAAACAATGGGATTAGGAGAAATGGATTTGCGAAAGCCAGAGGAACATCTTGTGATGATGTTGGTCAATACAGAGCAGAATAAGCAACTGTTGAAAGAGGTACCCAATCAGCCCTATCAGGATTTGTCGATAATTTACCGCTGGGTAGTGAACAGCACCCTGGAGGGGATGTCCAGCTTTATTGTAACAAATCAACTAATGGAGCAGCTTGAGTTATCTCAAAAGCAGATACAACAGATGGCAGTAGAAAATACAAAAAGGATGTTTCCTCCGACAGTAAGAACGATGGAAGAAGTCATTGTTGGCATGATAGCAGAGGAAGGAATGCCAGAAGAATTGGAACAGGTGATGAGCAATGAAGATAGCAGTATGTATGTGATATCCAATGCACAAGGCATAAATGGTGCAGTCAGTATGTTATATGAAGAAACATTGCACAAGGTAGCAGAAAAAATAGGCGGAGACATTTATATATTGCCCTCAAGTACCCATGAAGTCCTTGCGGTTCCAGCAGGTGGAGATCCAAATGAATTAGCAGAAATGGTAAGAGGTATCAATCAGACTCAAGTAGCGATAGAAGAACAGTTATCCAACCAGGTATATTACTACGACAAAGATTTACGGACACTTTCCCTAGCTACGGATACACCATATAAAGAACTTTCCAGACAGGAAAATGAAGCAATCAACGCTATGAAAATGGAAGAAGCAAGCAGGGCAAATTGGGAACGGCTGCTTTCTGTGGATGCAGAGCCAGAGGATGAGTGGGAACTAGAATTATAAATACAAATGGAGTGGAGGATGAAGAAATTGGGTAAGCAAAGAGCAATTCGGCCAACAAGGAGGCAAAAAGAAATCATAGAAAACAATCATTTAATTTCAGCCAATTGGCTTGTGGTATCCGAGCAGGATGATTGTATGTTATTAGAGAGTAAAAAGAATGGAAGAACTAGAAAAATAAATAAAGTATCCTAAGAACTTGAAAATGGATTGTCAGGGAGGTGATGGATTGCAGGAAAATACGAAAGAACTTTTTCAAAATGTAATTCGTATGTCTAACGTGGAACTGGAGGAAGAGTATAAGCAGATTGCAGCATTTAATCATGTATTTCTTGGAGCAAAGGAAAGTCTGGATAGTTCGTCAGGCTTTTCTTTTTGCATTGTGGAAAAAGATTCTGAAGGAAATACTATTTTCTACCATTGCACAGAGGAGTTTCAAAATGCAAATACGTGTTTTTTACTTCGGTCTAATCTGGCATTGCCCAGGGAAATGGAATATGAATATGAGCAGGAACCTGGATAGAGGGAGTGATTATGAAAACCAAGAAAATTAGTGTCCGGGTAACAGAGAAGGAGAAGCAGTATTTAAAGGATAAGGCAGCACAAGCGGGATATGAGACAGAAAGTGAATATATTCTTTTCTGTTGCTTTGGTCATCCTCCAACTGTTATAGCCAAGGAACTTCTGGTTGCTTGTTCAAATGGCAAAACATCAAAACGGATAGAAGTTCGAGTGACAGAAGAGGAAAAGAAAGCGATCTTAGAAAAAGCAGCACAAGCAAACATGAAAGAAAGCAGATACATCCGTAACTGTTGCCTGGGAAAAGAAATTGTTGTAATAGAAGACCTAAAAGGATTTGCAAGAGAGCTGAATAAGGTTGGCACGAACCTGAACCAGATAGCCAGACTTTGTAATGAGGGGTTGATACAATGCCCTGATATAGTAGAGACAAAGGAGGAACTAAAGAAAATCTATCAGGAATTGATCAAATTGAATAAGAAAACACAGCCAAGCAGGTGATGAAATGGCGATTGTGGAGTTTATTGATGGCAAGAAAAATAAAAATGGGCAAAAGATTACCTATAAGTCACTGGCAAGTGTAAAGAGGTTAATCCATTACATCTTGCGAGAGGACAAGACCAATGAAAACTTGATGGGAGGTGTCTATTGTAATTACAATACGGCATACGATGAATTTGTCCTTACCAAGTCCAACTATAACAAATGCCCCAAAACAGAAGGTGAGATAACGGATAATAGACAAGCAATTCATTTGGTGCAAAGCTTTGACAAAGGAGAAATTACGTCAGAGCTTGCTAAGAAAATTGCAGATGAGTTTATTCAGCATAACGAGTTTGAAGGGTTTCAAATCGTATATGCAGTGCATACCGATAGGGAACATATTCATACGCATTACGTCATTAACAGTGTCAATTACGAAACAGGGTACCATTGGCATAAACCAAAGGATATCATTCCAGCTTTGCAAAAATGGAATGATGAGCTTTGCCAGAAATATGAATTATCTATTACCCAAAAGAAAAAGGAACATGTTAAATCTGGAGAGTACCGGGCAGGACAGCAAGGACGCAGCTGGAAAGCCGAGACGCTCCATGCAGGGCTAGCAGTGAAGCAGGTTGCACAAAACAAAGAAGAATTTATTTCTCTGATGGGGCAGTTGGGGTACAAAATCCGTTGGGAAGATAGCCGTAAGGATATTACCTTTACAACTCCAAATGGAAAAAAGATTAATAGTGACAAGCTCGGGTTTCCCAAGAAAAATTATTTGCCACTGACTAAGGAAGCCTTAGAAAAGCAATTTGCCCTCAACCGCCAAATAGAACAAAATAAAAACCTAAGTGTAGTAAGAGAACACCAACAGTTGAAGCAATCCTTATTGCAATTTGCAAATCAAATTGCAAAAGATAATGCATATAATGAGTATCCTTTTCAGAGACAGTGGCATGGTAACAAGCTAGAAGGTGAGGCATTAAGAGAGTGGTTACATGAACAGGCAAAAGGCCAGGGCTTTAACTGGGAACAAGAATATTAGAAACGAGGTGAAAAGATGATACTAACCGATCATTTTGGAAAAAAAGTAAATGCGGAACATTTTACTCTAGAAGTATCAAAAGGATTTATAGAAGGAGAAAGCGGATTACAAACTATCATTTCCCTACAGGGAACCCATCATTATTTCAAAGAAGCTCCCAATGGAGAAATTGGAATTGTAAAGGATAAAAGAGCTCTACTGGAACGAATGACATGTAATGACAAAAATATTAATCTGCTGTTAGACCGAAAGGAACAGCTCAACAAAGAAGTGACAGCAATAAAAAGAGAATTAAAATTAGCAATAGGGACTCCCTTACAGTATGGTCCATGTGAGTATCTTAAGAAAGAACAAAGTTGGCTCATAGAAAACGGCTACCGTTTTCGGGAAGAAGATGAATTTGACTTTCATAAATGGAATACAGAACCAGAACAGGAACCAGAGCCATGAAAAAAAAGGTAGTCACGGTTCTTTTTATTACGTTAGCAGGTACTTTATTTGCTTTATACTATTTTGCTATTTTAGACAGCTCGCTTCGAAAAACAGTACTAGATTCTTATATGCCAGGATACATAATCAAATACAATGCCAGAAGTCCAAATGCTGCTAAGCTATATGGACTTTCTTTTAGTATTGGAATCTTTTTAAGTACAATGAGCCTGTTTTGGAATAGACAGAATTACAAGAGCGAACAAATAAGAGTGACAAATAGAATAAGCACACCAGCTCCGGCAGGAGAAGGACAATGTGGGACGGCAAGATGGTTAGATAAATCAGAATTTAAAACATCCTTTGAACATTTTGAATTGGATCTATTACCTTTTGAACAGTGGATGAAGCATAACCTGGATGATATCAAAGGAAAGGAAGAGGGCAAATATCTGGCGGAGGTATCCATAGAAAACGGTGGTGTTGTACTGGGAAAAAATGATTTGAGAAAGAATAGAGAGTTAATCTATTTTAATGGGGATGACTCACATATACAAGTCATTGGGGCAACACGATCTGGAAAAGGACGTACGGTTGTAATTCAATCTATTTGCACCATTGGATTATCAGGAGAAAGTCTTGTGATCACAGATCCAAAAGGGGAACTGTATTGCTACACTAGTTACTTCCTAAAAAATTTAGGGTATGAAATCGTAACCATTGATTTCAAAAATCCTAAAAAAAGTACCCATTATAATTATTTACAATCCATTATTGATAGTGTAAATGCAGGAAATATTCCAGAAGCAATTGATTTTACATGGGATTTGACTGCTCAGTTGGTAGGAGAAGCAAAAGGTGAGAAACTTTGGAATAATGGTGAAGCATCCATTATAGCAGCTAGTATTATGGCTGTTGTATATGATAACAGACATCCAGAAAATCAGAAGTATCAGAACTTGACTAATGTATTCTATTTTATCTCACAGATGTGTACACCGATAGCAGTAGGAAAAGCGATGATAGTTCCACTCAATCAATATATGAAGGATTTGCCAGAAGAACATCCCTCAAAGGGTTTATTATCCGTGGGTGAAATTGCTCCCTCCAAAACAAGGGGAAGTTTTTACACGTCAGCGTTGATGACGCTGCGTTTGTTTTCAAGTCCTTATATTGCAGAAATGACATCAAAAACAGATTATAACACCGCTGACATAGGCAATAAGAAAATGGCTGTTTTTATCATCCTCCCAGATGACAGAAGTACGTATTACGAACTTGCAACATTATATGTGGCACAGCAATATCAGTTTCTAAGTAAAGCAGCCGATCAGAATGGAGGACGTTTAGAAAAGAGGGTCAACTATATATTAGACGAATTTGGAAATTTTGCAAAAATATCATCCTTTATGAGTATGATGACAGTAGGAGCGGGAAAAGGTATGAGGTTCAGCATTTTTCTTCAGGATATGGCTCAGCTGGATGCAAAATATGAAAAAGAAAATGCAAAAACCATAAGAGGAAATTGCGATACATGGATTTACTTAAAGTCAAACGATCCGGATTTAAATGATTTAATGGCAAGAAAACTTGGAAAGTATACTATCTCAACGTATTCTTTAAGTTCGTCTAATCAAAGGTATGTAAACCCTTCTACCAGTAACAATGTAAGTCTGATGGCAAGAGATTTACTGACAGCAGATGAAATTGGCAGGATTAGAAGACCGTACACGTTAGTTACCAGCACCAACGATCCAGCAATCTTCTATGCACCTGATTTATGTTCCTGGCATTTTAATAAAATACTGGGATTAGGTAGTAAAAAGCACAATCAGAAGATTATGGCAGAGAGGGAAAAGCTGAGACTAGAGAGAACGATTGATGCGAAGATTGCGCTATGGGGTATATGGAATGAGTATAAATCCAGTATACAAAGGGAGCAGGAAGAAACTCAAAAAAAGAATTTTGAGGATGCTGTTATAAAACAAATGATGGAATCAGGCGGACTATTTTAGAAAAAAGGAGAGCATAAATGCGTAAAAAGAAAATAAGGTATCCCCCAAGTCTTTCTGAAAAAATAAAATCAATGATAAGGAGTGAAAAAAGAAAAAATGAAATTAAATAACAGAATAGCAAAATTGGTAAAAAAAGCAGCCGTAATCTATTATATGGCTGCTTTCACTTTTTCTAAAACGTATGTAGTAAAAGCAGAGGGTGAAGCGAGTGAAGGAGGCGGATTCAAAAGCAGTAAACTTGCCACAGGAACTGTTAATCTAATCAATGATTTATCAAACTGGCTTTTAATCTTAGTTCCAAGCATCGGACTAACCTGTGCCCTTTATTTTTTTATCCGGAAAAGTGCGGCAAATGAACAAGAGCAGCACCAGTGGGACAAACGATTGAAAATTACATTTGGATGCATAGTAGGAGGTACGGTAGCATCCGCAATGATTAGCACCATAACAGGTTATTACAAATAATTGAATGAAAGTGGAGGAATTAGAAAATGAAAAAGAATAGCGATAGAGTAAATGAATGGGTAGTAACCATTCAGAGTAAGGCTATGAGTCAGATGAAGAAGGTAATGGGAAAATTACAGGAATCAGATGGAAACTTTGTGGAAGAGGCACTGAAATATGTAATTGCAATTGTAATTGGAGGGGTGCTTCTCACTGGTCTTTGTAGAATTTTTAATGTTAACATTTTAAAAGGACTGGAAGATGGGGTAAATAATTTGTTTAATTATAAAGCGTAGGAATCGAGTATGGATTTAAAAGATATCTTTATAGACGGATTAAAGGGAGTTTTAAGTGATTTAATGAATGATGCACTGGGAGAATTCGATTCCGTTTTGGGAGACATCGTTTCGATTGCCCTAAAAGCAGAGACTTATATGAAAAGCAACATGGGAATGAGCTTTGATGAGTTTTATGCCGTTATGTATCTGTTTGGGATTTACCTGATTATCCTTAAATTTTTAAAGAAAGGCTTTAATACCTATGTCTTGTGGGTAGATGGAGATCCCGATATGGAACCGCTCACTATGTGTATCAGCTTTTTTAAAGCTATGGTCATTGCCATTTCGTTTGCCACCTTATTTGATGTGGGAGTGAATATTGCAGAGGATATGATTGACCGTTTATTAAACAGTCTGAACAATGCAAATGTAACAATTGATGCAAAACTGGCTCCTAGTGCAGTAATAGGTTTAACAAAAGGCGGACTTTTTATGGTGATAATGGCTGCTGTATATTTAATCCTGTATATAATGCTCTGGATACAGTTTATCAAGAGAGGTCTGGAATTGTTTGTTCTGAAGGCGGGCATGCCCATTGCCTGCGCAGGATTAATGGATTCGGATGGAGGCGTATTCAAAGTATATGTGAAAAAAATTGTCCAAGAGCTTCTAACCGTTTTGGTCCAGATCTTATTTCTGAAATTTTCACTGGTATTCATGCTAAATAAGCATGTCATGTTTGGAATTGCTGCTATTAGCTTTGCAACAAAGGCACCACAATTTTTATCTGAATTTATTATGATGTCCTCAGGAGGAGGGGGAGGAATGGGAAAGATTTCCCAGGCATCTATGATAATCAGAAATTTTAGAAAGTAAGAGAGGTAGAAATGGATACCTTACAAGAAGTAATAAACTATTTAATTGAACTTGCCGATGCAGGAGCTTTAGCCAGAATACTGTACTGTTTCATCCGGATTAAAATAAATCCAGATGAGGCAAGTGCCTATTTAAAAAGAATAAAGCACGCCATATGGTTTGTGCTTCTAGCCAATATGGTTTGGACATTCAAGATTTTAGCAGAAAGCTATTATAAGTAGAGGTGAAACATAAGTGAAAGAGCAAAAAGAGGCGTTATACATGCCACAGGGCTTAAAAAAAAGAAGGGAGTATTTTGACGGATATGGGCAGAAAGAATTTGGCATTACCCTGATTTCGGTGCTAATTGCAGTATTGTTCAGTTTTCTGGCATATGGGTTGTCTGGAAATCGGGTGGGTGCCATATTTCTTGTTTTGGCAATACCAGCGGGAACCATACTCAGTATTACGAAAGATGGATCGAACATAAGCATTACGGATCAGATTCGGTTTATGGTAGAATTCAGAAAATCACAAAAAAAATATAGGTATATCGCCAGGAATGAGTGGGAGTAAAGATGCCAGTAAAAATAGTAGATACCATCGTATTACTCTATGCAGCGTATCGGGACTGGAAAACGATGCAGGTCAAGGATTGGATTCCGATAGCGGTTATTCTTCTGGCATTGTTTGAACATCTTTCCGTATTTCCCTGCCAGTTTGCCGAAGCAGTGCTTATAACGGCACCATTTTTGTATGTGGCAGTCAAAACAAATCAGTTAGGAGGAGGTGATATCAAATTTATCTTTGCCAATGCCTGTATGCTTGGACTTCAAAAAACATATGCAGGATTGCTGATTGGTTTTGGTATGGTTGCGTTTCTGTATCAAATCAAAAAAATGATAGGTAAAAATGTGAACGAACACAGAAAAATCCCGTTACTTCCTTACTTGGTAACGGGATTTTTACTGGAAATGTTTCGATGAAGAAAGGTGGAATAGAATGAAGTTTTTAAAAAATAAAACAGTAGTGGGAATCGGGTGTATTATTCTGGCATTAGTCCTTTGCTTTCTGATTACTCCACTATATAACCGTCAGTTAGATGGAAAAACAGAACTGGTCAAAGTGACGAAGGATATTAAAAAAGGAACTCGGATTACAGCAGATATGGTAAAGCTAGAAAAAGTGGGAAGTTACAATCTTTCCAAACAATATGTAAAGAATCTAGAGGCGGTAGTGGGAAAATACGCAGCGGATAATCTGTTTGCGGATGAAAATGTATTGACGGAGCGGTTACGAAATAAACCATTGGCCAGTGATGAATATCTGGAGGGACTGGATGGCAGCAAGGGAGCCATCAGTGTTACCATTCAGTCTTTTGCTGCGGGATTGTCAGGAAAACTATTTTCTGGTGATGTCGTTTCTGTTATTGTGACCAATGAGGAAACAACAAGTATACCGATTGAGCTTACGTATGTAAAAGTACTTGCCTGTACGCTTTCAAATGGAAACGATATTGATGAAAATACAAGGGATGATAAAGAAGAAAGCAATACAGCAGATACGGTAACGCTCTTGGTTAGTCCAGAACAGGCAAAATTATTGGCAAATCTGGAGGCAAACCAGAAAGTCCACCTAGAACTGATTTACAGAGGAGAGGAAGAAATAACAAATCAATTTTTAAAACGACAGGATAAGATTCTGGAAGAAATGAAGGAGGATACCGCCAATGAATAAGAGTGGAAAGATGGTTGCTATATGGGGAAGTGGAAATGTGGGTAAAACCACAACATCTATCAAACTGGCTTTGGCTCTTGCTAAGAAACAAAAAGAGTCCATAATTTTATTAACCGATATCAATGCACCAGATTTAAAATGTATTCTGCCAGGCTCAAAAGAGTTGAAATCAATGGGCGAAATCTGGAACATGCCCAATCTGGATGAAACCGCTCTATATGAAAAATGTGTGGTTACGCCTAGTGAATCTATTTGTATGATGGGATATGCTCCAGGTGAGAATGCCTTTTCGTATTCTGACAGCACAAAAGAGAATGTATTTCGGGTGTATGAAGAAATGAGAACCATAGTGGATTATGTAATCATCGACTGCGTTTCCAATTTGGCTTACAACATGCCTACCGCAGTAGCACTGGAGATAGCAGATTATGTAGTCAGAATAGGAGAAGCAACGACCAAGTCATTTAGTTTTTTTGACTCCAATCTGCCTTTACTGGTAGACAGTAGATATGGAAAAGAAAATCATATTCGGGTTCTTTCAAAAGTAACAAGTGAACAGCCAGTAGAAGTAGCTGTGAACTATTTGGGATGTGATTTAAAACTTCCTGATGTAAAAGAAATAAAAAAACAAGGGATGGAAGGAACACTATTTGACAAACTGAGTGGCAAGGATGGTACCGCTTATGATGCAGGAATACAAAAAATAGCAAGTCTGGTATGCCAGGAGGTGTAAGCATTGGAAGTAAAAAATGTAATTGATCGAAGTGACACCAAACAGATGGAATTTCCGAAGCTGTTTGTAAGAACACAAAAGCATATGTCAAAGAATTGTTCCATCCTAATTGATGCCATTGATAAAAATAAAAAAGACAGCAATGCAATGAAACAGTTAGAAAATTATATAAGGAAATATCTTCAGGACAGAAAATTGGTTGCAGAGGATATGACGTTGGACGAAACAGTTAAGCAGTTAATCAATGAAATGACACAATTTTCAATTCTGAATGAATATTTAGACCCTGGCAGAAGTGATATAGAAGAGATCAATATCAATGCATGGGATGATGTGAAAGTAAGTTACAGTGATGGAAGAATCGAAAGAGCTGCACATTTTTATTCTCCCAAGCATTGTGAAGATATTATTCGAAAGCTGTTAAGGCAGGAGTCAAAAATTACCTTTGACAAGTCAAGACCAATTGTAAGAAGCCATTTGAATGAAAATATAAGAATTACGGTGATTGGAGGGGAATGTGTGGATAGGGCAGTGGGACTTGCTGCTTCTATCCGTATTATTAATCCGAAACATTTCAGGAAAGAGGATTTTGTACAGAAAGGAACAATTACAGAGGAAATGTTAAATCTGTTAACCGCCTTGTTTCTGAATGGTGTGAGTATGTGTGTCACAGGAGAGACAGGTTCTGGAAAAACAACGATAATGAGTTATCTGCTGGAACAGATACCCTATCATAAGAGGGTGATCACCATTGAAGAGGATGTGAGAGAGTTTACTCTGGTTCGGCGAAATGAAAAGGGAGAAGTACAAAACAACGTGATACATATGGTAACAAAAAAATCAGAAGATATGACGTTGGCAGTTGACCAAGAGAAGCTCCTAGAGACAGCCATGACGATGAATCCTGATTTCATATGTGTTGCGGAAATGAAAGGAAAGGAAGCACTGGCAGCACAGGAAGCGGCAAATACTGGACATACGGTGGTGACCACCACACATGCCCGATCCTGCCGCCTTACTTATGACAGAATGGCCTCTTTGTGCAAAAATGGAAACGATGACAGCAAAACCCTTGTGAATATGGCAAAGAATGCTTTCCCGATTGTCATATTCATAAAAAAGTATCCAGACAACGTAAGACGTGTAGAAGAAATGACAGAGTGTATCATGAAAGAGAACGGAACCTGCCAAATCAATACGTTATATCAGTTTGTTGTGAAAAAAAATACCACAGATGAAGCAGGCAGAATCCGATTGGAAGGAATCTTTGAAAAGAAAAACAACATTAGCCAGTATATGCAGAAGGTTTTGAAGGAAGGTGCTGTGGATAGTCAGCTCATCAAAAATATAATGGAGGGATAGAATGAAGACATTGTTACAGTTATTTGCGTTTCTGTTTCTGTCACTGGGAATTGTTATTCTGCTAGAAATAAGCAGAAAGGAATTTATCCAGGGAATGGAAGGCGTGTTTTTATGGAAACCAAAGAAAAAATTGAAAACAAGGGTGCTGGAAGCGACCGGAAAGAAAAAGAAAAACTGGTTCACGAATTTGATTCAGGAAAGCATGATTATACTACAGCTGAATAAAAAGGAAAAACTGTTCCCTATTACTTGTGCCGTGGCAACCATTCTTTCCCTGACAGGGGTTTTACTTGCATTGCTGTTGCAGAATTACTATTTGGTTCCTGTTTTGGCAGTAGGTTTTTTAATGGTTCCCTTTTTATATGTAAAGATTCTGGGGTTCCGTATGAAAAAACTTTTAAATGAAGAGTTAGAAACAACATTATCCATTATCACAACCAGTTACATCCGAAGTGAAAACATAGTAGATGCAATGGAGGAAAACATTGATTATGTCAATGCACCCATACATGATGTTTTTCAGCAGTTTATTTTTGAGGCAAACCTCATAAATCCAGATATACGGAAATTAATTCGGAAGATGAAGAAAAAAATAGACAACGACACCTTTGGGGAATGGTGCGATGCTTTGGTAGCCTGCCAGGATGACAGCAAGCTGAAAAGTACCTTACTGCCCATTGTAAAAAAACTCTCTACCGTGAGAGTGGTGTCAGCCCGTTTGGATACCATGCTTTACGAACCAGTAAAAGAATATATTACAATGGTAATCTTAGTGGTGCTCAATGTACCACTGATGTATTTTCTAAATAAGGACTGGTTTCGTATTCTTGTGTACCAGAAATCAGGAAAAATAACATTAGCAGCATGTGCGGGTGTCATTTTCTTTTCCTTATTTTCCGTAATCAAAATAACAAGACCAATCGAGTATAAACGATAGGAGGGATGCAATTGTTATTCATAATAAGAGTACTAACATTTTTGGGAATGGCATATGGAAGCTATACCTTGATTACCAGCGTATTGAAACTGCCCACATACAGGACAGAAAAAACGGCTCATATCTATACCAAAAAAAGCAGTTTAATACAACTGGAACTGATGATACAGAGAATGTCGGCATGGCTTTCTCAATACATTCATTTAGATGAATACAAAAGAAGCAAGCTGGAACAGGAGCTGAAAAGTCTGGGAATTGAAAAGACACCAGAAATCTTCAAGGCAACGTCCGTTGTGACAGCCGGGCTAGTGCTTACCCTTATCATCCCTTGTCTCTTAATTATGCCTATTATATCAGTTGGTGTAGTGGTGCTTTCTATTTTGGTCTACTTTAAAGAAGACAATCAGTTAAGGGAAAAGATAGCAAAAAAGCGGGAAGCCATTGAACTGGAGCTGCCCCGCTTCTGCTCCACAATTAAGCAGGAGCTGATGGCTACTCGGGATGTCCTTACTATTTTAGAGAATTATAGAAAAAATGCAGGGGCAGCAATGAAAAAGGAATTGGATATTACCTGTGCTGATATGCGTTCGGGAAACTATGAATCTGCGTTACTGCGTTTGGAAGCCAGAATTACATCCGCAGCCTTATCGGATGTGATCAGAGGGCTGCTGGGAACTCTTAGGGGAGATGATAACAGAGGGTATTTTGAAATATTGTCACATGATATGGACAATATGGAGATACAGAGGTTGGAAGCACAGGCTGCTAAACAGCCAGGAAAGATTAAAAAGTATCTGATGCTTCTTCTAGCCTGTATGCTTGTTATGTATCTGCTCATTTTAGGAATGTATGCCATGCAAAACTTAACTTTTTAAGTGAGAAAGAGGTGGATTCATGAGAGTAAAGAAAAAATTAATGGAGCAAGAGGGTGCAGCAATGATTGAAATTTGTATTGGCGTCTTGGTTGCTGGAATGATTCTAACATTAATTTTACAAACAATATCGGTCATGATATACCGATACCAGATGGGGACTTTTGCTGATAAGGTCGGAGAAATTATATCGGTATCAGGAAAATATGACAGCGAAGTGCAGGAGGTGGTAAAGGAATATGTGGAGTCAACCAATCTACAAAACGTAGCGATATCATTAGAAGGAACCGAGTATATGGAGGGAACGGAAAAGATTCAGTTGAATTCCTGCATCCGAATAACCGTTTCTGCCTCTTATCAGATTGGATTTGATTTTGCCAATGTTCCAATTTCACTAAGAAATGTTTCCCAGACAAGGAGTGATGTGTATTGGAAATAAAAAAGAAACTGAAAGAAAAGGATGGCAGTACAGTAATTGATGTAGCCATTCTATTTTTTGTGGGAATGTTATTGTTTTCTGCCGCTTTTGAGTATATACGGGTTCAAATCATTGCCTACAACATAAAGGAATCATTTGAAAATGCAGTCCGAACAGTAGCTATTGAAAATTATAATGAAATTTATGCCGGATTGCGAGAAGGAAAGGAAATAGGTGGTCAGTATGAAGGGGGAGCGGAAGGAGGTGGTGATAGTACAGAAGAGCCAGAATGGGTAGCAATCAACGATTATGGAAATGTTTCTGATGAATTAGCGGAGTTGTTGGGCAGAGAGGACTTAGAAACAGGTGCTGAGTGTTACATACGGGATATAGAAACAAAAGTACAAGATGCAACCGATAGTTCCGAATATAAAGTGACTGGGAATTTGGTAGTGATAGTTCCCATTCATCTGATTGGAATTCCTGCTCAGGCGAAAGTTCCGATTCAGGTAGAATATGTTTATAAAAAAATGTATTAAGTATTATTTAGGGAAGAAGGGAAAATATGAGTGAACTACTATTGATTATTATGGGTTTTGTGATATTCAGTTATGCAGGATGGAATTACTTCTGTATTGTTCAGAAGAAACAGAAGCATTGCGGTATTATGAATATTCTGCTATTTGGAACGATACTTGTGTTGCCAGTAATTCGAGTATGCACTACACAGAACTGGTATGGCTTAGTTGTAAAGAATGAGGGGCGTTTCCTTGTATTAACTATGCTATCTTTTGCACGTATGTTTCATTTGGAACAATGGAATTCGCAAATATCGAATTTTGCCTATGGTTCTTTTTTTTCTGTTTGTGTTTTTGCCAGAATGAGCATTATGGTAACTGATGTTAGGGAAAAGAATATGGCTGACTACAGTGACAACTATATGAAACAATTGGCTGGTAATGTTCTTTTGGCTGCGCTGCTTAGTATGTTGTACCAGCAGCGTATCATCAGACTGTATTATTGTGTGATTTTCTATTCTATTTTGGTTGTTCATTTACTTTTGGCATGTTATTTACAACGAAATTTATACCAGATTAGGAGAAGGAAAGGAGATAGGTGGTTAGCAGGAAGGCGGGCGAGGATGAGAATGGTAATAGAAAGAAGGAGGAAAAATGTTTAATATATGTGAAATCACTGTGGGAATACTCAGTTTTCAACTTCTGGTGTATACACTTGGATATATCGGTGAGTTACTTAACCGTTCGGTAAGAAAGGGTGTTTTAGCAAAGATTACTATTTTAATCATACCCATATCCTATATCGGAATGACTATTTTGCACAGAGTGGCAGGTATTTCTATGACTGATTATCAGGATGCACGTATAATTTCGATTGTAACAGTAATGTTATTAACGTTTTCTAATAAAGAAGATGCATTTAAAGGACCTGTTGTAAGTAAGCTTGTGATACTTGTTATCATAGCTGGAAATTACATTCAGAAAAATTTAAACGATATACAATATGTGCGTGAAACGGTCATGATTCCATTTGATTTAATAAGCATTGCATATTTTGTAATTTCATGCTATTATAAGCATAAAAATGCAAGGAAAAGAACAAATGAAATTAGCAAAGAGATGTTTAAGTAGAATATGTAAATGGCAAACTGAAGCGTGGAATAAAGAAAATATCATAATAGGTAAAAATATTAGGAATGTAGAAATATTAGCATGCTGTTGTATAGGCATATATGCTTTGAGTGAGCGTGGAGTGCAACACAAGTTATTGGCATTTTTTTTAATTTTATATTGCATACTTGATGTGATTTTAAGATACACGAGTGGTTGGTGCGTATCGCTTTTAAAATGCTTACTTGTTATTACTTTAGAGTTTATGTGCTATGTTGTTGGAATGAGTATGATTTTAGTAGTAAGAATATGTCTTGGTATTTCGTTTAATATAGGACTCGCAATAGTACTCACTGTTGAATATATAAAATATTGGATAAGGCTTACATTTACGGTTCAGAATGAAATATCTAAATTAGCAAATGAACTTGTTTCAGTGCTCTGTACTATTATTTTCACAGTAGGTACTTATATTGTTAGCATTGGTTTTAGTGATGTTCCGTCATTTAATGTAATACAAAAATCATATAAGAATATTGAAGAATTAATGGGAGCTATTACAAATAATCAGGAATTAAGTAAGCAAATATTTCTCAGTTGCTTTAAAATGATATTTGAACTTTCTTTTTTGATGTTATTACCTACTTTGTGTTTATCCTTGCTCTGCACAGCTTTAGTTGATATTATGCAATATTATTTGAAAAAAAATAATTTGACTGATTATTGGGGCACACTCGAAAGAATGAAAATAAACAGAAAAAATAAAATATAGTTTTGTACATAGAAAACACCTTAGTAAGGTGTTTTTTTCGTACAAAAGTTTGATAATTTCCCGCAAAGCCTTGTAAATACTGGGTTTTCGTGGTATAATAAGGTATGGGGAAATTATAACTATTCAAGAAAATATTAGAAAGAAGGTTATAATTTTGTATCAGAAAATCAAAAGCTTTTTTAAGAAAAAGCAGAAATATATCATTGGTATTGCGGTTATTCTATTACTGGTTATCGTTTACAAAGCCAACAGGGATTTAAGTCAGAAAGAGGTTTCTGTGGAAGAGCATGTAGTAGAGAAGAGTATAGTTTCAAAAGAGCCAAAACTACATTTAGCCGACTATGACGAACTGGCGAATCAGGATACAGAAACAGAACAGCCAGAAGCTTCTGGTTCTGATATGGAAAGGAAAACAGATGAGAATCCAGATGTAGGCTCAGATTCAAAGAAAATAAAGGTAATGGATGAGTCAGAGGAAACCATGAAGGATGAAACCATAGAAAATGAGTATGATGGAGAGCCAAATGCAGACAGTATAGAGTTCTTTGAAGTGGAAGTGGAAACTGGCAAGGATGTTAATGGAGATGTTGCTCCAAGCGGTGAAAAAGTAGGTACTTGGGAGTAAAAAAGAAGGAGTGATTGGTTATGAGAAAAAAAGTTTTTGTGCTGATGGGAGTTGTAGCAGTAGGAGTCAGCGTTTTATGTGGTTATACATTTGCAAACCGAGTAAGGCTGATATCTAGTAAAGTTACTACTGAACTTGGTGAGCCACTAGTCAGTAAAGTGGAGGATTTTGCAAAGGGAGATTTAAGAGAAGCAAGTGTTGATTTATCTCAGGTAGATATAAGCAATATAGGTAGTTATCAGGCATATATAGATACTGGAAAAGAAAAGCTTGCATTCACCGTTTGTGTAAATGATACGAAAGCACCTGAAGCAAAAAGCAACGAGGGGTTGACTTTTGAAACAGGTGAACTGATTGTTGCAAAAAATCTCGTAACCAGTATTTCTGACAAGAGTAGTGTAACAGTCGTATTTGAAGATGGAGCAGAATCTAAAAGTTATGATACAGCTGGAACTTATACAGAAAAAGTTGCAGTGACGGATGCTTCAGAGAATAAAACAATCATAGAAGTAACCTTTGTCATAGTTAGTGATACCATAAAGCCAGTTCTGCATGGATTAAAAAATAGAACGGTTTATATAGGTGAAACAATTGAGTATCTGAAAAGTGTGACCGCAATAGATAATAAGGATGGCGATTTGACAAATAAAATTGAAGTGGATAGCACGAAGGTAGATTTGTCAAAAGCAGGTACGTATACGGTTACGTATTCCGTAGCAGACAGTGCAGGCAATACCGCCAAAAAGAATAAAAAAATAACGGTTAAAAAGGATAAGGCACCTGTATTAAGCGGTATTAAAAACAGAACTGTATACGTAAATGGAGCAATTGACTATCTAAAAGATGTAAAAGCGAAAGACAAACGTGATGGAGATTTGACAGATAAAATAAAAGTGGATAGCACAGAGGTGAATTTGTCAAAAGCGGGTACGTATACAGTAACGTATTCCATAACAGATAGTGCAGGCAATACCACAATGAAAAAGGCAACTGTTTATGTGAAAACGAAAGTAACAGAAACTTCTAAGCCAAAGTCCTCTAGTAACAATAGTTCTTCTTCAGATACTGGTAGTTCTTCAGGGGGATTTAAATTCTTTCCAGGTAAACCAGCAGGTGAAGATGTGAATGGAGATGTAGCAGCGAGTGGCGAAAAAGTAGGTACCTGGTAACAATAAAATAGGTTTTTAATGAAAGGGTGTAGTTAAAAACTACATCTTTTTTTTGGAGGTTTTGAGATGAAACGATTACTAATAGGCATATGGTTAATAGTAATATTAAATTTTTTAAATTGTACAATGATAAGAGCAGAAACCAATATGAACGGAGGCGGTTCTGGAGGAGGAACAGAAGCAGGAACAGCAGAAAATCAATATTCATCAGGTGATGATGGAGTAAGATTGACTGTAATTGATACAAGCACAAAATGTAGAGCAGAAGGAACAAAAACTATTGATTACTATAGAATTGTTAAGGACAATAGAATAATTATACATTTTGGAAAAATAAGTAAGTTAGAATATATGGGCGTAGGAGGTTATTCAAATGGTCGTAATTTATTGCAATCCGAAGAAAAATATATAATAAATGATCAAGGACAACGAGTAGCATATCAAGTAGAGGATCTTCCCACTATTGTCAGCAATTCAAATAGTACATCTAATATAGAAGAAATTAAAGCATATTTTAACGATTCTGCCAGATTAAAAGTAATTGCTTCCAGAGTAGGGATATCCTATGAAGAGTTTATAAATGGCAATTACAAATTAATTATTGAACCTATGATTTATATTACCTTTCAGGGAAACTACATTGCCTTAACGGCACATGAAGCTGCAAAGCTTGATATAGCGTTAGGTGGTTCCCTGAACTCTGGAGGAGAGCTAAGAGCAAAGTTTGTGTCCTTTACACATAAAAACTTGCCCTTAGCTATTTTTTTGGAAAAAAAGGAGCTTGGTATCAAACCCTGGACCGGTTCCAAATCGGCAAGAATAGACAATGGCAACATTTTAACTTACCTGGGCATTGGTATCTTAAGTTTTGCTCCTGAAGGAAATGAGGTGGGTTTGGATGCAGGACAGTATGTGTATAGACCCGACACGGATGTGATAACAACAGTAATCGTAACTGTATCTGGAGGTGACGAGGATGGAGCAACCTGTGACAATCCGATTACAGTGCAGTTCAGTGGTGACTATGTACAGACTACACAAGTAACTGGAATTACCGTTCCACAAGGTGGGAGCAGACCAGTATGGATTAAGTGGCACACACCTCAAATTACAGAAAAGATAAATACTACTATTACAGCTGAAATAACGGGAGGAAGCACATCTCCAGCTACGGTGTCTATTCCTGTAACAATTAGTCCTCTGGTAAGAAAAGAGCCTGAAAATCCTACAGCTGATTCTAAACCGTCAAAACAATTTTCATTGAAAGCAAATCCACAGTTTCCAACAACGAATGCGTTAAGCAAGTACAGTGAACCAGTAACACAGTTAAGTTGGCATACTTATACTTGTACAAAACGTTGGGAATGGACAGGTGATTATTACGAGGATGAAGAGGGAAATAAAATGAAAATATATGAAACGGTTTATGAGTATGCAAAGAATTCTTATAGTAGTAAAATCACATATACAAAAATAAAAGTAAGTGCAGATCGCAATACAGAAGGTGCTAATCAAAAAAATAGTAGTGTTAGAAGTGGATATGGAATTGAAGTGACAATTACTTCAAATGTATCAGGAAGTAGTCAAAACTGTACTGGGATTCAAAGTGCCTGTGTTTATTTCCCAGAATACAATTATCAAAAATACAGAAGGGATGCAGTGCCGTCAAAATCATCCTTACAGTCCGTATTGGAACTACCAATAAACCAGTACTCATTAAATGGAAGCAAGGTACATTTTACTCCTATCTACTTTCCAGATGGAGATTACAATGTTTATGTAGAAGCCTTTGATGCATGGACACCGTCTGGAATGCTATGCAACATAGGAGAAGGCAGTATAAAAATGGAAGGAAATCTTTGGGATGATTGGTATGTGAAAAAAGAAATTCAATTCAAATAGCAAACCTAGTATGTAAAAATAATGACGAATTATTAAAAAATAAACTTGATTAAGGAAAAATAATGAAATATAAAGGAGGGAGAAAGAAATGTTTGATTTTTTATATCAAAAGGAGTTTTGGATGGAAACTATATTAATGGTATTAGGTGGGATTATTGGTGGTGCAATAGGTCCTTTAATTTATTACACTAGAAAGATTCACGTGATTTTAGAGGATGTGAAAAGACTTGTTGCACACGATGATATGAGTCGTGAGCACGGTGAGATTAAGGATGTGGTCAAGGAAACAAATGGTCAGGTTATTAACTTAGTAAAGGATAAGAATCGCCAGATAACTGACTTAGTAAAAGAGAGTAATGAAATCACACGCTCTGTAAAAGAAATGTACATAGCAGATAGAGTAAGCTCTCAGTATCAGTATGAAAATATGACGGAGAAACAAAAAGATATCATTGACAGTATGTCAAAATTAAATGGGTTTTCGGATGAGATGAAATTATTGGTTGGTGAAAATAATAATCTCAAAGAAGTCAATTCTCAACTGAGGTTAGAAAGTAACACACTGAAAGCAGAAAATGTACAGCTGAAAGATATTATAAATGGTCTAAGTCCAGAGAATGAAATGGAACGATAACTCAATAAAGTTACTAAAATGGCAGTTTCTTATAGCAAGGAGCTGCTTTTTTCATGCAAAAAAGGAGGAAAAACAATATGAACAAAGTAATTTTAATAGGAAGATTAACGAAAGATCCTGATGTACGCTATGCACAGGGAAATAATGCTATGGCGATTGCCCGGTTTACACTGGCGGTGGATCGAAAGTACAAAAACAACGGACAGGAGGAAGCCGATTTTATCAGCTGCGTTTCCTTTGGGAAGACAGCTGAATTTGCAGAGAAGTACCTGAAGCGGGGAACAAAGATTGCCGTGACAGGGCGAATCCAGACAGGCAGCTATACCAACAAGGATGGTCAAAAAGTTTATACCACAGATGTTATTTTAGAAGAAATTGAATTTGCTGAAAGTAAAAATGCAGGGAATCAGACAGCACAGAGAATCGAACCAAGCCAGGCTGACGGAGATGGCTTTATGAATATTCCGGATGGCATTGACGAGGAGCTGCCATTTCATTAATGTTGAGGAGAAAAGAGATGAAAAATTTAATCATGCCCATAACGGCTATTTTGTTGTGTCTTGCAGCAATGGCCGTCATGTATTTTATACAGCATAAAAAGAAAAATAAATCAGCTGAGCCCAAAAACATAGCGTCGGAATCTGCTCAGGACTTTGTGAACATAAGGGAAATTCGTGATATCTTTCTCTATACAAAAGATGATTACTTGCTTACCTATGTGAAAGTGCAGCCAATCTCATTTGATTTGCTGACAGAAGAGGAACAAAAGCAGTTAGCAAGAAGAATAACAGATGAATTTTCACAAATGAGGCTCCCATTCAAATTTTTAGCGGTAAGCAGACCAATTGATATTGGACCAATTGTAAATACGTACTATGAGCTGATGTCAGACTCGAATGATCAAGTGCAAAAAGAATTATTAAGAAACGCAATGAAAATTGTTAGTAATTTTTCTCTTTCAGGAGAAGTTGTCCAGAGAGAATTTTATTACATGCTCTGGGAACGAAAAGCAGAGGATACGGAAAAGGAATTAAAAAAAGCCACTGGCGAATTCCTGGAACATATGGAAAGTGCCGGACTGAAAGGAGAAATTTTAAAAGCAAATGAAATCATAAAATTATGCAACCTGGTTAATAATCCGGCGTTTGCATCAATTGAAGATACTTCAGTCGAAGCAACGATTCCATATTTGATAAAATACTTAACGACTAGGGGGCAAGGAGAATGAATTTAAAAAAATCAAACATACGTAAGGGTGAAGAAATAAACAATGCATTATTAAATGCAGTTTCGCCAGTAGGACTTTTCTTTGGACGGAATCGAATGGAAGTAGGAGAAAATGTGGGAAGAGTCTATGGAATTATACACTATCCAATGGATATTGCATATGGATGGCTTTCAAAGCTGACCAATATACCAGGAACAATTGCAAGTTTTGTGTTTACACCCATGGAAAGTGGGGAATTTATTGAAGCATTAAACAAAAATATAAGCCGGCACAGGGCAATTGAAAAGGAAGCACAGGATGCTCTGACAAGAGACCGGGCCAAAAAGGCGGCTGATGATGGGGAAAAGCTGATGATACAGATAGACCAACATGGAGAAGCGGTTGGTACATTAAGCATGAGTATACTGGCGATTTCACCAGAAGAAGAAAAATTGACGAAGGTTTGCAGAAAGACAACCAGTTCCTGCCTGGCTTCCAAAATAAAAGTAAGAATGCTGACTGATTTACAGAAAAATGGGTTTAGGCAAATCAGTCCGTTTTACACGATTGACCAAGATGTACAGCAGATAACAGAACGAATTGCGCCGTTATCTGCTGTAGCAGGAGGGTTTCCCAATGCCAGTTCCGGACTGAATGATGAATCTGGTTTTTACATGGCAGTGGATGGAGCAGGGGGATTAATGTTCCTAAACCTATGGTTAAGAAAAAATGACAGAACATGCAGCGATATTTTGGTAACAGGAATAAAAGGACAGGGAAAGTCCACAGCAGTAAAGCATATTGCGTTAAATGAATATATGCTTGGAACAAGAATCATTTTTATTGATCCGGAAGCAGAGTATGGAGAGGAATGCAGAAAATTGCAGGGGGACTGGATTAACGCTGGGGGAGGGATTGGTGGAAGAATCAATCCGTTACAAATTGCTGCCATTCCCAGAGAGGAAAACGATAAAGTATATACGGATGAAGGGAATGGAATGGGCGATCTGGCATTGTATATTAAGCATCTGGAAATTTTCTTTTCACTGTATTTGCCAAGTTTGACGGATATGGATCGTGCTGTTTTAAAAGACAGCCTAATAGAACTTTATAATCAATTTCGGATTTATTGGACAACAGATATTTCAAAATTATGCCCAGAGGATTTTCCCATCTTGTCCGATTTATATAACTTGCTGAAAAGCAAAGCGGATAAGGAAGAAGCGGTACGAAAGGATGGGGATGTAAATTACTATAAAAAACTTTCCCTTCTGCTGAAAGATGCGGCAGAGGGAGCGGATTCTATTTTGTGGAATGGCAAGACAACGCTTCATGCAGAGTCTAGGTGTGTCTGTTTAGACACAAGTGCCCTTCAGGGTTCCAGTGATAATGTAAAGCGAGCACAATATTTTTTAATTAATTCATGGACCTGGCAACAGATGAGCAGAGATAGAACAGAACGTGTTATGACATTTTATGATGAGGCATATCTGATGATAGATCCGAATATCCCACAGTCGCTTGTTTTTTTACGAAACTGCATGAAACGGTCAAGAAAATACGAAGCAGCAATGGTAATAATATCCCACAGTGTAAACGATTTTCTTTCGCCAGAAGTAAAGATGTATGGCCAGGCACTTGTCGATGAGCCATGCTATAAAATCATGTTTGGAACAGACGGAAAAAATTTAATGGAAACCAAGGAACTATACAACTTAACCAATGCAGAAGAGAATCTACTGAGCAGTAAACAGAAAAAGCATGCACTAATGATGATTGGCAATAAACGCATGCATGTCAAATTTGATATTCCAGAGTATGAATTAGAGTACTTTGGAAAAGCAGGAGGTCGGTAAAATGGAGCTGGCTACTGCGGTTAAAATAGCAAAGATTGCGGCAGAGCAACTGAAATCGGAGGAAAAAAGGCACAGGATATTTATTATAGCGGTTTCCCTTGTAATCCTAGTCCTGTTTCTTTTCTCTTCTGTCATCTACCTGGCAATGCATCCGTTGGAATCCATGTCAAACATGTTAAAAGAACAATTGGCAGGGGTAAACGATACAATCTGTGTTCAAGAAGATGATGTTCTAATAAAAAAATATCCGGATATCGAGCAGACCATATGGCAGTTCTTAAAGGGACTTGGATTTACAGATGAGGGAGCAGCGGCAACTATGGGAAATATGGTGGTGGAAAGTTCCTTCAATCCAGCTGCAAACCATAATGACCATTATTTTGGCCTTTGCCAGTGGGGTGGTGGCAGATGGCAGGGAAATGACTTTAGCCTCACTGGCTTTTCCCAGAAATGTGAGAAAGAATGGTCAGATTTACAGGTGCAGCTTACTTTCTTTTATATGGAATGCAGTACATATTATGCAAATGTATACCTCTTGATGGGCAAAACAAAGGATGTAGTCTATGCTACGGATTATTTTTGTACGTATTACGAGGGCTGCGTGGGAAGTAGTGGGAACTGGGCATATAGCACTGTAAACGGGAAAGCATATCAAGGGCTTGCGAATCGAAGAAGGTATGCAGAATGGTATTTAAAAAAATATGGGTTGGGTGGTGGATAAATGTAAATAGACTGGCTAAAGAGCCAGTCTTAAAAAGGGGAGTTTATGAAAAAATTTAATCTATATTAAAAGGATAATTATCTTATTAGGCGAGGATAGCAACGTTGCGCGCTTTGTGTTGCTGCCCTCATTGATTTTATAAATACATCATACCGTGAAAGTATGTTTAGAAATTGAAGAAAACGTGAAAGAAGTGTGAAAGATGATATTTTATATTGCAGGTGAAAAAAATAAAGAGGTATTTGATTTCATTAATGACATTTATATGTTTAGCAGAAAGGTTTGGACAGAAGAAATGTCTGAAAAGCAATTTAGCCTTTTTATTAAGCAGGACTTGAGAAATCTGGATGTTGAATATTTGATTGTAGATTACTCCGTCTTGAAAATGGAGGATACCCAGCTGGAGCAGGGAATACAAATTTTTAAAATGTTAAATCCATACAGCAAAGTGATTTTGTATGTTACTGCTCCAGGACAGAACATAGAGATAGCAAAGTGCATTTTGCTTTATCCAAGCGATCCCATAGAAGAAAAGATAACCAATATTTTAACGAAAAGTAGTGTGCTTCCCCAACAGGAGGAGTTTTTAGAAGAACCAGAGCCGAAAAATGAAGAAAACAATAGTGCAAGTGTACAACCAGAATCTATACCAGTTCCAGAAAGTAAAATAGTTGAGAACCTATATGAAAAGGTAAATACGAAAGTGAAAACGTCAGAGGGAAAACCCCTTAGCAAGCGGGTTTTGCAAGTAAAGGAAAGGCAGTCACAGCCTGTTCAGGAAGAAAACATGGCTAAAAAGCAACCTCTTTTAAATCTGGAAAAGTATTATTGTGAGCAGAAAGAAACTGTTCAAGTACATAAATGGAATTGTAAAAATGAAATTATTGCCGTTTTGGGTACAGAAAGAAAAGTAGGTACCACAACGGCAGCTTTTCATTTGTGCCAGTATTTAAACAGTTTTGGTGCAAAAGTGGTATATACAGAAGCAAATCCACATGGTCATTTGCAACAGATTGCAGATGCGTATTCATTTGAAGAAAAAGAAGGAAACTTTTGGAAGAATGGAGTTACATACTATCTAAATTCACAACTAGATATGACAGCAGACAATCATTTTGTGCTCCTGGACTTAGGCTGCATCCAGGAGAGAACGGACTGGGTTCTGAAGATTATCCAGGACATTGCCAGTGAGATTATAGTGTTGTCCGGTAGCCAGATCTTTGAAATGGATGCATTAAAGGAATGTCTTAGGAAACTTTCCATTATGGAAAAACCAATTCATGTGATGATGCATTCTTCCGAACAGGAGTTGTGTCAAATCAGGAAGCAATTTGAAAATGAGGCAGTAACCATCTGCAAAAATACGTATGAAGCTTCACTTGTAGCAACGGTACCGTTTGCGCAGGAGTTTCAAAAGATGTTTGAAAAGTATAAAGAATAGGTAACGATAAAATTAGGGACAGGGTGAATATTATGGGAATGAAAAAATTTAAAATGTTAAATATCATTTGTAACAGCTGTGAATTGACTTCTAAGGAAAAGCTAGTGGCACAGTATTTTGTATACAAGTCAAATCGTGCAGGAGCCTGTTATCCTTCCGTATCTACCATTGCGGAGCATTGTGGCGTTAGTGAACGGACAATTCAGCGTGCAACAAAAAAACTGGAGGAACGTGGGCTTATCATGATAGAAAAGCGTTTTAAATTTGGAAAACAGACCTCAAATCAATACACCCTGAACATTCTTCTCATTGAGGAAATAGAAGCGGGAAAAGAGGTTTTAAAAGGGGAATCAGATAAAGTGAGTAGTATTCAGGAAACAGGGGAACTTGTGGCATCAGAATATACGGAGAATGAAGATGGAGCATGGGAGAGTTGTACCATAGACCTGGATGAGTTGCTACAGGTGGAAGTGGATCTGGAGGAAGCAAGATACTTTATGCCAGTTGAGATTGTAGAAGAAGTAGTGAAAGATGAGAGCGTGGCTTCTATAGGGGGAGAGATGGAGTCTGCTATGAAGCAGGAGAAATTGGTACTAGTAAGTGTAACAGATGAAAAGAAGAGGGAAGAAAGGCAGATTGAAGTAAAGCAGGATAAGAAATTAAGCACAGTGGAGAGTAAAGCAGATTGGAAGAGGGTATGGAGTGATTACAAGCCAGGAATCGTTAAAAGGAAGGTAATAAGTAGGGTTAGAAGGCTAAAAATTTGTATCAGGAATGGGATTAGAGGAATGGGAAAGTTAAAATTATGTGGAGTTATGGGAGCTGGCATGGAAAGTGCGACGGCTTCTCTTTATTTTCCGCCGTAGGGGTGTCATGGTGACACCCAAATTATACAATAAAAGACTAGATATTGAAAAAGAAAATATTATATATAGATTTATTCCAAATAATAGTGTATAATTTTGGTGTGAAAGTGGATCGTTTTACCTGAAAAATAATTTAAAGTATAGACACTGTTATTAAAGTAATATCAAAAGTCAGTCATTTATTAGCAACATAAATCGAGAATGATAACTTTGAAACAATAATTATTAGTGTAATATTTAACGGTAAAAATAAATTTATGAAGGTACTTTTATTGATGCAAGGCATGAACTTTTTAATGTTAGAGTAGAAAACATAAAATCCAAACGATTTTAAAAAATAAAGAAGAACAAGAGTAGTTTTGAAAGAAATTGTATTGTACTAACTCCAACAACTCTATATTATTTAACTAGCCTATTTAATGAAAATGAACAAAATTATCTATATACAGATGAATAACGAAATTTAGAAAAAGACATTGATGAATCAATATTACAAGAATAATATGAAAATATTTAGAAAGCTATGATTAGGTGTCTCAATGGTTATCTTTAATTCATGGAGCAGATTAATTCGAACTGATTAGAGGGACTAATGAATATAGGACAATAGATGTTTAGAATTTTGTTGAACAAAGTATCCAAAAATTCCTGAATAGTATATAATACAAAAGAGAGCAAGAATTAATTTAGAGTATTGAAGCTTAGGATTGCTGGATGAAACAAATGGTTGTTTTCCGTAAATTCTTTGAGGAAAAGGCTTTCTACAACATTGTTATGCAAGATCTTATTAGATGAAGCGTACAAAGACCATAAAAGTAAAAAAGCACAGAATAAATTATTTGTTGCTAACAGTTAATTGCTAGCAATACTTTGATTTTTCAATAGGGATACGGTATTTATTTAATAGACGAATTACATGTTTTTTATCTTTTGCTTGGATAATAATATGTATAAGTTGAAAATTAGTCATAAATATCCCCCCTTTTTTAAAGACACTATTAATATATATTCAAAAAATATAAAAATAGAACGGAGGACAATATGAAATTATTAAATATTTTACATATTTCTGATGCACATATACAAAAAAAGGATGAATCTGAAATTAGAAAAATTGTGGCGAAACTAATCAACGATGTTTTGAAAGTTCAGAGAGAAAAGGGTATAAAGATAGATTTAGTCTGTTTTACAGGTGACTTAATACAACGAGGGGATAAGGCAAATAAGGACGAAAAGCAGATGGAATTTGCTAACATGATATTAGTCCAGCCTTTATTAGATAAATTAGGCGTTGAAAAAGATAGATTTATTATTGTTCCAGGAAATCATGAAGTGGATACTAGTAAGATAGTAAAAGCAATGGAAAAAGGGCTATTAGTTACTTCTTTGGAAGAAATAAATGAAAATATTATAGATATGAATGCGTCTTATCTTGAAAGACTTGATTATTTTTATAAAGAATTAGATTCTTATTATGAAGATATAATAAGAGAAAAGATAGGATATGCGTTTGTTCGTGAAATAAATGGGAAAAAAATAGGAATTGTATGTATTGATTCAGCATGGCGTTCATCTGGCAGAGGTGAATGTGAAAGGGGGCTTATGTATGTAGGACAAAAACAGGTAAAAGATTTGTTTAAGCATATAAAAAATACAGATTTTAAAATTTGCATGATGCATCATCCTTTAGATTGGTTATCAGATTTTGAATCTACATTAATTGAAAGAGAAATGACAAAATTCGATATAGTATTAAGTGGGCATGTTCATGAGAATGATAATAAAGAAATATGCAGACAAAATATGAAAACAATATATAGTACAGCTGGTAAGTTATACCCTTTAGATTATGCATGTGGGCGCAAGGTAGATGGATATAATGGTTATTCTATTTTAAATATAGATTTTGAAACAAATTTGTGTACCATTTTCATGAGAACATATTTTGCAATGGGGAGAGAAGATTTCGACATTGCCATAAATGTAAATGAAAATGGTAAAACAGTATATCCGTTAAATGGAAATACCTCTGAAAAACAAATGGAGTTCAATATTATAAATGGAATTCATAAATATTTTAAACATATGTCTGAAACATTTTCTTTAATTAAAGAGATTGATTCGCAATCTCCAATGACGCTTGACCAAGTATTTGTTGATCCGATTCTTTCAGAGGAGTCTGAATATGTAAAAGAAAATATGGACGAAAAAGACCAAGTATTATTAGAAGAATTATTGGATGAAGATAGTAATATTATTTTTTTGGGAAAAAAAGAAAGTGGGAAGACATCACTTTTACAAAAAATAGGATTGCTATATATTGAAGATTATGAAAGTAAAGGGATTATTCCTATTCATCTAGATATGAGACAGCTTCCTAAAAAGAAAGATAGATTAACAAACGCAACAAAATATTTTGTCATGAACAATATGCTTGATGATGCAGATATTAATAAAGCTAAGGTAATGGAATTGGTCAATGATGGAAGAATGGTTTTCTTAATTGATAATATTGATATTTCAGATGAAGTGCAAACTATGATGCTTACTAAATTCGTAAAAGAGAATAAAAATAATAGATTTTTCTTAACAATAAAGGAGGATTTTTTTCAATCACTTGATATAAAAAAAATACCTGAATATGGTGAAAACTTTAAAAAGTTATATATTCATTTTTTTGGAAAAGCTCAAATTCGAGAATTGGTAACAAAATGGGCTGATAAAAGAGAAGATGTAATAGATGTTAATGATGTAGTAGAAAAAATCGATGGATATTGTAATCAAATCAATTTTGCAAAAACTCCGTTTAATGTGTCAATATTTATGGTTCTTTGGGATTCTGACAAAAATTTTGTTCCACAAAATGAAGGAATAGTAATGCAAAATTATTTGGAAATATTATTGGAAAAATTGTCACCTAATGAAAGTGATAGAAGTACATATTCTTTTCAAATTAAACAACATTTTCTGAGTAATCTTGCATATAAAATGTTTCAAAAAAATGAATACTATTTTACTAAGGAAGAGTTTGATGATTATTTATATGAGTACCATAAAAACAAAGGTTATATAGAATCAAAAAGCAGATTTTCAGTTTTGTTTTTTGAAAAAGGAATACTAAGCGTTTTTAACGATTTAGTTGTTTTTGGTTATACAAGTATACTAGAGTACTATCTGGCCGTACACGCAAAGAGTAACAATGAATTTTTGCAGATTATTTTAAAAAAAGGAAACAGAATTAATTTTCGAAATGAAATATGTTTTTATTCAGGACTTACGCTAGATTGCAAAGAATTACTGGACAGTATGGCGGAAACAATAATCGAATCTATAATAGAGAGTATTGATGTAGCTGAAAAACTAAATAAGCTTGAAATTATGGCTGCTTTTAAGCTACAAAAAGATGAACTAGTAAAGAGTTTAAATGAAAACCGTCCGACACAAAAAGAGATTGATAATATAAGTGATATGACAAATACGAAAAGTGTAATTTTTCCTACCGAACTAAGTAAGAAAAAAAGCAATATAAAAATAGATGCTGTCAAAATAATAAATTCTAAAACAGAAGAGAATAATGAGGAATTGAGTGAAAAAGAAACGGAAGATTTTTATGCTTTATTACAAATGTACGGAAGTGTACTTAAGAATGCTGAACTATTAGATAATAAATATAAGATCAATCATTTGGAAAATTATATGTATGCAATGAATATTCTTCTTGGGGAAATATTTCAATTATCAGAAAAATTTAAAGAAAAACTAAGCATTGAACATTTCAGAAAAGATATAGACGGAGATGAAAATGTATTAACAGTACAAGAAATTGAAGAAACGAAAAACTTATACATGGAAGCGGTAAAAATTTCATGTCCTATTGCGATTCAAAATATGATTTTAGAAAATGTTGGTACTCCTAAATTGGAAAAAGCTATAGATGATTTGTTGTCAAAGAAAACTGATAAACCATTTGAAAAATTTATGTTTATATTTCTTAAGTGTGATTTAAAAATAGGAAATGTTATGAATGAATTAAAAAGATATATACAAAATGAGTCGTCAGAGAGCATTCTGAAATTAATTTTAATAAAATTAATCTTTTATTACAGAATGCGTTTCTTTGGTACTAATTTAGTAATAGATAATTGTCTTCTGGATTTAATTATTGCAATTCAAATTAAACTCAATCCTAAGGACAATGATAAAATAACAAAGTCGATTAACAGTAACAAAGCCATTGTAAGAAAAAAACTTGCGAAGCAAATTAATAAATGTGGGACATTAAATTAATAGGAATTCATGTTACTTTACACTTAGAAGATGTGGGAAATGGTCAGGGCTACCCTAGTAATCTGGAAAGAATAGAATTGATTAGAGATTAAATTTTGACAAAGAACAAAGAACAAAGAAGAAGCAGCATCTATTAGAAAACAAGTTGTACAACAAGTAAAAATATTATTCAATACACAATTACAAGAACTTACTAAAATATCATATCAAAAAACGAATTTTTATAAGGAAAAATCATCTTCTTATGAAGAAGCCTATAAAAGAGTTCAATACTTAAAATAAGTTGGGATGGTGATTATGTGAATGAGGAAAAAAACAGATATGATTTGACTTCAGCAGATACAAAAATTATAGGTTTTGATTTTCAATACTTTTATTTCATAAACGAACTTTTAAAATTAGATGCTGGACAATCAATTGGATTTGAAGCAAAAGATGATGTTCATATAGAATTACCCTCAAATACGAAAGTGATTATTCAACTAGTCCAACTAAAGCATACTGTTCAAAAAAATGCAAAGGAAATTCCGACTAATCTTACAGATAAAGATGATGATTTATGGAAATCATTATCAAATTGGTGTAAGGTTATTTGTGATAAGTCAGAAGCAAGGAAAACAAATAAGGCTCAATTAACATATTTAAAAAATACTGAATTTATTCTTGCGACCAATAAGAACATATCTAAAAATAAGTTTATTTCTAATATCAATAAATTTATGAATAGAAAATTGAAATATTCAGAAGTGATAGATTATTTGTCTGATTTAGAGAAAAATACCAAAGATGAAAACATAAAAAGTCATATTCATGATATCTTGGATCTGAATTCAAATGTTTTAGAATCTTTCATTAAAAAGCTACATTTTATAGATACTGGCAATGAAATAATTGCAAGTATCAAATTAAATATACAAAGAAAAATGATTGCAAATGATAGAGTTAACGATGTATTCAATGAACTATTTTCTGAACTTAAACAGGACTTTTTTAAGAATGTCAAGGCGGGAAAACATCAAATAATTACATTTGATGAATGGATGAAAAAATACACCTGCATTTTTGAAAAAAATCGTAATACAACCTTGCCCGTAAGATTCTTTAAACCAGTATTTCCAGATGATTTATTTAAACAGACTTTTATAAAAGAATTGATAGAAATTGGTGAAATAGAGGCTGACGATTTATCTCAAGTAGCGGAATTTTCAGAGTTTATGCTTAATGTACAGATGAATCTAAATCAATGGTATATTGATGGAGAAATTACAAATTCTGATTTGGAAAAGTTTCATAAAGCAGCTATCTCTATTTGGAAGAATTTACACAAAAAATCACATAGATTAACTAAAACTAATTTGGCACTAAACAATATTAATGCATTAAATTGCTTGGATGATATTAGAGTAAAGGAACTTAAAATGCTTACCACCGATTTAGGAATAGATTTAAGTAATGGTGAATTTTACTATTTATCTAATGAAAGTAAGATTGGATGGAAAATAGAATGGGAGGCGAAGTACTAAATGGAAAGCATACATTCGTTTCAGAGCAATGAAATCTTAACAGGAATAGCTATTCTCAGTGTTTTGAGAAATACAAAGAAATTGGAAACAACAAAGTGCTTATTGATAGAACCTTTGTTGAGTTATAAAAGTATTAGAGATTATCTTAAAAATGCTAATAGTAAGGTTAGAAGCATTGAAGAATTAATGGTAAAGCAAAATATTGTTTTCTCAAATTTTAATCGGAGGTTTCAAGAAAAATTACCTTTGTCAATTAATTCTATTCTGCTGATGTCACAATTAAAATTATTACATATAGAAAACAATAATCTTCTCTTTACTGGTGATAAATTCGATTTTAATGAAAAAACATTAGGTAAAGCCGCACAAGATATTATTGCTACTAGTAGTAACTTGGTTGAAATACTAACGAGGGAGGCGGCAAGTAGTTTGTATCTAAGCTTGCGTGTTGAATTATGAATATGACATTTTATATTGAGAAAATAATTTTATGGTTAAAAAATGGTGATCCTAGAGTTTTGAAATTTAAGAATGATAAAGTAAATGTTATTACTGGTAACAGTAAAACTGGAAAGACAGCAGTTCTTGAAATCATAGATTACTGTTTGTGTGGAAGTGAGAGTAATATTTCATATGAGCATATTGGCGAAAATGTTTTATGGTATGGGTTGAATTTTCATATCAATAAGAAATTATATACAATAGCACGTGGTGAATTTAAAAACGAAACAAATTTGTCCACAGACTATTATTTTTCGCCAGTTGGAGAGATTCCAGATTTACCATGGTCAACTATAGGTGAATCTCAACTAAAGGAAATTATTGAGCAAGAATTTTCAATAAATACAAAAGTAACATTTGGATATGGTGGTAAAACTATAAAGCAGAACTCAAAAATATCTTATAGATATTTTATGCTATTTAATACGTTATCTGGAGATGTTATTGACCATAGTAAAAATTATTTTGATAAAATGGATCTTTCTAGGTATAGAGAGGCATTACCACGTATTTTTGATTTGGCTTTAGGAATTACTACTATTGAAAATTTGATGATACAAGATAAAATTGCTATCGTTGAGCGAGATATACAGAAATTTGAAAAAGATAAAAACTTGTTAGAAAAAGAGATTGAAAATCGAACTACAAGCCTAAGCATTATTATAAAAAAAGCGAAGGAAGCAAAAATTATTTCTCCTAATTTGATAGAGTTTGATGAATGTGTAAGAGATCTTAAAAACATATTAGCGACAGGGAATCTTTCACTAGTTGAAGTTAAAGAGAACAAAGAAATTGAAGAATTGAAACAAAAAAAGCAAAAGGTTGAAATACAGCTTACTAAGTTAAGACGTTTTAAAAATCGATATGCGACATATAAAAAAAGTTTAGGTGCGGAAGAAGTTGCACTTAAGCCTATAAAATATATTAACAGTACGTTTTCAGATAATATTTCTAATGATGAATATAGACAATTTCTTAATGTTCTTGAATTTGAACTTGGGAATATTAAAAAAGCTATAAAAGATAAAATGCCATTTGAATATGGCGTTGATGACAAAATAGAGGGACTTGAAAAAGAGTTAAGTTGTATAAGGGCAAAACTGGAGTTAATGCCAGATATCGATGATACGGTTAAAAATGACAAAGAACGCCTTATCTCTATTGGTGAAATAAAAACAGAATTTTTGAAAATAATTAATCAGGAACATTCACCGGATACAGTTGATGAATCAATTAGAGCTAAAGAAAAGGAACTTCTGGAATTAAAAGATGTATACAATTCCCCAGAAGAAAGCAAAGCAACCATGATTGACGCATTAAATGATTATGTGCAAACATACATAAAAGTTGCCGAATCTGCTTTGGATGAATATGGTGCATACTTAGCAACATTTGACTATAACAAAAAGGTTCTAAAATTACGCAAAAGTAAGGCAACAACTACAGCGAATATTACAAGCAGCTCTGATCACCTGTTTATGCACTTGTGTTTGTTTTTAGGGATGCATCAGTTAATAATAAACAATCAGGTTCCATATATTTTGCCTTTCTTAATAGTTGACCAGCCAAGTAGACCTTATTTTAACAACAGTACATTTGACTATAATAAGAGCAAAGAAAACCTCTCTAAAAAGGATGACTGGAATAAAGTCAAAGAGATTTTTAAACTGATGGATACTTATTTTGATAATATTTTAAGTGAAAACCAACATTTTCAAATTATATTACTTGAACATGTTTCGACGGATGCATGGAAAGAATGTAATAACATTCACTTGGTGGAAATATTTGACGGGACAAATAATGCACTTATTCCTCCCAAAAATAATTAGGATAATAAAAGGTATTTGTTTGCATACGAGGAAGCAAGTATTTAGAACTGCTATAATCATTACCATGATTTAGAGCCACTGTCACGAAAGGTCACGCAACAATAGAAAAAGCTGTTAAGCAGAGGCATGACCTCTGTTCAACAGGTAGCTCTACCAACTGAGCTATATCACTCATTCCACTAATAATGCTGATTGCAAGTGAAGAAATCGTGTAATAAAAAGCACCCAATAGTTTCATAATCATCCCTGGCCTTTCTGTCATTAAGACTGAAAAATAATACATTAGTATGGCTACAATAAGTGGAATGATTGCAGTGATAATTGGATTCGAACCAATGCACACCCTTGCTTAACAACTCTTAATTATCATTATACACATTTATAGAGGTAAGGCAACAAATATCTGTGTTTTTGGAACACCTTTCTGCATCACAATTTTCTGTATTTTATTGTACAATAGGCACTGATTATTAGCGTAAGCGTCAAAACATAGCGTCATTCCTAAACAGTGTTTTTATTGGTATCCTTTCCTAAAAGACATTTAGGGAGGTTCATTATGAATACAGAAGAATCCATTGAATTATGGAAGAAAAGGTTCTCGGATAGAAAACTTAGTGGTCAAAAAGTTGATATCTGGTGTGAAGAAAACAATATTTCCAGACATGCCTATTATTATTGGCACCGAAAAATCCAAGACAGCAAGCAAATAAAAGAAAAAAAGAATACTTTTGTAGAAGTATTCATTCCTTCTTCAGAGGCTGTTTTAATTTCCAAAGAAAACAAGATAAATAATTTAGTAATTACATGGAATGATTTTTCAATTACCATAAGAAAGTCAGCGGATATACCAATCGTTGCAGAACTGATGCATAGGCTGGTGACACAATGTTAAATCGTCTGGTAACAGATACAAAACATATTTATCTTGCGCTAGGAGCAACTGATTTTCGGAAACAGATCAGTAGTCTTGTTTCTCTTGTACAACTTCAGTTTGAAATGGATCCATTTTTAGAGTCCAGTATATTTATCTTCTGTAATAAAAAACGGGATTCTATCAAGCTGTTAAGGTATGATAAGAATGGGTTTATTCTGGCACATAAGAAGCTTTTGGAAAAAATGAAATTTCAATGGCCAAAAGATTCTGAAATGGTAAAAGAAATTACCAGCAAACAGGTAGAATGGCTCTTGGAAGGATTAGAAATCGAGCAGAAAAAAGCACATCATGAAGTAAAAATCAACATCCATAATGCGTGCTTTTAATTCTGAAAAAATGACGATAAACAGCCCTAAAACCAGCTAAATATCGGCGTTTTTCTGCTACTCAGACCCCTTGATTTCATGGTGAAAACGGCTGCTTTATGGTATACTTGTCTTAGTAAAAAGTAAAGGAACAATATACCATGACTGAACAGGAAGAACTCCTAAAAATGCGTGCTCTTTTAGCCGAAAAAGAACAGGTTATAGAAGAACAGAAAAAACGGATTGAAAAGCAGCGTATCCAGATAGACAACATGATCCAGGCATTGCTCCATGCAAGAAAGAAAATTTTTGGCGCTTCTTTTGAGAAGACACAGACGGATGGGTAATTAAGCCTGTTTGATTCCGTGCAGGAATTAGCACAGGAGCTGTTGAAAGAACAGAAAAAGATTACGGTCAAAAGTCATGAAAAGACTCCACGCAAATCTGGAATCAGGGAAGAAATGCTTTCTGGATTACCCAAAGAGATGGAAGAATATATTATCAATCCGGAGGATACCTGTCCAAAGTGTGGAAGTCAGTTAAAAGTCATTGGGAAACAATTAATAAGGACTGAAGTAGAATTCATTCCTGCAAAACTGAAAGTAAAACAGATCGTGCGTCAGGTAGCAAAATGTGAAAACTGCGGGACAAAGGATAGTGCAAATCAAACGCCAGTTTTTGTAAAGGCAGCAATCCCTGTACCAGTTCTGTCACACTCCATTTCAACACCATCCATGGCAGCACAGGTCATGTATCAGAAGTTTGTAATGGGGCTTCCGTGTAACCGGCAGGAGAAGGACTGGTTCCATATGGGACTGGTACTTACAAGAGCAGATATGGCAAACTCCATCATACGCTGCAGTGAAGAATGGCTGTCTCCAATTTATCATAAGATTCATGAACAGCTCATGTTCTGTAAATTGCTGCATATGGATGAGACAAGAATCCAGTGCAACAAAGAAGAGAACAGAAAGGCCTATGTTCGACCGAAAGGAACTGAGAGATTTCTTAAGAGAAAAGGAAGGATTGGAGGTAGAAATAAGGCAGGGAGTCTACGACCGGCTCTCACAGGGAGAAGGAAGTGTGGCAGAGGGGGGTGAGATTACAAGGAAAGGTACATTAAGAATCTACCAGTTAAAGAAAGACAGTCTGATCTTAATGCAGTTTATCAGTCTGGCAGAGAGAAAAAAGGGGATTTGGATTGCCGCAGGCAGCGGAGTATGAACTGGTATATGAAGGAGAAACAGGGTCTTTTGATTTGGAAGCCATCTGGGATCAATTCCAGTGGAATCCCCCAAAGGAATTGGATGGACACACGCTTTCCATATCAGATATCATTGTACTTACGGAAGGAGAGATTAGCAGGAAATTTTATGTGGATCTTACCAGTTTCAAAGAAATTTCATTTAAGCAGTAGAACATATGGAAGAACACCATCAAAATCAGAGGGTGTTTTTTCAGCAGAAAATCAAATGGAGGAAATTATGGCAGAAAGAAAAACAGGGGAGACAGCTCCCGAAAAGAAGCAGGCGCAGGAACAAAGGGTCGCAGATCAGGAGAATCCGGCATCACTGCTGGATGTCCGTATCCATTCCATACGACTAAATGAAAGCATTAAGGCAACGGCATCGGTAAACATAGGCGGTGCGTTTGCCATACGCGGAGTAAAGGTAGTGTATCAACAAAGGAATCGTACCGCAATATTATTATGTAGAGGATGACCATGAACCCATTATACCAAAGGAACTTTTTTACCGGGTACAGGAAGAAATCATGAGAAGAGCATCCCTATGCAAGTCGGCTGAAACAAGAAAGAAAAATAAGAAAAGCAAATATTCTTCTGCCTATGCATTGACCGGTATCGTAATCTGTGGGGGATGCGGTCATGAGTACCGTAGGGTAACCTGGGCACGTAATGGAAAAAAAAGATTGTATGGAGATGTACCAACCGTCTGACAAACGGTGTTAAGAGCTGCGGAAATTCAGAAACACTGGAAGAGGGAGCATTAAACAGAGCAGTTATGGAAACCATACATAGGATTGTAAGCAACGAAGGAGAGTTTGTGGGAGCTTTCCGGCAGGATGTCATAAGGGTAATTGGAAGTTATGGACAGAGTAAAGAACCGGACGAATATGATGCTAAAATCAGGGAAAAGCAGGAGGAGATGGTGGCATTGATCGCTGAGAATGCCAAAGCAGGTTCCTATAGTGAGGCGTTTGATAAACGATATCAGCAGATAGTGGAAGAAATCAATGTTTTAAAAGATGAGCAAATGGAAGTTAAACGAAAGGAAAGGCTGGAAGAGAATTATGAGCAACGGATTAAGGATATGGATAACTTCATACAAAACATTACCTACAAGATACCAGAGTTTGACAACGACCTTGTAAGAAGATTAATAAAGACCATCAAAGTAGTCTCTGCCGACAAGCTGATGATACAGTTCCAATCAGGAATCTGTATGGAGCAGAATATCAGTTATGATTAAAAACCGGCAGAAATGACAATGGAATAGAGAAAGGTTATTCCTGCCGGTTTACGGTAAGAATAAAATGCCGGGAGGGATCGGGCGTTTTATTGTTGGCGTAAGAGGGGAGATGCCAGACAGATGGTGGATAATTTAGCTGTTTTTTTGTATTATCGTGGAATGGGAAAATAATCCATGTAGAAGAGACGCAGATTTGAACTTCCTTTGATAAGGCACATGAATTGTTTTCAAAAATTCTCTTCTCCAATATTTGAAAGAGTTGTAAGTGTATGCTGGTGAAAATATAGAGATGGGATTATAATAGGTATAGGCTAAAAAGATATAATGGCAAATAAGCACGGTATGAAATTTATAAGATAAGTTTACAGATGAAGAGCAACCGTATTTTCTGTTGGAGAATATAGGGGTATCCCGATACAAAAGTACAGAAAGTGACTTTTGATGAAAAGAAGAAGTATATGAGCGAAAGATAAATTTAGGGAGGCAATTACATATGGGAATTCATGGATTTTTTAAAAAAAGAAATATTGAAAAGTTCGAAACAGTAGGGATAGAAGAGGTTGATTTCTACCCGAAAGAGAAAATATTCTACTACAATTTTACAAAAGATACATGTGAAAAATTACGGACAGGAAAATGCAATATCGAAGAAATTTTTCAATATAAAGACGATCTTGAAGAATTTGAAAAAAGATGTGACGGTTTCAAATGCAGTAATTTGGCTTTATCTCTTTTAAAGAATGGATTCGTGCATCACCAGGGGACAGGCATTTTGATATTTAAGCATTCTTGTGGACATTACTCTTGTAATAATGGGCAACACCGAACTTGTCTGGCTGCTAAACTTGATATTCCTGTAAAGGCGGAGCTTATGGAATTAGAAGATCCTTGTGTTGCCTGCCAATATGGGCATGAGTCATTATAGTTTATTTATATGAACTAAAAGCTATAAACTTATCAAATATATAAACAGGAATTTGCCATTTTAATACTGCGAATTATCTCAATTAACTAGATTGAAAAATCTGCCTATTGGGGAGTTGAACAGAGAAATAAATTGGTATTGTATGGGTGTAGTATAAGAAATAAAATAAGGAAATATTGTTGTTGAAGTATCAGGAAAGAATGCGGAATGGAAATCTGTGCTAGAGATATTCTTGAGTATATAAAAAATTAAGGACTGATTGCATAGCCAGAAATTGAGGTGTTGCTATCTAAAGAAACTACATTATTGATTGGATAAGATGGGGTACTGTCTTGATATAGCAATTTTGATTTTGGAAAGTTGGGAAGATATATGAATAGATTTGAAAATGGATTTGATTCTTATCAAAAAGCAATAGTAGAACTAGACAAAAGAGGTGAAAATGAATTTAAATTAAAGGCTGTTATTATTAATTTTCATCATGCAATTGAAGTTTTATTTAAACATATTCTGTATTCGAAAAGTAAATGCTTAATCTATAGGGATATGAATAATTGGGTAAATGCAGCATTCGATAGAAAAATTTGGAATAGAAATAATCAGAAGGAAAATACTGATTATACCATTAGTTTTGATGAGACTGTTAAAAGGGTAATTGTCATCTATGATGAACAAATTGATCAATATGCTTATAATGGCTTTTTAAACTTGAGCAAGTTACGAAATGCGCTAACACATGATGAGATTGAACTAAAAACAGAATCAGTGGAGCAGATTGTGGTAACTCTTACCCCAATTGTTACTGCAATATTACAGAAGCATTTGTCTGGAGACGAAAAAGAAAAATTTGATAATTTTGTTACATCTGAAAAGTATAAGAAAATATTACAACAGCTTATAGGAAAAAATGTGGCATGGCGAATTACCACTATATCTAATTTATTAGAATTATATTCTAATAGAGATTATGAAAGTTTGACGGGAAATGAAATTAGACATTTGGAATTAACAATGTCTATATTGAATGTGATGGTAATAAAAGAGGACATGTTTTGCAATATAGATGATGAGTACTATATAACATACATTTCTTATCTTAAACAAGAAATTTGTGATGTACTCATCTGCTATTTAGAAACAATCAAAAAGAATGAAGAAATTAAAACTGTAATTAAGAGAACAAATATTATCGAAGATATTGTACAGGAATATTTAATTAATGCTACTTTGTATGTATATGGTCTTTTGAATAATCAACAATATATATCATTTAAAAATGAAGAGATAATTTATAAAATTTTAGATAATAATTCCTTTGTTAATAACAATGATATTTACGCACTGTTACATTGCATTGAAAAGATTGTAAATGTGCTTGTTATGATTACAGGAACTAAAAAAAGAAAAGAATTGTTGGAAAAAATATACCTTGATGAATCACAAACGGATACTATTGAATTGATTTATTCAACATTGATTAGTTGGTATAAAAAAAACTATTGGTTCAATAGCATAAACATAACAAAACTTGACGAAACCATTCGAGTTGAAATTGAGTCCGACAGAGTATTAAAAGAAGTATGCCAAAAAATATGGGATGATAAACTGTATCAGGAGCTCGTTGGAGAATTTGGCGAATGGGGAACTATTGACCGAATAGATGATATTATAGTTGAACAACTGGAAACAGTAGTAAAGTTAGAACATAATATAATTCTTGTATATTATGTCTCATTTTCTACACAGACTTATACTGACCATGAATACTATGATAATGGTGGGGAGAACTGTTTCATAAAAGTTGTTGGCTATATGGAAGATAATAGATTTATTATTGATGAAGCTCAGTACATGGGAACAGCAATTGGATTCCGATCCTTTACATTTGATTGAACTAAGAGGCTGCGCAATGATCTGATGAGGCTGTGGTGCAGTGATTTATTTTTTCTAAGGTACGCGCCTAATACAAAAGCGCTTCTCTTGCAGTTTATGGAGGTGTTATGGTTTTATGGACAATACAGCATAAGTGTGCATATGAAGAAATGAGAAAAAAAGGAGTGCTTAGAGCAAATGAAGCACGCATTTGTGACGATTCCTTTAAAGAAACCTATTTATGGTTATCAAGCCAAATGATCAAACATATCGGTAATTTGCCGGAAGGTGTTATCTTTCCTGTATGGGCATGGTATCAGTGGGAAGAAAAACGAAAAAGGCTTGATATGAGAATCCATGGTCGCAACTGGGGAACGAAGGGCTCTCCAATTGTTTTGTTAACAATAGATGTCCCAGATAATTTTGTATTGCTCTCTGATTTTGATTATTGGCATGTGGTTTTGAATAACGGAGATATCATATTTCCGTACTGTGAGAAACCATTTATTCCTAAGTAGAAAAGCAAAAAAGATGGGAGAATATATTTAATATAGATTGTAGTTATGATGGAGAGCCACATCCATTCCTTACAACACAAGCTACACTATGGGAAATTAGATGGGAATGGGTGATAAAAGCCGAACATTTTATATCTCGATAAACTTGAATTTATAATACTGATTTTTACATAAAAAAACTATGCAAAGCAGACCGGAATAGACAAATTGGAGGGCACAAGGCATGACGAGGACATATGACGATATCATCAATTTACCGCACCATGTTTCAGCGACACGTGCGCGGATGACAGCTATTGACCGAGCGGCTCAATTTTCCCCCTTCGCTGCATTTACCAGTTATGATGCCGCTATCAGAGAAACAGCAAGATTGACAGATGAGAGAATAGAATTGGATGAATATAGAAAGGGTGCTTTAAGCGATAGGCTACAAACCATAGCAGATCGGATTAAAGAGCATCCTGAAATCGAAATTACCTACTTTCAGCCGGATGTGAAGAAGAATGGCGGTGCCTATGTTACTACTATCAGTAAGGTTAAAAAGATAGACAAATATGAAGGGGTTATCATTATGACCGATGGCACAGTAATACCCATTGATGAAATAATTAGCATAGATGGGCAGATATTCAAAACTATGTATGATGGATAAAGACGGATAAAATTTGAATTTATATTCTAGATATGTAGAATATAGTGGTTGAGTTTGTGGTACAATTACAGGAAATACTTATTTGAAAAAGGTTTATGCAAAGAAGACATTCGAAAAAGGCGTCTTAATAATAAAATTAGAAGAGGGGAATTACTTTGGCATTAGGTACAGCTCACGAAGGATATGAATATCAAGACTATTTGACTGTTGGTTATGTAATACAGGAAATAATCAGTGGTACTAAAAGTGTTTTTTTTATTGATAAAAAGGATACAGAGCATGATAAGTTTGATGATTTGAAAATAATTGATGGTTTGATGGCTAAGTGTATTCAGGTCAAATATAGTAATGAAGATGTTGCACATAAGTTATCGCGTTATGATTTATCAAATGGAAACGGTCACGATACAGCTCTAGATACTTTGTTTTTTTCATGGAAAGAACTAAAAGAGAAGTATGGGGATGTTACTTTTAAATTATGCGTGGCTTGGGACTTGCCGGATCAAACTGATGATATATTGGATGTTCTTCAAGAGGAGATACATGTTAATGCCTTTAGTAACAAGCATTACAAAATATTACCAGATAAAATATGGCCTAAAGGAAAGAAACCTAAAAGTGGATGGAATAGGTTTAGTAAAGCTTCTTCAGAAATAGACAGAAAAGAATTTATTTTATTTTGTGAAAATTTTAGTATTGAAGTAAATTATCCGAAAGCTAGTTTGGATTTAGATAGTCCAGGAGAGTTGGAAAATATCCTATTTGATTTTGCAAAGAAATTGGGAGTAGGAATATATCCTAACAATATTTCAATAAAGGATTTTATATATAGATTTGTATCCTATGTAAAAAGTATTCGAGCTAAGGGTGGAAGAACAACAGTAGAGGATATAATACAAAAGGTTGGATTGATAACTAATTATGGGAAAATAGAGCATAATTTTCAAATTGACGAAGGCCTATTTGTTAGAGATCCAGAACAAATAGACAGGCTACTGGCATGCTTAAAGCATAATAATAAGATCATATTCACAGGTGAACCTGGAGCAGGAAAATCATGGTTCATAGAGGATTTTGTTAGGGAGCTTAAGCGAAGAAAAAAGAAAGTGATAAGATTCAATTGTTATCTAAGTTTGGATGATTCTAATTCTTTAAGAAGGATAAGAAAAGATGTATTTTATGGAAATTTAATTCATGAAATATTGGAAGAATTTCCAGAATTAATGGAATTTAAAGAATCTACATACGGAGCAAATAAAGAGGAAGTAGAAAGCTTATTTAAACATATAAATCAGGAATGCTATTTAATTGTGGATGGTCTTGACCATATAGAAAGAGTTTATGAATCTAAAAAAGGTAACATAGAAAAGGGGAAGACTGATATTATTGATTCCATTTATCATCTTGTGTTATCAGCTAATATAAGAGTTTTACTTTCTTCACAACCGCTAACTATATATGAAACCTTTTATGAAAATGGATTTTATCCTTTAAAAATAAATGCTTGGGGGAAAGATCAAACAAGTCTTTATCTAGAAAAGTGTAATATAAAAAATGAGATATGGGCATCTGGAATAGATGTACTAACTGCCATCCAGGAAAAGTCAAATGGTAATGCGTTGTATATTAGTTATTTGGTTAAAGAAATCAAAAAAATGGCTATATTTCAAGAAGATAAATTTAGAGAATTACCTCAATACTCAATTGGCTTAAAAGAATATTATCATTATTTATTTGTACAAGTCAGTTTTGACGCTATATTATATTCACTGGCAGGATTGGAGTTTTATGTCACTAATGAAGAACTGAAAGAAATTACTGGTTTGGGAGACAATGTCGATACGGTTTTGGAAAACATTTCTCCTGTATTGCGAACTAATGTGATTTCTGGAGGTATTATAATATATCATGAGAGTTTTAGAAGATTTATTGTTGATTATTTGAGTGAAAAAGGAGGCGATGTAAAAAAGATTATCTATAGAGACATCATTGAATGGCTGGATAGAGATGGACTATTTGGAAAACCGAAATCCTTTCATAATTTATTAGAAATACTGGTAAGTATTGAGGATTATTCTAAAGTCATGGCATACCTAAATATAAACTATGTTCATGATAGTATGTACTTTGGATATTCCAGAGAAAGTATTCTCAAAAATTATAGGTATTTCTTAAAATCAGCTTGCTTGGTAAAAGAGTTTTCAAAAATTGCCTTACTTTCTGAAATAGGAAACATGTTAGATTTAACAATGTATGAAATAGAAAGTATTAATGAAGATTACATGGAAGCATTGGCCGATATTCATGGAATAGAAAGGCTAAATTCTATTTTAGAATTTAACGGAAAAGCAACGTATGGTTTAAAGGAAGGTTTAGAAGGATGTTATATTTGCTCAAAAAGAAGAAGAAACACTTGGTGGAATTTATACTGGGAAAATAAAGAGCAAATATCTTTAGACGAGATGAAGTATTATGTGAGATATGTTGTAGATAAAAACGGGATAGACATAATTGATGATATTTTGAAAAAGATGAATAAAAAAGGATATTCAAATTTTCGAAAATTAATATTCTCTGAAATCATAACATATATTACGGTCGATGAAATAGCATATAAAATTGAGAAATATAATTTAAAACAGTGGAAAGAAACGTATGACGAAGCCAATGACTGGTTATACGGTCAGAAATACGTAGCTGAACAAAAATGTTTAGATTTACTTGAACGTATTCGTAATATTGGGCATATTGGAGAGGATGACAGCTCATTATTAGTGGATTTTTTTAAAAGTATTGGAAAAGCAATTCGAAATAATAAAAACCGTATATACCTAAAAGCATTGAAGAATTTTGCGGATATTAATTGGTTCTACAATTGGTGTATATTTGTCTTAGAAATGATAGAAATGAGTGAAACAGTAAGGCAAGGCAATTGTGAGTACAGTGAGGAAAAAATTATAGAAATATATCAGCAGTTGTTAAAGGATACGGATGTGTTTAAGGGAAAGCCTAGCACTTGTGATTTATATGGTGCTTCAGAATTGATAAAAGAATCTATGCTTAAGCCCTTAAAATATATTACAACGAAACAAGCCTGGAAACAAATTATTGATATACTATTTACTATTTCGCAAGAAACTACTACCATTTTAGATAGCTCTTTAGTAGGACCATTACCTGACTACAAATTGATGGAGATTCTTAAGGATATACTTGCAGAAAATAATAGTGAGTATGTGATGGGAGTAGTTAGAAAAATTATTGCATCGGCCAAAGAAGGAGGGTTATACGGAACAATTTCTTCTTTTTGCTATAAAGCAGCAAGCATGGAAATGAAAATTGGAAATTTGGATATTGCAAACGAGTATTATAAAGAAGGAATTAAGTATAGTTTGTGTTATTCAAGTCACAAAGAAGTATCTTTAGAGCAAGTGATCGATTCATACCCACTCTTCTATAATATAAAAACCGAAAAAGCTATTGAATATCGAAATAAAATCACTGATATGACTTTAGCAGTTTTGAGTCATACTGATGGTAGAGTAACAAAACGATTTTTAAATAGGTGGTTTAGTCAATTGCTAATGACAGATACCAATTATGCAGTTAACTTTTTAAGTGAAATTCAATTGCGGTGGGAACGAAGCTGGATTGTGGAAGAAATGATAGAGGATCTGATAGAATGGATGGTTAGCAATGGATGTAGTTTTCAGGCCATATATCTAATAGAAGCTTTGCCTAATAGCATGAATAATTCAATTATTCAGTATTCTGTAAAAGCTATTAGAGAATTGATGAAGTGTGGAAAAGAAAAAGATGCAAGGCGTATGTACATCAATATTATCTCTAGACTAAACTTTAAATATATGCATAGAGAAACTGGCATTGATATGGAAAGTCTGATTGAACTAAGTGCTATAGGGGATCAATTTGGCATAAATGTGAAAACATTAAATGCATGGTTGCTGAAATGGAGAAGTATAAGTGTTAAAGCAAAGTGTGAAACAAGAAAAACGCTACAAATTAGTACTATACCTGTTTTCTCTTCAATGTCGTTTGATAATATGCTTGAATGGCTTTCAAACAATATTGTAACTGAAGATATTATTAATGCAGTGATATATTGGTTAGAAGAAAATAATTTATTAGAAGAAAATAATTTATTAGAAGAAAAACAAATTATGCAGCTTATTTGTGCTATGGTTCATGCTGAGCCGTTTAGTTATAATTATGATAAACATTTAGATTATATTAAAATCATATTGGAAAACGCTGGATTAAATAAAAAAATAAAGGCCTATGGATATGTCTTGATTTTTACGGCATCAAAAAGCAAATGGAATCAAAACTTACATGATAAAGAGTCATTTTCAAAAGCTATAACATATGATCGCGTAACGGCATTGGATACATTGTTTGATGAACTATATATAGAGATGGCTAAATTAGGAGTTACAATTACCACTAACTTGATGGCAGCATTGATGGAAATTCAGTATGATAATGAGATTATATCAGAAATGTGGTGTAATACTTACGATGTTATGAAGATGCGTTTACCCAATGAAGCGAAGTACGATTTAGAGATTAAAAATGAACATTCACTGGATATAGGGCTATCGTGTGTTATTTTAGGTCGACTAATTCATGGTGAAAAGGAAAGAATGTTATCATCAATATCGTATTTAATAGATTCACTTGATTCTCACCAAGATGAAAGAACTATAATGCCGGTAAAATGGTTTTTAAGAAATTTTGAAAGGTTTAATTATATAAGTCAATTAGCAGTACTGCAGTCCATATTACATGGGATGGAGTTATATGGTGAGGAGTACGTCTTAAATTTCAAATCAGAGTTAGAGGAACTTTATGGTCATAAAGATATGATGATTGACTTAATAATTGGTAACATGATTGAAATAGAGGAAGAGAACGTATCATATGAATTAATGGTAGAAGATTTTGTTGAGGAAAATATAACCGATGGACAGAGACAAGCGTGGGTTTACTTTAATAAGCAGTTACAACTTTTACATGACGTTGATCTGGATTATACCGATGTAATAAGGATATGCTGCAGTAAAGAAAATATGGAAAAAGAGAGAGGATTTTTTGATAATTACCGTAAAACTAGGGTAAAGAATACAGTTGGAAAATCAATATTATTGAAAAATATTATAGGTAAATTGTATGAGATATATGGGAAGCAGTATTTTATAGAATCATTATGCGGGGATATGCTAATAGATTTTAAGTTACTGTGTTATTATAAGCGAGCACGAAGTATAATACCTAATCATAATTTTTACAAATGCAATGAAGAAGGAAAAATAGAGATATTAAATGATATTGAAGAAGATTTTATCTCTATTGCATTTCATGAAATGAGAAGAACATTAGCATATAATGAAACAAAAGAGAGTGAGATATATAGAGCTTTGGTAAAAGCAAAAGCTGATGGTGTACCAGTAAATGAAAATGTTCGAATTGGCTTTACGGATTATGTAGATGAAAATCAGAATGCACTCATTATCATGACGAAAAATCAGGATGATTTTGAAGATGAGATATTTTTATGGCCAAATGATGAGATTTTTAATTTATTTATAACTAAAATTATATTTGATAGTGAACAGATGGAGTTTGTTGGATATGATTGTGACGATAATATTGTAATTCGTTTTCATACTTGGCGAGGTGAATATTATGGCAACAATGAATTTTCTAATAAAGAGATTCCGCTTGTTGAAGGAGAAGAACTTTTGATGAGTGCAGAATATGTTAAAAAATTAGTAAAGTCATATGGAAAACTCTACATACAAACAAATGTAAAAAACAGACAATACTAAAGCTTTTTTGAAAAATTAAAAAGTGATATAACTTTGACTGGAAGTGGATATTGACAGAGTAGTTATCATTAAAAGCAAATAATTTAAATGAGTAGAAGAATGCCTCCAAGTCAAAATCCAGGATACTAAACTAAAACAATAGCATCCTGGATTCTTTTTAGTGTTTCTTAAATTTTTTTGTTAATCCTTCTGGAATCTTTGGCTGATGGAACCAAAATAAGCATGCAGTATTTACGTTGGCTTTTAAAATTGTTTCTGCAAATTGAATGGTTCTTTCATTTCTTTTCTTTTGTAAGTTCATAATTTTCGCCACCTTTCATTTTGAAATTTTATTTGAAAAATTTTTTCTCTGTGAACGTGATAGAAAGAAGACTTCTCCTGTTTTCATGCGAACGGTAGTCCTGTTGGCTAGTAGTATTTCATATTTATTAACTAAAATACCATTAGTGACTTCAAGAAAATTATCTGTTAGTCGTTCCTTGATATTTTTAAGTGTGTCGTATATAAGAAATTCTTCTGCTTTTGTCACTATTTTAACTTGCTGATTTATTTTTTCCAGGTACACAATGGATGATTGTGAAATAGTGATCTTATCTCTATTGTGTGTGAAAGTGATACTTTCGTCTGGAGATTTTTTATAAAGACCTTGGTAGTGAACAATTGCTTTGACAAAAAGTTTTTCAAATTTTTCAGGATTGAGAGGTTTCTGAAGAAAACCAAATGAAAGAATATCAAAAGCATCCAGAGCATATTCACCATGACTTGTAATAAAAATGATTAGGCAGTATTTATTTTTACTAGTTATCTGCTGGGCAATTCGTAATCCATTAGTGTTGCCGTTGGAGAGGTCAATATCTAAGAATGCAATGTCAATAACTTCATTTTTAAGTAATAGTTTAAAATCACTATTGATTTCCTTGAATTTAAATATTTTTGGATTCAATTTGTATTTTTGACAAAGTTCCTTTATGCAAGTATAATTAATTTCTAAATTAAGCTTGTCATCATCCAGAATGAGAATATTCATGTGAAGCACCCTCCTTTTTACTAAGTGGAATGACTACTCTAATTAAAAAATACTGTTCGTCAAAATCTATTTCCGTATAGCCATCGTATTTTTTTGAAATTTTCCGAATGATACTAAGTCCAAGACCATGTTCTGTCTTATTTGACTTGGATGTAACAAGTTCTCCGCGTCGATTAATGTATGGCTTAGTCTTTATGGAATTTTCACATTCGATACAATACTGATGTTCATTAATCCAGTTAACACTAAAGTTTATGTATCGGCTATTTGATATGGAAACTTTTTCAGCAGCTTCAATTGCATTATTAAGAATATTGGAAAGAAGAGAATTCAAATCAATATCCTGCATGCCGAAATTTTCCATTGTTATAATTGTTTCAAATTGAATGTTCTTCTCCTTAGCCAGTTTCTTTTTTTCGTGAATGATTACACACAGTAATTTATTATTGAGTGTTAAAATATCTTTTGTTTTTTCAATATCTAAGCAGATAGAATCAATATATTTATTTAACAAATCATTTTTTCCTTCCTGGGACAATGATTTAATATATTGAAAATGTGAACGCATATCGTGTCGTAACTGTCGGAGCGAATTAAGATTCTCTGAAATATGCTCATTCAGCTGATAATCCTTATCCAGTTCAATCATTTTAAGTTTATATTCATTTTCACTCTTAGACTTCTTAATATAAAGAAAAACGCTGTAAATGCTGCACAAAGTTCCAATCGTTATCTGAAGAACTGCAACAGTTAATACGATACTGATTCTAGCGGAGCGGTTGTTAAATAATAAAATACTAGGGATAGAAAGTAATGCATTAAAAACAATTAGAAAACTCATTTCTTTATAATTTTTAATAACTCCCCAAAAATTGCGACTTGATTTATTAAATCTGGAACCGTATAATGCAATAACTATTTGTAAGGTTACAGACATAATTGTAGCAATAGCATTTGGATAACCCAACACTGAAAATTTTTCAATTGAAGCATGAAAACATATGGAACATACCGCAAAGGATATAATATCCGTAAATACAGAAAGTATATACATAAGTCCAAGGACAAATATTCTTTTTGATAAAGAACCATTAAAAAATAGCTTTGAACAAATAATCAGATATAGGAAAACTATTATGATAAAAGATAAATTTAATAAATCTCCCACAACTGTATTTACATTAAATGATATGTATTGTTTGATTAAAACTAATATGTATGCAATGCTCCATAGCCCAGGTAAAATTATTTTTGGAACATTGGACTTTAATGTTAAGAATTTATACATAAAGAGAATAAAAACAAAGGAATTCAACCCATATGTACTGCAAAGAATAATCATTAGCATTATATTTTTCATTCACTCACCTCATGTAATATCTATATTAAAATAGTACGTGAAAGACAACAAATTGTCAATTTAGTAATATGCAAATTATGATGAAAAATAGTACAAGTTTTATAATAAGTGTATCTGAAAAGTGTAAAAATTGAAAACTAGAGATACAAAGAATACAGCTTATATTGAAATATTGAAAATATTAGAATAAAATTGAACTAATTAAAAAACATTTAAGATAAACACTAGGGAGGTCTATTGTTTGAATCAGGATGAAATGATAGCAGAGTTTTTAAAGAATTGGCTTATAAATGCAAGCCCAATTAAGAGGAGAACTATATATTGGTTTATTAAAAATATGAAGTAACATGAGTAGATTCTGGGTCTACTCATGTTGAAATATTTCTTCAAAAGATTTATATAGTTGGATAAAAAGCTCATCTGGAAGTTTTGAAAAAGCTATAAAAAATTTCTTTTTTGCAGAATTATTATCTTCAGAAATTAGTTTGCCCATAAAAGCTGCTAATTCTTCGTCAGGTGAAAGGTAATTGAATATATGCCCCTCTCCTTTTGAAAGCCAGTTTTCATTAACATTAAATTCAAAACAAATGTCCTGAAAAACACGCTCAGTAACATTCACTCTTCCTATTTCAATACTTCCCAAATTGGATCGGCTCATGTTAATTCTTTTTGCAAATTCTTCTTGAGTTAGATTCAATTCGCTTGTTCTTAATTGTTTTATACGTTCATAAACTTTCACGCTCGCACCTCCTAAGAAAAAGAATAGCATATTAGAAAATATGTGTCAATTAAAGATGTTTTTATGCTATTAAAACACCAAGAAAAGGTTGACAATGTGTTTAACACACGTTATAATGTGCTTAAAGAACATTACGAGGTGATTCATTTGCAATTAAATGATAAGCAAATATATTTAGAAAAAGCTTCACTAATTTGGGATGAGCTAACTGAAAGACAAAAAGGCAGGTTAGAAGGGCAATTAGAGGTATACGAAAATTTAATTGAAGAAAAGAAAAAAGACAATGGGTTTAACAACAGATAAAAAAGCCCGACATGTTGTTGTGAAAGGCTTTCCCGAGAACACACCCCTTATTTACATACTCCCCTAATAAGCGATACTGATACTAGACTCCCCTCATATTAGTATCGCTTAATTAAAAGTAGCTATCACTTTTCAGCAGAGCATTATAATTAATGTTTTGCTTAAGATTGATAGCAAATTATTTTATAAATCAATCTTGTTTAAAAAGGATACTGAAAAGAAAACGTGTGAACTTTGACAATTCTATTTAGCTGAAGGAGCCAGGAAGTTTGGAACCGTGTTTTATTGTAAAGTTTGTCTCGTTTTTCTTCCTGATGTGTTGTGTTCTAATTACGTGATAGGAGGAGCAGGCACATAAATGAAAAAGATGGTGCTGCCAAACGATCTGGACACCGCCAATAACATGCAAAGTTATATTTACATTGAAAAAGGTTTTTCTGTACTTACACAGAAAAGGGTTTAATGCTGCTACAGGTTTGCCTGTACTGGTCACAAGTCCAGATAAAAGCAGAGTGGACAGATACATAATATTTAATGGTTACATTAAAATGGTACAACTTTCAACTTTCTTAGTTGTTCATAAAATATAATATGAGAATAAAAGTAGAAGAGAGGAATGTGCATGAATGGAGTGTACATAAATGAAAGGCAGAATGACATAAAATCGAAAGAATACAAAAATGACATGATATTTATTTTAAGAGAATTGCATCAAAGAAAAAAGCTATCAGAGAAAGAATACTATAGAGCGGTGGAACTGGTACGAAAAGGTGAATACTAATAGGTATTTGACACTACATGGCTGATTAGGAGGGACGTACATGAAAGCTGTTATCTATTGCCGGGTAAGCACAGAGGAAGAAGCACAGGTAAATGCTCTAAAAGATCAGGTGCAGGAAGCAATTGCAGTAGTACGTAAACAAAAATGGAAGTTAGCCGATCAATATATTGATGAGGGCAAGTCAGGTACAACCACTAATAAGCGTAATGAGTATAATCGTCTTGTTTCAGATTTGGAGGAGCTAGAGGATAAATTTGATGTGATTGTAGTCAAGTCCCAGGACAGACTTATGAGAAATACGAAGGAATGGTATCTATTTGTTGACAAGTTGGTGCAAGCACAGAAAAAATTATTTTTTTATCTAGATAATAAATTTTATACACCAGATGATGCATTAATAACAGGTATAAAAGCGATTCTTGCAGAGGAATTCAGCAGGGATTTATCCAAGAAAATTAATAACGCACATAAACACAGACAAGAAAAAGGAACGAATGTAAGCATCACTTCTAACACATGGGGTTACGACAAGATAAATAAAAAAGTTGTAATCAATGAAGAAGAGGCTGAAATTGTCCGCCTGATATATAATCTATGCTGTGAAGGATATGGCAGTAGGATAATTGCCAAGCAATTAGAAGGTAGGGGAATAAAAAGCCGTTCTGGAGGAAAGTTTCAAGAAACAACAATTCGAAGAATTATCCGAAATCCTTTATTTAAGGGAACGGCAGTTATGAATAAGCACCATCTTGATTTCAACACTAAAAAAACAGTACACATGAAAGAATCTGAATGGATTTATCATGAGAATATTATACCAGCAATCGTAAGCGAAGAAATTTGGCAGAAGGCAAATGAAATGATGGATAACCGTGCTGTACAGGAAAAGACAGAAGCTTTTGTGAAGAAACAAAGAGGACGTAATATTGGAAAACATTTTCTAAGCAGTAAGATTATATGTGGAGATTGTGGTTCTGTGTACTGGTTGCGGTTTCGGAAAAAAGCCAATGGAGAACAAATTTTGGAATGGTCATGCAGCGAGTATGTGCAAAGAGGAAGAAAGACAGCCTCAACGCGAAGTGTTGCGACGGATAGAGTCGGTGGATGTGACAATATTCATATGAAAGATAACGATTTGCAGGAAGTCTTATTTAAAATAGGTCAGAAAATTTTTTCCCAGGAAGGATTGGATCAGATGCAGAAAGCATTAGTAGCGGTAATACAAAAGGCAATCAGTAGTGGGGATGATTGGAATGCTGAGGTACTGAAAAGAAATCAGGCAAATATTATGAAGAAGCGGGAGCTGCTGTTAGACAAGATGCTGGATGGTATTTTATCAGATGAGCTGTTTCAGTCCAAAGACAAAGGGCTGAAACAGGAATATGATGAAATTACTGAAAAAATATCTAATATAGAACAGGTGAAAAAGGAAAAAGAATTTAGCCAAAAGCGTATTGCAGAGATAGCAAGCGAAATAAGGGATATAAATGACAAGGCATTGATAGTATCCAAGATAAATGATCATATTACTAAGATAACCATATTTCACGATTATGGATTGGTTTCCCTTGATTTTTGGGAAGATGTGAAGTTTTATATAAAGAAAATCAATTATAGAAAAGTAGAAATTACGCTTTAAAACTATCTGTATGTGAACACAGGTATTTAAACTAGACTGGGTTATTATGTCAATTGTTTTGCTCTGTATTGTGGCAACTGCACTTTATAAGGGATTGGCGATTGTAGAAAAGCGGTTTAAGGAAAAATAGGTGGTTCTAATTATCGAACACTCGTGCTATAATAAAGTGGGTTATGCGAAATAAAAACTATATTTAAATACGAAGGAGAAAGCAAATATGACTAATGTTTATGAAGAATGTCCACTATTTGAAAATAATAAGTATTTATTAAGATATGTAAGGAATGAGGATTGCAAAGATTTGTTAAAAGTATATTCAGATGAAAAATCAGTTCCCCTTTTTAACAGTGATAATTGTGAGGGGGATGATTTTTACTATACAACATATGAGAGAATGGAGAAAGCCATAGAATACTGGCATTTTGAATATGATAGAAAAGGCTTTGTGCGTTGGTCAATTGTTGACCAAACTAACAATTCGGTTATTGGTACAATTGAATTATTTCATAGAAAAGCTAACGATTATTTTACGGAATGTGGTTTGTTAAGATTAGATTTAAGAAGTGATTACGAAAAAGAAACGGAAATAGAAAGTATTTTGTCTCTAATTATTAAGCAGGCATATGATATATTTAATTGTGACAAGGTGGCAACAAAAGCTAAATCAAATGCATTAGAAAGAGTAGATGCACTTGAAAAAATGGGTTTTAGAAGTACCACTGAAAAATTAAAGGGTCATGATGGAACCGAATACGATTCGTATTATGTAATTAAAAAATAGATAAGTACCATTAAAATTATTTGTTTCATCCAACATGTAGTATCACTAATGTCAAAGCATTTATAAGGCTGCCTAGTGGTTAGGCAGCCTATATGTGATATGTATATTAAAAAATTAAAAAGGGCTTTGTGCGGAAGAATACACCATAGTTAAGGATGCATCTGTAGCTGGTGTTATTACAATCATATATTTTGTATCCGTAGAAGTTGGCTCTAGCTGAAAATGAGCAGATTTTGTAGGAGTGGTAACTACTTTGCTATAAACAGTTCCATAATTTAACTGCACAATGTTTACTTTAAAGCAGGTTGGTTCTGAAAAATAACAAGATGTAGTAAAGGATAACCCAGCTGATACTCTCCACCAAATACCATTATCGCCATCAGATATAATCTCACCATTATCAGCACCTATTAATTGGCAAGGTAGATATTTGTAGCATCTTATAAACTCACCAGTAGAAGTATTGCTCCAGTCTGCAACTAAAATAGGGTTTTGGCTAGTTGAAGCATGAGTAATATGGGGATTTGAGAATAATACTGTAGCGCATAATGCAGCTAGTAAAACTTTTTTAAATAAATTTTTCATAATGTTTACCACCTTTCTTTATGATATGATGCAATTATAGATCAGCAGATGTATTATGAAAATGGGGTAAATTAACAAAAATTTCAAGTAAGAAAATGTATTTTTGTAATAATAAACATACAATATTGTAAAAAAAGTAAAAAAGTACAAAAACATCAAAATAATTATTGAAAAATTTTCCATTATTTTATACGCCTTTATGATTGTAGGGTAGCCACAGAATAGGTTGTTCCACTTTTCTTTACTTGTATTTACAATTTATTCGGATAATTATTATATTTAAAATGATATGTTATATCTGAGCAGTATATTTGCGTTAGCTATTATGTCAGCAACCGTTATCTGATGGCTAATATCAAGATGCAAATAGTTTCTTATATTCTAAAATGTTTAGGAAAAAATAAAAAATAAGGAGGTGTCGCAGAATAGCTGATTTTTAGCTGCGGAGCGACCCTCCTTTTTATGTACCTTTATATAGTTACTTCTTTACGATGTAGTTTTGGCCTCTGTTGTTATCAATAAAGAACTGTCCACTTACTTCGTACGTTAAATAAAATTCTATTGTTTCACAATCTTTCAATTCTGTAGAAAAGGAGAACATATCACAATTATTTACTGTTGGTGATATTAATGTCTGATGAACTCCAACTTGTGTAAACTGAGAAAAAAATGCGGAACAGCTGCTATAGGCTGACATGTTATCTTCTTTATAATAAACAGTGACTTCTTTTTCATATGCAATATTACTTACAATAATATTTCCGCCGAAGGTATTGTCTTGTGAATAAAAGGCATTCCAAAGGCTGATGCCTACATTCTGTCCAAGGTATGGGCCATCACAAGAACCAAGGTGATAATTTTTCCAAAAGTTATTATCCCAGATACGTCCAGAAGGAGTGTCCTGATACAAGGCAAAATCTGTATCAATAGGAAGTACACCAGGTGACGTTGGTTTATAACCGCCTATACCAACTGTATCGTGATATTCCCAAATACAGCCTACTTTTGTTGCATATTTAAGTGTCATGGCAACAGTATTCCAAACAGAGCCGTTTCTGTAGTAAATAAATACAGGATATGTTGCTGGGTACTGTGAGATAGCAGTAATACTTTTACTGTAGCTCCCTAAACCATTATAATCACTAAAACTTGTAAATGTTGAATCTATTTTTAATGCTTTCATATTCTCCTCCTTGTATCCTTTGGATTTTATATAATTATAGAATATAATGGAAATGTAGTCAATATAAAACAAAAAAAGTAATTATTATATTTCTATTAATAATATATATAATTAATAAAACTTTATGAGGTATTTCAGTGCTTTATCATAACGTATTAATAAAAAAATATACTAAACAAACACTTAATAGTATGTTAGAATCATTCTATACTCAATGGAAAAATCGTTACGTCAGAGAAGTCAAAGGAAATCATTTTCTTCAGGAATATATATACTATTCATATGATCAGCCAGATTTCTGGCCAGCCATAACCTGCTCAGAGGCAATGGGGTACGGAATGGTGATTTTTTCAATTATGAGCCGGTTTGACAAGGAAGCCAAGAAACATTTTGTTAAACTGTATCATTACGTTAAAAGTTATCCAAGCTGCTTTAACAATAATCTGATGGCGTGGCAGCAAATTCAAATGCCAGATGGAACGATTAAAAATGTAAGCATTGAAACTTCATCTGCAACAGATGGAGACATGGACATTTGCTATGGATTGTTTCTTGCGGATAAGCTTTGGGGAAGCCATGACGGAATACGCTTTGGGGATGAAGCATTCAGACGTATGAATGCGTTAATGGATAGTTGTGTGAATAACCAGTACAACATGTTATTTTTAGGGGACTGGGTGCCTTGGGACAAAACATCTAATTTTCAATATGTAACCAGATGCTCTGATTTCATGCTTTATGTAATTCGGAATTTCATTTACTATGACCGGGCAAATAGATGGAAGTGGGAGAGTTTGTATCATTCCTTAGCTGAAATAATAAATGACCAGCTATCAGGTTGCAGCAAAAATATTGGACTTATGCCAGATTTTCTTTTAAAAGTGAATGGAAAATCAGTTCCTGCCCCTTTTCAGGTATTAGAGTCAAAGCATGATGGAGATTACTATTATAACAGCTGCCGTGTTCCATGGAGGTATGCAATGGACAGTATTCTCAATCATACAGAACCAGAAAAGCAGCTGAAGATAATGAACTCTTTTATACGAACGAGTACAGGAGATAATCCAGATTCTATTATGTCTGGTTATTATGTAGCAAATGGCATACCAGGACTTGCGTTTGGTGAAGCAGATAATCTTGCATTTATTGCTCCATTTTTAGTTAGTTCTCTGGCGGAATCAGGAAATGAGGACTGGACACTTAGGCTTTGGGAAAAGATTATGTCAAAGTCCATTGAGCAATGTTGCTTTTACGAAAATACTTTAAAATTATTGGCAATGATTGCAGCAACTGGAAACTGGCTGGATCCAATGCATTTATAAGTAATGGAATTTAGCGTGTGATAAAAAATTAATATGGAGATTTAATGAGATACGAAAATATAATAACAGGAATATTTATTGACAGGCCAAATAGATTTATTGCCTACGTAAAAATAGGGGATGAGGTGTGTCAGTGTCATGTAAAAAATACAGGAAGATGCAAAGAATTATTAATACCAGGAAAATCTAAAGTCTATTTGGAGGATCATGGTGCAAATGCTAAAAGAAAAACCCGGTATTCTCTGGTTGCCGTAATAAAGGAGACCGAGAAGGAAAATATATTAATCAATATGGATTCACAGGCACCCAATAAGGTTGCCAGAGAATGGCTTGAGAGTGGTGGGCTTGAAGGGAATATTACGTATATTAAGGCAGAAAAAACATTTGAGGATTCCAGATTTGATTTGTATTTTGAATATGATGATGAGAAGAATCAATTGTGTAAGGCATTTATGGAGGTAAAAGGTGTTACCTTGGAGGAGAATGGGGTTGTCCGGTTTCCAGATGCACCAACTCAGCGGGGAGTAAAGCATTTAGAGGGGTTAATGAAAGCAAAGAAAGCAGGATATGTGACATATCTGTTGTTTGTTGTGCAAATGGGAAAGTTTGAAAGGTTTGAACCAAATGGCAGCACGGATCCTGTTTTTGCTAATACTCTTAGAAAAGCAGAAGAAGAAGGTGTGATTGTAATTGTTAAAGGGTGCAGGATAACTCCCGATTCTTTGCAAATATTGTGATGTGAGGTTAGAGGAATGAGTAAAAAAATACTATTTAATAATAACTGGGAATTTACCAGACAGGAAATTGGTTGTGATATTCATAAAATTGAGAAGGATGAATGTATGTGGAATACAATTGATATTCCACATGATTGGGTAATCTATGATTCAGCTATATTTCATGAGTCATGTGAAGGCTGGTACCGAAAGCGATTCTCGATTCAGCTGCTGCCAGAAGAAAAGATGCATTATATTCTTCGTTTTGATGGGATTTATATGGATAGTTCTATTTATGTAAATGGTACTAAAGCTGGAGAGTGGAAATATGGCTATTCGACTTTTGAACTAGACATTACCAGCTTATTAAAAAATGGAGATAATGAAATTTTGGTTCGTGTAATTTTGCAGGTACCTAATTCAAGGTGGTATACTGGTGGAGGAATTTATCGGAATGTTTGGCTGAAAACAGTTTCTGATGTACATCTGGCTGCCGATGGGATTTATATTTCCACCGAAAAAATGAAAAAAAATTTGTGGAAGGTTCATGCATCATGTGAAATTGCAAATGCTTCACAGGAGGAATGTGTAGTTAGATACACCATTTATAATCAAAATAGAGAAATGGTTACCACGGTGGAAGGCAACAGCCCGATTCAAAATTTGTCAGTTGATTCACCAGTACTATGGGATATTGATTTTCCTTATCTGTATGTTATGAAAACAGAACTTTTATACAAAAATAATGTAGTAGATGAGGAATGGTCCCAGTTTGGCTTTCGCACAATTCGATTTGATGCGGATACTGGATTTTATTTAAATGAACGTCATGTTAAAATTCATGGTGCTTGCCAGCACCATGATTTAGGAGCACTTGGGGCAGCAGTTAATAAGACGGCCATAAGGCGTCAGTTATCGCTGCTGAAAGAAATGGGCGTTAATGCTATTCGCACAGCACATAATATGTGTGCCCCTGAGCTTTTAGAGCTTGCAGATGAAATGGGGTTTTTAGTCAATGAAGAATCATTTGATATGTGGAAAAAGCCCAAAAATCCTTATGACTATGCTCGTTTCTTCGAGGAATGGATGGAGCGGGATGTGGCTGCCTGGATTCGAAGAGACCGAAATCATCCTTGTATCATTATGTGGTGTATCGGAAATGAAATTTATGATACTCATAGCAGTGAGCAGGGAACAGAACTAACAAAGATGCTTTTGGAACAAGTGTATAAGCATGATCCCAATCATAATGCTCCTGTGACGATAGGTTCAAATTACATGCCATGGGAGAATGCTCAAAAATGTGCAGATATTGTAAAGCTGGCAGGTTATAATTATGGGGAAAAATATTATGAATTGCATCACAAGCAGCATAAAGACTGGATGATATATGGAAGTGAAACGGGATCGGTGGTGCAAAGCCGTGGAATCTACCATTTTCCATTGAAGTCACAAATCCTTTGCGATGATGATGAACAATGTTCATCCCTTGGCAACAGTATTACCAGTTGGGGTGCCAGAAGCATTGAAAAATGCATTATAGATGATAGAGACGCCAATTTTAGCGCGGGAATGTTTATCTGGAGTGGATTTGACTATATAGGAGAACCAACACCATACCACACAAAAAACTGCTATTTTGGTCAACTTGATACAGCTGGTTTTCCTAAAGATTCCTTTTATATTTACCAGGCTGAATGGACTGATTATAAAGCTGCACCAATGGTTCATATCTTTCCATACTGGGATTTTAACAGAGGACAGCTGATTGATGTACGGGTATGCTCCAATGCGCCAAAGGTTGAATTATTTTTCAATCATTGTTCCCAGGGAACTTTTGAAATAAATCACCGCACAGGGAAAACGCTCATTGGTGACTGGCAGATTCCTTATTGTGAAGGGGAATTGCGTGCGGTTGCATACGATGAAAATAATAATATAATTGCAGAAGATATCCAGCGTTCTTTTTCAGATGCAGCTCAGATTGATTTAAAGCCAGATAAGCAAAGGATGCTGGCTGATGGTCAGGATCTTATATTTATTGAAATATCAGTAAAGGATAAAAATGGTAATCCTGTCTGCAATGCTAATAACAGGGTAAATGTAAAGGTTACGGGAGCAGGACGGCTGATTGGCCTGGATAATGGTGACAGTACAGATTACGAATCCTATAAGGGAACAAGCCGCAGATTATTTAGTGGCAAATTACTTGCTATTATTGCATCAAAAACGATTCCAGGTGAAATCCAAATAAAAGTGACTTCAGAGGGTTTACTTGATAAAAGTATGATTTTTACATCACAGGAATGTATCGTTCCTGAGGGCATATCTGCTTTAGAAGAAAATAAGGAAAGTAATCGGAATCTAGAGATACCCATACGTAAGCTGGAAATCATGAGTCCTCTTGGAACAAGCCTGAATAAAGAACAAGGTGAAGTTGAGGTCGAAGTGAAACTTTATCCAGATAATGCAACCTATTCAGATATTGAGTGGCGGCTGACCAATGCAACAGGGGTAGATACTAATATTGCAGCTATAGCAGCTTCTGGGAAAAAGGCAAAAATAACAGCGCTGGGAGATGGTGAATTTTATGTCCGTGCTACTGCACAAAATGGAAGTGAAAAAATAAGGCTGATCTCAGTATTAGATTTTAAAATCAGTGGATTAGGAACGGCTTATTATAACCCTTATGAATTTGTATCGGGAAGTCTCTATACCAGAAGTTCTGGTGAAATTGGAAGTGGAAATGAACGTGGAGCAGCAACAGCCAGAGATGGAGAAAGCATTATCGTTTTTGATAAGCTGGATTTTGGAAACTTTGGTTCAGATGAAATTACAATTCCTATTTTTGAACTGGGCAGCAAGGCAACTCAGATTGAAATATGGGAGGGGGCTCCATATGACGAGGGAAGCGAATTGTTGGCGGATGTTATTTATCACAAGCCGTCTATCTGGAATACGTATCAAGAAGAAACCTATCAATTAAAAAAGAGACTGTCAGGTATTACATCCATAGCATTTTTACTAAGAGACAAGGTGCATATGAAAGGATTCATTTTTAAAAAGCTGGAAAAAGCATATGAAAAGCTTTCGGTGCTATCTTATAGCAGTTTATATGGAGATTCTTATCAGATAGATCAAGACAGTATTACTGGAATTGGAAATAATGTTACAATTGAATTTGATGAAATGGACTTTGGAACGTCTGGTTTTCACAAATTAATAATTTGTGGACGATCTCCTATTGAAAAAAATACAATACATGTTCGATTTTATGGAGCTTCTGGTGAAGTGAAGCAATTGGCTGAATTTGAATATGCGGAAGAATATATTGAAAGAGAATTTCTCATGGATAGCGTAACAGGATTGCAAACAGTATCTTTTATTTTTTTGCCAGGCTGTCATTTTGACTTTAAATGGTTTAAATTTCAATAGTAAAATGATAAAAAAGTAAAAGGCTATTGGAATAAATTTGAAAAAAGTAAATAGTAATTATTAAAAACCAACAAAAAAGGAATTGATTTTTTGTTGGTTTTTAATAATTAACAAAAGCATACTAATATGGTAATATACTAGTATACAAGTTGCAGGAAAAACTGCTGGGAGGAGGATACCATGGGTAAGAAGGAAAAATCGATGGAGAAGCAGAAAAGGAAGGAAGAAGTAATCTTAATGAAGTCAGCAAAAGTCCCTCTGCTAAAACATATACGAAGAGAATGGAAGTTGTATGCATTTTTGATAATTCCTATTGCGTACTACATAATATTCAAATATCTGCCGATGGCAGGAAATATCATTGCTTTTCGTAAGTATCGGGCTGGAGGACCTATTTTTGGTATAGAATGGTCAGGACTAAAATATTTCAGGCAATTTATCAGGGACAGGGCTTTTTGGAATGCCTTTACCAATACCTTAATTATTAACTTTTCGTATTTACTGGTTCGTTTTCCGGCAACATTAGCTTTTGCATTGCTGCTAAATGAAATAAAAAATGTTCGATGGAAAAAATTTGTACAGACGGTTTCCTATTTGCCACATTTTATAGCGGTTGTTATTGTATGCGGTATGGTAAAAGAATTACTTTCTACCAGTGGTCCAATCAACGCAATCATTAAAGCATTTGGCGGAGAACCAATTAGTTTTATTCAATTACCAGAATGGTTTGTAACAATTTTTGTTGGCTCTAGTGTATGGCAGGCTCTTGGATGGGGAACTATTTTATATTTGGCAGCCATGGCGGGGATTAATACCGAATTGTATGATGCAGCTAAGGTTGATGGGGCAAACCGGTTTAAGCAGGTATGGCACGTAACAATTCCAGGTATTTTACCAACTATTACAACAATTCTAATACTGGATATTGGAAGCATTGTAGGTTCGGGAGGAGTTTTTGAACGAATTATTATGCTCTATAATCCAATGACATATTCAACCGGAGATGTAATTTCTACTTATGTTTACCGAATGGGTGTGGGGACAGGAAATTATAGTTATGCTACGGCAGTAGGACTTTTTGAAGGCATTATTGGACTGATTCTTGTAAATGCAGCTAATATGACTTCACGAAAAGTAACAAAAAGCAGTTTGTGGTAGGAGGGAAAATATGAAAGTATCAAAATCGTATCGAATATTTCAAATAATTAATACAATTATTATGATTATTATTGTGGCAGCTACTTTATATCCATTTTTATTTTTGGTAGCTCAGTCATTTAGCTCAGAGAAGGCAATTTATAACGGAGAAGTAACAATTTTTCCAGTTGGATTCAATATTGAAACATATAAGTCCATTATTAAACAGGGAGATTTCCTGCTGTACTATAGAAACACTATATTGTATGCCGTATTAGGTACAATAATATCATTGTTTTCCACAGCAATTCTGGCATATCCACTATCAAAAGATAAGTTGAGATTAAATAAAGTAATTACGCCATTTGTAATATTTACCATGTACTTTGGCGGTGGACTGATTCCAAACTATGTACTTGTTAATTCACTGGGTATGAGAAATACAATATGGGCATTTCTAATTCCAGGAGCAATCAGCACATATTATGTATTATTAATGAAATCGTTTTTCGCAAGTCTTCCACAAGAACTGGAAGAGGCCGCGTCAATAGATGGACTGGGTACATTTGGAATTTTTATAAAAATTGTTTTTCCTTTATCAAAACCAATTATGGCAACAATGGTTCTATTCTATGCGGCGGGTTTATGGAGTAACTGGTTTACACCATTTATTTATTTTGACAGTAAGGATAAATGGCCAGTTGCGTTGTATTTAAGACAGATTATCTATGGCGCCACAAGTACCAATGAAATTTCAGCAGGATTGGATCAGGCACAGTCAATTGCAGCATCTGTTAAGTCAGCATCAATGGTGCTTATGGCATTACCGATTATTTGTATATACCCATTTATCCAGAAATATTTTGTTCAGGGTATGATGATTGGTTCCGTAAAAGGATGATATTTTGGCATTTCATATGATTAAGATGCTAAATATAAATATGTATTTTAAAATAAGGAGGAATTTATGATGAAATTAAAGAGAGTCATTTCGGCATTATTAGTTTTAGCAATGGTTTTCAGTTTAGGTGCATGTAATAACAAGGAGGACAAGAAAACAGATACTGATTCGGGAACAAGTGACAGTGGAGCTGCTGCTACGGAAGAAGAATTAGATTATACCTTTGGTCTTGATACAACCTTTAAATCAGATGAACCTATTACATATTCTATGATGTATAGTGATCATGAGATTTACCCTTATCAAGAGAACTGGCTGGTCTGGGATAAAATAAAAGAGATGACAAATGTCAGCTTTGATTTGAACATTATTGCACGTGCAGATTATGATGATAAAAAGTCATTATTAATCAATTCGGGAGAGGCTCCCTATATTATTCCTAAAACATATGATGAATCTGCGTTTATTACTGGTGGAGCTGTAGTTCCAATTAGTGAATGGGTGCAGTATATGCCAAACTATATGAATTTTGTAGAAACATATCAAATGGAAGATGATTTAAAGCAAATAACAAAAAGTGATGGAAAATATTATAAATTACCTGGTATGTGGGAAGTTCCTGCTGGAACAGGTAGTGAATATACACTAGTTGTAAGAAAAGATATTTTTGAAAAAGCTGGAGTAGATGTAACGGAATTAGAAAAGGACTGGACATGGGATGAGTTTTATGACTGCTTAGCAAAAGTTCAAAATTATGTTGGTGGCAATCCAATCTGGTCTGACAGATGGAAAGGTGATTCACTTCTGAAAGTAGTAGGTCAGACTTATAATGTACCAGCTGGATGGTCTCTTGGTGATGGTATGCAATACGATGCTGAAACAGATTCCTGGTATTTTGCAGAAACATCAGAGGACTATAAGGAATTTGTAACATTAATGAATAAGTTTATCAGTTCAGGTATTTTAGATCCAGAAACTTTTACACAAGAAGATGCGACTGCTGAAAATAAATTTAAGGCTGGTGAAACATATGTAATTGGTTCTAACAGAACAGTTTTGTCTATGTATGATCAAGGCTTAAAAGAAACATTAGGCGAAGGTAATTATGAGTTATATTCCATTGTCCTTCCAGTTGCAAAAAACAACTATCAGACTGAAAATTCCAGATTGGAAAATGGTATTATGATTAGTCAGAAAGCATTAGATGAGTTAGGAGAAGCTGGTTTTATTAAAATGCTTCGTTTCATTGACTGGTTATGGTATTCAGAGGAAGGAAAGATATTTACAAAATGGGGCGTTGAAGGGGAAACTTATACCGTTGACAGTGAAGGAAATTATACTTTAAATTCTGATATTACTTACAACGGACTGAATCCAGAAGGAACTAAGCAGTTAAATGTTGATTATGGTTTTAGCAATGGTGTATTTTCTTATGGCGGAACTTTAGATCTCGCAAAATCCATGTTAGCAGATGACTTGAAAGATTTCTGTGAAAGACTGAATTCTTATAGAACAATTAAACCATTAAATCCACCTGTTGTAGGAGATGAAGATCAAACAGAAGAAATGAATCTGATTAAGACTCCTCTTATGGATTATGTAAAGAGTGCTACTTTACAGTTTGTTACAGGTCAGATGAATGTGGAGTCAGATTGGGATAGTTATGTTGCATCCTGTGAAGCAAATAACAGCCAGAGATATATTGATATGTATAAAGAAATTTATGATAGTCAGAAATAAAAAATAGCCTGGCAGAAAAAGATTCTCTTGCTAATGAAGGGAACATTACAGGAGAATCTTTTCTATGAAAGGCTTCAAGGAGAATGATTATATGAAAATGATATTTCGCTGGTTTCCAGGTGGCGACGACAGCGTTACATTAGAGCAAATTAAGCAAATACCCGGTGTTACAGGGGTAGCTGCTATGCTGTCTGATATTCCGGTAGGTGAGGTATGGCCTATTGACAGGCTGGAAGCATTAAAAAATGAAATACAAAGTGCGGGACTTGAGCTAGAAGTGATTGAAAGTGTGAATATCCATGAAGATATAAAAAAAGGATTGCCAACCAGAGATAAATATATAAAAAATTACATTAAAACAATTGAAAACCTATCCACTATTGGAGTAAAATGTTTATGTTACAATTTCATGCCAGTTATGGATTGGTTAAGAAGTGAACTTGCCTATCCATTAGAGGATGGAAGTAATGTGCTTGCCTATAACCATGAAACGGTTTTAAAAATGAACCCGGCATTAATTGCGGAAGAAATGCTGGGTAATTCCAGAGGATATTCTCTACCTGGATGGGAGCCTGAAAGATTGGAGGCAATGGCGGCAGATATAAATTTTTATAAAAAAATGTCTGATGAGCAGTACTGGGAGAATACAAAATATTTTTTAGATCAGGTAATACCATATGCAGAAAAGTATGACGTTAAGATGGCGATACATCCTGACGATCCACCATTTTCAATCTATGGTCTGCCTAAGCTGATTAATAATGTTGAAAATATACGTAAATTCTTAAATTTGAATAGTAGTCCATATAATGGACTGACTTTATGCACTGGATCTCTTGGCGGTGATATGGAAAATGATATTCCTCAAATCATCAGTGAATTTGCTTCACAAGGAAGAATTCATTTTGCACATATACGAAATGTAAAGCATTTAGATAAAATGGTATTTACAGAATCGGCTCACTATAGTCCATGTGGGGATTTGGATATGTATAAAGTTGTGAAAGCGTTTTACGAGAATAGGTTCGATGGTTATATTCGTCCTGATCATGGCCGGATGATATGGGGAGAGCAGGCAAGACCAGGATATGGATTATATGACAGAGCACTAGGTGCGTCGTATATTCTTGGACTATGGGAAGCAATCGATAAAAATGCACAGATAGAATAAGCGGCTAAAAAGAAATGAGGAGATAGTTATATGATCATATCGATGAGAGAGGCAAGAGAAAGTGCAAGAGAATATGCTTTGCGGCAGATTAAGGAAAATATTATATCATTAAAACTTGAACCTGGGAGTGCAGTTAGCGAAAATGAACTTGCTAAAGAACTGGGAATTAGCAGGACACCAGTTAGGGAGGCATTACAGGAACTCCAGAAAATCAATTTAATTGAAGTATATCCTCAACGGGGAAGTGTGGTGGCTAAAATTAATTTTGATATTGTGGATGAAATGGTTTTTTTGCGTAGGGTATTGGAAAAAGCTGTTGTAGAAGAATTGTGTGATTGTATAACAGAAGAAAATGTACAGGAACTTGAAAAAAATGTACAGCTTCAGGAATTTTACCTGGATAACAGGGTGCCAGAAAAAATAATTGAACTTGATAATGAATTTCACAAGTCACTTTTCTTGATGTGTAATAAGGAACGAATTTACAGATTAATGGAGGGAACACAGGGACATTTCGATCGTATTCGTACATTAAGTATGTATTCTGTAAAGGATATTAAAATTGTTGCGGATCATAAGGCTATTTTAAATGCAATAAAGTCTGGGGATAAGGAGTTGTCCGCAGAGTTTATTGTAAAACATCTTTCACGATATAAATTGGATCAAAGTGAGATTATTGAAAAATATGCAGAATTTATTTTTTAATTAAATTTAGAAGAGGAGTAGCAGGTATGAAATTAAAAGAAGCCTGGGAAACAAGAGAAAAGTGGAACAAAGATTATTTTATACCTTCTTATGACAGAGAAATGGTAAAGAAAAATACCAATAATGCTCCAGTCTGGCTGCATTTTGGTGCTGGAAATATATTTCGGGCATTTATTGCTGCGGCTATGGATACGTTATTGGAACAGGGACTAAGTGATAGAGGAATTATTGTTTGTGAGGATTACGATAAGGAATTAGTTAATCGTGTATATGCTCCTTATGATTGTATCAGTCTTATGGTTACACTTCGATCAGATGGAAAGATAAATAAAAGAGTAATTGGAAGTGTGACAGAAGCGGTGACAGATACGGAGCGAATGAAAAAACTGGTTCAGATGCCATCCGTTCAGCTAATCAGTTTTACCATTACAGAAAAAGGATATCAGGGACCTTTGATGAGGAAAATGGCAGAGCTTTGTCTGGAAAGGTATCATGGAGGTGCTTGGCCAATTGCACTTGTTAGTATGGACAATTGTGCTCATAACGGAGAACTATTATCCAGTGCTGTCAGGATGCAGGCGCAGCGTCTGGTGGAAGAGGGAAAGGCAGAACAAGGTTTTCTGGATTATCTGGAGGATGAGTCAAAGGTGTCTTTTCCATGGACCATGATTGATAAGATTACGCCAAGGCCTGATGAAACGGTAAAAGAGCTTCTTGAATCAGAGGGGTTTGAGAATGTGGAACAGATTATAACATCATGCAATACGTACACGGCTCCTTTTGTCAATGCAGAAGAAACAGAATATCTGGTTATTGAAGATAAATTTCCAAACGGAAGACCAAATCTGGAGGCAGCGGGCGTATTGTTTGCTGATAAAGAAATAGTAGATAAAACAGAAAAAATGAAGGTAGGAACATGTCTGAATCCATTACATACAGCACTTGCTGTGTTTGGATGTCTTTTAGGATATGAAACTATTCATGCTGAAATGGAGGATCCACAGCTTAAAAAGCTTGTATGTGAACTGGGATATAAAGAAGGAATGCCTGTTGTGGTAAATCCAGGAATTATACAGCCAGAGCAGTTTTTGAAGGATGTATTGGAAAAACGTCTTCCAAATCCTTTTATGCCAGATTCTCCTTATAGAATTGCTACCGATACCTCACAGAAAATTCCAGTTCGGTTTGGACATACCCTTCAGGCATATAGCAAAAGCTCCACATTGGAAGTAAAGGAATTGAAAATGATTCCTCTGGTGTTTGCAGGATGGTTAAGATATCTGATAGGAGTAGATGACCAAGGTGCAGAGTTTACAAGAAGCAGTGATCCAAGGCTGGAAGCGTTGACCGAACAAATGAAAGGAATTGAGTTGGGTAAGGAAATAGAAGGGGAACAAGGAATTGATTTGATTTTGCAGGATCAGAGCATTTTTGGTATTGATTTATATCAGACAGGACTGGCAGATAAGGTGAAAGTAATGTTTAAGGAAATGGCCAGAGAAAAGGGAGCGGTACGAAAGGTGCTTCAAAAATACTGTATTTAATTGAAAAGGATGTACTATTAGGAGAGAAAATAGTATGTCCTTTCTTTGCAAATAGAACGACGAGAAAAGCGAGATTTGAAAAGGAGATTTTTATGAGTGAATTGGTAGAAAATAAAGATAAAATAGAAGAGTATAAGAAGCAGGCAAGAGAACTGACTGCTCAGCTGACGTTAGAAGAAAAAGTATTTCAGATGCTGCATAATGCGCCAGCAATTGAACGCTTAAACATAAAAGCATACAACTGGTGGAATGAGGGATTACATGGTGTAGCAAGAGCTGGTATTGCTACAATGTTTCCTCAGGCAATTGGGTTGGCGGCAGCCTTCGATGAAGAAATGATGGAAGAAGTAGGAGATGCGGTAGCCACAGAAGGACGAGCAAAATTTAATATGCAGCAGGAATTTGGAGATACAGATATTTATAAGGGGTTAACCTTCTGGGCACCCAATGTTAATATATTCAGAGACCCACGTTGGGGAAGAGGGCATGAAACGTATGGAGAAGATCCGTATTTAACCTCCAGATTAGGGGTCAGATTTGTACAGGGATTACAAGGACATGATGAAAGTTATTTAAAAGCAGCTGCCTGCGCAAAGCATTTTGCTGTTCATTCAGGACCAGAGGATTTGCGTCACAGCTTTGATGCCAGGGTTACTGAAAAGGATTTAAATGAGACATATCTTCCAGCTTTTAAAGCACTTGTTCAGGAAGCTAAAGTAGAAACAGTTATGGGGGCATATAATAGGACAAATGGTGAACCATGTTGTGGCAGTTCTACCTTATTAAAAGACATACTGAGAGACAAATGGGGCTTCGATGGACATATAGTATCTGACTGCTGGGCAATAAAGGATTTTCACGAAAATCACAGAGTAACAGAGGGACCAGTGGATTCCGTTGCTCTTGCTGTAGAAAATGGATGTGACTTAAACTGTGGTAACATGTTCTTTTATCTTTTAGAAGCGGTTAAGCAGGGAAAAATTTCAGAAGAGCAGATTGATCAGGCTGTCACCAGACTTTTCACAACTAGAATCAAACTGGGACTGTTAGGAGATCATAAGCAGGTTCCATTTAACGATATTCCTTATGAAATAGTAGACTCGGATAAATATAAACAACTGAATCTTTCTGTGGCTAAGAAATCACTTGTTTTGCTGAAAAATCAGAACCAATTGCTTCCGCTTAATAAAGCTGATATTAAAACAATTGGAATTATTGGACCAAATGCCAATAACAGAAAAGCACTTGAAGGAAATTATGAAGGAACGGCTTCCCGATATGTTACAATTTTGGAAGGATTTCAAGATTATCTAAAGGATGATGTGAGAGTTTTAACATCAGTTGGATGTCATTTGCACAAGGATCGGATCAGTGGACTGGGAATAGAGAATGACCGTATTGCAGAAGTGAAAGGTGTATGTAAAGCAAGTGATGTAATTATTGCATGTATGGGACTGGATTCTGGACTTGAGGGTGAAGAAGGCGATGAGGGAAACGAGTATGCAAGCGGTGATAAGCCACATTTAAATTTGCCTGGATTACAAGAAGAAGTATTAAAAACGATTTGTGAAAGTGGTAAACCAGTTATTTTAGTCTTACTTTCAGGAAGTGCGTTAGCTATTAACTGGGCAGAACAGAATGTAAATGCAATTGTTCAGGGCTGGTATCCAGGTGCATTAGGTGGACAGGCAGTTGCGGAGCTGGTCTTTGGTGAATGTGTTCCAGAAGGAAAGCTGCCAGTTACTTTCTACCGGACAACAGAAGAGCTGCCAGATTTCACAGATTATTCTATGGAAAACAGAACATATCGTTATATGAAAAACGAGGCACTGTTTCCATTTGGTTATGGGTTATCCTATACCAATTTTATTTTCTCAGATTTGACATGTAATTGTCAGGAGCTTACGCCAGATGGAGCAGAAATCGGTGTAACAATTAAAAATGTGGGAAATTATGCGGGTAGGGAAACGGTTCAAGTGTATGTAAAGGTTAATTGTGAAAATACACCAAATCCGCAGCTCAAGGCATTTGCCAAAGCAGCATTACAACCTGGAGAGGAAAAAAGGATTTCTTTTCATCTTCCAGCAGATGCTTTTAGTCTCTATGATGATAAGGGGACGAAACGAGTACTGGATACAACGTATACTATTTTTGTTGGTGGTTCACAGCCAGATGCCAGAAGTATAAAGTTAACTGGGAAAAAACCATTAGAAATCAATATAAGCGCAGCTCAAAGAATGGAACTTGAGTAATTTCTGTGCATAAGTCAGATGGGAGGATTGTGATGGAATATACAAATTGCTGGTTACAGTATCGACGTATTTCTGATAAAAATATTGCAGAGTTAGAAATATATTGCGATTTAGATGGGAAAACGGCTAGCTGCGGGATAGAAGAACTTAAAATTGGTTTTCAGGAGCTTTATGGAAGAGTTGTAAAAAAAGTAAAGCAGGAAACGGAGTTTAAGAATTGCGAAAAAGGAATTTTATTAAAGATAACTACAGATATTTCTGGAAAGGAAGAGTATTGTATTCAATGTGAAGAAGGAAAATGTGTAATTTCTGCTTTAACGGAAACAGGCATTTTATATGGTGTATTTTCGGTATTAAGAAATCTTCAGATACAGCAGGTGGAAGACTTTAATACATGGACATATGCAGAAAGAAAAAGTCCTTCGAATCCTTTGCGTATGCTAAATCATTGGGATAATATGGATGGCAGCATTGAAAGAGGATATTCAGGAGAGTCATTCTTTTTTTGTAAGAATGAAGTGCTTGTAAATGAACGGCTAAAAGCATATGCCAGAATGATTGCATCTGTAGGCATAAATGGTGTGGTGTTAAATAACGTAAATGTAAAGGGAGCAGCAACTGCATTAATTTCAGAACGTTATTATGAAAAGTTGCAATTAATTTCAGAACTCTTTTTATCTTATGGAATTAAACTCTTTTTAAGTATTAATTTTGCAGCACCGATGGAACTTGGGGGACTGGCTGTGGCGGATCCTTGTAACGAAGGTGTGATGCAGTGGTGGAGAAAAAAAGCAAATGAAATATGGGACAATATACCAGGCCTTGGCGGGTTTTTAGTTAAGGCTGATTCAGAGGGAAGACCGGGTCCATTTACGTATGGACGAACTCATGCAGATGGAGCTAATATGCTTGCAAGAGCGATTGCACCTTATGAGGGTATCGTTATATGGAGATGCTTTGTGTATAATTGCCAGCAAAATTGGAGAGATACAAAAACGGATCGAGCAAGAGCTGGATATGATAACTTTATGCCACTTGATGGGATGTTTGAAGATAATGTTATTTTGCAGATTAAAAATGGACCGATGGATTTTCAAGTACGTGAGCCAGTATCACCTCTTTTTGGAGCATTAAAAAATACCAATATGATGCTGGAGTTGCAAATTGCACAGGAGTATACAGGGCAGCAGAGACATGTTTGCTATTTGATTCCATGGTTCCAGCAAATTCTTGGATTTAATACATTTTGTAAGTCAGAACATAGTAAGGTATCAGATATTGTCAGTGGAAGAACGTATAACCAGAAAAATTGTGGTATGGCGGCGGTAGCTAATACAGGTAATGATGTTAACTGGACGGGACATGATTTGGCAGCAGCTAATTTATATGGATTTGGAAGGCTGGCATTTGATACAGAATTAAATCCTGAGTGCATAGGAACTGAATGGGTGCTTCAGACATTTGGATTCCATGAAAAAGTAAAAGAAACGATTCTTACAATATTAATGAAATCATGGCTCACATATGAAAAATATACATCGCCACTGGGAATTGGGTGGATGGTAAAACCCAATGTTCATTATGGACCTGATGTGGATGGTTATGAATATGACAGGTGGGGAACGTACCACAGAGCAGATCATAAAGCGATTGGTGTTGACAGGACCGAAATGGGAACGGGTTATTGCAGCCAATATAATGAACCACTTGCGTCTATATTTGCGGATAGGAAACGGTGCCCGGAAGAATTGCTTTTATTCTTTCACCATGTGGAATATGATTACATGCTATCCACTGGAAAAACCGTTCTACAGCATATTTATGACACACATTTTGAAGGTGCAGCAGAAGCGGCACAGTTTTATGAAATGTGGCAAAAGTTAAAAGGGCTGGTCGACGAAGACTGTTATCAGCGGACACTGGAACGATTTCATCACCAAAAGGAGCATGCACTGGAATGGCGGGATGTCATTAACTCCTATTTTTATCGTAAGACAGGTGTTGACGATAAAAAGGGCAGGCTGCTCTATTAATAAACAGTGGTTACAATATTGAAGGTTGTGTTGAAAAAGGAGACGGAGTACCATGTGTGAAAAGGGACTTTTTCTGTCACCCATTCTAGGGGATGGAATGATTTTACAACGAGATGTCTGTAATCTAATCTATGGAACGGATACAGAAAGCGATGTGGTAAAAGTATACTGGATGGATTCAGAGTACACTGCAAAGGTAGATGAGAAATATAATTTTTGTATAGAGCTGCCTTCTGTGTCTGCTGGTGGACCATATAATATGACGATAAAGGGAAGTAGTGAAATTGTAATTTCGGATATTTTGGTTGGGGATGTGTATCTGTTAAGCGGCCAGTCTAATATGGAACTTCCTATAAGAAGAGTATTAGATGTATCTGAAGAAGAAATTAAGAGAACTTGGGAACCAGATATCAGGCAATACTTGATTCCTGCTTCTTATAATTTTAGTGAACCAGAAAAGTATATGTATCAAGGGAAATGGAAAAAGGCTGTTACTGGGGACATTATGGATTTCAGTGCTGCGGGGTATTTTTTTGCAAAGGAAATAAAGGAAGCCTATCAAATACCTGTAGGACTAATTATGACAGCTGTTGGTGGCAGTAATATTAGCTCATGGATGAAGCCAGAAACCCTTAAAAAGTTTGGAGATTATGAAAAATTGGTGGAAGACTACAAAAACATTGATAATCTTTATTCCTTGATACAAGAACAGCAGAATTCTGCAAATCAATGGTCTGCTCAAGTACAAGAAGAAGAACAGATGGATAGGGAGTTTGCTAATTATAAGGAATGGGATAAATGTAGTATGCCGGCGTTAGTATCTGACTATGGATGGAGAGATTTTCAGGGTTCAGTATATTTATGTAAGGAAGTGATTCTGGATTCAGAGCCTGTTGATGAGGATACTTATATTTATATGGGAAGTATTATTGATTCGGATAAGATTTGGATAAACGGTGAACTAGTAGGAAGTACGGAATACAGATATCCACCTAGAAAGTATCCGGTGCGGAAAGGAATACTGAAGAAGGGAAAAAATCTAATTAAGGTCCGCATGGTTGTTAATAATGGCAATGGCGGTACCATAAAAGGGAAGCCGTATCATTTGTATTTTGATGGAATGTACGTTGAACTAGAAGGAGAATGGTTCTGCCGAATCGGGAAAAAAGTGGATACGGCTATGCCAGCAGTACTATTTCCACCTGGACTTCCTATATGTTTTTATCATACAGTAGTGGTTCCACTTTCTAAAATTAAGATAAAAGGTGTTTTATGGTATCAGGGAGAAAGTAATACGTGGAAGCCAGAAAAATATGCAGAAAAATTTGAGGCAATGGTATGTGACTGGAGAAAACTATTTGGTTGGGAAGTGCCTGTTATTTATGTGCAATTACACAATTACAGAGAACCATTGAATACAGTGGAAGATTCAGGCTGGGCAGCATTGAGGGAACAGCAGAGAAAGAATTTATCAATTAGTCAGTCAGCAATGGTGGTGGCAATGGATATAGGGGAATCAAATGATCTTCATCCTCAGAATAAAAAGGTATTAGGTGTCCGGTTAGCAAGAGCTGCTAAAGCTTTAATTTATAAGGAGCCTGGAATTCAATTAAGTCCTGTTCCTGATACTTTTGCTGTTGTTGGGGAAAAGGTTAAAATTGTATTTCAGTATCTGGAGAATATTGAGCAGGAGAGTATTCTTAATAATTTTGAACTGGCAGGCAGGGATAACGTGTTTTATCGTGCAATAGCGGTTCGGAAAGGAAATTGTGTAGTTGTATCATCGGAACAAGTAGATTTCCCAGTAGCTGTTAGATATGCATGGTCTGACAGCCCAGAAAATATTGATTTCTATAATAATGAGGGATTACCAGCAGCAGGGTTTCAAATACAATTATAATGTAAAGAAGAGAAAACAGCATCTTTTATAAGGTGCTATTTTCTTGCATATAAAGGAAGAATAGCATATAATTAGGTGGTAAGAAAAGTCAGTATAATGAAATACAAAAGAGTAACTATTGAAAGGATGCAGGGGAAAACAGGGGGGATGACATGTTTTTAAGCTGGAAAAAGGATACCAGAAATGCAAATCAAAAATCATTTGTGGAGTCGGTGAAACAGGAAGAACCAGTTCAAAGAGTAGTGGATGAAAAATCATTTACAAAACCAAATCAAAAGAATATATTTGAAGATATGTTTGAAGAGGAAAGTATTGAGGAGGATATAGAAGAGAAAGAAGGACTAGAAGAGGATGCCCTGGATGAGGAGGATATGGAAGAGGCATTAGCTGAAGAGGACTTGGAGGAAGAAGAACTGCCAGAGGGAATGGAAGAAGCGCCGGTGCAAATGAAATGTATCCAACTGTCAATTGGGAAAGGCAGAAAGAGAAAAACAACAAGAGGACATAGAAAAGTATCGCGTGTTTTTAAAGCTGCTTTTTCAACATTAGATCAAAGACTGCGTTATGTGCCTCGGGCTGACAGCGTTCATGGAAAGTGGAAGGGAAAGAGGGGTTTTTCCAGATTTATTTCCAAGGATAAAAGGGTAATCGATCACCTGAAAAAAAGAAAAAGGGATGGAGTTGATTACAATAATGGAATGCCTGATTTTACACCTTTTGCAAAGGAAACAGTTGTAATAAAGGATATGACAGATAACCGGAATCATAATTTTGCCCAGGCAGATGAAATCGTAGCAGAACGATGGGGGAAAACGAAATCAGTCGTGGCGAAGTGGAGAAGGGATAATAAATACACATGGCATGAACTCAATGATATGAAAACAATGCAATTAGTTCCTAGTATAATTAATAATCCGATATTTACCCACTTGGGTGGAGTGGGAGAATTTAAAATTAAAACAGGAAAATCACATTAAAAACAGGAGGGAACGAGAATGAAAAGAATAGAAGACAAAACATTTGGCACGTTGGAATATGATTTGTACTGGGAAGGCAGTATGAAGATAAATATGTTTGAGAAGGAATATTCTATTATATTAAGTATTGATGGGGAAGACGATGGAGATTTTCAAGATATGCAAAGGCAGGCCTTTGAAAAATTGAAAGAAAAGGAACAAGAGATAGTGAGTAAGATGGAGGAAAGTATTTTTGAATACTATCAATCGATCTGTCCAGAGCGGAGAAGTATACTGGATCCAGATGTAATTGATGAGGTGGTTCCAGTTATTACAGAAAAGAAAGAATTATATTCTATGGTCTGGCCTTCACAGTTAATTTTACGTGAAATGGAGGAAGACAGAGAACTTGCATTTTTATTTGATTGCAACTGGGATATTGATTTGGGTGTTGGAATCAGAATGATTAATGAAGAGATTGATGAAGTGGGAACGCAGGATATTGTGTTATAATAAGGAATAGAATAGGTAATATGCAAACATGGTGCCAAATCAATTGTGACAGGCACCATGTTTAATAAAGATAAGCTGAAAATCGGATTTGAACCGACGACCCCTTCATTACGAGTGAAGTGCTCTACCGACTGAGCTATTTCAGCACTGTTTCTATCTATATTGCTTAAATATGATAGCATAGTTTTAAGATTTTTTCAATACCTAATAAGTAAAAAATGGATGAGAAAAACCAAAGTATTTTTGCTTATTAAGAAATCGCCTAATACTGGGCTGGATGTATTAGGCAATAAACTTATGAGCAGATTGTTCATCATAATTAATTATTAATTATGATGAAGCAATTTCTTTGTTGTAATATTTTGTAATCTGTAAATAATACATTGCTCACTTACTTCAAAAAATGAACTTAGCTTTTGTGTACATTTACTAAATTCGTAAAACTTCTGCTCTAACAAATTTTGTGGAAGAAGTGCATAACTAGCAGCTTGGTTTGCCTGCCATTCTATACCTCGTTCGGTAATTCTTGTCTCTTCCAGGCACATATATTTTGCTATATGAGGATGAAACCAATAATGAGATAATTCATGCATTGCAATAAATCTTTTGGAGTAATTTGAGCGGTTTTTGTTTACAATAATACCACTAATATTAGGACCATGTACTAGCATACCTCTTATGTTTTCGTTTAAAAAACTTTCTTCATATAATAAAATGTTTTCTCTTGCTATTAATTTAAATGGACATAAAGGATAATCTTCTTCAGTAATACCAAGAGATTCTAATTTATGTGTCACCATTTGCTCCAGTTCTTTTGGTGTTATATAACCATTTATCAATATTCACGCACCTCGATTATATCTTCTTTATCATGTCATAGAATTTCCAAAGTTTTTCCATGTCGTCTTTTGAAACTTTCTTTTGCTGCATTTCTTTAGCAAAACTAAAGTACGAATCATCTAGTACAAATTTTTCTTTAATTTCACATTCAGTTGATTCGCCTATTATCCAAACAGGATTAACTCCTAATGCAGCTGCTATGGACTGTATAACTGGTAATTTTATTTTTTCAATAATACCCCTTTCATATCTGGAAATGGTTGAATCGGCTACACCTACTTTCTTTGCTAATTCAGAAATAGTTAAATGATTTTCTTCTCTCTTTGTTTTAATTCTTTCTCCAATCTCTTTATTATTCATGGTACACCTTCTACCTACTTTCTAAGTATTACAAGTCACAACTTAATAATACTATAGAGTTTTGCACCATGCAATAAGAAAAAGGTTTATTTATAAAAAAAATTGCGTAAAGCAGTTGACATATTTTGAATAAAGTGATAAGATAATTTTACAAAATTGCACTATGCAAGTTAATTGTGAGGAGGATAATATGGTAAACACAAGGAAAATAAGGGCGCGAATTGTTGAACTGGGACTAACATATGAAATGATATCAGGAGAAATGAAGATTGCAAAGCCGACAATAAGCCAAAAAATTAATAACGTTCGGCCAATGAGGTTAGACGAGGCACAGAAATTAGTTCAGATATTACAAATAGATAAGAAAGAGTATGCAGAGTATTTTTTTGTTTAATTAATTGCACTACGCAAATTATTTGTAATTGTTTATAATTTGTAAGACAGAGAATAAAGTACATATCTTTTTAATCTTTAACAATAATCCCTATTAGCAAACAGGCAGTTTACATAGAAACGAGATACATACGATCTCAATTCAAAATAAAACAAGAATATACCCGTAAAAAAGAACTTTATGATAAAAAGAATTAAAAAGAGGTGATTTTTTGACACGAAATGAACTAGAGATGAGCAGACATATAAAAGGAGAAATTATGGATATTCAAGAAAATATTAACGCCCTTGAAGTGAAAAGAGAAAAAATAAAAGGAAGTGTTAATAGTAGTTTAAGTAGATTTTCGTTTTTTCAAAAAGATATATGTGGTGAAGGAAGTTATAACGACTCAGAGTTAGAAATGATGATTCAAAAACATATTAATGTTTTAGAAGAAAAGGAACTTTATTTACAACGTCTTCAAATAGAAATAGAAGATTTTTTATCTAGTGTTGAAGATAGTTACATACGAAGAATTATCAGACTTTGGTGCATTAATTGTTTAACATGGAATCAAATTGCACAGAAACTTGGTGGAACAGAAGACAGTGTAAGAAAAATATATACTCGTTTTTTTATAAAGAAATAAAAGTTGTCCGATATGTCCGTTTTCTGTGTGATATATTAAATTTGTAACAAGGATTAGATATCTTTTCCTAAGACATATTTATTAATTTTGAAGGCTGTATGGAACAGGGGATAAGGTAGAGCCTGAGAAAAAGGAAAGGTGGTGCAATATCATTAGGAAACAAATATGTTACATAAGTACAGAGAGGGTGAATTAGAAACATGATAAACAATGTAAAAGAAGCAATTACAAATCAATTATTGGAATTGTATCCAGCAGCTGAAGGGTATACGGTTTTTAATGAAGATAATTCTCAAAACTTTGTGTCCAAATCATTTTTAGTTACATTGGTATCCCAGAAATACAGTAAACAGGTGGGAGACAGATATAAAGGAGAGTTATCCTTTGATATAGCTTATTTTAGTGATAAAGAGGACAGAGAAAAACGTGTAGATTGCTTAAATATACAATTGGGATTGTTTCGGGAATTTGACCTAATAGGGACGTATAGGGTGCTTGATAAACAAGCGGTTATCAATGAAAATGTACTGCATTTTTCTTTTCAAATTAATTATTATGAAGTAAAAATAGAGGAAGAGATAAAAATGCAGAAACAGAAAACAACAACCAGTATATAAAAGAATGGAGGAACATTATGGCAGGAACATGGGATACAAAAAATAAAATTTTACCAGGTGCATATATTAATTTTAAGACAAATACATCTTTATCAATTACCCCAGGTGAAAGAGGAATTGTAGTATTATTACAGGAAATGACTGTAGGCGCAGCAGGTGAAATGTATGCTGTCAATCTAACTGAAAATAATTATCCAACAGGTGTATCTAAAAATGACACTTTGCTGGTAAATGAGGCATTAAAATGTGCTAAGACAGTACTTGTTTATAACTTAGGAACTGCTCATAGCGCTGAAACAGTAGAAGCAGCTCTATCTGCGTTAAGAACTGTTGAGTTTAATACAATAGCATATCCATATGATGGAACAGCATATGAAGCAAACAAAGCAGCAATTGTTGCCTGGATTAAAACTATGAGAGAAATTGAAGGCGTTAAAATTCAAGGAATACTAGCAAATTGTGCAGCAGATTCGGAAGCAATGATTAACGTTGTTCAAGGAATTGAATTACTGGACAATACAATTCTTTCACCAGCACAGGTTACTGCTTGGACAGCAGGAGCTGTGGCAGGTGCAAGTGTAAATAAATCCAATACAGGATTAAAATATGAAGGTGCAATTGATGTGGTACCACGAATGTCAAAAACAGATATGGAAAAAGCTATTGGTGATGGAAAATTCATATTCAAAGTGGATACAGCTCAAAATGTAACAGTAGTTTATGATATTAATACGTTAACTACACTTACAGAAAAAAAGGGTAAACAGTTCACAAAAAACAGAGTAATTCGAACACTGGACGGAATAAACCGTGATATTGTTTCTATTTTTGAGTCTAATTACGTGGGTAAGGTTAGTAATAATACAGATGGAAGAACAATGCTTAGAGCAACGCTGATTCAATATTTTAATGAATTGCAGCGTATGTCGGCAATCCAAAACTTTACGGCAGAAGATGTTACAGTAACCGAGGGAACGGAAGCAGATACTGTAATGATTGAGTGTAATATTCAACCAGTGGACGCAGTAGAAAAAATGTATATTACAGTTTCATTATTTTAAGAAGGGGGATTAGCATACTATGGCAGATAAGTATTTAAGATTAACAGATACCATATCCTCAAAAGAGGGGAAAGCATATATTACAGTTGATGGGAATGTAAGAGAATTATTTGAGATATCAAGCTTGAAAGCACAATTGGATTTAACAGTGCAATCTAGAGCCATGCTTGGTCATAGAATGACACAGCATAAAGTAACAGGTGCAGAAGGTACAGGTAGTATGACGATGTACTTCATGAATTCAGATATGCTGAAATTAGCAATAGAGTATATCCAATGTGGCTCCTTAAAAGGAATTACACTACGTGTGAAAAATGAAGATGCACAGTCTACTATCGGAGCTCAGGAAGTTGAATTATATAATGTTTTATTAAAAACAATTCCAGTTACATCTATAGATGATCAGTCTGAAGATCCGATTACGATAGAAACAGAGTTTACTTTTGATGATATCGTTGGATTAAGTTATTTCGATTTGCCAGAAAATTATAAAGGCAATTAGTCGCTGTAAAAAACTTGTTCAAATTAGAGGAGGAATCTTTTATAGGTTTCTTCTCTCTATATACAGATTAAAAGGAGGATATTTATGAGTTCATTAAATGCATTTTTGCATCCAATACAAATAGAAAATAAAGAAGTAATTGTATCTAACCGATTTGTGGAAGACGGAAAAATTGTTCCATTTGTAATTAGACCAATTACTCAGGAGGAAAACAAAGGACTAATTAAAAAGCATACAAGAAGAGACAAGAAAGGTGTAGAGACATTTGATCGGGCAGAATATGTACAAGCTATGACAGCGTGTGCGGTAGTATTTCCGAATCTTGCTAACGCAGAATTACAAAAAGCTTATGGAGTGTTAGGAGAATCAGCACTTCTTCAAAAAATGCTTTATGTTGGTGAGTATGCTGAACTTGCACAGGCGGTACAAGATTTAAGTGGTCTAGATAGTGATATTAATGAGGATATTGAAGAAGCAAAAAACGAATAAAGCAAGGTGATGCTGAATTTGCTTTGGCACATTTTGCTTTACAAAAACTGCATATTCTCCCATCTGTTCTTGTAGAAATGGATGATAAAGAAAAAGCGTTTATTTATGCTAGTATCCAATTAAGAGTTGAGGAAGAAAAAAAGGCATCAAATAAAATTTCGAAAGGAGGTAGATAGTACATGGCAACATTAGCTACAATGCTTATAGTGCTTGATGGATATTCAACAATGCTTGATAAAGTAAATAAACAGACAACACAGTTTAATAAAAAAACAGCCCAAGCAATCGGGTACACAACCAAATTTAGTAATAAATTAAAAGCTTTGGGGGCATCCGCTTCTAAAACAAGTGTTGGCATTGATAAAACTGTTACAAAAATCTCAAAGCTGAATTCTGCCAAAAAGAGCATACAGGTTCTTAACACATTATCTGATAAATTAGACAATGTCCAAAAAAATGCTGAGCAGGCAACTAAGAAAATAACTGATTTGGGTAAAAAAGCAAGCACGTCTATAGCAGCTGCCTCTACAGCTGTAGAAGCAGCTGGGGATTCAGCTGAACCTACAAAGAAATCAGAAGAAAAGCCCAAAAAAAGAAAAAGTATGATTGGAAGTTTGTTGAAAAAATATACAAGTAAAGATGCACTAGTAAATGGAATGCAAATGGTAGACAAATTTACGGATACGGGAACTAAACTTGGTTTAATCAGTAAAGGGAAAGATTCTAAAGAGGCTTTGCAGAATAAAGTATTTGGTGCAGCGAACCGAACAAATAGTTCATATTATGACATGGCTGGCAATGTATCTACAATGGGACAGGCGGCAGGTGATTCATTTAAATCAAATAATGAACTTATTGGATTTACGGAGTTGTCACAAAAAGCAATTGAAATGGGCGGAGGTTCAGATACTGCTGGGTCTATTGGAAAATTGGCAGAGGCAATGAGTGAAAAAACTATAAGTGGAGACGCTTTTAGCTCCATTGCCAATAGTGCACCTGTTATGGTAGATGCTATTGCAGATTATACGGGAAAAAGCAAAAGTGAAATAGAAGAATTAGGGAAGCAGGGTATCATTACAGGTGAAATTCTTAAAAATGCTATGTTAGCATCTGGTGATAGTATTAATCAAAAATATGAAAAAATGCCAATGACTTTTTCGGATATTTGGACAAGAATACAAAATTCTGCATTGCAAGCTTTTTCAGGCATAATGGAAAAGATAAGTGAACTAATCAATGGTGATGACTTTCAAAAAGTTCTCAATGGAATAATGAATGGATTTGAGGCCTTGGGCAATGTCGCAAATGATATCATTAGTGTGATATCAGAGGTTGCAGGTGTGTTTGCAGATAATTGGTCCTGGATTTCGCCAATTATTTTAGGAATAGTAGCTGCTCTAATTGCTTATAACGCAATCATGGAAATATCCGCTATCGTATCTGGAATTCAGGCGGTAGCATTAGGAATCCTAGCAGTCATGCAAAATGGATTTAATGCTTCACTTGCAGTGTGTCCTCTTACGTGGATCATTTTGCTAATTATTGCAGTTATTACGATAATCTATGCAGCAGTTGCAGCGGTAAATCATTTTGCAGGAACTTCTATTAGCGCAACTGGTATTATATTTGGTTTACTTGCAGGGTATGCAACCTGTCTTTATAATGTGTTCGCATACTGTTGGAATGTAGTAGCAGCGTTTGTTGAGTTCTTTGCAAATGTATTTAATCATCCAGTTTATGCTGTAAAAAGTTTGATTGGAAATCTGGCAACAAATGTGTTGGATATGATTATTAGTATGATTGGTGGTTTTGACCAGCTGGCAACGAATATTGCTAATTCTTTTCTGAAAGGAGCGAATAAGGCAATTGAAGTTATCAACGGGTTAGGAAATATAGCAAAAAAACTTGGATTAAAAGGATGGAAGATAGATCCTCTTGAATTGTCTACTTCTATTACAAGTGATCTGGAGGATTTAAAAAGCAATATTAATAAGTGGGTTGGACCAGAGCCAGATGATTACTGGAGTGCGACCACATTGAATCAAAAGGATGTTAAAGATAGCTATGACAATGGTTACGAGTTTGGAAAAAATCAAGAAGATAACATTGGGGATAAAGTGGATAAACTTTTTAGTGGAAATGATGGACTGACCAATCCAACGGTTCCAACAACTCCATTTGATCCAGATAGTTTTGGCACTACAGCAGACCCAGTTACAGTTACCGGAACTGGTACTAATGGTGCAGTCGACGTAAACATGGCAGATGAAGACAAACAGTATTTAAGAGACCTTGCAGAAAGAGATTATATTAATAAATTCAGTACGGCTACCCTTGCACCAAATGTACAGATATCCTTCGGTGATGTGAATAATGTAACGGATATAGACGCAGTGACAGGAAGAATCCGTAGAATATTGCAAGAAGAAATTGCAATGACAGGTGAGGGGGGATATTAATGGATGATGCTGCAAAATTCTGTGCCGTAGATGGTTATGCAATTTTTTTTGATTATGAGAATATAACTTATAGGCTTCCTTTAAATCCAGAAAAAATAGAAGTGTCAAGTTCTATGGCAATAGAAAAGTATGAAATATTAAAACTTGGTCAAATTGCAGTTCCAACGTATATGGAACTTAAAAAGTATAGTTTTGAATGTGAACTTCCTAATGTAAATACAAGTTTATTTGTAGAAACCCCTAATGAACGGTTAAGTCCTCAAAAATATTTAGAATTATTTGAACTATGGCGAAGTAGCAAGAGTCCAGTCCGCTTCATGGCAGGCAGGGTAAATAACAGTACAAATGACATATCAGATGACAGTATTAATTCACTGGTATTAATTGAAGAACTTACTGTTGAAGAAAAGGCAGGTCAGGAAGGCGATAAATATGTTTCATTTCATTTGACAGAATATAGAGAATTTGAAAAAGTTTTGTGTAAAATAAAAAAGAAAACAGGTAAATTAAGTAAAGAAGATACTAGTAAAACGAATCCTAATAATACTGGATATTATGTGGTGAAAAGTGGAGACACTCTATGGGCTATTGCAAAAAAATACTATGGAGATGGTTCCAAGTATACTAAAATTTATAAGGCCAATAAAGATAAAATTAAAAATCCGTCATTAATTTATGTTGGGCAAAAGCTTACTATACCAAGTTAGGGGTGTTTATAATGAGTATGGAATTTGTTGTTACGATTGATAAAAAAATATACGAAATAAGCCAACTGGTTAACAAGGTTTCTTATACAGACAAATTAAATGATGGATGTAGTAAGTTAGAATTTTCTTATATCAATAACAATCTTGAAATAAAAAATGGTAGTATCGTCAGATTTCAATACAATAATGCGAAGATTTTTTATGGAGTTGTGTTTCGTCATGAAAGAAGTGATAAAAATGAAGTTTCTGTTACAGCGTATGATTTGCTTCGATATTGTAAAGCTACAGATACCATTATTATTAAGGAAGATACAATAAGTACGTTGACAAAAAAAATGTGTACGTACTTTGGATTGCCTACAGGGACTATTACTGATACAAAATATAAACTTTCTACAAGTGTGGTGGATAATAAAACCTGGCTGGATATTATTTATTCAGCAATTAGTGACACATTATTGAATAAAGGTAAAAAATATTTGCTGAGAGATGAGTATGGTACAATTGCAATTCGGGATGTGGACGAGCTAAAATTGAATTTAGTGCTTGGAGATAGAAGTTTAGTATATGGTTATGAATATGAAAAATCTATTGATGAAGACTACTACAATTACATTAAACTAATTGCAAACAATAAACCATATGTAACGAGAGCAGATTTGGAAGCCATTACCGAGTTTGGGTTGTTGCAATATTCTGAAACTTTAGATGATAAAATCAACATTGCACAGGCAAACGCTAAAGCAGATGCTTTATTAAAGCTTTATAATCGAGAAGCAGAATCTTTGTCAATAAAATGTCTGGGGGATACACGTATTCGAGCTGGTTCAGGTTTTTTCGCTAAAATAGAAGACATAGGACTTGAAAAATATCTATTTGTAAAGGAAGTAAAACATGATTTTGTCCCTGTACATACTATGAATTTGGAGGTGACATTATGATACAAGAGATAAAGAGAATTGTTGAGAATTATTTAAATAATGAAAAATTATGCAGCATAATGATAGGTACGGTTGTAGAAGAGGGCATAAAGGTTAGTGATAAATTAACTGTACCAAATGAATTAATAGTTGGTAATTTGAAAAAAACAATTGTATTCGGAGATAGTGTCAGACTTTTACGAAATCATGGTGGACAGCAGTTTTATATTTTGGAGGTGATTGAGTGATACCAGCAGCAAGTATAGATAGTGAATTAGTGATAAATGAAGAAATTGAAACCAGTAAAACATATTCTTTATCAGATACTAAAATTCAGGGAATGGGAGAGCAGTTAGAAGCACTGAAACAAGCAATTTATAAAGTGCTTACTACTGAAAAATATGAACATCCAATTTATAGTTTTCAATATGGAATTGAGTTGCAAAATCTTGTGGGTAAAGATATCACTTATGTAAAAATGGAACTGGTAAGAAGAATTCAAGAATGCCTGATTCAGGATGAACGAATCAGCAGCGTGGAGAATTTTAGTTTTACAGTCAATGGGGACGAAATGCTTTGTACGTTTGATGTTAACAGTATTTATGGAAAGGTTATTATAGGAAAAGAGGTGAGTGTATAGTGTTTGAAGAAATGACATATGAAGCAATATTAGAAGATATGCTTGATAGAGTAACAAGTGATGTTGATAAACGAGAGGGTTCTGTTATTTATGATGCATTGGCACCATGTGCATATCAACTGGCACAAAACTATTTTAACTTAAACAATTTTTTAGATTTGGTAAGTGGGGATACGGCAATAGAAAAGTATCTAGACAGAATAGTTGCAGATTATGGTATTACTAGGAAACCAGCTACATGTGCAGTCCGAAAAATCAATACTTCTGGTCCAATAGAGAGTGGAACTAGATGGGGAATTAAAGATACCAGTTATGTAGTAACAAAGACTCTTTCAACAAATGTTTATTCAGCACAGTGTGAACAAAGTGGAGAGATTGGTAATACCTATACAGGTGAACTTGAAAACATTGACAATGTAGGAGGGGTTTTAGCGGTTTTAACTGACATTATTACATCTGGTGAGAACGAAGAAACAGATGAGAATCTGAGAAACAGATTTTTTACTTACCTGCAAAGACCAGGGACTAGTGGAAATGCGTTTCATTATCGTGAATGGGCATTGTTAGTACCAGGAGTTGGGGATGCGAAGGTATTTCCTCTGTGGAATGGAAGTGGAACAGTAAAGATTCTAATTGTAAACAATAACTTAGAAATTGATAAAGCTTTAGAAACCAGTGTTCTGTCTTATATTGAAACGGTTCGCCCAATTGGAGCAACTGTAACAGTAGAAAGCCCAATTGAAAAAAATATTTCAATTAGCTCCAGTATTGTCCTGGATGGTTCAGCTACATACGAGGAGGTAGTTCGTTCTTTTACAGAACAGTTAGGTGCTTACTTAAAAAAACTTGTATTTCAGAATTATAGTGTGAGCTATGCCAAAATAGGAAGCTTGTTATTGTCAGTTCCAGGTGTTCTGGATTACAGCAATTTATTAATCAATAATGGAATAAGCAATCTTTTGATTAACGAAGTGGAAATCCCTTCTGTCGGAACAATAACGCTAACGGAGGTGGTATAGTTGAAACTTATGAAATTGTTACCAGATTTGTATCAAGACAATGATACCATGAAAGAACTGCAAAGCATTGTCAATTTGGAAACAGATAAGGTTCAGGAAGCTTTAAATAAGACCATTAATGAATGCTATGTAAGTACATCCTCTGAGTTGTTAAGCAGATATGAAAAGATATACGGATTAGCCATTGAAGTTAACAAATCTGATATCAAGCGGCGGGAACGTATTATTGCACGAACAAGAGGAATTGGAACGGTTACAAAAAAAATGCTGGAGGATGTTGCTGCCTCCTATTCAAATGGTGAAGTTGAAGTGATTGAAAAGCCAGAAGATTATAGTTTTATTATTAAATTTGTTGGAACGAGAGGAATTCCGTCTAATATGTCAGATTTAGTTTGTACGATTGAGGAAATTAAACCAGCTCACATGGCATTTTCTTTTGAGTATATACTGAATACATGGAATATGATATCCGGCTTGACCTGGGGACAAGGAAATTCTTATACATGGAAGCAATTAAGAGAGGATGTGGTTTAATGCCAGAGTATACAGCTAATTATAAATTGCAAAAGCAGCAGGAAAATGAGTTTGTAAATATAAATGGATTAAATGAAAATTTTGATATAATTGATGCCACTTTGAGCAAAATTTCAAAGCTTGAAAAGGCAGGTGGAACGGCAACAGCTATTACCCTAGAAAATATTACGGAAGAAAGCGGATTTTTAAAGACGTTTCTGGTATCAAACAATAATAATGGTGCTGAAACGACTATAAATGGGAAGCCAATATATAAGCCAGGGACAACTAGCTCACCTATTTTAACGGAGGGGAAAGCTGCAACTATATGGTTTGATGAGAACGGTGATTGTTTTTTTATCAAGGCTAGTGCGGAAGGAAATGCAGTTGCTGCAAACGTACTAGCAGAAAGGACATTCAGCAACAGTGATGACACGGGGATTGTGGGATCAATGGAAAATCAAGGAGCTGTTATCATAAAACCAGAGGCATGTAATATAGCAATCCCAAAGGGATTTCATAATGGGGAAGGGTATGTATTAGGTGATACTGAACTAACAAGCAATAATATTAGAAAAGGCGTCAATTTATTTGGAGTAGAGGGAAGTCTCGATCCTATGTCGTCTATATTAGGTGTTACCAAAGCTTATTATGCGTATGCAGGTGATACAATTTCTACAGGTGATTTTGTGAAATTTGTTACTGGAGTTGCTGGAGTTGGTGCTGGAGAAGCAGAGGAGAGACAGATACTCCCTGAATTTGAAAGTGGATGTTTTCCAGTGCTTGCAGCCACCGCGTTATCAAGTACGGAAGTTTTACTATGCTACATGGAAAGCGTGTTAACTGGTCATCTGAAACTTGTTGTATTGACAATAGATGGTGTGGAATTTTCGATTGGTACAAGCTACACAACTGCAATATGGGGGAGTATAAGTTGCGTATACTTAGTTAAATTATCAAATACTAGCGTGGCTTTAGTATATCTCATCACAAATAAAATTTATAGTGCTGTAATGAACCTAAGCGGAACAAACGTTGTGTCTGAAGGTTCAAGACAGAGAATTTATCCAAATGATGAATTCGCGGTGTATTCATTATCTATAGCTCCTATTGATAGTGAAAGATTTGTATTGTATGGAATGCGAACAATATCTGAAATACAGAGTATATATTTTACGGTTTGTACAGTTGGTGGTAGTAATACAGAAGGCTTTACTACACAAATTTGCTCTAATAGTACTTATTATTATCACTCTATATCTTTTACTCCAGACGGACTTACTGGTGTATGTTTGTACAGTAATGATCTTGGCGGTACATATGTTGAGCGTTATGTAATAACAGGTACTACGGTAACAAAAACCCACTCTATAAATTTAAATAAAAGTGCAGCATCTATTAACAGTTGTGCACTATTTACGCTTAATTCCTATCAGGCAATTTTAATTACCAATGAGAATGTGGGAGATGGATATAAGAACTATTACAGGGGAATTTATTTTGAACCAGATAATGTAAAATCTGTTTTGGTGTCACCAGCTTTATTAATGGAAGAAGAAAACTATGGAAGTATTTATGGGTGTGTTGTTGAGGAAAACAAGATGTTGATACAATATACCAAAAGTGGTTTATATAACAAGATATTTGCTAGGATTGTTACTATAGATCGAGAGGTTCCTACGGCATACACGGCAAGTCAGAGAAATTCTAATGTGTGTAATTTGATAAAACTGGAAGGGACTAAAGTGTTAGCATTTGGAGCTGGAGCAAGTTCATCCGCTGCATTTGGCATAGTCCTCAATGCTCCGGGAACAGAAGTAGAGTGCCTAAACTATTTATATGAAACCCAGGTTGCAAAATCAACAAGTAATGATGATATTAATGGGATTGCATTAGATGCAGCAGTGGGTGGGATTTCTATAGGTGCAAATGCAAGTCACAATCAAATTACAAGAGTAATATCAAAACTTTAGGAGGGGTTGTAATGAACAAAATTTTATTTTTAGATTCTAGATATGTAATAGTAGGCATAGTAAGTCAGTTTACATATGTAAAAATTCAAGATGGTAAATATGTGCCTTCTACAGAGGACCAAGCTGTTGGTAAGTATGTAGAAAGGGAGAACACAGTATATCCAAATGATTTGAAGGCAGTAGAAGTATCACAGGTTCCAGAAGAAATTGTGCCAGGGAAATATTGCTATACAGATGAAATTGGTTTTTATATTAATACAGACTGGAAGGAGCCACCAAAAGATATCAGTCAGATCACCAATGATATAGATGCCCTTAATATGCATCAGGCAGAAATAGAACTAGATATAGATTATCGGTTATCATTGTTGGAGTTAGGGAATAAGGAGGCAAATGCATGAATACATACGAAAATTTAAAAAAAATAATTGTCGTTGGTAAAAAAACAAAAGACGAAATAGTAGTGATGATGAATGTATTTTTAATCAATTTCAGGATTACCAACGAGCAGTATGATGAATTAATGACCTTACTAAATAGCATTTAAAACATTGATATAAGGGGAATCTAAAAGGTTCTCCTTTTCAACTAACAAAAGAGGGAGAAGGCTGGCTATGGAAAAAGTGTATATTGCTATTAAAAATAGTGCGTTTATTAAATTGGTTATTATTGCAGTTGTAATGGATACAGTATTTGGACTTGTACGTGCTTTTCGGCAGAAAAAGTTAAATAGTAGTGTTGGGATTGATGGGGGAATCAGAAAAATTAGTATGCTGGTATCTATTGTTTTTACAGCTGCTGTGGATGTAATTGTTCATGTGAATTTTATTGGATTTATACCAGTGGAAATAAGAAATTATTTTCCACCTAATATACAGGAACTTGGATTGGCAGAGTTTTTTGCTATTTTATACCTAACATATGAAATAGTAAGTATTTTAAAAAACATGACGCTTTGTGGATTACCAGTAAAAAAAATGTGGGACATGGTACAAAATTTTTTGAGAAAATATACAAATGAACTTCCAGATACTTTAGAAGAAGATAGAAAAAAGGGGGAATTGTAAAATGCTAAATATAGTTAAGAATTTAACTGCGGTCAATAGAACAGTAAAGGATAGTCGATTTATTAACTATATTGTTATTCACTGGGTAGGAAGTGTTTCTACAGCAAAAAACAATTCATTGTATTTTAAAAATATAAATCGTAATGCTTCCGCACACTATTTTGTAGATGATATAAGTATTTACCAAGTAGTAGAAGATAAAAATGTTGCATGGCATTGTGGTGGAAATCGGTTATTGTCAGGTGGAGGTACATATCATACAATTTGTACGAATAGTAACAGTCTGGGAATCGAAATGTGTTTAGATACAGTTGGACATGTTTCTGATATGACTATTCAAAATACAGCAGAACTTGTCCAATACTTAATGAACAAATATAGCATTAGTACAAATAATGTAATACGACATTACGATGTCACAGGGAAGCAATGCCCAGGAGCCTATATTAAAGAGGAAAGATGGGAGTGGCTGAAATCAGTTCTTATTGGCGCTGCTAATCCTTATATAAGACCTGCAAAAACGTTAAAAAAAGGTTCAAAAGGACAAGAGGTTCAATGGGTTCAATGGCAACTTAGCCATGCAGGCTATCCATTGGTCATAGATGGAATATTTGGAATAAAGACAGAAAAAATGGTTGCTGCATTTCAAAATGAAACAGGTTTAAAAGTTGCTTCTGGAGTAGTAGGACCTAAGACAAGATATGCATTGGAACAGCAAGATTAACAATTTTTTCAATAATATAATATTTTGTTATCTAACATTTTACATATATTAGAGGCAAAAATAAAATTTATGGATATAATGTATTTGACTCGATTTGAATGCTTGAAAATATGCAAAAAGTAAGGCTAAAACAATAAAAAGTGTTGACAATCCAAACCAGTATAGGTTAAAATAGGTGTATGAAGTTAGTCAGTTCTTTACTAACTTGAAACCAGAAAATGCTGGTAGTGATAGCGGTTAATATTATATTATTATAAATTTTACAGGGCGGTGCTAGTCATATTTGACTGGTGCCGTTTTTGCCGTGACAGGCAGATTTTGATTCTGGCCTGTCACATAAAGACCTAATTATTACATATTATTTAAGCTTGTTGTTAGTCGTTTTATCAGCTGCATTAGATGAATTTGGCTTATCAATGTCAGGGATGTCTCCATCACCATATTCCGTGTTAAAATCATAATCCAGATTGATTTTATTTACAAGACCAGAGTTTTTTGTGAAGATAGTATCATCGACTTGCTTTTTATGACTCATTTTATCACGCTCCTTTCCATGAAAGTATTTGTGAAATGAAAATAAATATACATGCATGATATTGAAAGGCAAAATGAGAAAAGGTGTATAATAAGCAGGTAGAAAAGTTATTGCAAAAAAAATATGTAAATGCTATGATTTAGACATATTAGTAAATGACTCATAATTATGAGGAGTGAGAAAATGAACGAAATAGCATGGACTTTATTAGGAACAGGCTTTACCTTTTTCATGACTGCGTTGGGGGCTTCCATAGTATTTTTCTTTCGGGGAAATATAAATCGAAATGTTCAGAAAGTCTTTTTAGGTTTTGCGGCAGGTGTGATGATTGCGGCATCTGTCTGGTCATTATTGACACCAGCCATTGAAGAAGCAGAGAAACTGGGACAGGTAGGTTGGGTTCCAGCTGCTGGGGGATTTGCATTAGGAGGATTGTTCTTACTTGCATTAGATACGCTGCTGCCTCATTTGCATCCTGGAAACAAAGAACCAGAAGGGATATCATCAAATTGGAAGAGGACTACTTTACTTGTTTTTGCAGTCACTCTTCATAATATTCCAGAAGGTATGGCTGTAGGATTGGCATTTGCGCTGGCAGTAGGAGAAAATGGTAGTATTGCAATGTCTTCTGGAGCAATTGCATTGGCAATTGGTATGGGGATTCAGAACTTTCCAGAGGGAGCAGCGATATCGCTTCCATTACGACAAGAAGGTGTTAGTAAAGGAAAGGCATTTTTGTTAGGCTGCTTATCTGGGATAGTTGAACCAGTTTTTGGTGTTTTGACAGTGCTGGCAGCAAGTAATATTACAACTTTTATGCCATGGCTTTTGGCATTTGCAGCGGGTTCCATGATATATGTAGTAGTTGAGGAACTGATACCAGAAGCACATCTGGGTGAACATTCTAATATAGGAACACTTGGAGTTATGGCAGGATTTCTGATTATGATGGTTTTAGATGTCGCACTTGGCTGAATCAGTTTACTAAAAAATAACGTTGGACGAAAAGTATTTATGTCGAACGTTATTTCTGTTTTTTAGATTGGGTATTTTGTTTTATACAGTCAGGGCATAGACCAGTTATTTCTAGATTATGTCCCGTTATTTGAAAACCTGTTTCTTCCGCTAGATTTGTTTCAAGAGCAGTCAAAGGACAAAAGGCAATTGGAATTGATTTATTGCATTTTGTGCAGGTTAAAAAATGTTTATGATCATTGCTATTTAATTTATAAGATAGAATCCCATCCAAATTATAAGTTTTTAATAATATTCCTTTATCATATAGTACAGATAAAGTGCGATAAACAGTAGAGTAATTCATTTTTGTTGTTTTAAGGCAAGTATCATAAATATCTTCAGCAGTAAGTGGTAATATGGAGTTTTCTAAAATAGTGAGAATAATCATTCTATTTTTTGTAACCTTTAACTGATGGGATTGTAAAATCGCTTCTTTCATGTATATCGTCCTTTTGTTCTATAGTTCTTAAAACACTTCAAATTATAAGTATACTCAAGTTTGAAAGAGTGGTCAAGTGAAAAATTGTGCAATCTATATTTTCTACTTGTGTGTATGTGTAATAATAAGGTATAATTAATTAAAAAAATGGAAGATGGTGGTGTTGAATGAAAAGCGTTGTTGGAATTGGAAAACATTCTGACATCCAGAAGGCAGTTGAAGAGGCAACTAGGCAAATAGTGAATCCTGAACTAATTATTTTAATGACTACATATGCAAAGTTAAAAGAAGCATCTCAGTTGATACATGAAAAATATCCTGATGTGCAGTCAATTGGTACAAGCGGTATTACGTATTCAGACGGGCAGGTTTATGAAGCAGAGATCGTTGTCATTGCTTTTTCCGAAGGAATTCGTGTAGTAACCGGAGTTATAACAAATTTATCGGAGGCGCCAATTCAGCATGTAAAGAAATTACAAGAAAACTCGGACAAGATAGAACCTGGCACTGACAATACAGTGTGTATTGAGTTTTGTACCGGGGATGAAGAGAAGTTGGTAACTACGCTGAATGCAGGGTTTCATAAGTATTCCATAGGATTAATTGGGGGTACGGTTTTTGGGTATCCAAATGGAGAAAGGGCAGAGGTTTCTTGTAATGGTAAAGTGTATGAAGATGCCTGTGCCTATGTATTAATTAAAAATGTGACAGCAAAAATAAAGGTTTATAAAGAGAATATATATGGAAAACATAGTGATAATGCACATATTGCAACAAAAGTTAATTTAAAGAAAAAGGAACTAATCGAACTGGATTATAAACCAGCAACAGAAGTCTATAGTAAGGAACTGGATATTCCGAGAGATAAAATTTTACAGAGTGTTTTGACAAATCCCATGGGCAGAGTAGTGCGTGATCAGGTTTTTATTTCTTCTATGCATACAATTGGAGCAGATGGTTCTCTTCTAAATTATAAGAAAATAAATGAAAATGATACGATTTACTTTTTACAATTATTGGACTATACAAAAATTACGAAACAGACAATAGAAGCAATTAGAAAAGATTTTTCAAGAATTTCTTTTGTTTTTTCAGTTGATTGTATATACCGCCATATGTTGTATCAGGATAAAAAATATTTAGACACATATTTAGCTGAAATGCGGAGAATGGGAAATCATGCAGGAATTGTAGGCGGGGGAGAACAGTTTAATAACCAGCATGTTAATCAGACAATGGTTTGTGCTGTGTTTGAATAGGGGGAGTTTTATGTTTGGACTGAAAAAGAAAAAAGGAATTTCAGTTTTGCCAGAAGCCGAAAGTAAGCAGGTCAATTGGAAGGAAAAGTTATATCCATTTCATTTTATGGGGAAGTATTTGCTGGACAAGAAGCTTGAATTACAAAAGGAAGAAATGGAGACAATTGAGGAGATAGGAATTATAAAAGAATCTTTCGTATCAGTAAATAATAAAGCAGAGGATATTAATGAAGAAATTAAAGGATTCAATAAGGAATTTGTTCTAATCAGGGATGTTACAAAAAATTTTGAAAATATTATTTTCAGAATGACAGAGGTTGCAGAAAATACACATACTAATATGGAATATTTAAGGAAAAGTTCAGATTCTGTTGAAGAGAGTTTTATTCACATTCAAAATGTCTTCGATGCATTTCAGACTAGCTTTGCAGAAATACGAAGAAATATGGAAGACATTATTGGAATTGCCGATCAAACAAATCTACTTGCATTAAATGCGTCAATAGAAGCAGCAAGAGCAGGAGAACATGGAAAAGGATTTGCAGTAGTGGCAGATGAGGTAAATAAACTTGCATTAGAAATTAAGGAACTGGTCAGACATGTCGATGGTAGTATGTCCAGTTTAAATTTAAATACAGATAAATTAACAGATTCAATCAACCAAACAAATCTTTCGCTGAAGGAGTCAAAAAAACAGGTTGACCGGACAGAAGAGATTATGGAATCTATAAAAATTGTTGCAAATGAGGTGTCTGATGAAAATGAAGCCATGGATACCATTCTATCAAGCTGTGATAAGACGATTGAAAGGATTTCTTATGACATAAATGAATCTAAGCAATACTATAATAAGGTTTTGGTAAACATAGATACATTAAACAATAAAATAACTAATAAAGGTTTTATTTTTGAAGACATGAGTAATATTTTAGAGCAAATGGAGCCGTTGGTAAATCAAATATGTAAATAAGCTAGAATTAAATGATATTGGTATAATATCACATAATTTATCCATACTAAACCATGAGGTGATGATGATGGATAAAGATAAAATAGAAAAGCAGCAACAAAAAAAATGTAATGAGACTTTTAACTGTGTGACAAGCAAAAGTTCAGTAGAAAATCAAAATCAGAATCATAATGTAAGAGCTGAGGGGATTCATCCAATTAATCAAAAGAGATAACATACTTGGAGAATTGGAAAGGATTTTTTTGGAAAAATTTGAAAGTGGCTGTATAAGAGGAAAATTACTTTTATGCAGTCACTTTTAGCTTTTGGAAATGAGGTGCTAATAAGTTGGATTTCATAAAAATTGATTTGCAATTATGGTATAAATCTATTATAGTGATAGGGAAATGTTAATTTTGAAGGAGGAAAAACAGGTGAGGATTTTAAAAGAAGATACTATGCTTTTAAATATTGATTTTCAAGAAAAGTTAGTTCCTGTTGTGGCGGATCATTCTGAAGTTGTATTGCAGATAATAAAATTAATTAAGGGACTTCATGCATTAAAATGTCCTGTCTTATTTTCACAACAATATACAAAAGGCCTTGGCATGACTATAGGAGAAATACAAGAAGTTGTGGAATCTGAATTTTGTTATTTTGATAAGACAAGTTTTAGCTGCGCTGAGGATGACCAGATTATGCAGGCTATTAAGGAACAGCAGAAGAAAAATATTATTATAACGGGGATGGAAGCTCATATTTGTGTGATGCAGACAGTGGTAGATCTGATTCAAGAGGGTTATCAGGTTATAGTGGTGGCAGATTGTATTGGTTCCAGAACTGCTTTTAATAAACAGATTGGCATTGACAGAATGAAAGCAGAGGGTGCAGTGATTACGTCTGTGGAATCTATATTGTTTGAATTAGCCCAAAAAGCAGGAACTGATGAGTTTAAAGTGATTTCTAAATTAATCAAATAAGTAATAGGGGTTATAAGCCCCTAGTTGCCAAGAGTTATTTATAAAGAGGTAACTGTTTATTTATGTTTCGTGTTTGAACAGTTTTATAAATATTTAAAAAAGTAAAAAAGTTGTTGACAGATGTATTAGACTCTGCTATACTTATCCAAGTCAGCAACAAATTGTCTAAAAAGGTCAAACAAATTAAACAATTTAAAAAATATAAAAAACATGTTGACACACGTCGAAAGATGTGGTAAGATAATCAAGTCGCTTCTGAGAGAAACAAAGACAG
>NZ_FOYZ01000011.1 GCF_900112775.1 Anaeromicropila populeti
GCAAGCGAAGAAAAGATATTAAACACTCCATATCCAACTGAAGATAACAATTTAGTTACTGTAGAGCCAGAAAAAGAGTTGGATGATTCAAACAATAAAGATGAAATAGAAGTTAGCACAGCACCAGATGAGGAGATGGAAGAAAGTGCTGATCCTTATGTGGGAGTATATAACGTTCCAGGAATTGATGAGCCTTTCCTTAAAATAGAGAAGGATAAGGATGGTGTATATTTGATACAAATTGGTCTTTATAGACTAACGACATTGGATCAATGCAAAGGAGTCGTGAAAGACAATAAACTGGAATTTAGTACAAATGAATGTTTTGATGATGAGTTAGAAGGAGAAATAGTATTAAACGGAGATATTGCGGAGGTAAGTTTTTTTGGCGATGAGTGGTTAGATTTTGCAGGATTTAATTTCCGCAAATTTGAGAAGATATCTGATGTACCTTACGACCTTTGGTAATTATAAGGACAACTTTTCTCAGCTAATATCTCTGAGCAAGTTATGAATGAGATGGTTTCTATGAAAAAGATTTAAAAGAAGAAGCAATATCTTTTAGGGGGTATTTCAATTTACCCCCTTTGCTTTGCTATTTAGTAAAAAGACAGTATGTTCAGATAGGTTTACATGAGCCTGTTTTGGTTTTGAATTCAACGGTACATAGTAGTAAAATTGGTGTAATAAGTGCAACTAAGTACATAACGGATGCCCCCATAATCTATATGAAATAAGCATTAAAGTCAACGGTCGTCAGCAGTGCAACTGCATTAGCAAAAAATACAACGAAAGATTATGTCCCAGGGATGCCGCCTAGTGTCTATGAAAAATATAAGAAATCCTTAGAGTCAAAATTCAATGGAAAGACTCCTGTTATTAATAAGATGCTGGATAACATAGATAAAGATACGTCTTTGAAATTGTCAGAGGATAAAAAGGCGGCAATGTTAGTTGCAGGCGAGAAACTTTTAAACAAGGGATATGAGCCTGAATTTGTGGCAGGCGTGCTTGGCAATGTCATGAATGAGGGGACAGCAGGAAAATTTGAAAGTTCATATTACAATAATAATCCTGAACCGAATTATTTGAAGTATATGGATGATAATTTTAATTATAGAAAAAACTTTTCTAGTAAAAATATAGGAGAAGTCGGGATTAAAGAGACAATTGAACTTCAGAAGAAGGTAGAGGTAACAACGTATTACAACAAACAAGGGAATAGTGAATATAAGGGGATGTTCGGGTTAGGAACGTGCCAATTTACTGGTTCAAGAACTACATAATTACTTGATTCTTATGCAGATTACTACAAAAAAACGCAAAACAATCATCCATCGAAGGAGGATTGTATTAGAATTGAAGTGGACTTTATGGTAGGAGAAATAGATGGAAGTTACAACACAAGGGTGTATCAAGCATGGAAAAAGGAAGTAAAACTGCAAGCAGTGCAGGAAAAATAGTTTGTAAGAAGTACGAAAAACCAGATGATATGGACAATCAATCAGAAGAAAGAGGAGAAAATGCTACAAAAATATATGATATAATGAAGAAGTAGGTGAAAAAAGTGAAAAAAGTGAAATTAATTTACATGCTCCTGATTGTAGGCGTATTGCTACTGTCATCATGTGGAATCAAAGAAGATGTTGCAAGTGAAGAAAATGTTGCAAGCGAAGAAGCCATATTGAACACTCCTTACGCAACTGAAGATAATAATTTAGTTACGGTAGAGCCAGAAAAAGAGTTGGATGATTCAAACAACAAAGATGAAATAGAAGTTAGCACAGCACCAGATGAGGAGGTTAAAGAAAGTGCTGATCCTTATGTGGGAGTATATAACGATCCAAGTATTGATGAGCCTTGCCTTAAAATAGAGAAGGATAAGGATGGTGTATATTTGATAAAAATTGGTCTTCATAGAGTAACGACATTGGACCAATGCAAAGGAGTCGTGAAAGACAATAAACTAGAATTTAGTACAAATGAAATATTTGATGATGAGTTAAAAGGTAAAATAACATTAGATGGAGATAATGCAGAAGTAGTGTTTTTTGGCGATGAGTGGTTAGATTTTGCAGGATTTAATTTCCGCAAATTTGAGAAGATATCTGATGTACCTTACGACCTTTGGTAATTATAAGGACAACTTTTCTCAGCTAATATCTCTGAGCAAGTTATGAATGAATGAGCTATGGAGCAAAACAATGAAGATGGTTCCCATGAAAAAGATTTAAGTGAAGAAGCAATATCTTTTAGGGGGGGATTTGGTATCCCCATAGGTCAAAGGGGGATAGCTGTAGGGTGTATTTCAATTTACCCCCATTCCTATTGCTAATTAGTAATAAGAAAGTATGTTTAGACGGGGATAAATGCGCTATTAATGGAATGTATAGTACATTAGAAGATATTATTGCCAATGCAGAAGAATATTTTTCTAATCTCATTTTTTGTAATTGTGTGATTGAACAACTAAAAGTAGAAAATCATTGCATAACGGTTAAGCAGATTTTCAAACGATTAAGTGAATTGCAGGAAGAATTTTCTTTTTACCAGATGAAAATAATAAAAATTGCTACATTGGGCATATTGGGAAAAACTTAAAACAGTGAAATATAACTGAAAAAAATAATTAGAGCCAGAAAAATCTTAATGATTTTTCTAACTCCGTAACAACTTTATTCAATGATTTTGTTCAAGGACTCATAAAAATCTGGGTAGGAAATAGCAACACATTCACTTCCAAGAATTTCGGTTGTACCATCAGCAATTAAGCCAGCAACAGCAAATGTCATAGCGATACGATGATCCAGTTTGCTATCAATTACAGCACCGTGTAAAGCTTTTCCACCGCGGATAATCATACCATCGTCAGTTGCCTCTGCATCAGCCCCCATTTTCTTTAAATTTTCAACCATAACATCAATACGATTGGACTCTTTTACCTTAAGCTCTTCGGCATCTTTGATAATGGTTTCGCCGTCTGCATATGCAGCAAGAACAGCAATCATAGGAAGTTCGTCAATCAAAGTAGGAATTAGACTTCCACCAATTATAGTTCCATGAAGTGTGCCAGAAGTAACTACTAAATCAGCAGAAGGTTCGCCCTTCGTGGTGCTGACATTCTCCAGTTTGATATTAGCCCCCATCTGTTGGCAGACTTGTAAGATACCATCTCTTGTAGGATTAATACCAACATTTTTGATGACTAGCTGTGAGTTGGGAACTATTAAGGCAGCACATATAAAATAAGTTGCAGAGGAAATATCACCTGGTACGATAACTTTCTGCCCATCCAGCCTGCTGCAAGGAAAAACAGAGGCAGTAGTATTATCACTGGACACAGAAGCACCAAAATACTCTAACATAAGTTCAGTGTGATTTCTGGATACATAGGGTTCTGTAACGGAGGTCTTGCCATCTGCGTATAAACCAGCAAAAAGAATAGAAGACTTCACCTGGGCAGAAGCAACAGGTGAGCTATAATGAATTCCTTTAAGTGGTCCGCCTATAATTCTAAGAGGAGCACAGTCATTACCAAGTACGCTGGTAATATTGGCTCCCATTTGGGAAAGGGGAGTAATAATACGTCTCATAGGTCTTCGCTGAATCGATTCATCACCATTCAAAATAGTTTCAAAATTCTGTGCGGCCAAAATCCCTGACATTAGTCTTGTTGTGGTACCACTATTTCCTACATCTAAAATGCCGTCTGACTTCTTTAACCCTCGAATCCCGTTTCCTTTTACTAATACAGAAGTCCCGTCATTTTTTATGGTTACACCCATTTTACGAAAGCAATCAATAGTGGAAAGGCAGTCAGCACCCTGCAAAAAATTTGTTATTTCAGTAGTGCCATCTGCTAAGGCACCTAACATAATTCCTCTATGTGAAATGGATTTATCTCCTGGAATACTAAGTTCACCAGCTAGTCTGTTTGCTTTATGAAATTTCATTGGTATCTATCCTTTCTACTTGTTTCTACTATGTAAAAACTTAACGTTCATATATAGTATAATGATAATGGCGCAACAATTCAACGCTTTTCTTTTCAGCGGATTGATCATAAAGTTCAATTCTAAGAACTCCTTCTTCAAATTCACGATTATGAAGAATTCCAATGTTTTTTATATTAATGGAGTTGCTTGCTAAAATAGTTGCTATGGTGGCAATTGCTCCAGTTTCGTCTAATAAGTCAACATATACTTCATATATTTTTTCCATAGCACCCTTTGGGTTTTGAGAAATAGAATCACGGTACTCCTTCGCTGCTTCAAAGGAATGCATTAAAAAATCCTCATCCTCTGCTATAATAGCGTTTTCCATACTGTCAATATCGGCTTTTATTGCACGGAGAAATTTTATAATGCTGTTTCGATTGGTTAAACAGATATTCTGCCACATAACTGGTGAAGAGGAAGCAATTCGCGTAATATCCTTAAATCCGCCTGCTGCCAGAAGACGCATATGTTCCTGCGAATTATCCTGTTCCCTAACCATATTTACAAGGCTGGCCGCTATAATATGTGGAACGTGGCTGATAGCGGCTGTCACATCATCATGTGTATTATAGTCAAGGAGGATAGGGAGGGCACCAATTTTTTTCACAAGGGCTTCCATGAATTTAGTCGTTTGCGGAAATGTTTTTTCAGTGGGAGTCAATACATAAAAAGCATTTTCCAACAGCTTATCAGAAGCATTATCATAGCCTGTTTTTTCAGAACCGGCCATTGGATGGCCACCTATAAAATGTTCCTCTAGATGCAATATTTTAACAGCTTCGTGAATATTTCCTTTTACACTGCCCACATCTGTAAGAATACAGTTTGGCTTAATATGTGGTTTCAATTTTTCCAAATACTTAATATTAGATAAAACCGGACCACATAAAAAGATAAGATCGCATTTGGAAAAATCGGTTTCCAAATTGGTTGTTATCCGATTTAGTGTACCTTCTTCTAGTGCAAGCAATAGATTTCTATTTGGTTTATCTATATGATGATCATAGCCAACCAAAGTGTATGATGAAAACTGCTTCTTTATAGATTTTGCAATGGAACCTCCTATTAAACCCAAACCGATAAAGCCAACACTAATATCCTCCATTGTATATACCCTCCTGTTTTTATTGCTATTAAAATGTTTTATTCATTACCTGAACCAGAGGTCTGATTTCTTCACATAACTGTTCAAACTCAGGGAAAGTAAGTGATTGTGGACCATCTGATAATGCCCGGGCTGGATTTGGATGTGTTTCAATCATTAATCCGTCAGCACCTGCAGCAATAGCAGCCTTAGTAAGTGGCTTTACATAAGAACGAACTCCAGTTGCATGACTTGGGTCAACAATAATAGGAAGATGGCTCTTTTCCTTAATAACAGGAACAGCACTTAAGTCCAGAGTATTTCTTGTGGCAGTTTCAAATGTACGAATACCACGTTCACATAAAACAACATTTGGATTACCTTCCGCCATGATATATTCAGCGGCATTTAACCACTCATCAATAGTAGCAGATAAACCACGTTTCAATAAAATAGGCAGTCCTGATTTACCAGCTTCCTTGAGCAGATAGAAATTCTGCATGTTTCTTGCACCGATTTGGAGCATGTCTACATATTTTACTGCATTTTCAATTGCAGATAAGCTTGTTACTTCACATACAGTTGCAAGCCCAGTAGCATCGCCAGCAGCTTTCATAAGCTTAAGACCATCTTCTTCCAGACCCTGAAAAGAGTAAGGACTTGTTCTTGGCTTGTAAGCGCCGCCTCTCAAAATTTGTGCGCCAGCTTTTTTAATCGCAAGTGCTGTTTCCATTACCTGATTTTCATCTTCAACTGCGCAAGGACCAGACATAATAATAAGTTCTTTTCCACCTATCATAGTATTTCCAACTTTAATTACACTATTATCAGGGCGGAACTTCCGATTACTTAATTTATAACTTTCCGTTACTGTAACAATTTTTTCAACATCATCTGCAATTTCTAAATTAGCGTCCTTCAATTTTGCTTTATCTCCAATCACACCAATAATGGTAATTTCTTTTCCTGTAGAAATATGTGAATCAAGTCCACTAGAATGAATTATGTTAAGAACGGCATCAATGGAAGACTGCTTTGCATTTGGTTTCATTACTATTATCATAATATAATCTCCAATCCAATAAAATAATAAAATAAGTATTTACTTTTATTAATAAATTTAAAACAAGGGTACTTTATTGGTTTAAAGTGTAACACTAAAAAATAAATATGTCAATACTTTAACGCGTAAAAGTTTAAAGCTTTAAAGTGTTACGCGTTAAAGCAAAATAACAAACATAAAAACTTTGTTAATATGCATAAAATAGTTGTAAAATAGGAGTTTTTTTAGTAAAATATATACATAGTTTTTGAAATAAAGGAGGTATGCAATGGAAACTTTTAAGTATGAGAAAATCAGGAATGTTGCAATTCTAGGACATGGAAGCTGCGGAAAAACAACGTTAGTAGAATCTATGGCATATGTAACGGGTATAATCAGTCGTCAGGGAAAAGTTGAGGAAGGAAATACCATAAGTGATTTTGATAAAGAAGAGATAAAAAGGTTATTTTCTATAAGCACCTCGGTAGTACCAATCATTTGGGAAGCCATAAAAATCAATTTTTTAGATACGCCTGGTTATTTTGATTTTATTGGAGAAGTAGAAGAAGCATTAAGCGCGGCAGATGCGGCTGTTATTGTGATTTCCGCCAAAGCAGGAGTTGAGGTTGGGACAATGAAGGCGTGGGAACTTTGTGAAAAGCTGAAACTGCCAAAGCTGTTTTTTGTAACGGATATGGATGATGATAATGCAAGTTATCGTGAGGTAATTGAAAATCTAACTGATTTATATGGAAAAAGAATTGCTCCTTTTCATCTGCCTATTAGAGAAAATGGGAAATTTGTCGGTTTTGTTAATGTTGTTAAGCAGGCAGGTCGGCGTTTTACAGAAAAAAGTAATTATATTGAGTGTGAAATACCAGACTACTCAAAAGAATACCTAGCTAAATACCGTGAACTTCTGCTGGAAGCAGTTGCAGAATCCAGCGAAGAGCTAATGGAGAAATATTTTGCAGGAGAAGAGTTTACCCAACAGGAAATGTCTATGGCATTAAGAGCCAGTGTGATAGATGGTTCTATTGTGCCTGTTCTGATGGGTTCAGGTGTACATACCCAGGGAGCAGTTATGCTGTTACAGGCAGTAGAAAAGTATTTTCCGGCGCCCAATAAAGGAATTATAACTGGTATTAATAATAAGACCAAAGAGACCTTTGCAGCTTTATATGATGCCAATAAACCAATGACAGCAAAAATATTTAAAACAATTGCGGATCCGTTTATTGGAAAGTTTTCATTAGTAAAAATTTGTTCTGGTATTTTAAAAGCAGACGATATGATATATAATACCGCCAGTGGAACGGAAGAGAAAATCGCGAGACTATATGTCCTGCGAGGCAAGGAACAGATAGAGGTAAAAGAGCTTTACGCAGGTGATATTGGAGCCATTGCCAAGTTGTCAGATTCAGTAACTGGTGATACGCTTGCTACAAAGGAATGCCCTGTCATCTATGACCGGCCTAAGATTTCAACTCCATTTACATACTTGCGTTATCTGGCTAAGAAAAAAGGAGATGATGATAAAATTTCACAGGCACTTTCTAAAATCATGGATGAGGATTTGACAGTTAGAACAGTAAACGATGCAGAAAACAGGCAGACCTTACTTTATGGAATCGGAGAACAGCACTTGGAGATTGTAATCAGCAAGCTTTTAAACAGGTATAAGGTAGAGCTTGAGACTATTGTACCAAAAGTTCCGTATCGTGAGACCATTCGCAAAAAGGTAAAGGTGCAGGGAAAATATAAGAAGCAGTCAGGTGGTCACGGACAGTATGGAGATGTCCATATTGAATTTGAGCCCCTTGGTGATTTAGAGAAGGCTTATGAATTTGAAGAAAAAGTATTTGGAGGTGCAGTTCCTAAAAATTATTTTCCAGCAGTAGAAAAGGGAATTGGGGAAAGTGTTTTAAAGGGACCATTGGCAGGTTATCCAGTAGTAGGAATTAGAGCTGTTTTGGTAGATGGCTCGTATCACCCGGTTGATTCTTCTGAAATGGCATTTAAAATGGCAGCTATTCAGGCATTCAAGCAGGGGATTATGGAGGCAGGTCCGATTCTGCTGGAACCGGTTGCATTGCTGAAAATAATCGTACCAGATAAGTTTACTGGTGACATTATGGGGGATTTGAATAAAAGAAGAGGCCGCGTATTAGGAATGAATCCTTTATATAATGGAAAGCAGGAAATTGTTGCAGATATTCCACTTTCTGAAACATTTGGATACTCTACAGCATTGCGTTCTATGACAGGAGGAATGGGAGAATATGAATATACCTTTTCCCGATATGAACCAGCTCCTTCTGATGTACAGGAAAAAGTAATTGAGGAATCCAGAAAGGAAGAGCAGCTATAATAAATTTTTTGCCTTTTTCTATTGCAGTGTGGTATCATATATCCGTAAAACAGTTTGAACACAGGCAATAAGTGAAATAGAAAGAGGTGCAGATATGGGGCTTAATGACACTCCAAAAGGAGAACGGATTCATATTGCTATTTTTGGTAAAAGAAACGCTGGGAAATCCAGTTTAATAAATAGTGTAACTGGACAGGAGCTGGCAATCGTTTCAGATGTACTTGGAACGACGACAGATCCGGTTTATAAAGCTATGGAATTACTGCCGCTGGGACCAGTTATGATGATTGATACGCCTGGGCTGGATGATGAAGGAGACCTTGGTGAACTACGTGTAAAAAAAGCTATGATGGTTTTAAATAAAACAGATATTGCGGTAATTGTAATTGATGTGAAAGAAATCGCAGCGGTACAAGAAAAGTTAGATTTTCAGTTTGAACGAAAAATAATTTCTATTATTGAAGCTAAAAAAATTCCTTATTTAGTTGTATTAAATAAAACTGATACAGTGGAGAACTGGGAATCAAAGGAACAGGAAGTAATACAAGTGGTAAAAAGTGAGCTGAATGGGGCAAACTGCATGGCAGTAAGTGCGTCAGCCAATAAAAATATCAGAGAGCTGAAAGAACTTCTTGGCAGATTAGTTCCGGAAGAAGAAGAAAAATTTCAAATTGTGGGAGATTTGCTTCAGCCCTCTGATTTAGTTGTATTAGTAGTACCAATTGATAAAGCGGCACCTAAGGGAAGGCTGATATTACCCCAGCAGCAGACGATTCGGGACATTCTGGAATCGGATGCCATTGCAGTTGTGACAAAGGAATATGAATTGAGGGAAACATTGGAAAGCTTAGGGCGAAAGCCAAAACTTGTTATTACGGACTCCCAGGTATTTGCTAAAGTATCTGCTGATACACCAAGGGATATTCTGCTGACTTCCTTTTCTATTTTATTTGCAAGGCACAAGGGTGATTTGGAAGAGCAGGTAAAGGGTGCGATGGCTGTTGAGAGATTGAAGGATGGAGATATTGTATTAATGGCGGAAGGCTGTACCCATCACAGGCAGTGTGATGATATTGGAACGGTTAAAATTCCAAGATGGTTATTACAAAATACTGGAAAGAAGCTTAGTTTTGAAACAAGCAGTGGAATGGATTTTCCAGAAGATTTAAGTAAGTACGCTATGATTGTTCATTGTGGAGGATGTACTTTAAATCGAAGGGAGATGCAGTTTCGACTAAAGCAGGCTGTTGATCAGGAAATTCCTATCGTAAATTATGGAGTGCTGATTGCTTATATGCAGGGAATTTTAAAAAGAAGTTTAGAACCGTTTCCGGGAATTCATTTCTTGCTGGAGGAGTAAATTTCTATCAATGAAATATAGTGATGCCAGGGTATAAATATATACCCTGGCATATGTTCATGTCATAACATCAGCTTATATTCAGAATAGCTTATTTATCCAATATAGGTTGATGCTTTTGATATAGAAAAAATAGTATCTAAGGTTTCTTTTGGCAAAAGCTCATTTTCAAGTATATATTGTTTAATTTCATCGGAATTTCCATGACATTCCTTTACTGCCAAGGCAGCAGCATCGTATCCGATGAAGGGTACTAACGCCGTAATTAATACACTTGTATTATTTAAGTGTTTTTTACAGTTTTCCTCATTCGGAATAAGTGTTAAAATACAATGCTCCCTAAATAGCTGAACGGCTGAAATAAGTAAATCCAGAGAACCTAGAATATTGTGTGCAATTAATGGAAGGAAAGCATTAAGCTCCAGTTGTCCGCTGGCAGCTGCGAATGAAACAGCCTGATCTTTCGCCATAACATCCATTGCAACTTGAGTAACCATTTCAGGAATAACAGGATTTACTTTACCAGGCATAATGGTGGAGCCTGCCTGAAGTTCTTCCAATCGGATTTCCCCCAGTCCACCATTTGGACCAGAATTCATCAGCCGCAAATCACTAGATATTTTCATCAGATTGACAGCGCATGTTTTAAGGAGACCAGACACTTCAACAAAAATGTCATTATTCTGGGTAAGATCCATAGGATATTCTGCATAAGCCAGGCCAAGTCCTGATAGATCCCGCAGCCGTTCCACTACCTTGTAGGTGTATTTCTTTGAGGCATTGCTTCCAGTTCCAACAGCCGTTCCACCCAAATTAACTTGTCTAAGCCGTTCCTCAACCTTATATATTCTCCATCTGTCTCTTGCAATAGCCTGTGCATAACATCCAAATTCCTGACCAAGTGTAATAGGAAGTGCATCCATTAATTCTGTTCTTCCTAACTTTATGACAGCTTCAAAATCCTGCTCTCTGTTTTGCAGGGCTTCTTGTAACAGGGAAAGCTGTCTGCTTAACTGGCGTACTTTATAAATAGCAGCAATTCTTAAAGCTGTAGGATAAACATCATTGGTTGACTGAGATTTGTTAACATCGTCCAGCGGGTGAATGTAAGAATACTCACCGCAGTGATAACCAGCCAAAGAAAGCGCAGTATTTGCAATTACTTCATTTACGTTCATGTTTGTTGAAGTACCAGCACCACCCTGCAATGGATGCAGAGGAAAAGATTCTTTGTTATAGGTATTATTCTCTAAAAGCTTGTCACATGCCTGTATGATAAATCTGGCTTTTTGTTCATCCAGTTCCTTCAGTTCAAGATGAGCAAGGGCAGCGGCTTTTTTTACTAAAATCATAGCTTTTAGTAAAGCGGGATTCACCAAATCACTGCCTAAACAGAAGTTTTGTCTGGCACGGGCAGTGTGAATTCCGTATAAGGTATGCTCTGGAAGTTCCAGCGTTCCAATTTTATCAGTTTCAATTCTCACATGAACACATCCTCTCTGCTATATTTTTTTATTATAGCATGCTGACCAGTGATTTTAAATGAAAATTATTAATAATTGTATTTCACATAAAAAATTGATATAATAAATTGTCTAGAAAAATTTGTGAAAGAGCAGGTGAAATGCTCTGGAGGTTTTATGTTAAATAAATTTTTTCCAAATGAATGGGTTGATTCTGCATACGGAATTGATTTTAGAAAAATGTATGACAAGGGATATCGAGGCGTTATTTTTGATATTGATAATACGCTGGTAAAGCATGGACAGGATGCTGATAAAAAAGCGGTTGCCTTTATGGAAGAATTAAAGGACATGGGTTATTCCATCTGTTTACTGTCAAATAACAAGCGTGAGCGGGTAGAGAGATTCAATCAAAATATTAATGTTAATTATATTTATAATGGTAAGAAGCCACGCAGGGGTAATTATCTGAAAGCTATGCAGATTATGAATACCAATACAGGAAATACAGTTTTTGTAGGGGATCAGTTGTTTACTGATGTTTATGGAGCAAAGCGAGCAGGGCTATATAATATTCTGGTCAAACCTATCGATCCCCAGGAGGAAATTCAGATTGTCCTAAAACGATATCTAGAAAAAATTGTATTACATTTTTATCAGAGAAATTAGGAGGTTTGAGGTGAAAAAAAATATTATTTTAATAGGATTTATGGGCTGTGGGAAGAGTTCTGTTGGAGAATTGCTTCATAAAGCTTTTGCGTATACGTTTATAGATACCGATCAGACAATTGAAAAAGATAGTGGAACTACCATACGTGATATTTTTGCACAAAAGGGAGAAGCTTATTTTCGAGAATTAGAGACAAAGACCATTGAGAAGATGGCTGAATCCACAGAACATGCTGTGATTTCCACAGGCGGAGGACTGCCCTTGCGAGAATGTAATGCAAAGATTTTAAAGGAAATGGGGTTTGTAGTTTATTTACGAGTAAAAGGGGAAACCGTATTAAAGCGGCTGGAGGGGGATATAACAAGACCACTTTTACAAGGAGATAACGTTGAAGAAAAGGTAAAAAGCCTGATGGAATATAGGGATCCAATTTACGAAGTGAGTGCACATCTGGTATTAGATGTAGATGATAAAGATTTTGATAGTATTATTGACGAAATAAAAAGAAACTACGAAATCATGGTGTCACGTTAAGGAAAGGGCAGAGAAAGGGAAGCGATGAGTCATAATAAAATTAATGATATTTTGCAGCAATTCTCAGTAGAAGGCCTGTTGATTTCAAATGGCTGTAATATGAGATATTTAAGTGGATTTTCAGGTGCTGCTGGATATTTGTTTATAACAGAAGAGAGAAAAGTGATTTTAACAGATTTTCGTTATACTATTCAGGCGGAAAGTGAATCCAGAGATTACGAAATTCTTGAGGTAGAAGGGGATTATGAATCAGTTCTAAATTTGTTAATTCGAGAAGAAGGCATTAAAACCATTGGCTTTGAGGGCAACGATGTTCATTACTGTGATTATGTGAAAATGAAAGAAAAGCTGGTGGTGGATAAGCTTGTTTCTATTAAGGACGCAGTTACTTCTCTGCGGTCTGTAAAAATGCCATGGGAACTGGAACGACTGCAAAAGGCAGAAGAGATTGGGGACTTGGCATTTCAGAAGATTCTTCCTGAGATTAAACCAGGAGTAACAGAACTGGAACTTGCAGCGAAGATTGAATATTTATTAAAAACCAATGGTGCAGAAGGCTTAAGCTTTGAAACGATTGTTGCATCTGGTGTGAATTCGGCAAAGCCACATGCTGCTCCGTCAAACAAAAAAATAGAATATGGAGATTTTGTTTTAATGGATTTTGGCTGTATCTATCAGGGATATTGCTCGGACATGACTAGAACAGTTGTAGTGGGGAAGGCATCCCAGGAACAAAAAAAAGTATACCAAACGGTATTGGATGCACAGACAGCTGCACTGGATTTTATTCAGGCAGGCTATGAAGGCTGTGAAATTGATCAGGTTGCCAGAAAGCTTATAAATGATAGAGGATACGAGGGCTGTTTTGGTCATGGATTAGGCCACAGTGTGGGACTTTTTATTCATGAAAATCCGAGGCTATCCCCAAAGGAGAGGAATGTCATTGAGGAAAATACAATAGAGACAGTAGAGCCTGGAATTTATATAAAAGATTTTGGTGGTGTGCGTATCGAGGATATGGTACTGGTGACGAAAGAAGGATGTATTAATTTTACAAAATCCACAAAACAATTGATTGAACTATAAAAAAAGTAGTTGAAAAAAAGTGTCTTTTATTATAAACTAAAATGAGGGTGCGAGCGAACAAAAACAGACTCGCATGATGAGATTAAACGAATGAGTGAAATTTAAGGAGGACTATTTAGAATGGTTAGTGCAGGCGATTTTAGAAACGGCATTACAATTGAATTAGATAATAACGTATTTCAGATTATTGAATTCCAACATGTAAAACCAGGAAAGGGTGCGGCTTTTGTTCGTACAAAATTGAGAAATATTAAGAGTGGTGGTGTTGTTGAAAGAACATTCAGACCAACTGAAAAATGCCCACAAGCACATATTGAAAAGAAAGATATGCAGTATCTTTATAGTGATGGTGAATTATATAACTTTATGGATGTTGAAACATTTGACCAATTTGCGTTAAATGAAGAAGCAATCGGTGATTCTTTAAAGTTTGTGAAAGAAAATGATATGGTTAAAATGGTTTCTCATAATGGAACTGTATTTGCCATTGAACCTCCTATGTTTGCTGAATTAGTAATTACAGAAACTGAACCAGGATTTAAGGGTGACACTGCTACAGGTGCTACCAAACCAGCTATTGTTGAGACAGGAGCAACTGTATTAGTTCCTTTATTTGTAGAAACTGGTGATAAAATCAGTATCGATACAAGAACTGGAGATTATTTGAAGAGAGTTTAATCGTTTTGGCGGTTTTTCAGAACCATACAAAGGCGCAAATCAAAGGAAAGCAAGGTTTCCAATGGTTCGCGCCTTTGGTGAATTTGTATAGAGTGTTCTTAAAATGTAATATTTTACCTTTCCCATGCATACATTATGTTAATCTATAGTTAGGAGTATCCATAATGAATAAGGATAATGAACAGAACAGCTGGAGATATAATGCTATGACATTAACCGGAACTGGTCTGGTTAATGCGGTTCCTGATACGGCTGTAATTCGTTTAGGAGTTCAAACCACGGGAGAAAATCTGATTGAGGTACAAAGAGAGAATGCAGAAAAAATGGAGCAGGTTTTAGAAGCCTTACAGCAATTTGATGTTATGGAAATACAGACAGCAGAATATGCAATTAACAAAATATATGAGTATGAAAATAATACTAGAATTGACAGAGGGTATTCAGTGCGTAATATTCTGGAGATTAACACAAGCTCGCTGGGTGAAACAGGAATGCTGATTGATGCTGCTGTGAATGCAGGTGCAAATGTTATTGAAGCTGTGGAATTTCAAGTATCTAAGAGAGAAACTTATTATATGCAGGCACTTAATCTTGCTGTAATGAATGCCTATCAAAAGGCAAAATCCATTCTTAAGAATATAGGAGTAACAAGCGAACCAGTTCCAAGAAATATTATTGAAAATACAGGGATGGCAGTTCCGATGCGAAATGGTGTGGTAAGAGAAGCACTTTCGTCAACTCCAATTGAAATGGGAAGCAAACAAATCGAGGCGTCAGTGACAGTAGAATTTGTTTACGAATCGAAATGGCCAAACCGTACTGAGTAATAGAAGAGGAAAACAGGACTTGTGTAAATGGGTGTCACAAGTCCCCGTTTATTATGGGATTCAAAGTTCAAAGGCGGGTACCAGACCAAATATTAGTTGGAAGATTGTTTCTGTATCCCCATTTTCCAGTAAAGGAATCTTGCTCAAAAGTCAGTTCTAGTATTCCAGCATCTCTGGGAGGCGTATAGGTTGGTTCTTCGGTCCAGATACCAGTCAAAACATTATTTTTCAGGATCCCGGTTACTTTACCATTATCCCAGTTATAAAACCCATCTACATAAGGACCAGTTTGAGTAAGTGTCATCAGCCCCCAGTTCGTATTCCATTTTCCACTGATATTAATTTCTTCCGTACTGGAAATTGTAGTGGGAGCTGAGTTCTCGGTCTTACTATCTTCCCATTTTTTAAGTAGTTCTTCATAATCTGTTTTTATTTGTTCGCACTCAGTTACATATTCATCTTGATAGGCTTTATAAGTTTCAATCATAGACTGTTTCCAAGCCTCAAGTTCTTGCAGCTGTTCCGCTGGGTTATTTCCAGACTCCAATCCTAGAGAAATATATTTCTCGTTTAATTTTGTAATGGCAGCAGTAGCAAGACGTGAAATCTGCTCTGTCAGCTCAACTGCATTTGAAGTAACACCAAATTCCAAATCGTCAATCATCAGCTTAATATTATCCGTAATAGGAGACATATCTAAATTTAAAAGAGAAGCAATGTTTAGAGCAACAGACAGAATCAGGTTTGTGTAAAACAGAAAGCAGCTTCTGGAAGCAGAGTATTCAGAAACTTCTTTCAGCATATTAATAATATCAGCTGTAGCTTTTTCCAGTTCCTTTATGTCAATATTTTCAGTAGGCATTTCCATAAAGCCATCAATCTTAGTTTTTGCACTGGCGATATCCCCAGATACTCTTCTGATAGAATCCGTAATGGTTATATACTGATTATATAACTGGGAATAAAGCTGGATCCAGTTTGAAATGGCTTCTATCGTTTTCTTTTCATTTAGCATTTCTTTAAGCAATTCATTTATATTTTCAGGAGTAGCAATTTCTTTACGTTCTTCGCAGGCAATTACCTGATGTACAGATGCTGCAATAGGAATTTTGATGGCTTTACCAGTACAGATATTATAAGGTCGGATGTAAGGGTTAGCATTCAGAATAGAAGCAACTGTTGTTTCATATTTTTTTGCCAGCATATAAAAATTATCACCTGGCTGAACAATATGTGCAATATATTTCAAGGCAATCAACTCATTTAAAATCTCTTATTACATAGTATTCATTTAAGAGAAAAAAGGTTCACATGGCAGGTGATATTTTATTTGTTAATTAATAGCAGAAAAAGCCAAAAGAAACAACTAGTATCTGTTTCTTTTGGCTTCGTCTATTTAAAGTCTTTGGCTGAAAGCGAATGGGTGATAAATAGAAGCAGAAGGTAAAAAGTAAGGACAAGGGAGCAGACAATTAGTAAAATCCAGGCGTTTCCTAAATGTAAACCAGATTGAAAAAAGTGATACGTTTTTTGGGACAACATGCCTAGTATAAATATAATCAGGGCAGGTTTGAGCAAACTGTTTACTGCATCAAATTTTATGGAAATTGTATGCACTAAAGAAAGATAATCCAATAACGCAATTGCCAGCTGACTGACAAGGAGACCAATCAGGTATCCATAGATCCCCTTGTTCGGTACCATGTAAAATACAAAAAGAATGCGGATAGATAAACCGCATATGGTATTAATAAAGGTTAAATGCGTTTTGCCCAGACCATTAATAATGCTCCCTAAGGTGGTTGTAAGGTAAATAAAAGGACAAAGCCAGGACAAGGTGACTAAAAAGCTTCCAGCCTGCTGGTTGTGAAAAAAAATGTCTCCAAAGGAGCGTCCAAAAAAAATGAATATCCCTGTGCTGAAAATCCCAATTACCAAACTGTATTTAATGGAAATGGAGGTGGTCTGGTTAATGGCAGACTGGTTTTTCGCTGCATTTGCTTCAGAAATGGTAGGGAGCAATAGTACAGCAAGGGAATTGGTAATGGCAGATGGAAAAAGAATAAATGGAAGAGCCATTCCTGTCAATACACCATAGACACTTAATGCTTCACTTGTAGATAAACCAGAACGTTTTAGCATGGTTGGAATTAGTATGGCTTCCAGACTATGTAAAAGGCTTACAATCAAGTGGTTTCCTGTTAATGGAACAGAATATTTTAATAAAGGGAACAGTATTTTGGAAACTGGTAAAGAAGCATGAGATATATCAGCAGGAGCAGGAATCTTTACAAAAGCCAGAGAACAAATATTGTAAAGGTTAGACACAATTTCACCGATAACAACTCCAAATACAGCAAGCTCACAAGTGACTCCAGCATCACCTTTCCCAAAATAGGTTGCAATCACATATACACTGATTACTCTGACAAACTGTTCCAAAAGCTGGGTTACAGCAGGAACACCAGATTTTTTTAAACCATAATAATAGCCATTAATGCATGCAGTTCCACCGCAAAAAGGAAATACATAGGATAATACTTTTAAGGAATTAGTACAGGCCGGCTCTTTAATAATATGAGTGGCGATAAAGGAGGCATTGTGATACAACAAAACAGATAAACAAAGGGCGGTAGTAATAGAACAAAATAAACCACACAAAAGGATTTTCTTTATGTGAAACGATTCCTTTTGTTCCTGTGTAGTAAGATAATGCTGCCTTCCAGCTTGATCAGCCACTAGCTTAGAAATGGCTGTTTGGATTCCGCTTGCATAAATGGTAAAACAAATTCCATAAACAGGAAATACAAGCTGGTAAATTCCTAGTTTTTCCGCACCTAGTGCATTAGATAAGTATATTCTGTAAAAAAACCCGATAATCCGCGTAGCAAGGCCGGCCAAAGTTAGAATCATAGTTCCTTTTAATATTGTGCTTTTTTTCATGACATCATCCTGACAAAAGGATTTATTCTATATATATTCTTTCAAAAATAAAATCATAACTATTTATAGCACTAACTTCTTGACAAAATATTTCAATAGTGATAGTATGTAAAACATAAATCAGACTTTTTTAGTCGGAATTAAAAAAGTAGGAATTAGATAAGGATCTGATAGCATATGAAAATATCAACAAAAGGAAGATATGGATTGCGGGCAGTCCTGGATGTAGCATTACATTCAGAAACAGAAGCTGTTGCGTTAAGCAGTATTGCTGCAAGGCAGCAGATTTCTATTAGTTATCTGGAACAACTGGTTTCGAAGCTAAAGAAAGCGGGAATTGTCAATAGCATTCGTGGTGCTCAGGGAGGCTACGTTCTGGCAAAGCCAGCTGAAGAAATATCAGTTGGAGATATTTTAAGGGCTCTGGAAGGTGATCTTCATCCCGTTGACTGTGCAGAAATTATGGATGGATCATCGGTGTGTACGGGCTCAGATGTATGTGTGACCAAGTTTGTCTGGAAACGCATCAGTGACAGCATCAATGATGCGGTGAATTCTTTAATGCTGGCAGAACTGGTGAATGAGGGAAAGGCAATTCAGGAGAAGGCTCAGGAGGACGAAGGAGCGAATGATACAGTTACACAGAAAAATAGTACTCCGATGTGTCAAAAACCAGGTAGTTTGCATTAAAATATAGTATATGATAAGGAATACTTTGATTATTTTAGGATAGAAAAGAGGAAAAACTATGGATAGAAAAATATATTTAGATAATGCAGCAACAACACCAGTAAAGCCTGAAGTAGTAGAAGCCATGCTGCCTTATTTTACAGAAAGGTTTGGCAATCCGTCCAGTGTTTATGAGTTTGCTGCACAGAATAAATCAGCAGTTACCGCTGCAAGAGAAACCATTGCTCATGCACTTGGTGCAGAGCCCGCTGAAATATATTTTACAGCAGGAGGAACAGAATCAGACAACTGGGCAATTAAGGAAACAGCTGAAGCATATAGTCAAAAGGGAAACCATATTATTACAACAAAGATAGAGCATCATGCGGTGCTTCACACATGTGAATATTTGGAGAAACATGGATATGAGGTAACTTATGTAAATGTAGATGAAAATGGTGTAGTAAAATTAGATGAATTAAAAAAAGCAATCAGACCAACGACTATTTTAATTTCTGTAATGTTCGCTAATAATGAAATAGGAACGATTCAGCCAATCAAGGAAATAGGCGAGATTGCCAAGGAGAATGGAATTTTATTTCATACAGATGCTGTTCAGGCATTTGGGCATGTGAAAATTGACGTGAATGAATATCATATAGATTTGCTCAGTGCAAGTGGTCATAAAATAAATGGACCAAAGGGAATTGGTTTTTTATATATAAGAAAAGGGCTTAAGCTTCGTTCTTACATTCATGGCGGGGCACAGGAAAGAAGCCGCAGAGCAGGAACTGAAAATGTACCAGCTATAGTCGGATTTGGAAAAGCCGTAGAATTAGCTGTTGCTACAATGGACGAAAGAATGAAAAAGGAGTTAGAATTAAGAGATTATCTGATTAGCCATATTCTTGCAGAAGTTCCATATGTACGATTGAATGGACATCAGAAGGAACGTTTATCCAATAATGCAAATTTCAGTTTTCAGTTTATAGAAGGGGAATCTTTGCTGATTATGCTTGATATGGAAAATATTTGTGCATCAAGTGGTTCCGCATGTACATCAGGCTCCCTGGATCCTTCTCATGTATTGCTGGCAATCGGGCTCCCTCATGAAATAGCTCATGGATCTTTAAGATTGACATTAAGTGATGATATTACAATGGATGAAATAAAATATGTCATAGTAAAAATAAAGGAAATTGTTGAAAAATTGCGATCAATGTCACCGTTATATGAAGATTTTATTAAAAGACAGTAGAACAATCATTAGGAGGAAATTATTATGTATACAGAAAAGGTAATGGATCACTTTAAAAATCCAAGAAACGTTGGAGAAATTGAAAATGCAAGCGGCGTTGGTACTGTTGGGAACGCAAAATGTGGAGATATTATGAGAATATATTTGGACATAGATGAAAATGAAATCATTCAGGATGTTAAGTTTAAGACGTTTGGGTGCGGAGCCGCAGTTGCAACAAGTAGTATGGCAACTGAGCTAGTAAAGGGGAAAACCGTTCAGGAAGCACTGGCTGTTACAAACAAAGCAGTAATGGAAGCATTAGATGGTCTGCCACCTGTAAAGGTACACTGTTCCCTGTTAGCAGAGGAAGCGATCCATGCAGCCCTTTGGGATTATGCAGAAAAGAACGGTATTAAAATAGATGGTTTAGAGAAACCTAAGAATGATATTAGTGAACATGAGGAAGAAGAGGAATATTAATGCAAAAAGTTGTAATTGGTATGTCAGGAGGAGTCGATTCTTCAGTTGCTGCATATCTTCTAAAGGAACAAGGCTATGATGTAATAGGAGTAACCATGCAAATTTGGCAGGATGAAGCAACTTATGTAATGGAGGAAAACGGAGGCTGCTGTGGCTTGTCAGCGGTAGATGATGCAAGACGTGTGGCGAATCAGCTGGATATCCCATATTACGTAATGAATTTCAAAGATTCCTTTAAAGAAAATGTAATCAACTATTTTATAGCGGAATATCTTGAAGGAAGAACTCCTAATCCGTGTATTGCATGTAATCGGTATGTAAAATGGGAATCTTTATTAAAGAGATCGTTGGATATTGGAGCTGAGTTTATTGCAACAGGTCATTATGCACAGGTTGTTCAACTAGAAAATGGACGATTTACCTTAAAAAAATCAAAAACCTCCAGTAAGGATCAAACGTATGCATTATACAATCTAACACAGGAGCAGTTAAGCCACACACTTATGCCAGTTGGTGCATATACAAAAGAGGAAATACGTGAACTGGCAGCTAAGATTGGACTTCAGGTGGCTAACAAACCAGATAGTCAAGAAATTTGTTTTATTCCAGACAATGATTATGGAAGATTTATTAAAGAAAATTCAGCATTGGAAAATTTAGAAGGTAATTTTGTAGACTTGCAAGGGAATATTATTGGCAGGCATAAAGGGATTATGCATTATACAATCGGTCAGAGAAAAGGTCTTAATTTGTCAATGGGTCGTCCCGTTTTTGTAGTAGAAATTCGTCCAGAAACCAATGAAGTTGTAATTGGAGATAATACAGATGTATTTTATCATACATTATATGCAGACCAGATTAATTTTATGTCAATTCCAGAACTGGAAGGTAAAATGGAAGTCAATGCAAAAATCAGGTATAGCCATCAGGGCTCAAAAGCTGTGATTGAGCGGGTAGATAAAGATATTTTAAAATGTGTGTTCGAGGAGCCACAAAGGGCCATTACGCCAGGTCAGGCAGTTGTGTTTTATGCAGATGACTTTGTAATTGGTGGAGGAACAATAATGGGGAAAATGTTATAAAAATGTAAAAAAGAATGAACAGCTTGATTTATAAGTTCTAAAGTCCTATAATGTAACTAAGGGCTTTAGAACTTTTTTACAATTAAACTAATTTGCGAAGAATTTGTTAAATGTTTGTAAATGGGGTGTTAGTATGTGCTTTTTGAAAGCAATCAATTATACAGGCTTAAATTATGGTATGAATGGAGAAGAAAGATCCAAGGAGTCATTAAGAATGATGCGGGCAAAAACAGCATGTAATGCAGTGATTATTGTACTAGGTGCATTGCAGGAAACGTTTCATACGGAATGGATAGACTATAAACACCATTTTATGCCGACAGATGAAGAATTGGCAGATTTTATTCAATATTCCAGGAGCTTGGGACTTAAGGTGATTTTAAAGCCTATTGTAAACTGTAAAGATGGAACGGTTCGTTCTTGTATTAATTTTTCAGAGCAAGGATTGTCTAGTGAAGGGAAGTGGGTCAGCTGGTTTTTAAATTATACGGATTACCAAATACATTATGCTAGACTGGCAAAAGATACAAAATGCGACATGTTGATCTTTGGAAGCCAGCTTGTAAAGACAGAGCATAAAGAAAAATTGTGGCGGGAAGTAATTTCTCAAGTTCGCGAGTATTATAATGGACAGTTATGCTATGAAGCTGATAAGTACCAGGAAGATGGCGTTAGGTTTTGGGATGCTGTTGATGTAATAGGAACAAGCGGCTACTATGGGCAGAAGTGTTTGGGACATGAACTTGACCGTATTAAAAAGATAGTAGAAAAATATCATAAAACTTTTGTAATAACAGAATGTGGATGCAAATCCTGCGAAGGTTCTGCGCTGGCACCGGATCAATGGATTCTGTCTGGAAGCTTAAGCTATGCAGAGCAGATTTCCTATTATAAAACTCTATTTGAAGAATGTAGTAAACGGAATTTTATTAAAGGGATTGGAATTTGGGCATGGCAAAGCAGGCTTGATAATAAAGAGATTTGCGAAAAGGATAGGGGCTATTTTTTATATGGAAAACCCGTTTGTGACTTAATCCATATGGCATGGAAGGAAAATCAATAATTTATTTTAGGCTGTCACACAAAGTTTAAGAATCATCTGTGTGGCAGCCTATGTTTTTGCGCATTTACTAAAGAGGAAGCATTTGCGGCTTTCTGTTCTCAAAGATGGTGTAGTACCGGAAACCGAGGGATTTTAATAAAGGAACAATTTTATCAAAGTCATATCCAAGATGCTCTGGACAATGACCATCAGATCCAATGGTTAATATTTCACCACCCAATTCCAAATAACGAGTTAAAATTTCTTCGTGAGGATTTGGATGACCAAGTCCATATTTAAATCCAGAAGTATTCACTTCAATCCCTTTTCCCAGAGAGAGCAGCTTTTTTAAAATTTCATCTAAGAGATCCTGGTATTCAGAGTAGACAATGCTTTTATTTTTAACAGGTGCATAACGAATCATGTAGTCAAGGTGACCATAAACATCAAAATCATGGTATACTTCAATATTTGCAAGAATTGACTGAAAATATTCTTTCATGCCACTATGAAGGGTTTTATTTTCCCAGAAATCCTTATAATAAGGGTCTCTGTCTCCTACTAAATGAGTAGAACAGATTACAAAATCGAATGAATAAGTAGAAATTAGTTCTTCAAACCGTTTTGCTAAATAAGGGCGCATACCTATTTCGATTCCCTTTAGAATATTAATTTGTGGATAAAGTGCAGATAGTTCAGTAATTTTTCTAAAATATTCTTCAGGATCAAATTCAAAAAGCATTTTATATTGTATTGGAAAGTCATAGTCCATATGGTCCGTAAAACAAATTCTCTCAAGTCCCATAGAAATTGCTTTTTCAATCATATTATGCATTGGTGTCCTGGAGTCCGAACTAAAATCTGAGTGGACATGGTAATCTGCCAGCATCATAAACATTTCCTCCTCTTAATCCTCTATTTGCTGAATTCCTTGTATATCAGGAGAAACAATAAAGGAATAGTTTGTATAGTAAATAACAAAGCCAGGCTTACTGGCGTTGGGTTTTTTGATATTTTTGCGTTCAGTGTAATCTACTTCCACTTTATCCAAATCCCTCCCCTTAGAATAATAGGCAGCCAGCCGTCCAGCTTCTATAAATGTCTGATCTGGCAGATCTTCGCCGTTGGATTTAACAATTACATGGGAACCAGCAATGTGTTTTACATGAAACCACCAGTCGTTTCCAGATGCTATTTTAAAGGTTAGCTCATCATTCTGAAAGTTATTTTTGCCAACATATATGTGAAATCCATCAGAAGAAATATAATGAAATGGTTTACTCTTTGAGGTGGCTTTTTTTCCTTTTTCGGTAATATTTTTACGTTTCATATACCCGTACTCCACTAGTTCCTGTTTTAATGACAGTAAATCTTCCTCTTTTAATGCAATGTCCAGAGCATTGCTAATAGATTCTAAATGCTCCAATTCCTCCTGGGTATCTTTCATTTGAACGGTAACTGCTTCAAAGGTACGTTTCAATTTGTTGTAGCGGTCAAAATATTTTTTTGCATTATCCATAGGGGAAAGCGTTTCGTCCATTGGAATTTTTACTGTTTCATTGGTATAATAATTGACACATTCTAAAAATTTGGAACCAGCATCTATATTATAGCCGTAAGTAGTAATCAGTTCACCATATACTTTGAATTTATCCCGTTTTTCAGTATCCTTTAGTTGTTTCTCTTGTAAATCAAACTTTTTATAATTCCGCTCTAGTGCTGTTGATACGATTTTGCGTAAGGTAGTAGATTTTTGGCGGATTCTAGTCAAGGTCTCTTTTGTTTGATAAAAGGCTTCCAGAACTTCTGAAATACTAGGGAAGCTTGTTTCAACCGCCTTTTCAAACGAGGTAAGAGATGTAGATGAAAACTCAATAGGTTCACCCTGTTCATACATAATGACAGGAGTAAATTTCTTTTTTTCTAAATCTTCCATCAGGCGTTCTATATTTTTGTATAAATGTAAGAATTCAGATTCGGATAGAGACTGGACAGCCTGACTTCCATCTAGTGATGCCCGGTAACATAATTCGTTTGCTATTAATGGACTAAAACCTGTAAGAGAAGTATAAATTGTCTTACATAATGAAGTAGGTTTTGATAAAATAGCGTCCTTAAAAATTATATTATTTAATTCGTAAGGGTTTATTTTATCTTGTGTCATAGGAATAAAATAATTTCTTCCAGGCAATACTTCACGCACGGAGCTTAAAAGAGAAGAAATATGTTTAATGCTGTCTACGATTACCATAGCATCATCACAAAATATGATATTGCTGTGTTTTCCCATCAGTTCGATTATCAGATGCTTTTTACATAAGTCACCTAATTCATTCAGATGCTCGATTTCTATATCAATGATGCGCTCCAGACCAGGCTGGGTGACAGATAAAATTTTAGCACTGTTTAAATGCTTTCTTAAAAGCATGCAGAAATTAGGTGCTGTTAAGGGACTTTGTTTATTAGTAGTTGTAATATACGCCAGTGGAAGACTGGCACTTGCTGAAATCAAAAGTTTATATTGTTGACGGTTATTCTTTATTGTCAGAAGAAGTTCGTCCTTTTCGGGCTGGGCAATTTTATTAATTCGGCCTCCAGTAAGCAGACCGTCTAGTTCAGATACTAAATTTGCAATTACAATTCCATCTAAAGCCATTTGTGTACTCCTTTAATTCTGTTATTTAACATTATTTTTTTATTATACTATAACTATACCTAATATAAAATAGTTTATTTGAAAAGACAAAACTTAGACTTATATCTCATATGAAGTTTCTTGTTGTTGCTTGACTTGTTGCATTTCATATCATATAATTATTTATACGAAAGTAAGAATTGGAAATTTGATAGGTACAATTCACAAATAAATAGAAATAAGAAAAGAGAGTGTAATAATGTTAAAAAGTATGACTGGTTTTGGCAGATGTGAAATGTCTACTCAGGTTCGTAAAATTATTGTTGAAATCAAAGCGGTGAATCACCGGTACTGTGATTTGTCTATTAAATTGCCGAAAAAGCTTAATTATTTCGAAGTGGGAATACGAAGTGTTCTAAAAGAGTATATTGTCCGAGGCAAGGTTGATGTCTTTGTTACATATGAAGATTATGCACAGTCAAAGCAGTGCTTGAAATATAACGAAGATATTGCAACGGAATACTATAACTATCTAGAATTGATTTCTAAAACTTTTTGTCTGAAAAATGATATTACAGCTTATGCATTGTCAAGGTACCCAGATGTTTTTACTTTAGGAGAACAGACTGTAGACGAAAAGGAAATATGGGAGCAGCTAGAATCAGTTGTCCGAAAAGCAGCGCAAAGTTTTGTGACTGCAAGGGTACAAGAGGGACAGCATCTTAAGAAAGATTTGATTGGAAAATTAAATGAAATGCTTTCTCAGGTAGAAGCAATTGAGACAAGAACTCCAAGCATTGTGGAAGAATACAGAAAGAAGTTAGCAGCTAAGGTACAGGATTTGTTAGGTGATAACAAGCTGGATGAAAGCATATTAGCAACGGAGATTACAATATATGCAGATAAAATTTGTGTAGATGAAGAAACAGTCCGTCTTAAGAGTCATATTCAGCATATGCTGGATACTTTGGAGACAGATAATAGCATAGGGCGGAAACTGGATTTTATAGCGCAGGAGATGAATCGTGAGGCAAACACAATTTTGTCAAAGGCTTCTGACTTAGATGTCTCTAACATTGCAATTGACTTGAAGACAGGAATTGAAAAAATTCGAGAGCAAATTCAAAATATAGAGTAAGTATTCAAAAAAACACTAGCGCAGTTGTGAGGAAGTAATATTATGATGGTGAATATTGGATATGGAAATATCATAAATGGTAATAGAATCGTTGCCATCATCAGTCCAGACGCAGCACCAATTAAAAGGCTGGTGCAGTCGGCCAGGGATGAAGGCACAGCAATAGATGCTACCTGTGGAAGAAAGACAAAATCAGTTATTTGTATGGAAAATGGCAGTATTGTATTGTCTGCGTTGCTGCCTGAGACAATTGCCAATCGGGTGAATAATGATATTAGTAAAGGTGAAGAATATGAATCGTAATGGAATTTTGACAGTAATATCCGGCTTTTCAGGAGCGGGAAAGGGAACACTGATTCGTGAATTGGTGAAAAAACCAGATTATAGACTTTCAATTTCTGCTACCACCAGATTACCAAGAGAAGGTGAACAGAATGGAAGAGAATATTTCTTTTTGACAAAAGAAGAATTTGAGGGTATGATAAAAAACAATCAATTAATAGAATATGCTGAATATGTAGGAAATTATTATGGAACTCCTCAAGAATATGTTGAAGAACAGTTGAAAATGGGTTATAATGTGATATTGGAGATTGAAGTACAAGGTGCCATGAAGGTTAAGGAAAAATATCCGGATGCCCTATTTCTGTTTGTAACACCTCCAAGTGCTGCCGTTCTGCGGGAACGGTTAGTAAACAGGGGAACAGAAGATAAAGAAACTGTCCAAAGAAGGTTAAGCCAGGCTGCTGACGAAGTGGATTATATGGATAAGTACGACTATTTAATTGTTAATGACAACTTGGCAGATTGTGTGGAACAGATGCATCGCATTATTTCAGAACAGAAAAATAAGATTAAGTATAATCAGAATTTTATTCATTTAATTGGTAAAGATTTAGAAGGGTTTAAGAAAGGAGATAGATAAAATGTTACATCCATCATACACAGATTTAATGGCAATAGTAAACAGTGAGGTTGAACCAGGTGAACAGCCTGTTGTTAATAGTCGTTATTCTATCGTATTAGCGACTTCTAAAAGAGCAAGACAGATTATTAGCGGAGAGAAGGCTTTAGTAAATACAAATTGTCCAAAGCCACTTTCTATTGCAATTGAAGAATTAAATCAATCTAAGGTTAAGATTGTTGGTGATGAAGAAATCAAAAACCTAGATTAATAGGGTATAGCTGTTTCCAGATCAAAGTTGACGTGGAAACAGCTTTCTTCTTACGCGAATTGCTTTTAAGAAAACTGGTGGGGTGAAAATATGGAACAGAGTAATGAGGTAATGGAGCAGAATACCAATAAGACTTTTGAAAATTCTTCAAAGAAAAGTAGGGAAAAATTTTTGATTGAAATTTTTTTGTGGATTTTGTTATTTATTTTGTGTGCAGTTGTAGTTCCTAAATATGTGATACAGCGGGCTATGGTAACAGGCTCGTCGATGGAAAATACATTGTTTGACGGAGAACAGCTTTTGCTGGATAAAATCAGTTATCGTATTGGCGAGCCAAAACGCTTTGATGTGGTTGTGTTTTATCCGCAAATTGACGATCCAGAAGAGCATTTTGTAAAAAGAGTAATTGGTCTGCCTGGAGAAACGATTCAAATCATCGGAAGTGAAATATATATTAATGGAAAAGTGTTAGAAGAGCAGTATGGTAAAGATCCGATTCAATATGCGGGTATTGCTGTTGAACCGATTACATTAGGTGAAGATGAATATTTTTTAATGGGAGATAACAGAACGGTAAGCTATGACAGCAGGCGTGAAGAGATTGGACCAGTTCATAAAGAGGCAATTGATGGAAAGGCAATTTTACGAATATGGCCATTAAATAAATTTGGGACATTTTAAAGAATAAAAATAAAAAATTAAGGGGGATTCTTTATGAAAGAACAAGAGAATATGCAAGAGGAAAGCAAAGAAGAAAGTGTGGAAGAAGAAAAAAAAGAAAAATCTAAAGTATGGTCTATTGCATCAGAAGCTGCATTTTACATTTTTTTAGTGGTTTTCTGTTTTTATATTGTACCTAACTATATTTTTCATAAAAATACAGTGGAAGGTCATTCTATGGAACCAACCTTGTATGAGGCTGATCAGTTAATAACAGAAAAGGTTTCTTATGAACTTGGAAAGCCTAAACGATTTGATGTCATTATTTTTAATCCATTTGAAGAAATTGAGACAGAATTTTATGTAAAGAGAGTGATTGGACTGCCAGGAGAAACGGTAAAAGTCCAAGATGATAATATTTATATTAATGGTGAACTTTTAGAAGAGGATTATGGAAAGGAACCAATGCTTGACCGAGGAGATCCTTATCTGGATGTTACTTTAGGAGAGGATGAATATTTTGTGTTAGGAGATAACCGAAATTATAGTTCTGACAGTCGTGAGATTGGACCTATTCATGAGAGGCAGATAGAAGGAAAAGTTATATTGAGAATCTGGCCATTTAAGTCAATGGGAGTAATTCATTAAAGTACAATTGGTGGATATTTATTTGGAGGAGTGATGGTATGAAAGCAGCAATTAAACAAGTAGTAGAGGGAAATAACCTTTCTATTGAGGAAGCAAAGCGCGTAATGAACTTATTATTAAGTGGTGAAGCAACACAGGCTCAGATTGGAGCTTTTTTGACAGCATTACGTATGAAAGGAGAAACTTTAGACGAAATAGTGGGATGTGCGTCTGTATTAAAGGATAAGGCAGAACACATTTCGCCAAAGTTGGATTCTTATGTTGATTTAGTAGGAACAGGTGGTGACTGTACATATTCGTTTAATGTATCCACAACAGCTTCCTTTGTTGTTGCAGGAGCAGGCCTGGCGGTAGCAAAGCATGGAAACCGTTCAATTTCAAGTAAGAGTGGTGCAGCAGATGTGTTGGAAGCCCTAGGAGTAAATATTATGACTTCCCCAGAACTGGTTGAAAAGGCGGTAGAAGAAGTTGGCATAGGATTTATGTTTGCACAGACATTTAATAAGTCGATGAGATTTGTGGGACAGGCAAGAAGCGAGATGGGAGTTCGTTCTATTTTTAATATATTAGGACCACTTGCAAATCCTTCTGGAGCAAAGTATCAGGTAATTGGTGTGTTTAGCCGTGAGCTAACAGAAGTTTTTGCAAAGGCAATGAAAATGCTGGGAGTGGAACGTGCTATGGTAGTGAATGCGGGAGATGGAATGGATGAAATATCAGTTGCAGCAGATACTTATGTTTCAGAAATTAAAGACGGTGAAATTATTAATTACGTTTTAACACCAGAGCAGTTTGGGTTCCAGAGGGCTGACTTGGAAGCACTTCGTGGAGGAGATGCCAAAGAAAACGCTGTAATTGCAGAAGAAATTTTATCGGGGGCAAAGGGACCAAAAAGAGATATTATTCTTTTAAATGCCGGTGCCACTTTGTATGTAGGAAATAAGGCAGGCAGTATAGAAGAAGGTATCGAACTGGCTGAAAAATCTATTGATTCTGGTGAGGCTTTCAGGCGGTTGAAGGCGTTGGTTGCATTTAGTAACAAACAGCAATAAAGTAATTTATTTTATATCGTCAACAGAGAGAAGCATTGATTCGCGCCCCATTGTATCAGGTGCGGAGAAATCTTCTCTTTTGTTATGTGTAATTTGACACAAAAATTAGAATAGATTATAATAAGTTCACTAGCTTTCCATATTAATGAATATAATAATATTGAATCGGATGGAAGGGTTTGAAAGGAGAAGTGAGATGAAATTTACAAAAATGCAAGGATGCGGAAATGATTATATATATGTTAATTGCTTTGAAGAAACAGTTGAGAATCCTCAAGAGGTTTCAAAGGTAGTAAGTGACCGCCATTTTGGAATTGGGTCGGATGGCTTGATATTAATACAGCCATCTGATGTTGCGGATTTTAGAATGTCAATGTACAATGCGGATGGTTCAGAAAGCCAGATGTGTGGTAACGGTGTCAGGTGCATTGCAAAATATGTGTATGACAATGGAATGACTGACAAGAAAAGAATATCATTAGAAACCAAGGCAGGTATAAAGTATTTAGACGTGTTTACAGAAGAAGGAAAAGTGAAGCGTGTTTCCGTTGATATGGGTTCACCTATTACTATGCCATCTCAAATCCCTATACGAATGGATAAAGATATTGTTATAGATGAAGCAGTTCAAGTTATGGGCAATGAATATAGAATTACTGGTGTCTCTATGGGGAATCCGCATTGTGTTGTATTTGTAGAGGATACAGAAAAAATAGATATTGAACGGATAGGCCCTGCATTTGAATATCATGCATTATTTCCAGAGCGTATCAATACGGAATTCATTCAGATTATAGACAGAAAAACAATCCGGATGAGAGTTTGGGAGCGGGGAACTGGTGAAACATTGGCTTGTGGAACTGGTGCTTGTGCCAGTGTGGTAGCTTGTGCATTAAATGAATTAACAGAGGATGAGGTTACTGTAAAGCTTCTAGGTGGAGAGCTTTTTATTCAATATGACAGAGAAGCAGAAAAAGTGATTATGACAGGACCAGCAGAAGTAATCTGCACTGGTGAGATTGAAATAGAAAAAAGCAAATAATAACGTATTCAGAAAGGGAATAAGGAATGCTATTATCCAATTTAGTGGAACAAGTAACAGATAAAGAAGTAACGGGTAATTTGGATATTGAGATTAAGGAATTGGTCTTTGATTCTAGAAAGGCATGCAAAGATGGTGTATTTGTATGCATCAGCGGAGCTGTTTATGATGGGCATCAATTTATAAAAGATGTAGTAAAGCAAGGGATAACGGCTATCGTAATTGAAAAGGAAACAGAAGTGCCAGATGGAATTACTGTGATTCGAGTAAAGAATACAAGACTTGCCTTAGCGTGTATGTCAGCAGCTTTTTTTGGAAATCCCGCAAGAGAGCTGAAGACCATCGGGATTACTGGAACAAAAGGGAAAACAACAACTACGTATATGATTAAATCTATATTAGAGAATGCTGGGGTTTCTACTGGTTTAATTGGAACCATCGAAACGATTATTGGTGAGAAAAAAATACCAGCAGTCAATACAACGCCAGAATCCTATACGATTCAGAAAACATTTCGTGATATGGTTGAGGCAGGTTGTAAATGTGTTGTCATGGAAGTATCCTCACAGGGACTGATGCTGCACAGAGTGGGCGGTTTTGAATTTGACTATGGTATTTTTACGAATCTGGAACCGGATCACATTGGACCCAATGAACATAAGGATATGGATGATTATATTCAATGTAAAAGTATGCTTTTTAAGCAATGTAAGGTCGGAATTTTGAACATAGACGATAGTCATATAAATCAAATACTACAGGGACATTCCTGCCAGGTTGAAACCTTTGGTATGTCAGAACAGGCAGATTACCGTGCAGAAAACCTGCATTTATGGAAAGAACCAGGATGTTTAGGTGTGGCATATCATATTACTGGGAAAATAGAATTAGATGTGGAAATTGATATACCAGGAAAATTCAGTGTATACAATTCACTGGCGGCAATTGCAATCTGCCGGCATTTTGGCGTTGCAAATCAGGATATTTTAGAAGCTCTAAAAGGAGTTAATGTTAAGGGAAGGGTTGAATTGATAAAGGTATCAGATAAGTATACCCTTATGATTGATTATGCCCATAATGCGATGAGTTTAGAAAGTCTGCTGACGACTCTCAAGGAGTATAAACCAAAACGACTTGTATGTTTGTTTGGCTGTGGTGGAAACCGTTCTAAGTTAAGAAGGTTTGAGATGGGTGAGGTTTCATCAAGGCTTTCAGATTTAACAGTAGTAACATCGGATAATCCAAGAGATGAGGACCCAATGGAAATTATCGAGGATATTTTAACTGGTGTGAAAAAGGAAAAGGGTGCCTATGTGACAATCAGTGATCGAAAGGAAGCAATAAAATACTGTATGGATCATGCGGAGGAAGGCGATGTAATTGTTCTTGCTGGAAAAGGGCATGAAGATTACCAAGAGATAAAAGGGAAAAAATATAAAATGGATGAACGGGATTTCATTCAGGAAATACTAGAAGGAAAATAGGAAAGAAGGTGCAGCATATGTATGCAGATATAATCGTTGACATTTCACATGAAAATTTAGATAAAACATACCAGTATGCTGTGCCAGCTGAGTGGGAGAAAAAAGCAGTGGTTGGTTCACTGGTAAAGATACCATTTGGAAAAGGAGAAAGATACCTGAAAGGTTATATTGTCAGTTTATCAGAATATCCCAAGATACCATTGGAAAAGATAAAATGCGTCTTAGAGGTTGTGGAAAACGGTCTGGCGATTGAATCACAATTGATAAAGCTTGCCTTCTGGATAAAGGATAATTATGGCGCTACCATGAATGATGCGTTAAAAACGGTAATTCCAGTAAAGCGTAAGGTGAAGCAAAAGGAGAACAAAAGAATAATACTGGCACAGAAGAAGGAAACGGCAGTAGCTTATCTCGCTATATATCAAAAAAAACACCACACAGCAAAAGTTCGGTTATTAGAAGCCCTGCTGGCAGATGAAACGCTGGATTTTGAAATGGTAACTGGAAAGTTAAATATTTCAAGAGAAACGATTAAAACATTGGAAAAAGATAAGCTGATTACGGTGAAGTCTTCTTTGGTTTATCGCAATCCTGTCCGATATGAGAGTAAGGATCAGAAAGAGATTATCTTAAATGAGAGTCAGCAAAAAATTGCAGATTGTATGCGAAAGGATTATCTGGAAGGAATCAGAAAAACCTATTATATTCATGGAATAACGGGAAGTGGTAAGACGGAAATATACATGGATATTATTTCAAGTGTTGTAGAACAAGGTAAGCAGGTAATTATGTTAATACCAGAGATATCATTAACATATCAGACTGTAATGCGGTTTTATCATAGGTTTGGAGGCAGGGTTTCTTTTTTACATTCCAGGTTATCTGGAGGAGAACGCTATGATCAGTATGTCAGAGCGAAAAATGGGGAAGTAGACATTATGATTGGACCAAGGTCTGCACTGTTCACTCCATTTGAACAACTGGGACTTATTATACTGGACGAAGAGCATGAAACCAGTTATAAAAGTGATAGCCCTCCTAAATATCATGCAAGAGAAGTTGCAATTGAACGTGCCAGAATGACGGGAAGCAGTGTTATTTTAGGTTCAGCGACACCTTCTATTGAGAGCTATAAAAAAGCTTTAGAGGGAGAATATCAGTTGTTTCACTTAACAGAAAGGGCAAATGATGCAGTTCTGCCTAAGGTGTGGGTGGCAGATTTGCGGGAAGAACTGAAAAACAAGAATAAGTCTATATTCAGCAGGAAGCTAAGTGAGTTAATTACAGACAGGCTGGCTAAAAAAGAACAAATTATGTTATTTATAAACCGTAGGGGCTATGCGGGATTTGTATCTTGCAGAAGTTGTGGTTATGTAATGAAATGTCCACATTGTGATGTTTCATTAACCTCTCATAATAATGGGAAATTAATATGTCATTATTGCGGTTATGAGGTGGAAATGGTAAAAAAGTGTCCAGGTTGTGGATCTAATTACATTGCTGCTTTTGGAACAGGAACACAAAAGGTTGAGGAGCTGGTTAAGAAAGCTTTTCCAGAGGCAAGAGTGCTGCGGATGGATACGGATACAACATCCAAAAAAGAAGGCCATGAAAAAATACTGGCTGCTTTTTCTAATCAGGAAGGCGATATTCTGGTAGGAACCCAAATGATTGTAAAAGGACATGATTTTCCTAATGTCACGCTGGTAGGAATTTTGGCAGCAGATCTGTCCTTATATTCATCAGATTATAAAGCGGCAGAGAGAACCTTTCAGCTGCTGACCCAGGCATCAGGGCGGGCAGGAAGAGGAAAAAAGCAAGGTGAAGTTGTCATACAAACCTATAATCCAGAGCACTATAGTGTAATTACGGCATCCACTGAAAATTATGAGGAATTTTATCGAAAAGAAATGTTGTTTCGAAGTATGATGTCTTATCCTCCAGTAGAGCATATGGTTGCAATCATGGTGTCAGCCAAAGAGGAAACGTACTGCTTTGATGGGGCAAGGAGCCTTGCTGAGCAGAGTAAGCTTTATATAAGCGAGGAGCAGGGGAAAATAATTGGACCTGTAAAGGCATCTGTGTCGAAAGTAAAGGACATCTATCGGTGGATTGTATATATAAAATGTAAGGATTATGAAGTGTTAAAGAAGCAAAAAGACCAATTGGAGGAATATATGCAGAAACAGGATTTATTTAGAAACTGCTCTGTGCAGTTTGACTTTGATCCTGTTCATAGCTATTAGAAAGTGAGGATATATTATGGCGTTAAGAAACGTAAGACAGATAGGAGATAGTGTTTTAACAAAAAGAGCAAAAGAAATTACAGAAATGACTCCCAAGTTACAGGTTCTGATTGAGGATATGCTGGACACAATGTATGATGCACAAGGTGTTGGACTGGCAGCACCACAGGTTGGTATTCTAAAAAGACTTGTGGTAATTGATGTGAGTATGGAAGGAAATGAACCAATTGTCTTAATTAATCCAGAGATAATTGAAACTAGCGGTGAACAAACAGGATATGAAGGCTGCTTGAGCGTTTTAGGGAAAACAGGAATTGTCACAAGACCAAATTATGCAAAAGTCAGAGCGTTAAACGAGAAAATGGAACCAATTGAATTGGAAGGAACAGAATTACTGGCCAGAGCATTTTGCCATGAACTTGATCATCTGGATGGGCATTTGTATGTCGATAAGGTAGAAGGCGAGTTAATGGACAGCAGTGTGCTGGATGATGAGGAAGAATAAATACTTAAATTTTTTTTACGGAGGTATCATATGAGAATTGTATTTATGGGTACACCAGAATTTTCGGTAGCGGCACTGGTTAGCCTTGTAGAAGCAGGCCATCAGGTGGCTGGTGTGGTAACACAGCCAGATAAACCAAAAGGGCGGGGAAAGCAAATGCAGTTTCCGCCAGTAAAAGAAAAAGCAATAGAATATGGGATTCCCGTTTTTCAGCCACAGAGAGTAAAGGAAGAGGGATTTTTAGAACTATTAAAGGGGCTGGAGCCAGAATTAATTGTAGTAGTGGCTTTTGGTCAGATGCTGCCACAATCTATTTTAGAGTTACCAAAGTATGGGTGTATTAATATCCATGCGTCCCTGCTTCCAAAATACCGCGGAGCAGCTCCTATTCAGTGGGTAATTATTGATGGGGAGAAAGAGACTGGTGTCACAACAATGATGATGGATGTTGGACTAGATACAGGCGATATGTTAATGAAGGAAGTGATTTCCATAGATAAAAAGGAGACTGGAGGAAGCTTGCATGACAAATTGTCTGCCGCTGGAGGCGATTTGATTCTCAAAACAATTGAAAAACTGGAAGCAGGTACGTTAACAAGAGAAAAACAGGATGACACCCAGTCGTGTTATGCTAAAATGCTTACAAAAACATTAGGAAAAATGGATTTTCAAAAACCAGCAGCAGAACTGGAACGGTTGATTCGCGGACTAAATCCATGGCCGAGTGCATATACCACACTAGATGGGAAAACACTAAAGGTATGGGATGCAGATGTAGTGGAAAAAGAGTATCAGGAAGTTCCAGGAACAGTGGTGGAAGTGTCTGGAACTGGTATTGTTGTTGCAACAGGCCAAGGTGGACTGGAATTAAAAGAGATCCAGTTAGAAGGCAAAAAAAGAATGACAGCTGATAACTTTTTAAGAGGTTATCCCGTTGCAAAAGGAGTTGTACTTTTATAGGAGGAATGCGTATGTTTTATTATTGGGATCCAACTTATATTTTAATTCTGATTGGCGCTTTACTATCATTAGGTGCATCTGCAATGGTCCGCTCAACTTACGGTAAGTATTCCAGGGTTCGCAATATTGCAGGGCTTACAGGAGCTCAGGCAGCGGAACGAATTTTGCGCAATGCAGGAATATATGACGTAAGGATAGAGAGAGTAAGTGGAGACTTAACGGATCATTATGATCCAAGAAATAAGGTGCTGCGCCTGTCAGATACGGTTTACGGAAGTGCATCCATAGCAGCAGTAGGAGTAGCTGCCCATGAATGTGGCCATGCAGTACAGCATGATAAAAGTTATGTACCACTGACTATTCGAAGTACAATTGTTCCTGTCGTACAATTTGGTTCGTTTCTTTCGTGGCCGCTGATTATACTTGGCTTTATGCTTCGTGGCCAGCTTCTGATTACGTTAGGAATTGTGTTATTTTCTGCGGTAGTTGCATTTCAGATTATTACACTGCCAGTAGAACTGAATGCATCCAGAAGAGCCCTTGTTCTGCTGGAGCAGGGAGGTATTTTATATAGAGATGAAGTGAACCAGGCAAAGAAGGTTTTAAATGCAGCTGCATTAACATATGTTGCAGCCGCAGCCGCTTCTATTTTGCAGTTGCTCCGTCTGATTATTTTATTTGGAGGAAGAGGTCGTGACGACTAAAGAAACGAAAGCAATAAATGTGAGAGAACTGGCGCTTGAGATTGTAACAGAAGTACTGGAAAATCAAAAGGCACTTAGTGAAGTGATACATGGGGTACTGGATAAGTATCAGTATCTGCCTAAGCAGGAACGGGCGTTTTTGACCCGGTTAAGCGAGGGGACAATTGAAACAGCAATAGAACTGGATTATATAATAGAACAGTTTTCTACTGTAAAGATAAAGAAGATGAAAACACCTATCCGAAACATCCTGAGGATGGGTGTATATCAATTGAAATATATGAATCAGGTACCTGCCAGTGCTGCGTGTAATGAAAGTGTAAAATTAGCGGCGAAAAAAGGATTTCATAATTTAAAAGGATTTGTAAATGGTATTCTTAGAAATGTAAGCGGGAATATAGAAAAAATTTCATATCCATCCAGAACACAAAATATAGTTAAAGCTTTGTCTGTTTCCTATTCCATGCCGGAATGGATTCTGGAAATGTGGAACCGCCAAATGGAAAGAGAACAGATTGAGAAGGTATTGAAGGCCTTTTTGGAAGAAAGAAAAACGGTAGTGCGGTGCAACACCGAGAAAATTACAGCAAATGATTTTAAAAACCTTTTGTTGGAGCATGAAATTATTGTAGAGGATGGCGCATATTGTCCTACCGCTTTTCGTATAAGTAATTATGACACTATTCGTAGAATTCCTGGATTTCAAGAAGGATATTTTATTGTACAGGATGAAAGTTCCATGCTATCTGTTTTATGTGCTGGCATTGAGAAAGAAAATCATGTTATGGATGTATGCGCTGCACCAGGAGGAAAAACTTTATTTGCAGCAGAATTGTTAAAAGGAACTGGAAAAATTCTTTCTTATGATATCAGCCAGTATAAAGTGGATTTCATTGAGGAAAACAAAAAAAGACTAGGAATCAATAATGTGGAAACAGGGGTACAAGATGCTTCTGTTTATAGAAAAGAGTATGAACAATCCCAGGATATAGTAATCGCTGATTTACCATGTTCTGGATTGGGGATTATTGGAAACAAGCCTGATATTAAGTATCACTGTACTTTGGAAGGAATCCATCAATTGGTAGATATTCAGCGTAAAATACTTAGTGTTGTAAGCCAGTATGTGAAAAAGGGTGGTGTACTTATTTACAGTACCTGCACTTTGAACAAGATGGAAAATATTGAAAATACTGTTTGGTTTCAGGAACAGTTTGATTTTGAACTAGAAAGCTTAGATCCTTATCTTCCAGATGCACTTAAATCTGACACAACGAAAAAAGGATATTTAACATTATTACCTGGTATAAATAAATCAGATGGTTTCTTTATTGCACGGTTTAGAAAGAGATAGAATTATGGAAAAAGCAGATATTAGATCATTAGATTACGATGATGTATTAAATCAAATGAATGAGTTTGGAGAAAAGAGTTTTCGAGGAAAGCAGGTTTATGAGTGGCTTCATAAAAAGCTAGCTGTTAATTTTAGTGAAATGACAAATCTTTCGAAGCAGCTTCGAGAAAATTTGGAAGAAAAATTTTATATACCTGCTGTTACAGCAGTAGAATCCCGGACTTCTGTAAATGGGGAAACAACAAAATATTTGTTTCAGCTCGAGGATGAAAGAGTGATTGAGAGTGTGTTGATGAAGTATAAGCATGGAAATAGTGTGTGCATTTCCTCTCAGGTTGGGTGCCGGATGGGGTGCCGGTTCTGTGCATCTACAATAGGAGGACTGGAACGCAATCTCCTCCCATCTGAAATGCTGGGGCAAATATATGAAATACAGAAAATTTCTGGTGAAAGAGTTTCCAATGTTGTGGTAATGGGAACGGGAGAACCACTAGATAATTTTGAGAACCTGATTCAATTTATTAAAATACTGACAGATGAAAATGGATTGAACATCAGCCAGAGGAACATTACAGTGTCAACCTGTGGTCTTGTTGAGCAAATTCGCAGGCTGGGTGATTTAGACTTGCAGATTACTCTCGCAATTTCTCTTCATGCACCTAATGATGAATTAAGAAAAACATTAATGCCAGTTGCAAATAAATATTCAATTGAAGAAATAATGAATGCCTGCCGTTATTACTATTCGATTACAGGACGTCGTCTTTCCTTTGAATATAGTCTGGTTGAAGGAGTTAATGACAGCGAGTTTCAGGCAAAAGAACTGGCTAAACTAGTGAAGGGAATGAATTGTCACATTAATCTGATTCCTGTAAACCCTATTAAAGAGCGGGATTACAAGCATTCGTCTATGCAATTCATACAAAAATTTAAAAATATACTTGAAAAAAATAGAATTAATGTTACTATTAGAAGAGAAATGGGTGCGGATATTGATGCGGCTTGTGGACAATTAAGAAAGAGTTACATGGATCATATGCAAAAGGGGGATTGACAGTGGAGGCATATTCCATTACAGATATTGGAGTTCAGCGAAAAGTTAACCAGGATTACGTATTTTGTAGGGAAAGCGCAATTGGAAGCCTTCCGAATTTTTTTGCTGTAGCAGATGGAATGGGTGGACATAAGGCTGGAGATTTTGCATCCAGATATTGTATGGAGATTTTATTAAAGCAGATAGGAAAATCTCAACTTAAGTCACCGGTTAGTATTCTGGAAGAGGCAATCAATGTGGCTAATGAGTCTTTACACAATATGGCATTAGACAACGAAGAACTGGAAGGAATGGGTACAACACTTGTTGCTGCAACCATAATCGATCATATTCTTTATGTTGCAAACGTGGGAGATTCCCGGCTTTATGTGATAAAGGATCAGATTAAGCAGATTACAGAGGATCATTCTCTTGTAGAGGTTATGATTAAAACGGGTGAGATTGAAAGAAAGGAAGCAGTTAATCATCCGGGGAAACATATTATTACAAGGGCATTAGGTACTCAGAGTGATGTGCGGGCTGATTTTTTTGAAGTGGATCTTATGGGAAATGAGTATATTTTACTATGCTCGGATGGCTTAACTAATATGCTTGTGGATGAAGAAATTATGAAGATTATTTTAGATGGGCATAATGTAAAGGAGACGGCAGAGTGCTTAATTGAAGCAGCTAATTTAAGTGGTGGAAAAGATAATATTGGAATTGTAATAGTACACGTATAGCGTATGTTCATAAAATCATTGCAATGCTATAGAAGGTTAAAGGAGGAAAAAAATGATTAAACCTGGGATGTTCATAAGTGACAGATATGAAATCATTGAAAAAGTGGGAACAGGCGGCATGGCTGATGTATATAAGGCAAAGTGCCATCGTTTAAATCGCTATGTGGCAATTAAGGTGCTAAAAGCTGAATTTAGTGAGGATAAAAGCTTTGTTTCAAAATTCAGGGGAGAAGCGCAATCTGCGGCTGGTCTGTCACATCCAAATATTGTGAATGTATATGATGTTGGTGATGATGACGGTCTTCACTACATCGTGATGGAGTTAGTAGAGGGTATTACGCTTAAGAGTTTTATCGAACGAAAGGGAAAACTGGAGATAAGAGAGGCATTGGGAATTGCAATACAGATTTCTCAAGGTATGGAGGCTGCACATGCGAATCATATTATTCATAGGGATATTAAGCCTCAAAACATAATAATTTCAAAAGAAGGCAAAGTTAAAGTGACAGATTTTGGAATTGCCAAGGCAGCAAGTTCTCATACCATTACAAGTAATGCAATGGGTTCTGTTCATTATATATCGCCAGAACAGGCGAGGGGCGGATACTGTGATGAAAAGAGTGACATCTATTCCCTTGGTATTACCATGTATGAAATGCTGACAGGAAGAGTTCCATTTACTGGGGATAATACTATTTCGGTAGCACTTCTTCATATTCAGGGGGAGGCAATATCGATTAGAGAACTAGAACCCACTATACCAGTAAGTATTGATAAAATTGTACAAAAATGTATGCAGAAGAAGCCAGAAAGAAGGTACTTATCTGCATCTGAATTAATACAGGATTTGCGAAAAGCTATTACTAATCCCAATGATGATTTTGTGAAAATTCCACCAATGGTAGTAAATGACTCACCAACCATTCACATATCAGATGATGAAATCAATCATATTAAAACGGCTTCTAAAGAACATGGAAATACTTCTCATCTCAGTGAGCAGGAGGATGATTTGTCAGATGAAGCAGTGGATGGAGAAGAAGAGGAAGATGTAGATCCAAGGATAGAGAAATTAATGATTGCTGGTGGCATTGCTGTTGCAATTATATTAGTCTTGGTAATTATTTTTTTAATCAGCAAGTTTTTATTACCTGGAGGTGACAATTCAACAGAATTGCCATCACCATCGCCTACTATAGAAGCCACAGAGGTGATTGAGGCAACACCTACACCTGAGGCTGTATCAACAGAAATTGTTCCAGATGTTGCTGGAATGAGTTTAGAAGATGCAAAAAAGCAATTGGAAGATTTGGGATTCGAAGTAAGGTATACAGAAGAAAGTTCAGATTATTATGAAAGCGGTCTGGTTATGAAACAGGATCCAGATAAGAATACAGAAGCTGAAGTGGGAAGTATAGTCAAAATTGTATTGAGTACAGGTGCTGAAAGCTTTTTACTTCCTGATGTATATGGAAAAACGCTCACAGAAGCAGATACGACTTTGGAAAGTGACAATGGATTAAAAATTACCCATGAATTTGAATACAGTGATACAGTCGCTGTGGATATGGTAATTCGTACAAATCCTGAGAAGGGGACTGCTGTGAAAAAAGGTGACAGTGTTGTAATTGTTATCAGCCGCGGCAAGGAAGTGAAGTATACACAGGTACCTGATTTATATAATCGTACAGAACAGGAAGCAATTGATGCACTGAAAGCGTCTAATCTGGTTGTGGGAACTACCAAATATAAGTATTCTGATACGGTAGCAGAAGGAAGAGTATCGGCACAGTCCTATTCAGCATATGCACAAGTGGAAGAAGGAACAAGTGTTGACTTTACCGTAAGCCTTGGACCAGAAGTGATAGAACCTGAATATAAATATGAGGCTGATGTAACGATTCAGTCACCATTTGAGTTTGAAGATGAAACGGGGATTGTGGAAATTGTTCTGGAACAGGATGGAAAGAAAAAGACGGTTTATAATTCAGAAGCTGACATGAGCACATTTCCATTTGATTTAACCATAACTGGATATAGCGAGTCAGATGGAACCCTTACCACTTATGTAGATGGAGAAGAGGTTAATGAACAAACAATATCCTTTGACAAGGTGGAAATATAATGACAGGAAAGATTATTAAAGGCATTGCAGGTTTTTATTACATTCATACATCCGAAGACAGGGTGTATGAATGTAAGGCAAAAGGAATATTTCGAAATAGAAAGATTAAGCCATTAGTAGGAGATAATGTTGAAATTGATGTGGTAGATGAAGGAAACAGGATTGGTAATATTATTGATGTTTTGGAGCGGAAGAATGAATTGATTCGTCCAGCAGTTGCCAATGTAGATCAGGCAATGGTTATTTTTGCAGCATCCCAGCCAGAGCCCAACTTTAATTTATTGGATCGTTTTCTTATTATGATGTCAAGACAAAAGGTTCCTTGTATTATTTGTTTTAACAAAAGTGATATAGTGGATGGAGAAGAATTAAAGCTGCTTGAAGAAACGTACTGGAAGTGTGGTTTTGATATTGTATTCATCAGCGCTCTCACAGGAGAGGGGTTTGACCAGATAAAGCAGCGGATCGAAAATAAAACTACCGTTCTTGCAGGACCTTCGGGTGTAGGAAAATCTACTCTGATTAATTTAATAAAACCAGAAGCCAACATGGAAACTGGCGAAATCAGCAGGAAAATAGAAAGAGGCAGGCATACGACAAGGCATTCTGAGCTATTTCATGTATCAGGAAGCACTTATATTATGGATACGCCTGGTTTTACGTCGTTGTATATAGATAATATGGAAAAAGAAGAACTGCGGAATTATTTTGTGGAGTTTGACGAATTTGAACCATATTGCAAATTTAACGGGTGTGCACACATTAATGAACCTGGATGTGGAGTAAAGGAAGCATTGGAACAGGGGCATATCAGTAAAATAAGATATGATAATTATGTATTTTTATACAATGAATTAAAGGATAAGAAAAAGTATTAATAGAATGGAAGAGTGAAGCGTTTGAAAAGATATAAATTAGCACCGTCAATTTTAGCGGCAGATTTCACAAAATTAGGTGAGCAAATCAAAAGAGTAGATGAAGCTGGTGCAGACTATATTCACATTGATGTGATGGATGGAAGTTTTGTCCCTAGCATTTCCTTTGGAATGCCAGTTATCCAGTCAATACGTCCAGTCACCAATAGAGTTTTTGATGTGCATTTAATGATTGATGAGCCGATTCGTTATGTAAAAGAGTTTAAGAATGCTGGTGCAGACATTCTTACCGTACATGCTGAAGCGTGTACGCATTTAAATAGAACGATCATGGCAATCAAGGAACTTGGAATGAAAGCCTCTGTTTCCTTGAATCCAGCTACTCCTCTGTCAGTACTGGAATATGTGCTGCCAGAACTGGATATGGTTCTGATTATGAGTGTGAACCCTGGGTTTGGAGGGCAGAAGTTTATTTCATCTTCCTTAAACAAAATAAGCCAGCTTAGAAAAATAATTGAGGAGCAGCAGCTAGATGTGGACATACAGGTGGATGGTGGTATCCATTTAAAAAATGTTGAGGCTGTTGTAAAAGCAGGAGCAAATGTAATAGTGGCTGGAACTGCTGTTTTTTCTAGTGATATTGAAAGCAATGTTCATGGTTTTTATGAGGTGTTTCAAAATGTATAATTGCTTTTTGATTTTGACTGGTGGAAGAATCGATGAATTATTTCTACGAGAATATTTAGATACCCATGATCGTCAGACGATTATATGTGTGGATGGAGGACTGGAACCAGCCTATCGAGTTGGGATAATACCTGAATTTGTAGTGGGAGACTTTGATACTGTTTCAAAGGATGTACTTACGTATTATAAAAAAATTAGTGGCGTTGAAATTTATGAGTACAATCCAGAAAAGGATGCCACTGATACAGAAATTGCATTGGAATTAGCAATATCAAAAGGTGCTGTGCATATTACAATTATGGGAGCTACTGGAACCCGGTTTGATCATATGCTTGGCAGCATGGCCAATCTAAAGAAAGTATTACTGGCTGGCATTCAGGCAGAAATTCTGGATGAATATAATAAAATTTATTTAATAAATCAACCAGTTACCATTCATAAAATGCGGCAATATGGGAAGTATGTATCGCTGCTTCCATTTACAGAAAAGGTAACGGGCATTACACTAACAGGAATGAAATATCCTTTGACAAATCATACACTATCTGCTGGAGATAGTTTGGGAATTAGTAATGAGATTATTTCAGAACAGGCTGAAATATTATTGGATTCAGGGATATTAATTGTTGTAGAAGCAAAGGATAATTAAAAGGAGAAAGAGGAATCTATATGAAATTAGGAATTGTTGGACTACCAAATGTAGGAAAAAGTACGTTGTTTAATGCGTTGACAAAGGCGGGAGCAGAATCTGCAAATTATCCATTTTGCACCATTGATCCCAATATTGGAATTGTTTCTGTTCCCGATGAAAGACTAAAGGTATTGGGAGAATTATATAAATCAGAGAAGGTTGTTCCGGCAGTCATTGAATTTGTGGATATAGCAGGTCTAGTTAAAGGAGCTTCAAAAGGAGAAGGACTTGGAAATCAGTTTTTGTCAAATATACGAGAGGTAGATGCTATTTTGCATGTTGTCCGCTGTTTTGAAGATCCTAATATTATCCATGTAGATGGATCTGTCGATCCGCTAAGAGATATTGAAACCATTAATCTAGAGCTGATTTTTTCTGATATGGAAATGGTAGAGAGAAGAATTGCAAGAGCCTCAAAGGGAGCAAGAAATGACAAAACCCTGGCTAAGGAAGTAGAATTTTTAGAGAGAGTGAAGGCACATCTTGAAGATGGTAATATGGCAAAAAGTCTTGTTGTGGAAGATGAGGAGGAGATAAACTGGTTAAATAATTATCAGTTATTAACGCAAAAGCCCGTTATCTATGCAGCCAATGTTATGGAAGATGATTTAACAGAGGATGGCGCTTCTAACGCAAATGTGAAAAAGGTCAGAGAATTTGCAGTGAATGAGAAGTCAGAGGTTTTTGTTATCTGTGCACAAATCGAACAAGAGATTGCTGAATTAGATGATGAAGAGAAAAAAGAATTTTTAGAGGATTTAGGATTACAGGAGGCTGGATTGGAGAAATTAATAAGAGCCAGCTATCGACTGCTTGGTTTAATCAGTTATTTGACAGCAGGACCACAGGAAAGCAAAGCATGGACAATAAAGGTTGGTACAAAGGCACCTCAGGCAGCTGGAAAAATTCACAGTGATTTTGAGAGGGGATTTATCCGGGCAGAAATTGTAAACTATCAAAACTTAATTGAATGTGGTTCTTTTAATGCTGCGAAAGAAAAAGGACTTGTTCGTTCTGAAGGAAAAGAATATGTGGTACAAGATGGTGATGTTGTATTATTCCGATTTAATGTATAAATTTTAAGGCGGTGTAGAGTGTGAATGGTTGTGAAGTGAGTTTTCCTAATTTGGGAATATATTTAGACAATGTGGTAAGTGGGTTTAAAGTCTTTGGATTTGAAATTGCTTTTTATGGCATCATTATTACACTGGGAATGATTGGCGGTTATTTAGTCTCGGAATGGCAGGCCAAAAGAACTGGACAGGATGCAGAAATGTATTTGGATTTTGCACTATATGCCATTGTACTATCTGTAATTGGAGCCAGAGTATATTATGTTATCTTTAGCTGGAATGAATTTGCAGATGAACCGTTAAAAGTGTTTAATACACGTACAGGTGGACTTGCTATTTATGGAGGGGTAATCGCTGGAATTTTGACAGCTATTATTTACACAAGACTGAAAAAAGTATCCTTTTGGCTGGTTGCCGATACGGCATGTGTTGGGTTATTAACAGGACAGATTATTGGGAGATGGGGAAATTTCTTTAATAAAGAGGCATTTGGCTCTTATACAGATAACCTTTTTGCAATGAGACTGCCATGGGATGAAGCGGTTCTCCATATGTCTAACAAGTCTGCGGCAGAACTGATGCAATATGTAGAAAACGGGTATATTCAGGTGCATCCTACCTTTTTGTATGAATCTGTATGGAATCTGATTGTCTTAATTTTAATATTGCTTTATACAAAACATAAAACCTTTGACGGTGAATTGTTTTTTCTATATATTGGAGGCTATGGGCTGGGCCGTTTATGGATAGAAGGCCTTAGAACAGACCAGCTTATTTTGTGGGGGACAACTATTCCAGTGTCTCAGCTTCTGGCAGGAATTATGATAGTATGTGCTGTTTTCTGCATTTTGTATAACCGTCGTAAAAAGGCAAAGTAAAATATAAATAACAATTATTGTAAAAAAATAACAAATATTATTGCGTTTTAATCGTAATTATTTGTTATTTTTTTTTATGCTTATACTTGAATATTTCCCTTAAATGGGTTAAAATTAATGTACAAGTGGTGCAAAGTGGTGGAAAGTGGTGGACAGTGCCACAAATGTGGGTTGACTAAAGACCGAGGTAGGTGAAAGCCATGTTTATGGGTGAACACAATCATACAATAGATTCAAAAGGAAGAATTATTGTACCCTCTAAATTTCGTGAAGAGTTAGGAGAAGAATTTGTTTTAACTCTTGGTTTAGATGGGTGTCTATTTGTTTACCCCAATGAAGAATGGATGAATTTTGTCTCAGAATTGAGAAAACTACCAGGAAATAAAGAAGCCAGACAATTGCAACGATATTTTATGGCAGGTGCTGCAACCTGTGAAGTGGACAAGCAAGGAAGAATTTTGATTCCAACTAAACTGAGGGAACATGCAGGATTAGAAAAAGAAGTAGTATTTGTTGGCGTTTTGAGCAAAATAGAAGTATGGAGCAGGGAACGTTGGGAAGCCAACAACAGCTACGATAATATGGATGAAATAGCAAACCATATGTCCACGTTTGGCTTGAGTTTTTAGAAAGAAGGTTTGTAGGTCAATGGAATTTAATCATATATCAGTTTTATTAACAGAAACAATTGACGGGCTAAATGTACGTCCAGGTAAAATATATGTGGATGGTACTCTAGGTGGTGGCGGACATGCATATGAAGTGTGTAAAAGATTGAATCAAAAGGGTAAGTTTATAGGAATTGATCAGGATTTAGCTGCAATTAGTGCAGCAGGGAGAAGATTAGAAGAATTTGGAGAGTTAGTAACGATTGTAAGAGATAACTATTGTAATATGAATGATATTTTACACAACCAGCAAATAAATAAGGTTGATGGAATTGTCTTGGATCTTGGTGTATCTTCTTATCAGCTAGATACGGCTGAGAGAGGATTTTCTTACATGGAAGAGGCATCACTGGACATGAGAATGGATCAGAGACAGGATAAAACAGCAAAAGATATTGTGAATACTTATACAGAAGAGAAGTTATATCATATCATACGTGATTATGGAGAAGATAAATTTGCAAAGAATATTGCAAAACATATTGTACGGTATAGAGAAAATCAGGTAATTGAAACGACAACCCAGCTTGTTGAGGTTATTAAGGGTGCTATTCCATTAAAAGTTAGAATGAATGGAGGACATCCAGCCAAAAAAACATTTCAGGCAATTAGAATTGAATTAAATCAAGAACTGAATGTTTTAAAAGAAACATTAAATACAATGATTGATTTACTGGAAGATGATGGGAGGATATGTGTAATAACATTTCATTCATTGGAAGATAGAATTGTTAAAAACATTTTTCGAGAAAATGAAAAACCATGTATATGTCCACCAGGGTTCCCTGTTTGTGTATGTAATAGAAAATCAAAGGGACATGTTGTTACCAGAAAGCCGATTCTTCCTTCAGAAGAGGAATTAGAAATGAACAGGCGCTCAAAAAGTGCAAAGCTAAGAATATTTGAAAAACAACAGGAAAAATAACTTGAAAAGAAATGGGGAGGCGTCATGGAGAAAAAACAGTACAATTTAAATCGAAATGAGTATGTTGTTGATGGGAGTGCCGCGAAGAAACTTTCACGTAAAGCCTCTTACACATATAACGATTCATTGGAAAACTGGAACGATGAGCAGGAACGACGGGAAAGGCGCAGGCAGGCAGAAGAGAGAAAAAGGAAGCAGGAAAGGAAAGCCAAGGAAAACAGAATGGATTTTTCTACCTTTATCTTTTTGTGCGGCGCTATAGCACTTACTATGTATGTTTGTGTATCCTATCTCAAGGTGCAGAGTGATAATCTTGTGAAGAAAAATGCAATTGCATCACTGGAAAGTGAAATTATTACACTGAAGAACGAAAACAAAGTTGCATTAGATAGAGTAAATTCTGCCCAAGATTTATCCTATATTTATGATGTGGCAACCAAACAGCTTGGCATGGTACATGCAAGTGAAAATCAAGTGATTCCATACGAGAGCACAAAGAGTGATTTTGTGAAACAGTATGCGGATATCCCTGAAAGCACAAGCGAAGGGGTTGTTGGGGAAATTTTGGATAAGTTTGCAAAGTAAGCTTAGGATAAGTAGGTGAAATAATGAGACAAAGGAAAAAAAATAATACAATTAAGAAGTTCAATAGCAAAATGCAGGGGGACTTATTCCTTGTATTTTGTGTTGTTGTTCTTCTTTTTCTTGCCTTAATTGGAAGGCTGCTATATATAACATATAGTTCAGGCGAACGATATGAAAGACGGGTGCTTTCCCAACAAACATATGTCAGCAATGCAATACCGTTTCAGCGAGGGATGATCTTAGACCGTAATGGAACTGTTCTTGCTAAAAGTATCCGTGTGTACAATGTGATTTTAGATCCTAAAAAGTTATTGTCAAGCGAGGAATTTTATCAGCCGACAATTGCAGCATTGAAGGAATGCTTTTCAATGAAGGAAGAGGATGTGAAAGCTGTTCTGGAAGAAAAGCCAGAATCCCAATATGTTGTAATGCAAAAATCAGTGGAGGCAGAAAAAGTTGAACAATTCAAGAAGATGAAAGAAACGGATGAAAATATACAGGGTATTTGGTTTGAGGACAATTACAAACGGTACTATCCACAAAAGTCGCTTGCTTGTGATGTAATTGGATTTGCGTCTGCTAATGGTTTTATTGGAGTGGAAGCTTATTATAACAATGAACTTATAGGAAACAATGGACGAGAGTATGGGTATTTTGATGCGGATTTGAATCTGGAAAGAACAGTAAAGCCTGCGGTGAATGGAAATACAGTGGTTACAACTCTGGATTCCAATATTCAACAAATTGTTGAAGAAAAAATCGAGGATTTCAATAAAGAAGTTGGTGGGAAAAATACAGCCGTTCTTGTAATGAATCCTACCAACGGAGAGATTTTGGCAATGTCCTCTGGATTACAGTATGATTTGAATAATCCAAGAGACTTGTCCTCTTTCTATACAAAAGCAGAACTTAATGGTATGACAGAGGATGAAAAAATGGACGCCCTAAATGGGATTTGGAGAAATTTTGTAGTGAGCGATGGCTACGAGCCAGGTTCTACTTTTAAACCTATAACAGTTGCAGCAGCATTAGAAGAAAATATTGTTACACCAGAGTCCACTTTTTTGTGTACAGGACATGAAGTAATTTCTGGGGTTTCCATTAGTTGTGCCAAGGTGCAGGGACATGGAACGATTACATTGGCAGAGTCCTTAATGTATTCCTGTAATGCAGCTATGATGCAGATTAGTGCCAAGCTGGGGAATAAGGCATTTTATCAGTATGAAAATAATTTCTTATTCGGGCAAAAAACAGGTATTGATTTGCCAGCAGAGCACATGGGTGAAATTTATCAATTAGATGGGATGCGGCCAACTGATTTAGCAGTATCTAGCTTTGGGCAGGGAATGAAGGTAACTATGCTGCAAATTGCCAGTGGAATTTCTTCTCTGATTAATGGAGGTAATTATTACGAACCTCATGTTTTGAAACAAATAGAAACAGATACAGGTGCTGTGGTAGAAACAAAGGAACCAGTACTGGTGCGTGAGACGGTTTCTTCCGAAACCAGTGAATTTATACGAGAAGCATTGTTTCAGACGGTTGAAAATGGAACGGCAACTGCTGCTCAGGTCGAAGGTTATCAAATAGGAGGTAAGACAGGTACAGCAGAAAAATATCCACGTAAACAGGGAAATTATCTAGTTTCTTTTATTGGGTTTGCTCCTTACGATAATCCATCTGTTTTGGTTTATGTTGTAGTGGACGAACCAGCTGTTGAAGATCAGGCACACAGCACATATGCGTCGAATCTTTTTCATAATATTATGACAGAAATTCTTCCTTTTTTAGAAATATATAAAACTAATGTCACAGAGACAACAGAACCTAGTGAGGAACCAACTCAAACAGAAGAAAACAGGGCAGAAGCCACACCAGTCCCAACCTTGTCACCAACCGAGGGAGAAAATGTGGAAGAGGACAATCCAGAAGGCTATGAAGAAGAATCAATGCCTGATAATGTTGTAAAATCCATCCGTGAATCCGAAGAGCCCGTAGAATAAAGTGGACTCGTGTATATGAAAAGTTATCATAACAAGCCATCCTTTGTAATAAAATAAAAATGATAAGTGTTATGGAGTTGGCATATGGCAAGAAATAAGACGTTTAATAGAAAAAATCTTACGTTTTTATTGGTGATTGTTTTAGTTGGAACGTTAAGTTTGATGGGACGTCTAGCATATTTGATGATTTTTAAAGCAGAACATTATGGCATAATGGCAAAAGAAATTCATGAAAGAGAGAGACCTATTAAAGCGGAGAGAGGAACTATATATGATGCAAATGGAATTGAACTTGCAAATAACAAGCCAGTTTGCACCATTTCTGTTATTCACAGTCAAATTGAAGAGCCAGAAAAGGTAATTGAAATATTGGCAAAAGAGCTTGGGCTGAGTACAGAAACTGTTCGAAAGAGAGTGGAAAAGGTTTCATCTATTGAAAGAATCCGTTCTAATGTTGATAAGGAACTGGCAGACCAGATCCGAGAATATGATTTGGCGGGTGTTATGATTGATGAAGACTATAAGAGGTATTATCCTTATGAAACACTTGCATCTAAGGTAATTGGTTTTACTGGCAGTGATAATCAAGGGATTATCGGGCTGGAAGTAGAATATGATAAATATCTGGCAGGAATTGATGGCACTATTTTGACATTAACCACTGCCCGCGGAGTTGAAATTAAAAATGCAGCAGAAGACAGAGTTGAACCAGTTGCAGGAAATGACTTATACTTAAGCCTGGACGTAAATATTCAAAAGTACGCAGAACAGGCAGCGAAAAAAGTGTATGAGGCAAAGCAGGCAAAAAATGTGAAGCTGATTGCACTAAATCCACAGAATGGTGAAATTTATGCAATGGTAAATTATCCAGAGTTCAATTTAAACGATCCATTTACTTTAAATACAGAAATAAATGTTACGCTTTCAGATAGTGAAAAAAACAATTTATTAAATAATATGTGGCGTAATGGCTGTATCAGTGATACTTATGAACCTGGTTCAACATTTAAAATTGTGACAGCAACGGCAGCATTAGAGGAAAAAGTTGTTAAGCTGACAGATACCTTTAATTGTCCGGGATATAAAATTGTTGAGGACAGAAAAATACGATGTCATAAAACAGCAGGGCATGGCACAGAAACCTTTGTGGAAGGGATTCAGAATTCGTGTAATCCGGTATTTATGGAGGTGGGAGCCCGCGTTGGAGCGGAAAACATGTATAAAAATTATAAAAAGCTTGGACTGTTTCAAAAAACAGGAATTGATGTTCCAGGTGAAGCCAATTCTATTACACATAAACTGGAAAATGTAAAGGCAGTTGAATTAGCTACTATGTCATTTGGGCAGGGAATTTCCATTACACCATTACAGCTTTTAGTAGCTGCCAGCGCAGTAGTAAATGGTGGAACACGGATTACACCTCATTTTGGTGTTAAGATTGTAAGTGCTGATGGACAGTATGTAAAGAAACTAACGTATCGGGAAAAAAGCAATGTTATTACCAAAGAAACAAGTGACACGATGAAAATGCTTTTGGAGTCGGTGGTTGCAGAGGGTTCAGGAAATAAAGCTTATTTGCCGGGGTTCCGCATTGGAGGAAAGACAGCAACATCTGAGAAACTTCCAAGACGCAGCAACAAGTACATTTCATCCTTTATTGGATTTGCGCCTGCGGATGATCCTCAGATTATGGCAATTGTACTCATTGACGAACCAGTCGGTATATACTACGGTGGAACAATAGCAGCACCGGTCATTGCGGACTTATTCAGTAATGTTCTACCTTATATGGGAATTGAAGAACAGTATGTAGGTGAAGATGGGGCAACAGATAATCAGTGATGGGAAAAAAAGTTTCTTGCTAATGGTTTTGTAATAGAATATAATGGTAGAGTTAGACAATACTTAAGATAATAATGAGGTGAGATAGATGGAATTTAAAATTTTATTACCAGTATTAATATCATTTGCAATTAGCGTAGTGTTGAGTCCGATTTTTATACCCTTTTTGAAAAAATTGAAATTCGGCCAATACATAAGAGATGAAGGACCACAGTCCCATTTAAAAAAGAGTGGAACACCTACAATGGGTGGATTAATAATTTTATGCAGTATTGTACTGACCTCTTTGTTGTTTGTAAATGAAAACAAGGAAATTATTCCAATCTTATTTGTTACACTTGGATTTGGATTAATTGGTTTTCTTGATGATTACATTAAAGTCGTGATGAAGAGGTCACTAGGATTAAGGGCATGGCAGAAAATGTTTGGCGAGATTATGATTACAGTTGTATTTTGTTACTACATTATAAATCACACTGAATTTGGAACAGAAACACTTATTCCTTTTTATGGGATGATAACAATGCCAGATGTGTTGTTTATTGTTGTCTTATTTATTGCAGTTCTTGGAACTGTGAATGGCGTGAACTTTACGGATGGGCTGGATGGTCTGGCATCTAGTGTAACAGTATGCGTTGCCACATTTTTTACTGCGGTAGCAATTGGAACATCAAGTGGAATTTCGCCTATTACATGTTCGGTAGTAGGAAGTTTGCTGGGATTTCTAATTTATAATGTATATCCAGCCAGAGTATTCATGGGCGATACTGGTTCATTGGCTTTAGGAGGCTTTGTAGTTGCTGCTGCCTATATGCTTAAAATGCCGTTTTTTATTGTAATTGTGGGAGGAATTTACTTTGTGGAGATACTGTCTGTAATGATGCAGGTGTCTTATTTTAAGCTGACAAAAGGAAAACGAATATTTAAAATGGCACCAATACATCACCATTTTGAATTGTCTGGCTGGTCCGAAACCAGAGTGGTTGCAGTATTTTCAATCATAACTGGACTATTATGTTTAGTTGCATATACAGCTATGTAAAATTGCTTGGAGGAAGAGGAAAAGATGGAGTTTAAAGGAAAAACCGTTTTGGTGATAGGCACAAAAATAAGTGGAATTGCAGCAGCTAATTTATTACTGGATAAGAAGGCTGATGTTATTCTGTTTGATGCTAACATAAATGTTGACAGAAAGGAATTAGAAACTTCTATAGATGGAAAAGTCACCATTGCTTTAGGCGAATTAAAGGGAGAGGAAAAGTCAGCTGTTGATTTAGTAATTCTAAGTCCTGGTGTACCAGCGGAGTTACCAATGGTTTGTGAATTTCGAGAGAGAAACATTCCTATCTGGGGGGAAATAGAGCTTGCTTATCAATGTGGAAAGGGCAAGGTAGTGGCTATTACCGGAACGAATGGAAAAACAACAACAACGTCATTAGTAGGCGAGATAATGAAGTCGTACTATAAATCTGTTTTTGTGGTTGGCAATATAGGAATTCCTTATACTGGTGTAGTACAGGAAACGAAGCAGGATTCAGTAATAGTGGCTGAAATCAGCAGTTTTCAGCTAGAAACAATTCATGAGTTCAGACCACAGATTAGTGCGATTTTAAATATTACACCAGATCATTTAGATCGTCATCATACAATGGAGAATTATATTGATGCTAAGCTATCTGTTGCAAAGAATCAAAGTTCAATGCAGTATTGCATTTTGAATTATGAGGACGAAGTATTAAGAGAGCGGTCAAATGATATAGCAGCCAATGTTTGGTTTTTCAGCAGTGAGCAGAAACTGGAGGTTGGAATCTATTTAAATGATGCGAAGGATATTATATATGCAGATGGAATTGAGGAAGTTTTGATTTGTAATGTGAAAGAGCTAAAGCTGTTAGGCCGTCATAATTATGAGAATGTTATGGCAGGGGTGTTAATAGCTATTAAGATGGGAGTCCCATACCGAACAATTCGAGAAACACTGTTAAAATTCAGAGCAGTGGAACATCGAATTGAATATGTTACAAGCAAAAAAGGGATCGCTTTTTATAATGATTCTAAGGGAACCAATCCAGATGCTGCAATCAAAGGAATTCAGGCTATGGAAACGCCAACACTGCTGATTGGAGGCGGTTATGATAAAATGGCAGATTATACAGAATGGATAAAAGCCTTTAATGGTAAAGTGAGATATTTGGTATTAATCGGGCAGACCCGCGATAAAATAGCAGAGGCAGCAAAAAAATGTGGATTTCATAATATTATTTTGGCAGAGAGTTTGGAAGAAGCAATTCAGATATGTTATGAGAAGGCAATGGAAGGTGATTCTGTATTACTTTCTCCAGCCTGCGCAAGCTGGGGCATGTTTAAAAACTATGAAGAACGTGGAAGAATGTTTAAAGAGTATGTAAACCAGCTGGCTGAATAAAAAATCGATTGTTAGGGGTGTTGGATGTGACAAAAAGTGAACAAGAGAGAATGAACGGAAAGAAAAAAATAAATAACTATTATGATTACAGTTTGCTGTTTCTGACAATTTTTCTTTCTTGTTTTGGAATGGTTATGATATACAGTACAAGTTCCTATACTGCTCAGGTAAAGTTTTCTGACCCGACCTATTTTTTGAAAAAGCAACTGGTTTCCGTTATTCTTGGGGTTATTGCTATGTTGGCAGTTTCTAAAATTGATTACAGAATTTTAATGAAAAAAGCAGGGAGAATTCCGTTCAATCTAGTAACCCTTGCTTATTTAATGGCAATTATTCTTCAAACATATGTGCTTTTTTTTGGAAAAGAATTTAATGGTGCCAAGAGGTGGATTAGTCTTGGACCGTTTGGAACCTTTCAGCCGTCTGAATTTACAAAGGTCGTTGCAATTATATTTGTATCTTATATTGTAAATAAATTGCCACGAAGCTTAAATCGTGTCAGTGGATTTATACGGGTTATGATTTTAGCATCGCCACTTATCTTTCTGATTGTAATTGAAAATCTAAGTACCGCTTTGGTTGTTTCAGCCATTGTTGTAGGAATTTGCTTTGTAGCAAGCAGAAAAAAGTGGTACTATTTTTTCTTTGGTTTTTTATTTGTTGGAATGGTAGTAGCATACATATTTTTAGGAGATGAATTTAGAAGCGTTCGAATTGATGTGTGGAGAAATGTTGAAACCCATCCGCTTGGATTTCAAATTCTTCAGGGATTGTATGCCATTGCATCAGGTGGTGTTTTTGGAACTGGTCTTGGTGAAAGCATGCAAAAGCTTGGATTTATCCCCGAATCCCACAATGATATGATTTTTTCAATTATTTGCGAAGAGTTAGGCCTTTTTGGAGCCATAGCAGTTGTCTTGTTATTTGTGTTACTAATCTGGAGGCTGTTTATTATATCAATCAATGCACCAGATTTATTTGGAGGTCTCATCTGTTCAGGAGTATTAATTCATATTGCTGTTCAGGTTATAATAAATGTTGCAGTAGTTACCAACTCAATACCATCTACGGGGATTCCGCTGCCGTTTATCAGTTATGGAGGAACATCAGTAGCTATTTTATTGGCGGAGATGGGATTGGCACTAAGTGTGTCCAACCAGATACGAAGTGAAAGAATATAGTATGCACTTTAATTTGAAACCTTCATATACTAATAGTATATTTCAAGCTTTCTGAGGTGTACCCATGGCAGTTCTTCGTGTTGAAGGTGGAAGAATACTTAGTGGAGAGGTTAACGTACAAGGCTCAAAAAACGCGGTACTACCTATATTGGCAGCTTGTATACTTTGCAAGGATGCAGTTTGTATCCAGCAATGTCCAAAAATCAAAGATGTGTATGCAATGATTTCATTGATGCAAGGTATTGGCTGCAAGGTTAAGTGGGAGACAGATGGTTTAGTGATTGATGCTGGCAGTTTGAATACTGAAATCATTCCAGAGCAAGAGGCCAGAGAAATGAGATCTTCCATTATAGTTCTGGGAGCGATGCTAGGGAGAACAGGAAAAGTTGAAATTTCTTATCCTGGCGGCTGTTCCATTGGAGGTAGACCGATTGACATTCATCTAAAGTCATTTGAAAAGATGAATGTGAAAATGATTGAGATGGATAATAAAATTCGGTGCATGACAGAAGAATTAAAAGGAAGTGAGATAGAATTTTATTTTCCTAGCGTTGGAGCAACAGAAAATGTAGTTTTAGCGGCAGTTTTAGCGAAGGGTATTACTATTATCCGAAATGCTGCTAAAGAACCTGAGATAGTGGAGTTGTGTAGCTTTCTGAGAAAGATGGGAGCTGATATTGAAGGAGATGGAACAGACATACTGAAAATAAAAGGGGTACAGAGTTTACATGGAGTCAAATATCGTGTTGTGTCAGATCGAATTGTGGCAGGAACATACTTAGCTGCGGTTGCAGGTATTGGCGGAGAATTGTATTTACATGCCAATTGTACCCGGCAGCAAAAGGAAGTAGTGGATTTGTTGTATTTAATGGGTGTGGAAATGCAGGAAACAGAAGGAGGACTTTATGTAAAGTCATCAGGCAGATTAAAAAAGATTGGTTTAATTCGAACCAGACCATATCCAGGATTTCCAACAGATATGCAGAGCCAGTTCATGGCTATTCTGACAAAAGCAGAAGGTGTCAACATTATGGTGGAAAATATTTTTGAAGGCAGATATAAGACAGCAGGAGAATTAACAAAAATGGGGGCAGATATTGTAATTGATGGAAGAGCCGCAGTAATCCGCCAAGTGAAGAAGTTAAAAGGAACAGATGTTACAGCTCATGATTTAAGAGGGGGGGCAGCTTTGGTAATTGCAGCAATGATGGCAGAAGGTGTTACAACCATTGCAAATCCTCATTTTATTCAACGAGGTTATGAAGATATTGTAACGAGCTACCGTAGTTTAGGAGCAGAAATTTCTTTGCAGTAAAAAGTCTATAATAGGAGCATATGTGATGAAAAATAGTATCCAAAATGAGGAGGAAAAAGCACAAAAGAATCGTACCTTAAAGAAAATATGCATGATAGTGTTAATCGTGTTTGCATTGTATGTTGCTTACACAGGCTTCTTCCGACTGGAGGTTATTACAACAAAGGGATGCAGCTTTTATACAGAAGATGAAGTACTTGAGTATTTCAAACAAACAGCAGCAGACAGTAACACATTGCTTTTTTATATTAAGTATAAATATTTAAAAAAGCCAACGATACCATTTGTAGATGAGTATGATATTGAAATCAAAGGAAGAAACAAAATCCTAATTAATATATATGAGAAATCCATGATTTCATGCATAAAATATATGGAGGAATACTTTTATCTGGATAAGGATGGTACGGTGATTGAATCATCATCAGAAAAGGTTGCAGATTTACCGTTGATTACAGGGGTAAAGTTTAATGCAATTAATTTACAAGAGAAGCTTTCAGTTGAGAAGGAAGAGATTTTTAGTGTGATTTTGGAGATTTCAAAGTTAATAAACCAATATGAACTGGATGTGGACAAGGTTAATTTCAATTATAATATGGAAGTTACTTTATATTCCCACGATATACGGGTGATTTTGGGAAAAAGGGACCATTATGATACACAGCTTGCAGAGCTTTCTAAGCTTTTACCAAAAGCGCAAGAAAAAAAGCTGAAGGGAGAGCTGGATATGGAAAACTTTGAAGAAGGCCAGGACAAGATAATCTTTCACGAAGATTAAAAAATTTAAAGAAAAGCTTGATTATTCTATAGAAAAAATATATTATATACTATAGAATTGTAATATCATATCTGAATATAAGTGTAAGAAATAGGGATCTATTGAATGATAAAGGAGGAAGTACCTTGCTTGAAATAAAATCAAATGAAGCAGAATCCGCGGCGAAAATACTGGTTATCGGTGTTGGAGGTGCTGGGAATAATGCTGTTAACAGGATGATAGAAGAGAGTATAGCAGGCGTTGATTTTGTTTGTGTAAATACAGATAAGCAACATTTAAAAAATTGTAAGGCACCTATTTGCATCCAGATTGGAGAGAAATTAACAAAAGGACTGGGAGCTGGTGCGCAGCCGGAAGTTGGGGAAAAGGCTGCTGAAGAAAGTAAAGAAGAATTAGCTGAGGTAATCCGAGGCTGTGATATGGTATTTGTAACTTGTGGAATGGGTGGCGGAACGGGAACAGGAGCAGCACCTGTAGTTGCACAGATTTCTAAAGATTTGGGTATACTGACAGTTGGTATTGTGACTAAGCCGTTTAAGTTTGAAGCAAAAACAAGAATGAATAATGCGGTAAATGGAATTGAAAAATTAAAGCAGCATGTAGATACATTGATTGTCATTCCTAATGATAAGCTGTTGGAGATTGTAGATCGGAGAACTACAATGCCAGATGCACTTCGTAAGGCTGATGAAGTTTTACAGCAGGGCGTACAAGGAATTACAGATTTAATTAATGTTCCAGGTCTGATTAATCTAGATTTCGCAGATGTACAGACTGTTATGAAGGATAAAGGCATTGCACATATTGGCATTGGTGTTGGAAAAGGTGATGAAAAGTGCGTCGAGGCAGTAAAACAGGCCATTTCTAGTCCTTTATTGGAAACTACTATTGAAGGTGCCTCTCATGTGATTATTAATGTATCAGGTGACATCAGTTTGTTTGAGGCGAATGAAGCAGCTACTTATGTTCAGGAGCTTGCTGGTGAAACCGCTAATATTATTTTTGGAGCCATGTATGATGAAGCATTACCAGAACAGGCGACCATTACAGTAATAGCAACTGGACTAGAGGACATTGGGAATAGTATTAAAGCACCTAATTTTATTAATACAACTGCTCCAAAGACAAGCTATAACTTTAAGTCCCAGGGAACAGAAAGTTCCTCTATGCATAACAGGGCGGCTTCCACTGCTGTACCAGCCAAGCAGGCACCAACCCAGAGACCTGTATTCTCTTCAAATAGTACACCGTCAGGTTCTGCTCCAGTTAAGCCAACTATAAAAGCTGAGTCAGATCATGGTGGAATAAAAATACCAGAATTTTTACAAAGAAATCATAAATAAAATATCTTTATCCTTTGTGTGATGATTTTCACACAAAGGATTTCTTTCTCTAAGGGAAAATCTCAATTCAAATATAATACCATAGAAAATGTAAAAAAAAGTAAAAAGATTATTTGATTTACTTCCATGTTTTGACATATTGAAATTGGAAAATATTGTATACTATCAATGTTGAAATGAAATGTAGTCATGGAGGTGAAGGTTGAAGCTCGTTATCTATATAGACTATTTTTTCTTTATCAATTATTGTATGAATTTTTTTATTTTATACATTCATAAGCAAATCATGAAGGAAAAAAGTAGTTTTTTAAAACTTACACTGGCTGCTTTATTGGGAGCATCAGGAGCATGTATGGCTATACTGTTTCCTGAAATTCCAATATTTATAAAGTTTCTATTGCTTTATGTAGGAATTAGTGCAGGAATGATTCGTATTGCTTTCTCATATAAAGGTCTAAAAAAGTTTTGTATCCATGTGTTCATACTTTACTTTATATGTTTCTTTGTAGGCGGAGGATTGTCATTTATTCTTTATCGTTTAGATTTAAATCAATTTTTAAATCAGCTGTCACGGCAACGTTTTGCAGGTGTTACAAGTTTTGTTAATCTGATATGTGCTGTTGGAGTTTTTTGTATACTTATTCCGGCATGCTTACGTATAGTGGCATCGGTTAAGGATAATTATACAAATATATATGCAGTAACGATTGTACTTGATGGAAAGGTCCTGTATGGGAAAGGATTTGTAGATACAGGCAATGGTCTGGTGGATGCACATACGAAAGATCCCGTTGTAATAGCGGAATATGAATGGATAAATAAAATATTAACCAATAATCAAAAAGATTATTTAGAGCAATTTATGAAAATAGGAGAGACTGATTTTAAAGATTATGAAGAACCACCTATTTTAGTACGAATGATACCCTTTCATTCCATTGGAGAAAATCACGGACTGCTGCCAGCAGTCAAAGTGGATCAAATTATGATTGAAAATGGAAAATATACAAAAGAAGCAGTTTCTATTTTGGTTGGAATATATTATGGTAAATTGTCCAATCATAGTGATTATCAACTGTTATTACATAAAGAATTAACATAAAATATTTACAGGGGGAAGTTCAATGCTTTTAAAGATTTCTATACCAAATAAAGTGCAGTTTCGTATGATTCCAGACATCAAGCATATTCTGTTTGGAAAGAGAGGAGATATTCACTACATAGGCGGGGCAGAGGTGCTGCCAGCACCTTTAGAATCAGAGGAAGAAACAGAGATAATTAATTGTCTTGGAACAGAAAGGGATACAGAAGCAAAATCAATTTTAGTTGAGCACAATTTACGGCTTGTAGTTTATATTGCTAAAAAATTTGATAATACAGGTATTGGTGTTGAGGATTTAATTTCTATTGGAACAATAGGGTTAATCAAAGCAATTAATACATTTAATCCTGACAAAAATATTAAATTAGCGACCTATGCGTCTAGATGTATAGAAAATGAAATATTAATGTACCTGCGCCGAAATAATAAGACAAAGATGGAAGTTTCTATTGATGAGCCATTAAATGTTGACTGGGATGGAAATGAACTTTTATTGTCTGATATTTTAGGTACAGATGAAGATATTATTTATAGAAATTTAGAAGATGAAGTAGATAGAAAATTGCTTAACAAAGCTCTTTCAAAATTAAATGAGCGTGAAAGAATGATTGTTCAGTTAAGATTTGGTTTAAACACTGAGGATGGAAATGAGCGGACTCAGAAAGAGGTTGCCGATTTATTAGGTATATCACAGTCTTATATCTCCCGTTTAGAAAAGAAAATTATTAAAAGACTGAAAAAAGAAATGTTGAAACTTGAATAGATAAAAATAAGAATTTATTACCTTAAATTAACAAAGTAATAATTGAATAAAAGGGAGCCATATAGTAAATCATTTTATTGTGACGGAAGAATAAAGTGGTAGATTTGGGAGGTACTATATGGCTCTTTATAAAGTTGAGATTTGTGGTGTAAATACATCAAAATTACCATTGCTAAAAAACGCAGAGAAGGAAGCATTATTTAAAAGAATTTTAGAAGGTGACAAAGAAGCGAGAGACTTATATGTAAAGGGTAATTTACGTTTGGTACTTAGTATAATCCAAAGATTTTCAAACAGCAATGAAAATGTGGATGATTTATTTCAAATCGGTTGTATTGGCTTAATGAAGGCAATTGATAACTTTGATATTACTCAAAATGTTAAATTTAGTACTTACGCCGTTCCTATGATCATTGGAGAAATAAGAAGATACCTGAGAGATAATAATAGCATAAGGGTAAGCAGATCCTTAAGGGATACGGCTTATAAAGCAATTTATGCAAAGGAAGCGTTGACGAAAAAGAATGATAAAGAGCCTACTGTAAGTGAGATTGCTGAAGAAATTGGGATGAGCAGCAGGGACATTACACTGGCCTTAGATGCCATTCAAAATCCAGTATCCTTATATGAACCAGTATATTCTGAAGGTGGAGACACATTGTTTATCATGGATCAGATTAGTGATAAAAAAAATAAAGAGGAAAACTGGGTAGAGGAAATTACGTTAAAAGAAGCAATGAATAAGCTTTCAGACAGGGAAAATAATATTATTAAGCTGAGGTTTTTTGAAGGGAAGACACAAATGGAAGTGGCAGATGAAATTCATATTTCCCAGGCACAGGTTAGCCGATTGGAAAAAACAGCTTTGAAAAATATGAAAAATTATTTATCTGACAAATAAATTGAGGTGTCAGACATATACTGTGATAAGAGGGTTATTTTGAGGTGTCAGCCTTGAGAATGTGTGAGCTGCGGGAAAAGGAAGTAATAAATGCTATTGACTGTCAGAGACTTGGATTTGTCTGTGACATCGAGTTTAATCTGGAATGTGGAAGAATTGAAAAATTGATTGTACCAGGACCATGCAAATTATTTGGTATTATTGGAAGAGAGTATGAATATATTATTGATTTCCGTTGTATAGTCCAGATTGGTCCAGATGTTATTTTAGTAGAAATTGATCCAGAAAAGGCACTTCATAAATGTTGTTAATAAAAATAAATTTTGGTATAATAAGCTTAGCGGAAGTCCGTATGTTTATGTAGTAATATCAGGAGGATAAATATGAAGTGCCCATTTTGTGGAGAGGACAATACAAGAGTAATTGATTCCAGACCAGCGGAGGACAACAGTTCTATCAGGAGAAGAAGACAGTGTGACAAGTGTCAGAAGCGTTTTACAACATATGAGAAGGTTGAGGCAATTCCCTTGGTTGTTATAAAAAAAGACTTAAACAGAGAATCCTATGACAGGGCCAAGATTGAAGCAGGTGTTTTTCGCTCTTGTCATAAAAGACCGATTTCGGTGGATCAAATCAATTGTCTGGTGGATGAAGTGGAAACAGCAATTTTCAATTTGGAAGAAAAGGAGATTGCAAGTTCTAAGATTGGTGAAATTCTAATGGAAAAATTAAAAGAGCTGGATCCAGTAGCATATGTTCGTTTTGCATCTGTTTATCGTGAATTTAAAGATGTAAATACTTTCATGGATGAATTGAAAAAAATTCTAGACAATTAAATTCTAAATTGTTATACTAAACATAGATGATATGCTTTCATTGGGAGAACAATGAAAGGAGTACTATGTTTAGTAAATCTTATAGTGCAGTAATTCAGGGAATTACTGCATCTGTGATTCAAGTCGAAGCAGATTTAAGTGATGGACTGCCAGTGTTCCAGCTCGTAGGATACTTGGGGTCTGCTGTAAAGGAAGCAAAAGATCGGGTTCGGCTTTCCATTAAAAATTCCGGATATAAAATTCCAGCAAAAAGAATTACGGTCAATTTGTCGCCAGCAGATATGAGAAAAGAGGGGACAACCTTTGATCTAGCAATTGCAATTTCTATTTTAATCAGCATTGGAGTTATTGTTAATAAAAACACGAATGAAGTAGTGTTTATTGGAGAATTGAGTTTAGATGGCTCTATAAAAAGAGTAAACGGAGTATTACCCATTGTATATGAAGCAAAAAGAAAAGGCTTTATTAGTTGTATTGTGCCTAAAGAAAATGAAGGGGAGGCTGCTGTAGTAGAGGGGATAGGGGTTTTTGGAGCTTCTCATCTGCTAGAAGTAGTGCGGCATATTAATGGGGAGAAACTGATTCCGCCTACTACATATCAATTGAAGAGAATGAAAAAACAATCTGAAGCAGAAAAATCTGATTTTAGTGAAGTAATAGGTCAGAGTTTAATGAAGAGGGCGGCAGAGATTGCTGTGGCAGGCCAGCATAATCTGATGATGATTGGACCGCCTGGTTCTGGTAAAACCATGCTTGCACAACGAATGCCTACAATTATGCCAGAGCTTTCATTTGAGGAAGCTATGGAAATATCTCAGATATACAGCATTTCAGGAATGCTTAATTCTAATTTTTCTTTTGTTTCTCAAAGACCATTTCGTGCACCACATCATACTATTACACCTTCTGCACTTGCAGGAGGAGGGAGCATACCAAAGCCAGGAGAAATTAGTTTTGCCAACGGAGGAGTTTTGTTTTTGGATGAGCTTCCTGAATTTAGCCGGGAGGCAGTTGAAGTACTGCGGCAGCCTCTGGAGGAACGTAAAATTACAATTTCTCGTCTAAACGCAGTTTTTACATATCCATCTTCGTTTATGCTTGTTGCAGCCATGAATGCCTGTCCATGTGGATATTATCCAAATAGAACAAAATGTCAGTGTTCAGAACACCAGATTAAAAAATATGTAGGGAAAATTAGTCAGGCTCTTTGGGATAGAATCGATTTAACTGCGGAGGCGGTAGAAGTGAATTACAAGGAGTTTATGTATGAAACGTCTATAGAATCATCACAAGCAATACGAGAAAGAGTGACCCGTGCAAGGGAGATACAGACTGAGCGATATAAATATCTTCCTATTCGTTTTAATTCCCAGCTATCTCCCAACCTGATGAAACGGTATTGTGGTCTTGGAAAGGAGAGCGAAAAATATTTAGAAACTATGTACCAAAAGCTAAAAATGTCGGTTCGTTCTTACCATAGAACATTGAAGGTGGCAAGAACAATTGCTGATTTGGACAGTTCCAGAAATATTGAAAAGGAGCATATACAGGAAGCAACCTTTTATCGCGTAACTGATAAAAAGCATTTTGAAATGGAGTGAAGCTATGAATTTAACAAAACAAGAACTTTGGTTCTGGATGGTAAGTATCAAAGGAATTGGAACAGGAAGAATAGATAAATTATTGTCACATTTTCATTCACCTGAGGAAATTTATCTAGCTGGGAAAAAGGAACTGCTTTCTATTGGGGGAATCGGAGAAAAATGTGCTGATGCTCTCGTAAATAGCAGAAAAGAGGAGAAAATTCATAAAGAATACATGGAACTGCAAAGAGAAGGAATTACGTTTCTCACAAAAGAAAGCTTAGAATATCCAGATAAGCTGCGCCATTTCGGAGGGGCACCCTATGGACTGTATGTGAAAGGAAAAATTCCTGAAAATGATAAAATAACAATTGCGGTTATAGGGGCAAGAAATTGTACCAGTTATGGACGAGAAATAGCAAATTACTTTGGAAAGTGTCTCGCAGAATCGGGGGTTCAAGTAATAAGCGGCCTTGCCAGAGGAATAGATAGTCATGCCCATCGTGGGGTAATTTCTGTTGGAGGGGAAACGTTTGCTGTGCTGGGAAGCGGAATTAATGTTTGTTATCCACCAGAACACATTAAATTATACAACGAAATTTTAAAAAAAGGAGGAATTTTATCCGAATATGGATGGAATGAACCACCGTTTGCTCAAAACTTTCCAGCCAGAAACCGGATTATCAGCGGTTTATCAGATGGAATACTAGTAGTAGAGGCAAAAGAAAGAAGTGGTTCCTTTATCACAGTGGATTTTGGATTAGAGCAAGGAAAAGATATTTTTACAGTGCCTGGACGAATTTTTGATCCACTAAGCTTCGGGTGCAATTGGCTTGCACAGTCTGGTGCAAAAATAGTAACAACACCACAGGATATACTAGAGGAATACGGAATCAAATTGAACAAGAAAAGGGGGAAAGAAAAAGCAGATAAACTTGGAGAAAAAGAAAAATTAGTAATGGAGTGCATAAATCTGGAGGCGGTACATATGAATGAAATTGTAGAGAAGGTTCATATTCCCCTTATTGAGGTTATGGATTTGGTAGTATCATTAGAGTTAATGGGACTAATCAGACAGACATCAAAAAATTATTACATCAGGATTATACAGTAAAATAGTTATGGCGGAAAGGTGAGGGGAAATTCCGCCTTTTGCAGAAAAAGTAAGATGATATTTTTTAGAAACAAAGCATACATATTTGGTGAAAAATGTTTTTCTTCTTATATTTACATACTATTACATCAACTGGAATTTTTGAAAAATAAAAATATAACTTGAAACCGTTTAGGAAATGGTGTATGCTTAATGAAGTTTTACGGAATTGGAAAATATGATTTTTACAAAAGAGAATATGATGGTGAATCATATTACAGAGTTTATATAAGGGAGTGATGATATGCCGAAGTATCTAGTGATTGTTGAATCACCTGCCAAGGCAAAAACAATTAAAAAATTTCTTGGAACTAATTATGAGGTGTTGGCTTCTAATGGTCACGTCAGGGACCTTCCAAAGAGTAAGCTGGGCATAGATGTGGATAATGAGTTTGAACCATATTATATTACGATTCGTGGAAAGGGAGAACTGCTTGCTAAGCTGCGGAAAGAGGTAAAAAAGGCAGATAAGGTTTATCTTGCCACTGACCCAGATCGGGAGGGAGAGGCAATTTCCTGGCATCTGTCCCAGGCATTGAATTTAGGGGATAGAACCAACAATCGAATTACTTTTAATGAAATTACCAAAAATGCAGTAAAGAATTCAATTAAACAGGCGAGAAACATTGATATGGATATGGTTTACTCCCAGCAGGCAAGAAGAATGATTGACCGTATGGTTGGATATGGGATAAGTCCTTTGCTTTGGGCAAAGGTTAAAAGAGGATTAAGTGCAGGAAGAGTGCAGTCAGTTGCGCTACGGATAATTTGCGATAGAGAAGAAGAAATTAATGCATTTGTTCCAGAGGAATACTGGACTCTGGAAGCGGATTTTAATGTGCAGGGACAGAAGAAACCATTACGTGCTAAATTTTACGGAAAAGATGGAAAGAAGTTAGTGATTCAAAATGAACAACAGGTGAATGAGATTTTAAGTGAGCTTGAAAAGGTTTCTTTTCAGGTAACTGACATAAAAAAGGGTGAGAGAATAAGGAAAGCGCCTATTCCTTTTACAACAAGTACGTTACAGCAGGAAGCGGCAAAGGTACTTAATTTTTCAACCCAGAAAACCATGAGACTGGCACAGCAGCTTTATGAAGGCGTTGATGTGAAAGGGAAGGGGACAATTGGTCTTATTACCTATCTGCGTACAGATTCTACTAGAATTTCAGAAGAAGCTGACCAGGATGCCCGCAATTTTGTTGAAAATCATTTTGGGGCTGATTTTGTTGCTACGACTGAAAGAATTCAAAAAAATACGGAAAAGAAGATTCAGGATGCCCATGAGGCAATCAGACCCACTTATGTTGAACTTACCCCTACAATAGTCAAGGAATCTCTGGCAAGAGATCAGTTCCGGTTATATCAGCTCATCTGGAAGAGATTTGTTGCAAGCAGAATGCAGCCAGCAAAATATGAGACTACATCAGTAAAAATAGATGGAGGGGCTTATCGTTTTACCGCATCTGCATCTAAGCTTGTTTTTGAAGGTTTTATGAATGTTTATGTATCAGAAGAGGATAAAGAGTTAACGGGAACATTGGCAGGGACAATCACAGAAAATGCAAAGATTGAATTGTCTGAATATTTTAAAAATCAGCATTTTACACAGCCGCCAGCTCATTTTACGGAAGCTTCCCTTGTAAAAACTTTGGAGGAACAGGGAATTGGTCGTCCTAGCACATATGCACCAACAATTACAACAATTATAGCAAGAAGATATGTAGCAAAAGAAGATAAAAATTTATATGTCACAGAACTTGGTGAAGTTGTAAATGCAATTATGAAAACTTCATTTGCAAGTATTGTTGATGTGAACTTTACAGCGAATCTAGAAGCATTGCTGGATAGAGTTGAGGATGGATCGGTTACATGGAAAACAGTAGTGAGCAATTTTTATCCTGATTTACATGAAGCCGTTATTCTGGCAGAAAATGAACTGGAACAGGTTAAAATAGAAGATGAAGTCAGTGATGTGATATGTGAACAATGCGGTAAGAATATGGTTATAAAATATGGACCTCACGGTAAGTTTTTAGCGTGTCCAGGTTTTCCAGAATGCAGAACTACAAAGCCGTATTTTGAAAAAATAGGCGTAGAGTGTCCGTTGTGTGGAAAGGAAATTGTAATCCGCAAGACGAAAAAGGGTAGAAAATACTTTGGATGTGAGGATAATCCTAATTGTGAGTTTATGTCTTGGCAGAAGCCTACAAAGGAGAAATGCCCAAAATGCGGAAGTATTATGATTGAAAAGGGAGCCAAAGTAGTATGTGCAAATGAAAAATGTGGTTACATTAAAGAGTAGGGGATATGCGGTAGATGAGAGTTTATGTCATCTGCCGCAGAATACTGTAAATGTATGGATTTGATTGACAAGTATAGTCCGATAAGGTAAACTAGATATTGTTAAGAATGAATTTCAGCTATTTTTTCTATTTTTTGAAAATTAGGCAAAATAACCAAACGAGTATTGTTTTTATGGACACAATATGTTAAAATGAATAGGAAATTGTAATAGCGAACTATAGATTAAGTTGGATTACAGGAGGTTTCTTATGGGTGTAGAATTACTAGACAAAACAAGAAAGATTAACAAATTGTTACATAATAATAATTCACATAAGGTTGTTTTTAATGACATTTGCAGCGTATTAAGTGACACATTAGAATCAAATGTTCTTGTAATCAGTAAAAAGGGAAAGGTGCTTGGAATTCATAATCGAAAAGATATTGCTGAAATAAAGGAACTGATTAAAGATAGTGTTGGTGGACATATTGATTTGCTGCTTAACGAACGGTTTCTTAATGTCCTTTCGACAAAAGAAAATGTTAATTTAGAAACACTAGGCTTTCAGTTTGATGGAATGGACGGTTATTCAGCAATTATTACTCCGATTAACATTGCTGGGGAACGATTAGGGACTTTATTCCTATATAAATGTTTTGCTCAATATGTTATAGATGATATTATACTAAGTGAATATGGAACTACAGTTGTTGGTTTGGAAATGCTTCGTTCAGTAAATGAAGAGAGTGCTGAAGAAAGCAGGAAGATTCAGATTGTCAAATCAGCAATTGGAACATTGTCTTTTTCTGAACTAGAAGCGATTACCCACATCTTCGAGGAACTAAAGGGGAGTGAGGGGATCCTGGTAGCTAGTAAGATTGCAGATCGGGTTGGAATTACCAGATCTGTTATTGTAAATGCCTTAAGGAAATTTGAAAGTGCCGGTGTTATTGAATCCAGGTCTTCGGGAATGAAAGGAACTTATATCAAAGTACTAAACGATGTAGTTTTCGATGAATTAGAGAGACTGAAGAAGGACTCATACTAACAAGAAACAGGGGTTAATGGGTAAGCATTCATGACTCCTTTCTTATACACAGGCATTTCTTTTTTTGTAAAGCTAGTTTGGTGAGAAAACTAAATATTTCTTGTGTTTTAATATTTTTTTAGTATAATTATTATAGGGAAAGGATGTGACAGAGTGGTTAGTTCAGATATGTTTAGTTATGTTAATGTTTTGGGACAGGCAGCCAGTGCCAACTGGTCAAGAATGGAAGTATTGAATAATAATATAGCAAATGCAAGCACTCCAAACTATAAAAGAAAAGATGTTCAGTTTGAATCTTATCTTTTGGCAGAAGTTGCAGGGGGAGATTCGCTGGATGAAAATATTAAAAATATTGATCTTAGCACGATTAATGCAACCACTTATATAGATCAGTCAAATCTTAGTTATAGATATGATGGGAACAATGTAAATATTGAAACAGAAAATGCTGAACTGGCTAAAGCACAAATCCGGTATCAGACGTTGCTGGATTCTATGACGAATGAGTATAGCAGAATCAGAACAGCACTTACAAAATCCTAGCAGGAAGCTTGTGCAATAACGAATGTCTAAATGGATAATAGCAGTTTATCGGGATAGCTTTCGGTCTGAATGATGAAAACAATGGAAAGGGGAGAATGAAATGTCGGTTTTTGGAAGTATGGACATTAGCTCCAGTGGATTAACAGCACAAAGATTGCGTATGGATGTAATTTCCCAGAATATTGCAAATGTAAACACAACTCGTGATGAAAATGGAAATGTTTATAGAAGAAAATCTGTTGTTTTTGCAGAAAAGGACATCACTTGTTTTTCGGATGCATTGAGCAGGGCATCTGGAACAGTTGGTGATGGAGTAAAAGTGGTTGAAATTGTTGAGGATACCAATACAGAACTAAAAAAGGTATATGACCCTTCACATCCAGATGCAGATGAAGAGGGATATGTATCTTATCCTAATGTTAATACAGTAACAGAAATGACAGATTTAATTGATGCCAGCAGAGCCTATGAGGCTAATATAACAGCGTTTAATGCAGCAAAGAACTTAGCGGTTCAAACGTTACAAATGGGTAAATAGTGGAGGGTAAGGTATGGCAATTTCAAGTATTAGTGCACTGACAGGGAATGAACTTCTGAACTATTCAAATAAAGTTCAGTCAAATAACAATGAAGCATTTGAAACGGTTTTTCAATCTGCATTAGATTTGATCGATGAAACGGATGGATACATAAAGAATTCTGAAGAGGAAGAGATCAAATTTGCTACAGGTGCATCAGATAGTTTAATCGATTTACAAAATGCCCAGATGAAGGCAAACATTTCGTTACAATACACTGTAACAGTGAAGAATGCTATATTGGAAGCTTATAAAGAGATTATGAACATGCAATTCTAAATAAAAATGATAGGACGCAACATTACGGCATAGTGTAGTGTTTGGGAAAGAGGATAATATGGTAGAAAGAGTTAAGCAGATACCGATCCAGTTGTTCGAAACATGGAAGAAATTTTCGAGAAAACAAAAAACTCTTATTCTCAGTGTTATTGCAGCGGTCATTTTAGCGTTGGTTGTTCTGTATGTTACGTTAACAAAAGTGCAGTATGTAGTTTTGTATAAGTTTGAAGATATGAGCAGTGCTAGTGCCTTTGTAGAATTACTGAAAGAAGAGAATATCAAATATAAATTATCAGGTGACGGAATAACCGTAAGTGTTGATTCAGAGCGACGTGAAGATGCAATGATAGTAATGGGAACCAATGATATTCCAACAACCGGAATGAGTTGGCAGGAGGCTCTTGATAATTCTATTTCAACAACTCAGTCAGAGAAGGATCAGAAAATTAACCTGGCATTTCAGAATGAATTAAGGGAAAATCTTTTAACATTTGAAAACGTAAAGGATGCAGTTGTACATGTAACTGCACCAGCTGAAGATAATACGATTTTTGCAGAAAATAAAGAAGCTACAGTAAGTGTTGTGTTAGAACTGTCAGAGGATATGTCGGCAGAAGCAGCAAAGGGAATGGCCAAAATGCTTGCTGGAGCAGTAGGAAATGATACAACAGAAAAGATTACAATTGTTGATACAAAGGCGAATGTTCTGTTTTCTGGTACAGATGAGACGGGATTGGGTGGTACGATTTCTTCATCATCAGAATTTAAAGAAAAACTTCGTAATACATTCCGTAATAATGTTAGGGACATGCTTCTTGCATATGGGTTTAGCCAAGTAGAAGTAAGCGGTGAGAACATTCAGTTTGATATGGATAAAGTATCAGCGATTGAAACTATGTACACCACCAATGAAGGTATGGAGCAGGGGCTTTACAGTAGTACGTATAACTATAAAACTACAGGAACTACGGGTTCAGGAGGGATTCCTGGTACGAGTTCTAATGGGGATTCTACTGACTATATGGTTGAGTCAGAAACTACTTCGGATTCAGAGACAACTTTAGATAAAGCGGATTATTTGCCAAACAGTACAGTGAAAAACATTGAATACGAAGTGGGAGCAGTGGATCATGCCAGTTCTTCCATGGGTGTGGTTTTAACCACATATAAAGTTTATGATGAAGCAGAATTAGAAAGACAAGGAGCTTTAGACGGAACGACATGGGAAGACTTTGTAAGCGCCAATGATGTTCGTGTGGAACTTGAGGTTCCTGATAATGTGATTGAATTAATTTCACAAGTTTCAGGTGTAGCAGATAGAAATATTGCAGTTGTATCCTGGGAACAGCCAATTTTTAATGAAAAGGTTACTACACCAAGAGGATATGCAACTTACTTGATGATTATACTTGCAGTTTTAATTATCGCACTGTTAATTTTTGTAGTATTTAAGAGTACAGCACCAGTTGCTGTTACAGAAGTGGAACCAGAGCTTTCTGTGGAACAGCTTTTAGCTACAACTAAGGAAAATCAGTCTCTTGAAGATATTGAATTCAGTGAGAAATCAGAAACAAGAAAATTAATTGAAAAATTTGTGGATGAGAATCCAGATGCAGTTGCTCAATTATTAAGAAACTGGCTGAGTGACGATTGGGGGTAACTAAATGGAAATGAAAGATGATATTACTGGCTTACAGAAAGCGGCTATATTGCTCATTGCATTGGGACCGGAAAAGTCAGCAAGTATTTTTAAACATCTGAAGGAAGATGAAATAGAGCAGCTCACATTAGAGATTGCTAATACAAGAAGTGTGCCGACCCAAACGAAAGATGCAGTATTGGATGAATTTTATGAAATTTGTCTGGCTCAGCAGTATATTTCCGAAGGTGGCATTAACTATGCAAAAGAATTGTTGGAGAAGGCATTAGGCCATGAAAAGGCCATGGATGTAATCGGTAAGCTTACAGCATCTTTACAGGTAAGACCGTTCGAGTTTGTACGAAAAACAGATGCAAGCCAATTACTGAACTTTATTCAGGATGAACATCCCCAAACAATTGCACTTATCTTGTCTTATCTTTCATCTGGTCAGGCGTCAGCTATTATTTCATCGCTATCACCAGATAAGCAGGCAGATGTAGCAAAACGTATTGCGCAGATGGATCGCACTTCACCAGATGTGATTAAGGAAGTTGAAAAAGTTTTAGAGAAGAAGTTAGCTTCTTTGGTAAATCAGGATTACACAATTGTTGGCGGCGTAGATTCTATCGTAGACATTTTGAATACAGTGGATCGTGGTACCGAAAAACATATTATGGAATCACTTGAAATTGATGAACCAGAATTGGCTGATGAAATCAGAAAGAAAATGTTTGTATTTGAAGATATTCTTTCACTGGATGACAAGTCTATTCAGAGAGTGCTTAGAGAAGTTGATAACAATGAACTTGCTGTTGCACTGAAGGGCTCGAATGAGGAAGTGCAGAATGTTATTTTCAACAATCTGTCCAAGCGTTTGTCTACTATGATTAAGGAAGATATGGACTTTATGGGTCCAGTTCGTTTGAAGGATGTGGAAGAAGCACAGCAGAAGATTGTTAATATCATAAGAAAACTGGAAGACTCAGGTGAAATTATTATTTCCCGAGGTGGAGGTGACGAGATCATTGTCTAACGTTATAAAGAAAAACTATATCTTTTACAATGAGTCTGAAAAAATGATTATTAATTCAGATAGCAGGATGGGCAGTTTTGTACCGTTATCTCTTCAAAGAATTGAACATGATATGCCGGAAAATTCAGAACTGGAAGATAGTCCTCTAACAGAACAAAGTATACATCCAGAGCCAGAGCAGGAACTGGAAGGAGCTTATCTGGAAGCGGCAGAAGAAATCATTGGTTCTGCAAATGAAAATGCTGCTTTGATTTTAGAAGAGGCACAGAGACAGGCAGAGTTGATAAAAGAGAATGCATATCAGGAAGCACAGAAAGCGGGATATGAAAATGGCATGTCAATGGCAAAGCTGGAAATAAAGCAGCTGGAACAAGAGCTGGAAGAAAAAATACTGGAAGTTGAGACAAACTATCAGATGGAACTGGAGCAGCTGGAACCAAAATTTGCTGAATTAACAATCCAGTTGGTTCAAAAAATTACAGGCATATTAGTTGAGGATAAGCAAGATATAATCACATATCTAATTGCTGCTGGCATGAGAAATATGAAAGGTCCTAAAAAAATTGTAGTTCGTGTGTCAAAGGAAGATGCATTTATTGTAAATCAAAATAAAAATAAATTTGCTGAACTTTTAGAGCAAGATGTAATACTTGATGTGGTAGAAGATTCTTCCTTAAAGACAAATGAATGTTTTATTGAAGCGGAGGATCGTATTATGGATGTGAGTCTGCCTGTTCAACTAGAAAATTTATCAAAAGACTTAAGGCTGTTGGCAAATTCATAAATATAAGTAATAGGAAGAAAGAGGCGTTTGTTTGAGTTCTGTAAATATGAAAAAGTATACTGCTTTACTTGATAAAACATTTGAGAAGAGGCTTGGAAAAGTAGTGAAGGTAGTAGGTCTTACAATAGAATCGATTGGGCCAGAAGCAAAGCTGAATGACTTATGCCATATCATTTCCAAGGATGGTCAGCAGGTGATTAAGGCAGAAGTAGTGGGGTTTCGGGATGACCGGGTGTTACTGATGCCTTATGATAAGGTTGAGGGAGTCGGCTTGGGAAGCAGTGTTGAAAACACCCATGCTCCACTTAAAATTAGAGCAAGTAGGGATTTACTTGGTAAAGTATTAGATGGCCTTGGCTGCCCATTGAAGGGCGGGGTAATTTTAAACGGTGAAGAGTATTCAGTAGAAGCTTCGCCCCCAGATCCTATGGAGAGAAAATTAATTGATACTGTTTTACCGTTAGGAGTGAAGGCGGTAGACGGACTAATTACGGTTGGCAAGGGACAGCGTATTGGAATTTTTGCTGGTAGTGGAGTTGGAAAAAGTACTTTGTTAGGTATGTTTGCCAGAAATACAAAAGCTGACATTAATGTAATTGCATTAATTGGAGAGCGTGGCAGGGAGGTTCGTGAGTTTATCGAAAGAGATCTTGGAGAAGAAGGAATGAAACGATCGATTGTGGTTGTTGCTACTTCCGATCAGCCAGCACTAGTGAGAAATAAAGCTGCTAAAACTGCAACAGCAATTGCGGAATATTTTCGAGACCAGGGTAAAGATGTTTTACTAATGATGGATTCATTAACTCGTTTTTCTATGGCTCAAAGAGAAATTGGTCTGGCGTCTGGAGAGCCACCCGTATCAAGGGGATATCCGCCTAGCGTATATGCCGAGATGCCGAAGCTGTTAGAGAGGGCAGGCTATGCACAAATTGGTTCTATTACAGGGCTATATACGGTTTTAGTAGATGGTGATGACTTTAATGAACCGATAACCGATACGGCAAGAGGAATTTTAGATGGTCACATTATGTTGTCCAGAAAGCTGGGGCATAAAAATCATTATCCAGCCATAGATGTATTACAGAGTATTTCCCGTGTTATGTCAAGCATTGTAGCAGATGAGCATAAAGACGTTGCAGGTAAACTAAAAAATGTTCTTGCTACATATAATGAAGCAGAAGATTTAATTAATATTGGAGCATACAAAAAAGGCTCGAATAAGAACATTGATTATGCAATAGAAAAAATTGACTTAGTGAATCAATTTTTGTGTCAGGGAGTATATGAAAAATATGCATTTGATGAAGTGATTGAAAAGTTAGGTGATATTTTTCAATAGTATCAAATAAAAAAGCAAGGTTGTGATAAAATGGCAAAGTTTTTCTATAAAATGCAAGACCTGCTGAACATTAAATTGAAGTTAGAAGAACAAAAGAGGGCAGCGTATGGAGCTGCCAAGAGACATCTAGACGAAGAGGAAGAAAAGTTTGAACAGCTTTCATTGAGAAAGCAAATGATGCAGGAAAGACTTACACAGCTTATGACTTCTCATATCAATGTTATGGAAGTGAAAAGACATAGAGAAGCGCTAAAAATCATTATGATGAAAATGGATGAGCAGAAAATTGCTGTGATTCATGCAACTCGTCAGCTGGAACTGGCAAGAATCACATTAAATGAAGCAATGAAGGAACGAAAGACTCATGAAAAGTTAAAAGAGAAGGCGTTTGAAGCTTTCAAAATGGAACTGCTTAAGGCAGAAGGCAAAGAAGTAGATGAATTGGTGAGCTTTAAATTTAGTAAAGCAAAGGATGAGGAAGATTAATTATGGCGAAAAAGAAAGAAAAAAATTATGACAATATGGATTCTCAAGAGGATTATAGTGAGAGACGGGGAAGCAAGATTGTAAACTTTTTAATTGCTCTGATCGTTGTCCTTATTTGGTTGGCTATTTTTGCTGTACTAATCAAGCAGGATTTTAATGGTATTGGCAGTAAAGTATTAAGACCAATTCTAAAGGATGTACCAATTATAAATCGAATATTACCAGACTCAACTGATGAAGAATTTTTCAGTGAGAATGATTATCCGTATACAAACTTGGAAAGTGCAGTTGCACGAATTAAGGAGTTGGAGCTTCAGCTTCAAGATTTACAAAGTCAAAGTGGTGCTGATAGTGAATATGTCAGTGATTTGAAAGCTGAAGTGGAGCGGCTTCAGGTGTTTGAAAAGAATCAGGCGGATTTTGAAGCCAGGGTTAAGGAATTTGATGAGAAAGTAGTATTTGCAGATGAGGCACCAGATATCGAAGAATATCAGGCTTTTTATGAGCAGATTGATCCAGAAAATGCTGAGGAAATCTATCGTCAGGTAATAGAACAAATTCAATATGATGAAAGAGTACAAGAGCAGGCAGACAGATATGCAAAGATGGATCCAGCAGATGCGGCAGCGGTTTTAGAAATTATGTCCGCAGGAGATTTGGATTTAGTTTGTGGCATTTTAAGTTCAATGAAGAGCCAGCAGAGTGCTTTGATTATGGCACAATTAGATCCTGCCACAACCGCAAAGATTACAAAGAAGATTTCATTGCAGGAGTAAGCTGCTAATGGCATTATGCCTTAGTATAAATTAATAAAAGAGAAAGGAGGAATGAGAACAAATGGCACAGGGATTGCGTGTTCAGGGAATGGATTTGCTTTCTAATCTGAAAACAGCTCAAGCTAGCCAGCCAGCGAATAAAAAGACTTCTGGTAATTTTCAGGATTTAATGGGCACTAACATTAAGAGTCTGAAAAATGAGGAAAAAGTAGTTGTGAAGGATTCTGCCGCTGTAAAGGATATTAACTTTAATAAGGCAGCTTTGGCAGCAAATAAGCAGGAAACAGCAGAGGAGACAAAGGCTGGTGAGATGTTAGAAACAGTTGGAATGGAAACAGAGGATGTATTAGCGTCAGGCAGTGAAGTACTGGAAGGTTTAGAACTGGAGCTGAAGCAAAAAATCTGCGATGTTTTAGAAATTTCACAGGAAGAGCTGGAAAAGCTTATGCAGGAATCAGGCTTGACCGTACTAGATTTGTTGAATCCAGAAAATCTTCAGAAACTGTTGTTTACTGTTGAAAGTGTCTCAGATAAGACAGAATTATTAACAAATGAAGATTTGTTGCAGGAGCTGGGGGAATTAACAGAGACAGTAGATGAATTTGTAAAAGAGAATGAGGTAATTCTGTCACATCTTTTGAATGGAAATAGTAGCGAAGATAATCAATTTTCAGCAGCTGTTTTGGAAAGTATGCCGGAAGCGAGAGAAGATATGCTTCAGGATGCAAAAGGAAAAAATGTGGAACAGGATTTGACAAAAGAAATTAACATTTCAGTGGAAAAAGAGCTAGAAGAAAAAATAACAGAAACAGCTGGGTCAGGTAAGGAAACGTCTAGTCAGGACGCTGACAGTATGGAACAATCAACGGTATTAAATCAGTTTGTAAATTATCTTGTACAGGGTGGAGATAGTGTAGAACAAATTGACACATTAGATTTTTCAAGAGTTCAGCAAATGAGAGAGATCGTTGACCAGGTTGTAGAGCAGATTAAGGTACTGATTAAACCAGATTCAACAAGTATGGAATTACAGTTAAATCCAGAACACCTTGGTAAGGTTAATGTCTCGGTAGTTGCAAAAGAAGGACAGATGACAGCTGTTTTTGTAGTGGAAAACCAGTTGGCGAAGGAAGCATTGGAAAGCCAGATGATGACACTTAAAGATAATTTAAGCGAACAGGGATTAAAAGTTACTTCAGTTGAGGTTACAGTTGCAAATCATGGTTTTGAGCAAAATGAGTTTTCTGAGGGGAACCAGGGTGGATTTCAGAAACAAAATAAGAGATCACTGCGTAGCAGTAAACTGGAGTCAGATGCCGATTTCGATGAAGAAGAACCTGAAGAATCAGATTCTATCTTACAGAGTGGAACGACAGTGGAATTCTCTGCTTAAAGGAGGAAAGAAATGAGTAATTTAACAGCAGCAGTTACAGATGGAGTAGTTCAGCAGACTACAAGCAGCACCAGTACAAAAAGTACAAGGGGAACCAGTGAACTGGGAAAGGATGCATTTTTACAATTACTTGTCACACAGATGCAATACCAGGATCCGCTGAATCCTCAGGCAGATACGGAATTTATTTCTCAGCTGGCTACCTTTTCATCATTAGAACAGATGCAGAATTTGAATAAAACCTTCACCAGTGCACAGGCATTTTCATTAATTGGCCAGACAGTAGTTGTATCTAAAAGCACCGATTCAACCGATTCGACCGATTCAAAGAATTCAAGTGCAACAGTACAGGGTAAGGTAGATTACGTTACTGTTTCAGGCGGCACCACATATTTATCAATAGATGGTACCCTATACTCAACAGACAAACTTCAGACAGTAATTGATTCCAATTATATTGCCCAACAGCAGGCACCAACAGTGACAGAAACAAAACTTGCGTATGATCATGACGATGCGAAGGATGTGGAGGTTCAGATTTCGTTAGGTGAAGAAGAAGGAGAAGCTTCGAGTTTTGCAGTATTAGTGAATGGAAGTTTGATTGATCCAGCTAAAATGAGTTTTGATACAGAAACTGAAAAGCTGACAATTAAGAAGGAAGCATTTTCTGGTTTGGATGCAGGAACATATAAAATCGTTTTCCTATTTGATGACCAGTTAGAAACAACTATTAGCGATAAGGTATCGGTTACTATTACTGGTACAAAGCCAGTCAGTGACAATGGTGATACAGAAACAGCATAGCCATATATGACGACAAGAAACTAAGTTGGCGGACACGATTTCGTTACATGGAGGTAGAAATGAATTATATTACGAATCGAAACCTAACTTCCATTGAGCATATGACAGGCAAACTATTACCAGCTAAAAAGACAGAAGGCAGTAAGAATAGTTTGCAGACAGCCTCCTTTCAACAGATTTTAAGTAAACAGCAGGATATAAATGCATCTGGAGAGCTTAAGTTTTCTAAGCATGCAAATGAAAGATTAGCAAGCCGTAATATTGATTTGTCCAAGGAGCAGATAGCACGACTTGAGTCTGGGGCAGACATGGCCAGAGAAAAAGGAATACAAGAATCATTAGTAATGGTAGATGATCTTGCATTTATTGTTAATTGTAAGAACAATACTGTTGTTACAGCGGTAAGTGACATGGAAAAGGCCGTTTTTACAAATATAGATGGAGCGGTTATTAGTTAGGCAGTTTCAAATTGCTGGCCCTTTGTATAGGAAGCAAGGCATCTTTGAACGACAGAGAAGATGACGAGACTGCATGAATATAGTATGAAATGGTACACATACAGGAGGTAAATAAATTATGATGAGATCATTGTTTTCTGGTGTTTCAGGATTAAAGGTTCACCAGACAAAAATGGATGTTATAGGTAATAATATTTCTAACGTTAATACAGTAGGATTTAAAGCAAGTACAGTTACATTTTCAGATATATTGTATCAGACAACACAGTCCGCGTCCGGACCAAATGAAACAACGGGTGCGGCTGGTAAAAATGCAATGCAGATTGGTCTTGGTGCCAGCATTGCAGGAATTACAACAAATGCCTCTGTTTCTGGTGGTTCACAGAGAACTGATAATCCGTTTGATGTTATGATTAACGGAGATGGATTTTTTGTAGTAAAAAGTGGTGGTACAAATTATTTTACAAAAGCTGGAGCGTTTCAGGTTGATGCAGCAGGTACCTTGTGTACATCATCTGGTGCCGTTGTAATGGGATGGCTTCCTAATGAAGAACAGACAGGAATTGATGTAGGAACGGTAGAAGAGCTTCAGATTATGTCACCTGATAATCTGACGGCTGAGCCAGAAGCAACTACGGAAGCAAAGATTACTGGAAATATTGACAAAAATGATGAACAGCTTGTAAGCACGGATGGAAAGCCAGTTCAGATTAAATTTTATGACAACTTAGGAAATACGTACACAGCCCAGTTTTCCATTAAGCAGTCTGCTACCAATACTAGCCAGTATTCAGTAGACTTAACCGATATTGTAGATAAAGACAATAACTCAATTTTCTTGGTGGAATCGACTAATGCTTCAACAGGAGTAGTTACTACAGCGTTAAACGCTAATCTGGCAGGTGTAACATTAGGTGGAATAACGTATACTGCAAGTTATTCAGCAGGAGAATTAACGTTTACACATTCTTCGTCTAATACACTGTCTTTTAATCCAGGCACTGGTGAGTTTGCAAGTGTGGGTGGAACGACAGCTACCTCTGCTGATAAAAAGTTAGCATTAGCAATTAATGCTGGTTCTGGTGCAGGTGCAGCTGCCGCAGTAGCTCCATTTGATGCCTTTAATATTGACTTTTCTACCATTACCATGTATGCAGCCAGTGGTACTTGTTCACTGGAAGGTTCTAAGGGAGATTTGACGGGAGCTGGAACAGGTAGAAAAGCTGGGGAAATGACAGGAATCAGTATTGACGCTGCTGGTAAGATATATGGCTCTTACAGCAATGGTACAGACCGTATATTAGGACAGATTGCGCTGGCAACATTTGCTAATCCTTCCGGACTAGAAGCGGTTGGTAATAACATGTTTGCAGAAACTCAGAACTCAGGAGAGTTTGATGGAATTGGTGTTGATCCATCTTCCCAGGGTAATTCCTTGACAACAGGTGTTTTAGAAATGTCAAATGTTGATTTGTCACAGGAATTTACTACAATGATTACAACACAAAGAGGTTTTCAGGCAAATTCTAGAATAATTACAACATCAGATACTATGTTGGAAGAGTTGATTAACTTAAAGAGATAATAGTAATGTATGATATTTCTTGAGTGTGGAATTACACTAGTTTAATAAAGTCCTATACTAATAATGTAAGGGCAGAACAGCTGCCCTTACAAAATTGGAGAGAGGGGAGGATTACAGAGTGATTGAACTTACAAAAATGAGTGGACAGGTATTTACCCTTAACTGTGATTTGATTGAAACGGTAGAAGAAACACCAGATACGGTGATCACACTTATGACAGGGAAAAAAATAATTGTAAAGGAAAGCAGACAAGATGTAAAAAATCTTGTATTAATATATAAAAAGGATATTTTTAGTAAATAATAAAGGTGGTGAAGAGTTTTGGATTTAGCTACATTAATAGGTCTTGCATTGAGTTTATTTTTAATGATCTTTGGTATTGTCTGGAGTCCAGATAAAGGACTTGAGTTGACGAATATAAATGCCTTTATAGATATACAATCTATTATGATTACATTTGGTGGTGCATTTATGGCTACCTTAACCCAAACAGAATCACTGAAAGTATTTGTAAACAACTTAAAGAGTTTTACATTAGTGCTTAAAGTTATGACAGTTTCAGAAAGTGAGATTATACACAAAATAATTGATCTTTCCAATGTTGCACGTAAGGAAGGGCTTCTTGCATTAGAGGAAGCAGCAAATGACGTGGAAGATGAGTTTTTAAAGAAAGGTATTTTACTAATTGTTGATGGTACAGATCCAGAATTGGTAAGAAGTATATTGGAAACAGAACTTTCTTGTATTGAAGATAGGCATAGCTCAACATTTGGGTTTTGGGAAATGGTTGCAGCCATGGGACCTGCCTGGGGTATGATTGGTACTTTGATTGGTTTGATTAACATGCTAAAGAATTTAAATGATCCATCTTCGGTAGGTCCAGCTATGGCAGTGGCTCTGGTAACAACGTTTTATGGTTCTGTTTTGGCAAACTGGATTGCAACACCTGTACTTACTAAATTAAAAGCAAACAGTGGAAAAGAAACCAGAATGAAAGAAGTAATGGTAGAAGGTTTGTTATCGATTCAGGCAGGAGAAAATCCAAGAGTTATTGAAGAAAAATTGAAATCATTCTTAGCTCCGGCAGCTCGTGCAGGTTTCACGGAACAACAAGAAGGCGGTGAAAATTAATGGCGAGAGCAAAGAAACAAAAAGATGCACCCCAGGGGTCTCCAGCATGGATGGCAACATTTAGTGACTTGATGAATCTTCTGTTATGTTTCTTTGTATTGCTTTTCTCTATGTCATCAGTTGATGTTGCCAAATATGAAGAGGTTGCTGCTTCTTTATCTAGAAGTTTTAGCATTTTCAATGGTGGTGGTTCTGCCATTGGGGAAGGACAGCTTATTAATAGTGGTATAAGGCAGCTGAATGATTTGGGCGAATTATACAATGAGGTAGGCAAGGCAAGTGAAGAGGAAGAAGTTAAGGACTCGGATTCATTAGAAGAATATAAGAAGGATTTGGAAGAACAGCGTAAGAAAGAATTGGAAAAGATTTATGAAGAAGCAATTGATGAAGCTGAAAACCAAAAAATAGACCAATATTTAGAATTTAGCATTGATGGTGAATATACTTATGTATGTATTAATATGAATGGTTCATTTCTTTTTGAATCGGGAAGTGATGAATTGAATCCAAAGGCTAAACTGATTTTGGATAAATTAAGTGAAATACTGAAATCCTATAATGATCACTTAATTAAGATAGAAGGGCATACAGATAATGTACCAATTAGTAATAGCAGATACAGAAGTAACCTAGAATTGTCATCGTTTCGTGCCATGGGAGTGTTTCAGTATTTAGTAGAAGATAAAAAATTAGATCCTAAAATGTTGGAAGCATCTGGAAGGGGTGAATATGATCCAATTGCTGATAATAAAACAGAAGAAGGGAAAGCTAAAAACAGACGCGTAGTATTTAAGATTTATTCTAATTCACAAAAAAATAATTAGGGAGCAGAGATATGAAAAAAAACATATTAACCATTATTATTATGGCATTAACGATTGTTAATGTAATATTATCTTCGGTACTGATATTTGTTGTTGTGCCAGCTTCAAACAGGACTAATAACCTGATTACAAAAGTTGCAAATGTAATTGATTTGGAATTAGCGTCATCTACAGACAAAGATGTGGCAGATAATATTGATGTGACAAAGCTGGAGAATTATACAATAGAAGATGAGTTATCCTTTAATTTAACACTTGGTACAAGTGGTGAACCTCACTGGGGAGTATTGGATAGCATTACGTTATCACTTAATACAGAATCAAAGGATTATAAAAAATTAAAAGATGTTTTAGCAAAAAACGAAACATATATACAGGAAATAGTTACGAATGTTATTTCGTCTTATCCATATGATTCTGCTATTGACAGCAGAGAAGAGATGAAAGTAAAATCACTACAGAAAATTCAAGAGTATTTTGATTCAGAGTTTGTTGTTGAAGTGTCTTTTGGAAGTTTAAGGTTTCAGTAATAAATTTGTTTGCAAAACTTGTGGTTTTACACTATATATAGTATAATGATAGTACTTTTGAGATATTCAGAATAGACAAAAATGATTGCGAGGTGAGAAGGAATGGGCGACGTCTTATCCCAAAGTGAGATAGATAATTTACTTGCAGCATTGAGTAGTGGTGAGTTAGATGCTGATGAGATAAAGGATTCAGGTGAAAAGCAAGTAAAAAATTATGATTTCGCCAGGCCTTCTAAGTTTTCGAAAGAACATTTGAGAACGCTTATTATAATATTTGAGCACTATGGGCGTTTATTATCTACAAATTTACCTGCTTACCTTCGTAAAAATGTTCAAGTAGAAGTTATGAATTCAGAAGCAGCGACATATTCTGAGTTTTCCAATGCGTTATCGAATCCAGTTTTATTGGGAGTGGTTAATTTTGCACCTTTGGATGGTAATATAATCATAGAGTTGGACAATGGTTTAGGATATGCTATTATAGATCGTATGCTTGGTGGCGGTGGGCAGCCAATTGATAGAATTCGGGATTTTTCAGAGATTGAATTGATTATTATTGAAAGAATTATGAATATTTGTACGAATTTGTTAGTTGAGCCCTGGTCCAGCGTGATTAATCTGGAGCCAAAGTTAGAGAGAATTGAAACAAACTCACAATTTGCCCAGATTATTTCTCCTAGTGAAATGACATCAATCATTACGATACATATAAGGATTGGTTCTGTAGAAGGTTTAATGAATATATGTATACCATATTCTTGTGTGGAGTCAGTAATTGACAGACTGAATACGAAATATTGGTACTCGACGTTACAGGTTAAGGATGATAAATTGTATCAGGATGTAATTGAAAGTGCAATTGCAAAGGCAAAGATACCAATGCGTACTGTTTTGGGAATGAGTACAATTTCAGTAAATGATTTTGTGAATATGCAGGTTGGAGATATTATCCGGCTTAATAAAAAAGTAGAGGAAGAATTGGACATTTATGTTGGCAACATTAAAAAGTTTACTGGATTGCCAGGGGCATCTTCTGATGCTTATGCAGTTAGAATTACTTCAATATTAAGGGAGGAATAAACAATGGATGGTATGTTATCTCAAGAAGAGATTAATGCGCTATTAAATGGAATTGACGATAGTACCAGTGGCAACAGTATAGAAGATACTCCGTCCCAGACTTTGTTAGATGAAGAAAAAGATGCACTTGGTGAAATTTCTAATATTAGTATGGGTTCAGCGGCGACTACCTTATCTACACTGGTAAATAATAAGGTAATCATTACAACTCCAGTTGTGTCTTACTCTAATATGGGAAGGCTGTCAGAAGATTATGACAAACCATGTGTTTTTATACAGATTTCGTATAAAGAAGGTTTGGATGGCAACAATGTTTTAATACTGAAGGAATCTGATGTCAAAATAATTACAGATTTGATGATGGGTGGAAATGGAATTAATGTAGAAGGAACACCACTGTCAGAACTTCACTTAAGTGCTATTAGTGAAGCAATGAATCAGATGATGGGTTCAGCGGCTACTTCGTTATCCTCCATGTTAGAAAAGAAGGTGGACATAAGCCCGCCTGTTGCAAGTTTAATTGATCTAAATGATACAATTTCTTCAGAAGAAATGTATTCCTTTTTAGATAATGAGTTTGTTGTTGTGAAATTTAAAATGGAAATTGAAAATTTGGTAGATAGCCAGATTATGCAATTATATCCATTTGATTTTGCAAGAGATTTGTATAGGAAGTTTTCAGATGAAACTATTGTGGAAGAACCTGTGATACCAACGACACCAACAGCACCAGTGGCACCGCCTCAGGCTGACAATACTTATACCCAGGGAAATCAGGGGATACCACAAGCGTCACAGCCAGCAATGTTTCAATCTTCACCACCACCTATGCAAATGCCATATATGGGAATGGCTCCTGGTATGCAGGGAATGGGACAAACAATGCCGATGGGAGGTAATGCAATGCCTTATAGTATGCCAGGTCCTGATTTAAACGTACAGCCAGCTCAATTTCAACCATTTTCAAATGCTGTTCATCCGATGATGCAGCAAGAAAATATTGGGTTAATTATGGATGTACCTTTAGAGGTTACAGTGGAACTTGGCAGAACAAGTAAATCCATTAAAGAAATTTTAGACTTTTCTCCGGGCACCATTATTGAACTAGATAAGCTAGCGGGTGAACCAATAGATGTTTTAGTAAATGGAAAGTTTGTGGCAAAGGGAGAAGTAGTTGTAATTGAAGAAAGTTTTGGTATAAGAGTTACAGAGATTATTAAATAGTACTGATAGATAGGAGAGAATGATATGGCAAAAAGGATTTTGATTTGTGATGATGCGGCATTTATGAGAATGATGATTAAGGACATCCTGACCAAAAATGGATACACTATTGCCGGTGAAGCTGAAAACGGTTTAAAGGCTATTGAAAAATATAATGAGACAAAACCGGATTTAGTTATGATGGATATTACTATGCCAGAAATGGACGGTATCCAGGCATTAAAGAAGATTAAGGAAATGGATTCTTCAGCAACTATTATTATGTGTTCCGCAATGGGGCAGCAGGCGATGGTAATTGAATCAATTCAGTCAGGTGCAAAGGATTTTATTGTTAAGCCATTCCAAGCGGACAGAGTATTAGAAGCTGTAAAAAAAGCGGTGGGGTAAGATGATTTTAGCATCAGATACATCAACATTTTCGACTGTATTGCAGCTATTAGGTGCTATGCTTATATTTGTCATTGTACTGATTGCTTGTTATTATACAACGAAACTGGTAGGTTCTTCTCGTATTTTGAATGGCCGCAATAGGAATATCAATATTGTTGAAACAGTTCGTATTGCGCCTTCAAAATATGTTCAGATTATTCAAGTTGGTCGGAAATATATTGTAATTGGTGTTTCAAAAGACCACATTGAAATGCTGACAGAAATTCGTGAAGATGAGATTGAAGTGAATGATTTAAAGGTAACTGAGAAAACTATATTTGCAGATGTGTTAGCCAAAGTAAAAACGAGACAATGGGGTGACAAATCTAATAAGGATGAAAAGTAAGGATTGATTTTATGAATACATATGTAAAAGTATGTGGGAAAAAATTAGTATTGTTATTAAGTATATTATTTATTATATGTATTGCAGGATTGATCCCAATTACAACTGTCTGTGCTACTACCGTAGATGAAATAGAAGGTACCACGGCAATTGAAGATCAGTCAACTCCATTTGAAATTAATATTGCAACTAATAATGGGACGACTAGTCTTTCTAGCACGTTGCAAGTTATGTTGCTTGTAACATTAATTTCTTTAGCACCAACAATAATCATAATGGTTACATCATTTACCAGAATAATTGTAATATTACATTTTGTCCGTTCTGCGATAGGTACCCAGACGACACCACCTAATCAGGTATTGATTGGATTGGCTTTGTTTCTTACATTATTCATTATGTCACCAATTATGACGGAAATAAATAATACAGCAGTTAAACCATATTCAAATGGAGAAATAACCAGAGATGAAGCAATTGAAACAGGGTTGGAGCCATTAAGAGTATTTATGTTTGAACAAACAAATAAGAAGGACATTAAGTTGTTTTTAAATATAGCCAATTACTCTTCGGATGACATTAATGATGTAGCAGATATTCCGACTACTGTTTTAATACCAGCATTTTTAATAAATGAACTAAGGATTGCTTTTATTATTGGGTTTTTGATTTATTTACCATTTATTGTGATTGATATGATTGTTGCTTCGACTTTAATGTCAATGGGTATGATGATGTTACCACCGACTACCATATCTATGCCTTTTAAAATATTATTATTTGTATTGGTAGATGGGTGGAATTTAGTGATTGGAGAAGTGGTGAAAACATTTTATACATGAGGATAAGCTGCTTTTCGGATAGGAGGCTGCCATGACGGTAGATGATGTTGTTGATATTGCAAGGGCTACCTTATGGCTAATTGTTAAGGTATCAGCACCTATGCTGATTGTATCCCTGCTAGTAGGATTAATAATCAGTATATTTCAAACGATTACATCAATTCATGAGCAAACATTAACCTTTGTACCAAAACTGTTATCAATTTTTCTTGTACTGGTACTATGTGGATCGTGGATAATAAATAATTTGATTGGTTATACAACGGAATTGTTTTCAAACTTTTCCTTGTATGTGAAGTGAAGTTATGGGTATTTCAGTAGAAAAGTTCATTTTTTTTATTATAATATTAGTGAGAATCAGTGCATTTATTATGACAGCGCCGTTTTTTAGCCAGAGAAATGTACCTATGCGTGGAAAAGCAGGGTTGTCATTTTTTTTAGCACTAATTGTATACTATAATGTTACTTATGTCCCCTTGGAATACATTACATCTGTGGAATTTACTGTAATCATATTGAAAGAAGTTATAATTGGTGCATCAATTGGTTATATGGCAACAATTTCCCTTTATATATTAGAATTAGCTGGACACTTAATAGATATGGAAATTGGTTTTTCGATGGTAAATGTATTAAACCCTGTATCTAACGTTCAAACTTCTGTAACTGGTACATTTTACACGTACTGTGTGATGCTTGTTATGTTGGTGTCGGACATGCATTATTTTATAATAGATGCATTGGTTGACACCTTTACTTTTATTCCAGTTGCAGGAGGGAAAATTCCGTCAAATTTATATCTAGTGATGGCTCAGTTCATAAAGCAGTATTTTATTACAGGTTTTAGAATTATTTTACCTGTTTTTTCTTGTATTCTGATTGTAAATGTTGTTTTGGGAATACTGGCAAAAATTGCTCCTCAGATGAACATGTTTGTTATCGGTATGCAGTTAAAGTTGTTTGTTGGACTATTTGTTTTAGTAATTGTGATCAGCTTGCTTCCATCCATTACGGAGTTTATTTTTGATCAGATGAAGAACGTTATAAGTGATATGATAAAGGCATTATCACCGTGATAGATTTAATGGTATGATGTATTTTGAAAGGAAAGTAAACATTGAGTAAATACATTTTACAGTATAATTTGCAGTTTTTTGCAAAAGATGGGCCTGGAGGAGAGAAGACAGAAGAACCTACCTCGAAGAAATTATCAGATGCCAGAGAAAAGGGACAGGTTGCCAGAAGTGCTGATTTGGTAACTGCGGTAATGTTATTGTCACTTTTTTTAATGTTAAAGATTTTTGTTGGTTCCATGGGTAACAGATTAATGGCGATATACTATAGTGATTTTACCAGAATGGCTGAAATAGCACAATTCGATTTTACGGCTCAGTTGGTGCAGTCGTTATTTCAAAATCTGATGATACAGATTCTAATGGTAACGCTACCTATTTTTTTGTTTTCATATATTTTGACAATTGGGGTTGAAATTTATCAAGTTAAATGGAAGCCTACACTGGAACCACTAAAGCCTAAACTTGATAAAGTGAATCCTATTAGTGGCATGAAGAAACTAATATCAATGGATAAGATTATGGAGCTGTTAAAATCACTGCTGAAATTAGGAATAATAGGAATTATTGTTTATACTACTTTAAATTCCCAGTGGGGATTGATACTCCAAGTATATGATTATACATTGGAACAGGCAATTGCTGTAATTGGTAATGTTATTATTGATTTAGGTTTGAAAATTAGTGTTTGCTTTTTTATTTTTGCATTTGCAGATGTTTTTTATCAAAAGCGCAAGTTTAGAAAAGATATGATGATGACAAAGCAAGAAATAAAAGACGAATATAAAAATACAGAGGGTGATCCTCAAATTAAAGGGAAAATCAGGCAGAAAATGAGGGAAGTTTCACGCCAAAGAATGATGCAGGCTTTGAAGGAAGCGGATGTAGTTATAACAAATCCTACACATTTTGCAGTTGCGGTAAAATATGATAAAGATGCCAGTAGTGCACCAGTTGTTGTTGCTAAAGGGGCAGATTTGCTGGCTGCTAAGATAAAAGAGGTGGCCAGAGAGAATGATATAGAAATAGTTGAAAATAAACCATTAGCACGAATGATTTATTTTAATGTAGAATTAGGTGATGAAATTCCCCAGGAACTATATCAAATGGTTGCGGAGGTTCTAGCATATGTTTATCGTATTAAAAACAAACTATAAGGAAGGAGGAACTGACATATGAAAAAAGGTGATATAGGAGTTGGCTTGTTTGTTTTATCGGCAATTATTTTCTTCATTATTCCCATGCCTTCTATATTATTAGATGTATTTTTAGCATTAAATATTTCGATTTCAATGATAATATTATTCAATTCTATGTTTGCAAAAGAAGCGCTGGATATGTCGTTTTTTCCAACCATGCTCTTATTTACAACACTTTTTCGTATCTCCTTGAATATTTCTTCTACAAAGTTGATTTTATTATATGGTAATCCAGGCAGTGTAGTTAGAACTTTTGGACAGTTCGTTGGTGGTGGAAATCTGATTACGGGTTCCATTGTATTTGTTATTTTAGTTTTAGTACAGTTCATTGTAATTAATAAGGGTTCAGAAAGAGTGTCTGAGGTAACAGCGCGGTTTACGCTGGATGCCATGCCGGGAAAGCAAATGGCAATAGATGCGGATCTGAATACTGGTGCAATTACAGATGTGGAAGCACAGCAAAGAAGAAATAAAATACAAGAAGAAGCAAGCTTTTTTGGAGCCATGGATGGTGCTACTAAATACGTAAAAGGAGATGCTACAGCTGGTTTGATTATTACAATAATCAATTTAGTTGGTGGTATGGCCATGGGGGTAATGTTTCAGAATCTTACCATGCAGGAAGCAGTCTCAAGATTTACCATTTTAACAATTGGTGATGGTTTGGTAAGTCAGATACCATCACTTATGATTTCTCTTGCAACAGGTATTATTGTTACTAAGGCGTCCAAAAATGCAGATATGGGCGATATTCTTATCAAACAGTTATTTTCAATTCCAAAGGTACTTTATATGGTTGGTGGAAGTATGCTGTTTCTGGGAATAGTAACCCCGTTGCCTTTTCTTATTTTTGCTGTCTATGGAACAATGTTTATTATTACTGGATTTTTAATCCAAAAGAAAATTGGTATTGAAAATATTGAAGTAGAAGTGAATGAGGAAGAAGCCGATGCAGATGAAATTCGGCGTCCAGAAAATGTGGTATCCCTTCTACAGGTAGATCCAATTGAACTGGAGTTTGGATATGGAATTATTCCATTAGCAGATGTAAATCAAGGCGGAGATTTATTAGACCGTGTCGTAATGATACGTAGACAGGTTGCTTTGGAATTAGGCTGTGTAGTACCTATTATACGTCTGCGTGATAATATTCAGCTTAATCCTAATCAATATATAATTAAAATTAAGGGTGTTCCTGTAAGCGAGGGAGAGATTCTCTTTGATCATTATATGGCGATGAATCCAGGGTATGTGGAGGAAGAAATAACAGGAATTCCTACATTTGAACCATCCTTTCACCTACCTGCAATCTGGATAAATGAAAATCAGAGAGAGCGGGCAGAAACCCTTGGATATACAGTAGTAGATCCACCATCTATTATTGCAACTCATCTGACAGAAATAATCAGGAAGCATTTGGATGAATTATTAACAAGACAAGATGTACAGGGATTGATTAATAATGTAAAAGAAGCAAATACTACCCTTGTGGATGAATTAGTACCTAAGCTTCTAGGTGTTGGTGAAATTCAAAAGGTTTTACAAAATCTATTGCGGGAGGGTATTTCCATTCGCGATTTAATTACAATTTTTGAAACATTAGCAGACTATGCTTCTACCACTCGTGACACTGATATATTAACTGAATATGTAAGGCAAAGTTTAAAACGTGCCATTTCAAATAAGTATTTTCCACATAATGAGACAACAAGCGTTGTAACTTTGGATCCTAAAATTGAACAGGATATTATGGAGTCAGTGAAACAGACGGAGCAGGGTGCGTATTTAACATTGGATCCTGAAAAATCACAAAATATAATAAGTGCACTAAGTGAAGAAATTACAAAACTTCAAAATCTTGGTAAGAATCCAATTATTATTACATCTCCGATTGTGAGAATGTATTTTAAAAAATTAACATCAGATTATTTTAAAGATTTAGTTGTTATTTCTTATAATGAAATTGATTCAAATGTTGAATTACAATCAGTTGGGATGGTGACAATTTAGTGATTATTAAAAAGTTTGAAGCAGAAACTGAAACAGAGGCAATGCTTCTTGTTAAAAAGGAATTAGGAAAAGATGCTATCGTTTTGAACATGAAAACAATCCGGCCGCGGGGAATTTATCGTTTCTGGAGAAAAAAAATGGTTGAAATTACAGCTGCGGTAGATGATAATGTTTCTAAAGATAAGGCTGAAGGACAAACAATTGATTCCGGACTAAGAAAAGCAGACAATTTACAGCCTGCATCTAATACAAAAAGATTTATGGATTTTTTGGAAAGTGAAGATAGGTTAGGAACACTTTCAACAGGAACCTCAGAAAATGCAATTGAAAAAAAACTGAATAATCTTCAAGAGTTACTAGAACAGCAGATAAAAGAAAAACCAGAGATAAAGAATGCAGATAATAAAGCAGAAGAGAAACAGGATGCTTGTATTGAGCTGATTCAGGAGCAGCTTATAAACAATGAAGTTGATCAGGTGTTTGTCAAACAGATAATGGATGAAATTAGCAAGTCGATAAAAAAGGATTCTTCTGTAGACTCAGTTCTTTCTAGTGTATACCAGAAAATTATTTTAAAATTAGGACAGCCTAAGTTTATTGAACTTGAGGAAGGAAAGAGAAAATGTGTTTTTTTTATTGGACCTACAGGTGTTGGGAAAACAACCACCATCGCTAAAATAGCTTCAAATTTGAAATTAAAACAAAAGGCAAAAGTTAGCTTGATTACCTCGGATACTTATCGAATTGCAGCAGTTGAACAATTAAGAACATATGCAAATATTCTTGGAATTCCATTGAGTGTGGTGTATACTAAAGAAGAACTTGAAGCAGAAAAGAAAAAGTATGAGGACTATGATATTCTTTTAATAGATACTGCTGGACGTTCTCATAAAAACAATGAGCAGCAGGAAGATATGAAACAGTTAATTGATACAATACCTGAAGATGAGCGTGAGGTATTTCTGGTTTTGAGTGCTACAACAAAATATAAAGATTTGATAAAAATCACAGAAAGATATAGTGAAATCACAGATTACAGTTTAATATTTACCAAGCTGGATGAGACAAGCAGCCTGGGCAATATACTAAATGTTAAGCTGCTTACAAAGGCACCTCTTTCGTATACAACATGGGGGCAGAATGTTCCAGATGACATCAGTAATATCGATGCACAAAGTATAGCAAAAAAGCTGTTGGGAGGAAATGATTGATGGACCAGGCTTCACAATTGAGAAAGATGATTAGCAGCCAGAGCCAGCCAGGTAATTTTGCTAAGGTTGTAACTATAACAAGCGGAAAAGGTGGAGTTGGCAAATCTAATATTTCAGTTAATCTGGCAATTCACTTGCGGCGTTTAGGAAACCGCGTAATTATTCTGGATGCAGATTTTGGATTAGCAAATGTTGAGGTAATGTTTGGGGTGAGACCATCCTATAATTTATCTGACTTAATTTTTAAAGGAAAAGATTTAAAGGAAATTATTACGGATGGACCAGAAGGAATAGGGATTATTTCAGGAGGATCTGGAATTCAGGAAATGGCCAATTTGACTAAATATCAAATATCAAACCTGACAGGCAAGCTTAGTGAACTGGATGAGATGGCAGACATTATTATTATTGATACAGGAGCCGGAATTTCTGATTCAGTGATTGAATTTGCTACCTACAGCAGTGAATTAATTTTAATTGCGACTCCAGAACCAACTTCCATTACGGATGCGTATGCACTGTTAAAAACATTAAACAAGAAGGATGAATATAATAAGGAAAAAGCGATTAAAATGATTACAAACCGTGTGGAATCCATAAAAGAGGGGAAAGAGCTATTTGTGAAGTTAAATACAGTAGTTGGCAGATTTTTAGATGTCAAGCTGGAACATTTAGGTTCTGTACCACAGGATGCTAACGTTTCAAAGGCGGTTATGAGACAGACACCATTTTCAATTGCTTATCCTAATTCGGTGGCAGCAAAAGCTATTTCAGAGTTGGCGGAAATGATTCAGACCAATGAAGTTTATAGTCAGAAAAATCGTAAGGGAATTCACTATTTATTTTCTAATCTTTTCGGTGATAAGGATAAAATGGTTTAGTAGTGGGAGGTTAATAGTATGAGTTCAGGTATATTTAACATTGGTGACAAAATTGAACTATACAAAGACAAGGAATATAGTGAAGATCAGATACGTAAAAAATATGTAAGTCAGTTTCTTGATTTTGAAGAAGACGAGAAAATTAAGATTGCAATGCCAATTGAGAGCGGAAGGTTAGTTCCATTATCAATTGGAGACGTATATAAAATGCTTTTCTATACAGATAACGGTATGTACCAGTGTCAAGGAAAAATAGTAGATCGCTTTAGGGAGAAAAATATTTTTTTCTTAGTAGTAGAACTATTAACGGATTTAGAACGTTTTCAGAGAAGAGAATTTTATCGGTTTGAGTGTGTTCTAAATGGCAGATGCCGGATGATTAGTAAGGAAGAGGAACTGCTGCTTGAAAAACTACAAACCAGTGAGGTCAGTTTAGAACAATTGAATGCACAGTATCAGGCTGTGTTAGCAGATATGGAGAGTCAGTGGAACGATGTAGTTTTTATTAATTTAAGTGGTGGTGGAGCAAAGTTTAATTCTAGAACAAGATATGAAAGTGGAAATAAATTAATTGTTCAGATGGAGATTCCTATTAATAATGTGCCTGTGCAGTTTGAATTACGTGCTCTAATAGTTGCGTCAGAAGCGATGTTTAACAGAAGTGGATTTTATGAAACAAGAATAAAATTCCTCAAAATTGGGAAGAAGGAAAGAGAAGACATTATTAAATTTATTTTTGAAGAAGAACGGCGTCAGAGACAAAGAAAAAAAGGAATGGTGTGATTGAAAAAAAATATTTTGGTTATAGATGACTCTGCACTTATGAGAAGGGTTATTTCTGATATAATTAAGAGTGATGATAGATATCAGGTTTCCGGACTAGCTGCGAATGGACTGGAAGGGTTTGATTTATTAACACGCAAAAGCTTTGATGTTGCTATTCTAGATATTAATATGCCTAAAATGAATGGACTTGAATTGTTAGAAAAGCTTAGAAAGCATAACGTAAAGACAAAAATAATTGTAGTTAGTACAGTAGCGAAAGAAGGTGCTGTTGAAACAATTAGAGCGTTGGAACTTGGTGCCTTCGATTTTGTTACAAAGCCTGACAGTTTTTATGAGACTAAAACAGATTCATTTCGTATTCATGTTATTGATGCAATTGCTTGCGCTATAGAAGCAAGTGAGGGTTTTGCACAAACACCACAAAGGGAAGCAGGTACGGCTGCAAAAAGATCCGTTGTTCAGCCTAAGCTAAGGAACCGAATTGCTGACAGAGTAAGACCTATTACAAAAAGCAGCGGAAATAAGCTGGTTGCATTAGCTTGTTCCACAGGGGGGCCTAAGGCATTACAATCTATCATTCCATATTTGCCTGAAAATCTTAATGCACCTATTCTGATCGTACAGCATATGCCAGAAGGGTTTACCCGTTCACTGGCAAACAGACTGAATGAAATGAGTAAAATCAGTGTAAAAGAAGCCGAGGATGGAGATATTATTGAAAAAGGTAATGTCTACATTGCAAAGGGCGGTCACCAAATGAGTGTAGTCAGAAAGGACAGCAGATACAAACTGTCAATAACAAAAGATGAACCAAGGAATGGATTAAGACCATGCGCGGATATTATGTATGAGTCTTTAGTGAATTCTGATTATCATGAAATAATTTGTGTTGTTCTAACGGGAATGGGTAGTGATGGCACAAAAGGAATTACACAGCTAAATAACAGTAATAGTATTTATGTTGTGGGACAAAATGCTGAAACATCTACTGTTTACGGAATGCCTAAGGTTATTGCTGATGCTGGTTTAGTAGATGAGGTTCGGCCGTTAAATGAAATTGCAAATTCAATTATAAATCACGTGGGGGTGCAATGATATGGACGTAAGTCAATATTTAGAGATATTTATCGATGAAACAAAAGAACATTTACAAAGTCTGAATGAACAATTACTGATTTTGGAAAAGGAACCAGATAATACAGATACAATTAACGAAATTTTTCGTGCTGCTCATTCTCTTAAAGGTATGGCTGGTACAATGGGATACAAGAGAATGCAGCGGTTGACTCACGATATGGAAAATGTTTTTTCTGAAATCCGAAATGGTAAAATGTCAGTATCTGCTCATCTTGTGGATGTTCTATTTCAAGGCTTGGATGCGTTAGAGGGCTATTTAGCACAAATACAGGAAAATGCCAACGAAGGTGAAGAAGACAATGAGGAAATAATTCAAGCATTAAACAATATTCTGGAGGAAGGGCTTGGCGGAGGAAATCAAACTAAGCCAGCTGCAAGTGCAGAAACTAAGACGGAGATAAAGGCTGAGGCGGTACATATTGCTGAAACCCAATCAAACGGATTAGAAAAATATAAGGATTTTGTTTTTGCAGATTATGAAAGACATGCAATTGAAAAAGCTTTTGAAGAAAAACAGAATGTATTTGGATTAACTGTTTCCATTGTTGAAACCTGCTTATTAAAAGCTGCGAGAGCATTTCTTGTATTTAAAGCTTTGGAAGAAATGGGAGAAATTATTAAATCTGTTCCAGATGTACAGGATATTGAAGATGAAAAGTTTGAGAATGATTTCAGTCTTGTATTGTTAACGAAATGCAGTTATGATGAGGTAAGAAATGCAGTTCTTAATGTATCAGAAGTAAAAGATCTGGCAATGGGCACAATCGAGTTGGAAAAAGAGGAAGAAGAGAAAAAGGAACAGCAGGCGGACTCTAATCAGTCACCAGCACAAAGTGCAGCGGTTCAGGCTAAGAAGGAAAAGAATGCAGCGGCGGCAGCAAAACAAGCAGCCAAGCCAGTTGTTAACCGTTCTGTTCGTGTAGATATTGAAAAATTAGATGTATTAATGAATCTTGTCAGTGAGTTAATTATTGCCAAAAATGGTCTGGTATCAATTGGAGCCTCCGAAGGTGATAATAAAAATTATTCTGGCTTTAATGAACAGATTGAATACTTGGAAAGGGTTACTACTAATTTACATGAATCAGTTATGAAGGTTCGAATGATGCCAATTGAAAGTGTTGTAAATAAATTTCCACGTATGATTCGTGATTTAACCAAAAAGTTAAATAAAAATATGGAATTGTACATGAGTGGTGAAGACACAGAACTGGATCGAACAGTAATTGATGAGATTGGTGATCCGTTGATGCATCTGTTAAGAAATGCAGCGGATCATGGTTTGGAAAGTAACGCCGAAAGAGTGGCGATGGGTAAACCTGAGGTAGGTTCCATTTTCTTGAATGCTTATCAGGACGGTAATAACGTTGTGATTGAGGTAAAAGATGATGGAAGAGGAATCGATGTGAAAAAGGTAAAAGCAAAAGCATTAGAAAAAGGTACCATTTCACATGAGCAGGCAGAATCCATGACGGATCAGGATGTAATTGAACTATTGTTCCGCCCAAGTTTTTCTACCGCTGAAAAAATATCAGATGTTTCAGGCCGCGGAGTGGGATTGGATGTTGTTAAAAACAAAATAGAAGGTCTAGGAGGAGATATTGAATGTCGTTCCGTACTAGGTGAAGGAAGTAAATTTATTATCCGGCTGCCACTGACATTAGCCATTATACAGGCACTGATGGTGGAGCTTGGTGCAGAAAAATATGCGATACCTTTAGGCAGTATTCAGACAATTGAAGATATTCCATCTGAAGACATTAAATATGTTCAAACAAGAGAAGTAATTAATTTAAGAGGCAAAGTGATTCCTTTGATTCGGCTGGGAGATATTTTGGATGTTGAACCAATTGAAAAAGAGGATACAAACTTAACTGTAGTTATTGTTGCAAAAGGCGATAAGCTGGCAGGTCTGGTTGTTGATAATCTGATTGGACAGCAGGAAATTGTTATTAAATCAATTGGTAAGTATATTAATAACAATAAAATTATTAGTGGAGCAACTATTCTTGGTGATGGTGAAGTGGCTCTAATTATAGATGCAAATATTTTAGTATAGGAGGTGCCAGAAATGGGGGAAAATACAAGAGTGACTTCCGGCGAAGGAAAACAATATATTGTTGTAGGTCTTGGTACAGAGCAATATGGTATCGATATTCAGTTTATTGATAATATTGTGAGAATGCAGAGGATTACAAGAGTACCGAAGGCACAGTCTTATTTTAAAGGTGTTATCAATTTGCGTGGTGAAATTATTCCTGTCATGAGTATGCGTTTGAAATTTGGTTTAGCTGCTGATGAATATACCAATGCTACCAGAATTATCATTATAAAATTGGAGCCACAGTCTGCAATTGGAATTATTGTGGACGAAGTAAAAGAAGTAGTAATGCTTAGTGAGGATGTAATTGAAAAACCTAATTATGATAGCAATGATGAAAAAATTTCATATTTAAGTGGTATAGGAAAGCATAGTGGTAATTTAATTTCATTACTAAATATTGCGGCTGTAATTATTGAGAAAGAAGCTATTTAGCGGGGTGAAATGGTGTCAAAAATTGATTTAGACCACATAGAAATGATGCAATATGATGTATTAAAGGAAATTGGTAATATTGGTGCAGGTAATGCAACAACTGCCTTATCCATGCTTATTAATGCTAAAGTTGATATGAAGGTTCCAAAGGTAGAGCTGCTTGAATTTCGGGAACTGGCAGATATTGTGGGAGGAGCAGAATCTCTTGTAGTAGGAATTCTGATTACCCTGGAAGGCGATATTCACGGAATGATGATGTTTATGCTGGAGAAAATGTCAGCACATCACTTAGTAAATATTTTAATGGGTAAGAATATTGATAACTTTGAAGAATTTACAGAGATGGATTTATCTGCTCTTATGGAAATAGGAAATATTATCTCCGGTGCCTATTTATCTTCATTATCACAATTAACAAAGCTCTTTATTTCTTCTTCTGTGCCATTGATGTCAATAGACATGGCAGGAGCAATTTTAAGTGTGCCAGCTATTGAATTTAGTAAGGTAGGGGATAAGGCATTATTGATTCAAAGCCAATTTGGAGAAAATGATACAGAGGTAAATGGATATTTCATTTTGATTCCTACTTTGGAGTCATATGATGAGATTATGAAGTCCTTAGGATTATAGGAGATTAGTATGGGAGAAATGATAAGAGTTGGAATGGCTGATTTGAATATTTGCAATTCGCCCAATGCCATTACAACATTAGGACTTGGTTCTTGCGTCGGCATTATTCTCTATGATCCAATAAAAAAACTTGCAGGTCTTGCTCATATCATGCTGCCAGATAGTACAAAGGTAAAAATGAATGAGAATAAAGCTAAGTTTGCTGATACAGGTACTGATTTGCTGCTTGATTTATTGCTGAAAGCAGGCGCTGGTAAGTCCAACATAGTTGCTAAGATAGCTGGGGGTGCTCAGATGTTTGCTTTTAGCTCAAATAATGATATGCTCAGAATAGGCGAAAGAAATGTTGAAGCCACAAAAGAAAAACTAAAACTGCTTGGTATCCGGCTGCTTGCGCAGGATACAGGATTAAACTATGGAAGAACAATTGAATTCTATCCTGAAACCGGAGAATTAGTAATTAAAGCGGTGGGCAAGGAGAAAAAAATAATTTAGTCAAGAGGTAGAATATGAATCCAAGATTTATTCCGGCAATTACAACATTGTCTGCTGGGGCAATTGTAAGTATTGTTAGTTTGGTAAAAAAGTTTGAGGTATTATATAGTTTGAAATTACTGCTTGCGACTTTAATTATTTTTTATGTAATTGGACTGATTGCCAGAAAAATTGTTAATTATATTATAAATAATTTTGGTGAAAAGGAAAGCGGGCTTCCTTCTGAAGAAGATGAAACAGAAGATATTCTGAATGAACAAGAAGACTAAAAGAATGAATCTATTCTTTAGGAGGTTAACATGAACGAGGATGAAAGATCCAGGTTATGGAATGAATATGCTAAATCCAGAAAAGCTGAAATAAGAGAACGGCTGATTATTGAGTATGCAGGACTGGTCAAAGTTGTTGCAGGACGATTGAATATGTATTTGGGGTATGCAGTAGAACAAGACGATTTGATTGGATATGGCAGCTTCGGATTAATTGATGCTATTGATAAGTTTGATTGTACAAAGGGTGTAAAGTTTGAAACCTATGCCAGCTTACGGATTCGAGGATCCATTATCGATCATATCCGAAAGATGGATTGGATTCCACGTACTCTGAGGCAGAGACAAAAGAAAATGGATCAGGCATATCAAAAGATAGAGTTTGAGACAGGCAGAAGTGCTACAGATGAAGAGGTAGCAAAGGAATTAGAAATTTCAGTTTCAGAATTGGAACAATGGAGAGGCCAGATGAAGATTACTAATTTGGTTTCTTTAGATGAGTTTTTTGAACAGGGGTCAGAATTAAAAGAACAATCAAATTTGAGTTCGCATTTTCAGCAACCCGAAATTGTAATGGAGAAGCAGGAACTAAAAAGGGAGCTTGAGGAAGTATTAGAGACACTTACTGAAAATGAAAAGAAGGTAATTGCACTTTATTATTATGAGGAGCTAACGTTAAAGGAGATCAGTCATATTCTTGAGGTTTCTGAATCAAGAGTATCACAGCTTCATACAAAGGCATTACAAAAGATGAAGAAAAAACTCGGAAATATTGATATTTACTGACAGTATAGATTAGACAGAAGATTGGTTTGGAAACTATATGACATGTTGAGTAAAGATAGGTGATGAGTGATGAACTATAGAAATGGGTTTTTTCAGCTTCAGAACAAGGATGACGGCACATACTTGAAGCTGTTTCCGGCTATGGCTGGGGGGGAACCAGTGACAGCGGATGAAATTAAAAAGTACTTAGAGGATAATTATGTAAAAGAATATGATTTGCCTGTTTTGCTTGAGGCATTAAGAAAATCACATGGGGTTACAGAGGTTAAAATTTCAAATGAGGATGTATGGCCAATACATGAAAAAATTAAGGTTCAGATTAGTCAAGATAAAATGACTGCCGCGATTTCTTTTTATCCGCCATCTTCCAAGGGTAAATTTCTTGATTATAGTGGAGTTATTGAGGAGTTAAACAAACAGGGAATTACAAATGGTATTATTAAAGAAAACATAGAAGCGTATTTAAGAAATAGAAGGTTTTGTACTCCCATACTGGCTGCCAAAGGATTGGAGCCAAGAGAGGGAAAGGATGCAGCGATTGAGTATTTCTTTAGTGTTGAGCGTACATCAAAGCCAAAAATAAATGAAGATGGATCGGTAGACTTTCATTGTCTTGATAATATTAGCAGAGTTCAGAAAAATGCGGTCTTAGCCAAGCTGACTCCAGAAGATGCTGGAGCACCCGGTAAAGACATTTATGGAAATAAAATTATGCCAAAGAAGGTTAAGAAGCTGATTCTGAGAGTAGGTAAGAATTCACATCTTTCTGAGGATGGGTTGGTTTTATATAGTGATGTAGATGGTCATGTGACGTTGGTGGAAGATAAAGTTTTTGTATCAAATTTGTATGAAGTTCCTGCTGATGTGAATGCATCTACTGGAGACATTGATTATGAAGGAAGTGTTAAGGTAAAGGGAAATGTACGAACGGGCTATACGATTAAGGCAAAAGGCGACATTATTGTGGATGGAGTCGTAGAAGGTGCTACATTAATTGCAGATGGAGATATCATATTAAAACGAGGTATTCAGGGCATGAGCAGGGGAAGCCTGATTGCAAAAGGTAATATTGTTACTAAGTTTATTGAAAATTCAGAAGTTCGTTCAGGAGCCAATATTTCCACTGAAGCCATTATGCACAGTATAGTAACAGCAAAAGATGAAATTATTGTTAGTGGAAAAAGAGGTCTTGTTACAGGAGGAGAATTGAAAGCAGGTTCTTCTATTAATATTAAGATTGCCGGTTCTACCATGGGAACAAGTACATTACTAGAAGTAGGAATTGATCCTGAACTGCGAGAAACCAGTTCAAACCTGGAAGCAAGAATTCAGAAAATAAAAGAAGAACTTGTAACGCTGGAACAGACGTTTAATGTATTTAAGAAAAAAATTGTTTGTGGAGAACATTTACCAGCAGATAAAATTAATTTTATTAAAGCAATACCTAAAACAAAGGCAGCATTAGAGAAGGAATTGAACCAGTGTTATGAAGAGCACATGGAAATCAAAGATGAACTGGATCAGTTTGACAGAGGAAATATTGTTATCACAAACATGGCGTATCCAGGTGTTAAAATAACGATAGCCAATGCGGTTCATTATGTTAAGACAGAAGAGCACCATTGCAGATATATTCTTGAAATGGGAGAAGTTAAGACTTTTCTTATATAAGGGGGGATGGCTGATGCCAATAAAGCCAATTGATATTTATACGATGCCTCCTAAGTCACAAGAAGCATCGCAACTTCAACAAGGTAGTATGACAAGAGCTGCAACAATGAATCAGCAGATGAATACACATTATCAAAATGAAACCAAACACAACTTACAAAAAACAGTGAAGGCGGAGCAGAAAGAAAATAAGAATTTTCGATTTGATGCAAAGGAAAAGGGCAGTAATGAGTATAAGGAAAATTATAAAAAGAAGAAAAAGGCAAAGGAGAAAGAAAAATCCGTTGTGCCAAAAAACTCAGGTGGAAATTTTGATATAACAATATAATAGGAGTAGAACAATGTCAGGATTTGAGATCGTTTTAATAGTAATTAGTATTGTATGTATTGTTAGTAGTTTTTTGTTATCGGAAAAATTGGATGATAAACTTACAGGTGACAGGTTAATGGACTCTGAGGAGGCTCTTGTCACCTTATTTCAAAGAAATGAAGAATTGCTAAAGGAAAAAGTATTATCCTTGCTTCTGGTTGAGAAGGACAATTTGATAGAAGAAACAACCCAGGAGCTAAACAGTCTCTGTAATGAAAAAATAATGGTAGTAGATGATTTTTCAGAACAAATACTTGAAAAAATCAACCAGAATCATTCAGAAGTAGTTTTTCTTTACAATATGCTGAATGAAAAAGAAGAAGTATTAAAAAAAGAACTTAATCAGTTAAATCAGGCGATGAAGGATGTAAAAAATGTGCAGACTGATAACAATAAAGGAAAAGGAAATCGTGGAAAGAATCTTTCTGGAAAGCAAAGCAACCATTTAGAGCATGCTGTGCGAAAAGAACGTGACAGCAAGGATATTCCTACAACAGGCAATACATTTAATGATCAGGTTCTTGAAATGTATACAGAAGGCATGACGGTAACAGAAATCGCTAAGCAATTAAATCGTGGGCAAGGTGAAGTTAAACTGATTATTGATTTATTCCAAGGAGCAAAGAAATGAAATGGAAATATTATTTAAGAGGATTAGGAATTGGTATTTTATGTACTACTATTCTTTTTACATTATCAAATAGTAAGCGGAATAAGGAATTATCTGAAGATGAAATTATTAGTTATGCAAGGGAAATGGGCTTGTATACGTTAGAGGAAGCAAAGGATGCCTTGCTGGAGGAAAGCATTGTCAAATTAAAAGAGGAAGCTACAGAGGCTGGGGCAGAACCTACACCCCAGTCTACGGTTGTTCCATCTGAAAGCCAGGAAGAGGAAGCAGGGGAGGAGTCTTCACCACAGCCATCAGTCAAACCATCAGCCAAACCATCAGCCAAGCCTACTTCTACTCCACAACCTTCGAAAGAACCAGCAAAAGTTACTACTATTTCTGTGACCATTGAACCTGGAATGACGCTCAGTACTGTAGCTAAATATTTCTATCAGGCGGGTGTCGTAGGAAGCGCAGAAGATTTTAAAGAATATATGAGTGAACAGGGGCTAGATGCAAAAATTCGGACTGGTGAGTATGAGATTCCAATCAATGCATCCTACAAGGAAATTGTGGATATTATATCTTGATTATGACGGAAAAGCTTGCTGATTGCAAGATAGAATTAAATTATTAAAAAATAAGCTTGTCATAGTACATGTACTATGCTATAATATGAAATTGTGAAAATGCACGTGTATGGATTTTCGTATTGGTGCCTGTTGGTAGTATGAAAAAATGAGATACACGGAAGAACAACCATATGGAGGTATAACAATGAGCGTTATTTCAATGAAACAGTTATTGGAAGCTGGTGTACATTTTGGACACCAGACTAGAAGATGGAACCCTAAGATGGCTCCTTATATTTACACAGAAAGAAATGGTATCTATATTATTGACTTACAGAAATCTGTAGGTAAAGTAGATGATGCTTACTATGCAATTAAGAATATTATTGCAGATGGCGGAACAATTCTTTTTGTTGGTACGAAAAAGCAAGCACAGGATTCTGTAAAATCTGAAGCAGAGCGTTGTGGAATGTACTACGTTAACGAGAGATGGTTAGGTGGTATGTTAACAAACTTCAAGACTATCCAGGGAAGAATTAACAGATTGAAAGAAATTGAAACTATGTCTGTAGATGGTACATTTGATGTATTACCAAAGAAAGAAGTTATTGAATTAAGAAAAGAATGGGATAAGCTTGAGAAGAACCTTGGTGGTATTAAGAACATGAAGAAAATCCCAGATGCTATTTTCGTAGTAGATCCTAAGAAAGAAAGAATCTGTATTCAGGAAGCACATACTTTAGGTATTCCGCTAATTGGTATTGCGGATACAAACTGTGACCCAGAAGAGCTTGACTTTGTAATTCCTGGTAATGATGATGCAATTCGTGCAGTTAAATTAATCGTTGCTAAAATGGCTGATGCTGTTATTGAAGCAAATCAAGGCGTTCAATTAACAGATGTTTCAGATGATGTAGAAGAAGCAGTGGAAGAAGTAGAAGAAACTGTAGCTGAATAATTTTGGGTTAACGGAGGGAAATGAAATGGCTATTACAGCTTCAATGGTAAAGGAATTAAGAGAAATCACTGGTGCAGGTATGATGGATTGTAAAAAAGCCCTTACTGCAACAGATGGTGATATGGATAAAGCAATTGAGAATTTAAGAGAAAACGGACTTGCTAAGGCTGAGAAAAAAGCTGGAAGAATTGCAGCAGAAGGTATTGTTGCAACCGATATTTCTGCTGATGGAAAAGTGGCAGCTATTGTAGAAGTTAATAGTGAAACAGATTTCGTAGCAAAGAACGATACTTTTAAAGACTTTGTAGCTGCAGTTGCAAAGCAGATTGCTACTAGTGATGTGGCTGATGTGGAATCTTTTATGGATAGTGCATGGGCTGAGGATACTTCTAAGACTGTAAAAGAACAATTAGCTTCTATGATCGCTACAATTGGTGAAAACATGAACATTAGAAGATTTGAAAAGATTAACACAGATGGTGTTGTTGTGTCCTATATTCATGCTGGTGGAAAAATCGGCGTATTAGTGGAAGCAAAGACAGAAGCAAGTGTTGATGATGTTCAAGAGTGTTTAAAGAATGTTGCAATGCAGGTTGCAGCGTTAAATGCAAAATATGTATCTGATAAAGAAGTAGATCAGGATTATATCGCACATGAGAAAGAAATCTTAACAGTTCAGGCTAAGAATGAAAAACCAGATGCTAACGATAAGATTATCGAAGGTATGGTTTTAGGACGTATTAAGAAAGAATTAAAAGAGATTTGCTTACTTGATCAGGTTTATGTTAAGGCTGAAGATGGAAAACAGTCTGTTGGTAAGTATGTAGAAGAATTTGCTAAGGCAAAGGGTGTTTCTTTGGAAATTGTTAAGTTTGTTCGTTTTGAAACTGGCGAAGGACTTGAGAAGAAAGAAGAAAATTTTGCTGAAGAAGTTGCAAAACAGATGGGTAACTAATAGACTTTTCTGAGAGTAATTTTGAGGATAAATAAAAGGACCGTCCAGGTTTTAATAGACTTGGGCGGTTTTATTTTGTTATTGATAAATAATTTTGCCATGCATATAAAGCCCCTTTGGTTTTTAAGTATAATTAAGAAAGCCGAAGTGACTTTCTTTTAATGTAAAATTAACCAATAGTTAAATTTTATGAATGAAATGTTACAACGGTTCACTTGCTTAACGTGAAGGTCTTTGCTATTCTATTATTAGCAAAGGCCTTTGCTAATAATAATATTGGAGACAGTGCAAATGAAAATAAATGAAGTCATTCGTAAATATAGAAAGGAACAAAATCTAACACAGGAGCAGGTTGCTCATTATTTGGGAGTTACGGCTCCAGCAGTTAATAAGTGGGAAAATGGTATATCTTATCCAGATATAACCCTCTTGTCACCATTGGCCCGGATACTAAAAATAAATTTGGATACGCTGCTTTCGTTTCATGAAGAACTTACGGATGCGGAAATTAGTGTAATTGTAAAGGAAATAATAGAATTAATGAAGAAAAATGGTTATGAGTCAGGATTTGAAAGAGGTGAAAATCTGATAAGAGAATATCCTAATTGTCATAACTTAATTCTTTCATTAGCTGGAATATTAAATGCGTATAGGAGTATTCTCAGTGTAGAAAGAAATGAGAAATATGAAGCTAAAATTATAAGCTGGTATGAAATGGAAGCTTCAAGTGATGATTCTGAAGCTGCTAATACAGCAATTGCTTCACTAGGTCATATTTATATTGCTAAAAAGGAGTATAATAAGGCACAGAACCTATTAGACAAAATTCCTCAACCTGGTTATGATAAACGTATGCTGCAAGCGATTTTATATGCTAGTCAGGATAATAATCAGGCTGCTTATGAAATTTATGAAAAGATGCTATATAAAGCTGCAAATGAAATATGCAGTATATTGCAGCTTATCATTCATTTACAATGTAAAGAAGAGAAAATGGATTATGCACTAACATATGCAGAGGTAGCAAAGCAGGCAGCAGAGCTTTTTGACCTAGGCTCCTATGTTGCATATACACCAAAAATGTTTGTGAAAATACAAACAAAAAATAAAGAGGAGAGTATTGAGCTATTAGAGCAGATGATAGATGGAATTGATACAATTGGGGATTTCAAAACCTCCCCTTTGTATTCGCATATGAAATTTAATGAAGTTGGAAATAGGAAGGAGATGATAGAACTGATTAAAAAGGCACTAGAAAATGACGAAGAGCTAGATTTTTTGAGGGAGGAAATAGGATTTAAAAGGATTTTGAAAAGACTAAAAGAATAAGAAAAATATGACTTATAATTTCTACTTAATGTTCCTATCAAAAAAACAGTGCTTTCGTGCAAAAAACCACCCAAAACTTCTATATAAGACTTGGGTGGTTTTATTAATACTGCGGATGGTGGGACTTGAACCCACACGATGTTGCCACCGTCAGATTTTGAGTCTGATGCGTCTGCCATTCCGCCACATCCGCAAAATAAATTCCTTAATGCGAGAATTATTCTAACATAAATAAATGAATAATGCAAGTCTTATTTTAATTTTTTTTTTAGAGTAAAGTTAATAGTAAGGAGAAAAAAGGGGGAGGGCTTAAAATGACCTGTTTTGAAGCACAAAGCATGATAACACCATTTATTAATGAACAGTTAGATATAAAACAGCTGGAGCAGTTTTTAGAACACATTGAAAGGTGCAAAGAATGCAAGGAAGAAGTTGAAGTTTATTTTACGCTCTTTTCGGGAATGAAACAGTTAGATGAGAATAAAACCATTTCAAACAAATTTCATATAGATTTGGATAATTTTATACAAAAACAAGAAGATAATATATTAGAAGTAAAATTTAAATTAGTCTGTACAAAAATAGTACTGATTCTAATTATGGTAGTACTGGGGCTATGGATTGGATAGGTGCATTAGGCAGACAGGAGGTTGAAATGAATCGAAAAATAGTATTAATTGATGGACATAGTATTTTAAACAGGGCATTTTATGGAATTCCCAATTTGACCAATTCAAAGGGGATTCATACCAATGCGGTATATGGGTTTTTGAATATTCTTTTTAAATTATTAGATGAGGAACAGGCAGAATATGTAACAGTTGCATTTGACGTGAAGCATCCAACCTTCAGGCATGAAATGTACCAGGAATATAAGGGAACCAGAAAACCTATGCCCGAGGAACTCCATGAGCAGGTACCTATTGTAAAAGAGGTTCTTCAGGCTATGAATATTAAGATATTAGAGAAGCCTGGTTTTGAAGCAGATGATATATTAGGAACACTAGCAAAAACATGTGAGGCAAGTGGGTTTGAGGTAGCTCTTGTTTCTGGGGACAGAGATTTATTACAGCTGGCATCTGATAAAATTAAAATCCGGATACCAAAGACAAAACAAAGCGGAACTGAGATAGAAGACTATAATACAAAACAAGTAATAGAAAAGTATGGCATAACGCCAGCACAAATAGTTGATTTAAAGGGATTAATGGGAGATACAGCAGATAATATACCGGGAGTTCCAGGAGTAGGTGAAAAAACGGCATTAAAGATACTAACATCCTTCCAGACAATAGAAAATGCCTATGCCCATGTGGATGAAATCACCCCAAACAGAGCAAAAGAGGCTTTGAAAAATCATTATGAGCTTGCACAGCTTTCTAAGGTTCTGGCAACTATAAAAACAGATTGTCCACTAGACTTTGAAATGAAGGATGGGAAAATAGAGAATATTTACAATGAAAAGGCATATCAGAAGCTGAAGGAACTAGAGTTTAAATCACTGTTATCCAGATTTGACTGTGAGGTTTCCAGTAATGAGAATATAGAAGATATTTTTGAACTTGCAGCTGAGCCCAAAAGAGCAGCAGCTGTTTTACAGCAAATTATGCTGCTGGCGGAACAACCAGATTTTCAATTGGGACTCTGTGTATTTGCCAAGAATCAAAAAGAAAATGTATTTAAGGTGAAAGAAGATGGTCAGTTTGTGTTTGACCTGTCGGAGAAAAAGGAAGAAGATTTATTGGGAATTTCTGTTTGTTATAAAACGGAGGCTGCCACAAAAGCAATTTTTATTCCAGTAAGTGAAGCTGTGAAAGGAGAGTATCTGTTAGACCAGTTAAAGGTAATTTTAAAACATGATATATTAGTTTCTGTAATAGACTATAAGGAACTTCTTTATAATATTCCAGAACTGTCCCATACAGAAGGCGGAATGAAACCACGTATATTTGACTGTCAGGTGGCTGCTTATTTATTAAATCCACTAAAGGATTCTTATGCATATGACGATATTGCAAGGGACTATATGGGATTAACTGTTCCATCTTACGAAGATTATTTTGCCAAAGCATCTGTGACAGCAGCATTAGAAAAGAAAGAATTTGTGAAATATGCTTGTTATCTAGCCTATGTCCCATATGAGGCAGTCAGAGCCATGGAAGAGGAGTTAGAACAAAGCGGAATGAGGCAGCTTTATTACGAGGTGGAGCTTCCCCTAATTACTACACTATATGATATGGAAATGCGCGGTGTTCGTGTCAACAGAGAAGCTTTAACGATATATGGGCAACAGCTGGCAGAGAAAATTGAAGTACTGGAAAAAGAAATATATAGACAGGTGGGAGAAAGTTTTAATATTAATTCTCCCAAACAGCTGGGAGTAATATTATTTGAAAAACTTCAGCTTCCATTTGCCAAAAAAACCAAAACAGGCTATTCTACCTCAGCTGATGTATTAGATAAACTTAAGTGTGAACACCCTGTTATTAATCTGATACTGGAATACCGCCAGCTTGCGAAATTAAAATCAACCTATGCAGATGGCTTAGTAACTTACATTAGTGAAGATGGACGGATTCATGGAAAGTTCAATCAGACCATTACCGCCACTGGAAGAATCAGCAGTACAGAACCTAATCTACAGAACATTCCAATCCGGATGGATTTGGGACGTCAGATCCGAAAGGTATTTGTGCCAAGAGAGGGTTATATTTTTCTAGATGCAGATTATTCTCAGATTGAACTGAGAGTCCTGGCACATATGTCTGGAGATGAAAAACTAATAAACGCGTACCGCCAGCAGCAGGATATTCATCGTATCACAGCTTCGGAAGTGTTTCATATCCCGTTTGAAGAGGTTACTGCTTTACAAAGAAGCAATGCAAAAGCGGTTAATTTTGGAATTGTATATGGTATAAGCAGTTTTGGTCTTAGTCAGGATTTAAATATCACAAAAAAAGAGGCAGATGAATATATTAAAAAATATTTTAATACGTATCCAAGGGTAAAAGAATTTTTAGATGAACTAATTCAAACTGGAAAAGAAAAAGGTTATGTGGAAACAATGTTTAAGAGAAGAAGACCTGTTCCAGAGTTGAGTTCATCGAATTTTATGCAGCGTTCTTTTGGTGAAAGAATTGCCATGAATTCCCCTATACAAGGAACAGCAGCAGATATTATTAAAATAGCTATGATTCGGATTAATGACAGATTGAAGAAAAATAATTTTAAGTCCCAGCTGATTTTACAAATTCACGATGAACTGCTTATTGAAACCTATGAAGAGGAAATAGAAGCTGTTAAGGAAATACTGGAAAAAGAAATGTTTTATGCAGCCGAAATGAATGTTCCTCTTGAGGTGGATGTTAAGCAGGGGAACAGTTGGTATGAGGCACATTAGATAGAAGTAAAGGATGATAAGATTGAAGATAATAGGTTTAACAGGAGGCGTGGGCAGCGGAAAATCTACGATTGCCAAATTAATTGCGCAGAATTTTAATGCTTGTGTCATTATTGCAGATGAGGTGGGACATCTGTGTATGGAAAAAGGCCAGCCGTGTTATCGGGATATTATAACAGAATTTGGAGTAGAAATTATGACGGCTGAAGAAAAAATTGACAGGGCAAAATTAGCAGAAATTGTGTTTCAGAATGCTGAACTGCTGAAGAATTTGAATGCTATTATTCATCCAAGAGTGAGAGAATATATTGAAGCACAAATCGCCCAGGTCCAGTCAGAAGGAAAAGCTGATTATATTTTTATTGAATCTGCAATCCTATTAGAAGCAGGCTATGAAAATATTTGTGATGAATTTTGGTTTGTATCCGTATCCGATGAAATAAGGAGGAAAAGATTAAAGGAATCCAGAGGGTATTCAGATGAAAAAATAACTCATATTTTGCAGAATCAGAAAAATGATTCATATTTTAAAACAAAATGTAATGTGATCCTGGATAATAATGGAGAAAGTGAAAAAATGCTGTCTGTATTGAAAGTTTTACTAGTTTAGCAATATGTTTTATGTTATAATAAATGTATATGTTATTTCTTAACAAGATTTATGTTATGAAAATTGGGGGAATCTAGATGCAAGGTAACGTAAGATATCCTGAGCACCTGGTGTTTGGCCTGGATATAGGAACAAGGAGCATTGTTGGAACAGTTGGATATAAGGAAAATCAAGTATTCAAAGTTGTTGCGCAGGTGGTTTTGTTCCATGATACCAGAGCAATGATGGATGGCCAGATACATGATATTATTAAGGTGTCAGAGACGATTACAACGATAAAAACAACTCTTGAACAGAAGATTGGACGAAAGCTTACGGATGTTTGCATTGCGGCTGCCGGGAGGGTATTAAAAACACTTACCGTTACAACAGAATATGAATTTTCCAATGAAACAATTGTAGAAGAGGAGCATATTCATTCTCTGAATTTAATGGCAGTTGAGAAGGCATATGAACAGCTGAGAGAAGAGACACAGGAAGAGGATATTAAGTTTTATTGTGTAGGATATTCTGTAATACGGTATTTTTTAAATGACTATTCCATCTTGAATCTGCATGGTCATAAAGCGAATAAAATTGCGACGGAACTGATTGCAACTTTTTTACCAGAGGAAGTAATAGATGGGTTGTATTTAGCGGTAGAACGTGCAGGGTTATATGTGGCGAATCTTACCCTTGAGCCAATTGCAGCCATTAATGTGGCTATTCCAGAAAGTTATCGTTTGTTAAATATTGCACTTGTAGATGTTGGAGCAGGGACATCAGATATTTCAATTACAAAGGATGGAAGTATCATTGCATATGGAATGATTCCGTATGCAGGGGATGAAATTTCAGAGACAATTGCAAAACGGTACTTAGTTGATTTTCAGACAGCAGAAAAAATAAAAATTGCCTGCATGAATAAAAAGACCGTGACTTATAAAGATATAATGGGATTAAGCTATAAGATTACTACAAAAGAAGTATTAGAAGCAGTGGATGAAACAGTCCGGATGATAACAAAAAATGTGGCAGACCGGGTGATTGAATTAAACGGTGATAAAACGGTCAGCGCAGTTTTTGTAGTTGGAGGAGGCGGAAAGCTTCCGGGTTTTACAACGTACTTAGCGGACTATTTGAATTTGCCAAAAGAAAGAGTTGCTTTGCGTGGGCAGGAAGTACTTGGCAATGTAGAATTTTTGGAAACAGGGATTAAAAAAGATTCTCTTTTGGTAACACCAATAGGAATTTGTTTGAATTTTTATGAGCAGAAAAATAATTTTATTTATGTTCAGGTCAACGGTGAAAGAATAAAATTATATGATAATAATAAATTGACAATTGTAGATGCTGCATTGCAGGCGGGTGTATTAAATGAACAGTTATTTCCACAACGGGGAAAGGCGATTAATTTTACATTAGATGGAGAGAAGAGACTGGTTCGAGGAGAACTGGGAGAAGCTGCTGTTGTTAAGTTAAATGGTAAGGTTGTAGGTATCAGCAGTTCAATCCAACAAAATGATAAAATTGAAATCATTTCTTCCACAGTGGGAAGGGATGCCATATATGAAGTGAGACAGCTGCCTGAGTTTAAAAGTAGTATTTCATTTATTTTTAATGGTAAAAGCATTATTTGTCCTAAATTTATAGTTGCGAATAACCAGCTGGTTTCTGAATTTTATGAGATTCAGGAGGGGGATCAGTTAGAAATTTTGAATTATTATACATTGAAGCAGATTCTGGAATTTATGGATTTGGATTTTGATGGGGATATTTATGTGAATAATGAACTGGCTTCTTTGGATGAAAAGGTATATGAACAGTTTTCAATTCGTCTGGATATGAGCAAACTGAAAATTGCCAGAAGGCAAAGCCTGTGGAATGAACCAGAACAAGTAACAGAACAAGTAACAGAACAAGTAACAGAACAGGAGAAAGGACAGGAGAAAGTTATAGATACAAAAGAAGTAACTGTTTATGTGAATGGTGAGAAGGTTGTATTAAAGAATAAGGGAAATTATATTTTGGTGGATGTGCTGGATTTTTATCCTTTCAATGTTGCAGAAGCGAAAGGAACAAAATTTGTGATAAAAGTAAATAATGTGACAGGAGATTTTACAACTGGCATATATGAGAACGACAGTATTGAACTGTATTGGGAGGAATAGATGTCTTGGATTATAATCAAGTTGTATTAATTCAAAAGAGGTTTTTTAAATTTCATAGAATTGTAGCTTGTTTTCTGATATTATATACCCTTCAGCAATATGTAGCTTCTGGTGGATGGTGTGCTCTCGCAGCAATGATATATCTTTTTTGTAGTGTTTTTCTGGAGGGAGTTCTTCTTTACGTGAAACACTACTATCCAAAATGTATGGTTGTTTTGAAATATATAAATATTTGGTTTGGTATGTTTCTTGCGATTACAACATCAAACTATTATACTTTTGGAATATGTTTATTATGCTTGATTTTACTAGCTATGGAATATTATGTCTGTGTTGATTTTACAGATCCCTATGTTAGAAAATTATATTTCTTATCAATATGTATTCCACTCATTGCTTACATATTGTGGTATAGTCTGATAGGAACTATTGCAGAGATTAGACTGATTTTAATGGTATTAGTATTAGGAGTGTTTTATGGGATTGTATGGCAATTTGCCGAAATAATAGCGAAGGTTATTAGTGAAAATAATGAGACGGTTTATGCTCAGACCCGATTGATTGAGAGAATCAATGAAACCAATGAGGAACTGGTTGTGAATCAGGAAAAAGTAAAGAAAGCGAATGAGCTTCTTGGGGAACAAAAAATCAAGTTAGAAGCTGCTTATACAAAAATCAACAGTGTAAATATGGAAATGAAGATTCAAAACGATATTTTGAAATATATTTCTAGTTCACTAGAGCTTAGTAAACTGATGACCCTGATAACAGAATCCATTATTAATCGAATCGGTGTTGACATTTGTGCCATTGTGCTTCACCCAGATGCACTTTCAGAGGAAGCCTGCAATGGACGTATGGTATATAAGATAAAAAGTAAGTTAAGTAAAAAGTACATAGAAGAATTAAGTGAAGCAATTGAAGATAATTGTTTTGAAAAAATTATGATTAATTCAGTTACATACGTGGATAATTATGTAAATAAAAAAAAGTATTCCTTTCTGGAGGATGGCATGATTGGCTCTATGCTAATTGTACCATTAATCAGAAATAGTATGCAGATCGGTGAACTTTTCGTTGGTCACCGTTCATACGATTTTTTTATTGAAAATACAGCTTTTTTTGAAGGTATCGTTGCCCAGTTTACCATTGCCATGTACAATGCAAATTTATATGAGAAGATGCAGCTTATGGCAATTCAAGATGGTTTGACAGGGATATATAACCGAAGACATCTGACAGCGCTGTTTGAACAATATGTAAATGAATCATTAATCAATAGGGTTCCTTTGTCGGTCTGTTTGTTTGATATTGACCATTTCAAAAATGTGAATGATACGTATGGACATTTATTTGGAGATGAGGTTATACGCAGAATTGCTAGCTTATCAAAAGAAATTGCCTGTAAGTTTAATGGCGTTGTAGGCCGGTATGGGGGAGAAGAATTTGTAATTATTTTCCCTAATAAGGGGCTAGAAGAAGCGTATATTCCAGTTTCTATGCTTCAGCAGAATGTGAAAAAGCTGGGATTACAGCATAATGAAAAACCAGTTTCGGTAAATGTAAGTGTTGGACTTACTTCTTATCCAGAAACTTGTGCTAGTCCGTTGGAATTACTGAACAGAGCAGATTGGGCAATGTACTATTCAAAACAGAATGGCAGGGATCAAATCACAATTGATTCCGATGAAATACGACAGGCAGTAAAACTAAAATAGTATTTTAATTAGTGAGAAAAGGGGTTTATTCTAATGAGAATAGAATAGATTCCTTTTTTTGTCTAGCTAATTAAAAAAGAATGTGTTATAATGTCATAGATTTTAGATGAAAAATTGCTGGAAAAGAGGAAGGCCCATGGAATTATGTAGCATTGCCAGTGGAAGCAGTGGGAATTGTATATATGTTGGAAATAGGTGTACAAGTCTGCTGATTGATGCAGGGATTAGTTGTAAGCGAATCGAAAGTGGCTTATCAGAAATAGATGTAAATCCTGAAAAACTAGATGGCATTTTGGTTACCCACGAACATTCTGATCATGTTTTAGGATTGGGAGTTATGGCGAGAAGATATCATGTTCCGATTTATGCAACAGCTGAAACCTTAAGTGCATTAAGCAGAATAAAGAGTCTCGGCAAAATAGATCCTGGTTTATTTCGGATTATTGAACCAAATCAGAGTTTTGAAATTCATGATGTGATTGTGAATCCATTTTCTATTTCCCATGATGCAGCAAATCCAGTTTGTTATACCATTGAACAGAATGGGCATAAGGTTGGAGTAGCAACAGACTTAGGGATTTATGATGATTATATTGTTGAAAGTCTTAAAAACTCAGAGATTCTTTTATTAGAAGCAAATCATGATATTAACATGCTTCAGGTTGGAGCTTATCCTTACGTACTGAAAAGAAGAATTCTGGGAGAACGAGGGCATTTATCTAATGACAATTGTGGCAGGCTGATTCGGAATTTGCTGCATGATAAATTGCGATATATTTATCTGGGGCATTTAAGTAAAGAAAATAATTATCCAGATTTGGCTTATGAAACAGTAAAATATGAACTGGATCAAAGTGATAGTCCATTTAAAAATAATTTTCTATTAGAGGTGGCAAAAAGAGAAGAACCATCTGTTTTAGTAAGTTTATAATACATTTATGGAGGTACTCATATGAAAAAATCAATTATTACAGTAGTAGGAAAAGACAGCGTGGGAATTATCGCTAAAGTATGTACGTATTTAGCAAACAATAATGTGAACGTTTTAGATATTTCGCAAACAATTGTACAAGGGTATTTTAATATGATGATGATTGCAGATACTAATGAAGCAAAAAAAGATTTTATGATAATTGGAGAAGAGCTGGAGCAGATCGGGGAAGAAATCGGCTGTTCTATAAAGATGCAGCATGAAGATATATTTAATAAGATGCACCGGATTTAATAGCAAAGAACATGGAAAGAAAGGATTGATAAGATGATTAATATACATGAGGTAGTTGAAACGAATTCCATGATCGAGCAGATGAATTTGGATGTCAGAACAATCACACTTGGAATTAGCCTGTTGGATTGTGCAGATGACAATTTAGAACGACTATGTGATAAAATATACCGCAAAATTACCACGGTTGCCAAGGATCTAGTGTCTACGGGAAAAGAGATAGAAAGAGAATACGGCATTCCAATTGTAAATAAAAGAATTTCTATTACGCCAATTTCTTTGGTGGGCGCAGCGGCATGTAAAGAACCGGGTGATTATGTTAAAATAGCAAAAAGCCTGGATCAGGCAGCAAAGGAAGTAGGAGTTAATTTTCTTGGCGGGTTTTCAGCACTTGTTTCCAAAGGAATGACAAAAAGCGATGAATTATTAATTCGAAGTATTCCACAGGCACTAGCTCAGACAGAGAGGGTGTGTAGTTCTGTAAATGTTGGTTCTACAAAAACAGGAATTGATATGGATGCAGTGAAGATTCTAGGTGAAATTATTTTGGAGACTTCTCGCATTACCGATTCACAAGGCTGTGCTAAATTAGTAATATTCTGTAATGCTCCTGATGATAATCCATTTATGGCAGGTGCATTTCATGGAGTGACAGAAGCAGATGCCGTAATTAATGTAGGGGTAAGTGGTCCTGGCGTTGTAAAACGTGCATTAGAAGGCGTGCGTGGCGCAGATTTTGGCACACTCTGCGAAACTGTGAAAAAAACAGCATTTAAGATTACAAGGGTCGGTCAGCTGGTTGCCCAGGAAGCGTCTAAAAGACTTGGAATTCCATTTGGAATCATTGACCTGTCTCTGGCACCAACACCTGCCATAGGAGATAGTATTGCAGAAATATTTGAAGAGATGGGTCTGGAACGTGCCGGTGCCCCTGGAACAACAGCCGCGTTGGCGCTCCTAAATGATCAGGTGAAAAAAGGAGGCGTTATGGCATCTTCCTATGTGGGAGGTTTAAGCGGAGCTTTTATACCAGTCAGTGAGGATCAGGGAATGATTCAGGCAGTACTAGAAGGTGCCTTGTCTTTGGAAAAGCTGGAGGCAATGACCTGTGTCTGCTCAGTGGGACTGGATATGATTGCGATACCAGGTGATACAAAGGCAAGTACGATTTCTGGTATTCTTGCTGATGAAATGGCGATCGGAATGATTAATCAAAAAACAACGGCTGTCCGTATTATTCCTGTGATAGGTAAAAAAGTTGGAGAAATGGTTGAATTTGGCGGTTTGCTCGGATACGCTCCTGTAATGCCTGTAAATCAATTTTCCTGTGAAAACTTTATTAATAGAGGAGGACGCATTCCTGCGCCTATCCATAGCTTTAAAAATTAAATAATTCTCAACAAAGGGGCTGCTTAGGAATAACAGCCTTTTTCTATTTTGCATATAATTTCTGGTTTTCCAGAAAATCGTTGTATAGGTAAATAGAAATTATGTATTGTGATTATACTATTCTTTGAATGGAGGAGTTTATAATGGTTTTGGATCAAATAGATTATAAAAAAGTGTTTTATTTTTTTGAACAAATTAGTAATGTTCCAAGGGGTTCTCAGAATAATAAGGGGATCAGTGATTTTTTGGTCGGATTTGCAAAGGAACATAATCTGGAATATAAACAGGATAAAGAATACAATGTCGTCATTAAAAAACCAGCTTCTAAAGGACAGGAAAACTGTCCGGCAGTTATGTTACAGGCACATATGGATATGGTTTGTGAAAAAAATTATGATACAAAGCATGACTTTACAGAGGAGGGACTGGAGTTAGAGATAGAAGGCGATTATATTTATGCTAACGGAACTACATTAGGCGGCGATGATGGAATTGGAATGGCATATATTTTGACAATTTTGGACAGTCAGGATGTGGTGCATCCAAAATTAGAAGCAGTTTTTACCACAGATGAAGAAATCGGAATGGAAGGTGCTGTTGCACTTGATGTTAGTGATCTAGAAGCAAAGTATATGCTTAATATTGATTCAGATGAGGAGTGGAAAGTAATTGCTGGCTGCGCTGGAGGTATGCGTTCTAACTGTTGTATTCCTATAGAAAAAAAACCAGCGGAAGGAATTAAGGCTCGAATAGCCATAACAGGACTTGTTGGTGGTCATTCTGGTATAGAAATCAATAAAGAACGTGTAAATGGTAATATTTTATTGGGAAGACTTTTATTTCAGCTTCAAAAATTCGTTTCTTTTCAAGTGATATCTATTTGGGGAGGACTAAAGGATAATGCAATTCCAAGAGAGTCATTTGCAGAAATCATGGTTGAACAGGAACAAAAGGTGCAGATTGAGGATGCTGTGAAAATGCTGGCTGAAGTATATGGAAAAGAATATAAGAAAAATGAACCAGATTTAAAAATTACGATTCAGATGGAAGAGAGTTCTAGTGCCTGTGAGATTTTTTCAGAACATAGTTTTCATTTGGTTCTGCAAATGCTTTTATTTACACCAAATGGAGTTCAGGGAATGAGCAGCGATATTGAAGGGCTAGTAGAAAGCTCTTTGAACTTGGGCATTATTGTGACAAAAGAGGACATCGTTTGTTTTTCTTATTCGGTTCGCAGTTCTGTTTCCTTATACAAAAATTATATAGGAGATAAGTTGAAGTTTCTAACTGAAACATTAGGTGGTACGTATTCACAAAAAGGAGAATACCCAGGGTGGGAATATAAAAGTAATTCAAAATTACGAGAAATTTGTATTAAAACCTATCGGGAAATGTTTGCAAAGGAAGTGGGAGTAGAGGTTGTTCATGCAGGACTTGAGTGTGGTGTGATTTTAGAGAAAATGCCTGAGCTTGATATGATATCACTGGGCCCAAATATTTATGACATTCATACTCCAAATGAGAAATTATCCATTTCATCTACTGTCCGAATTTATGACTATGTTATAGCAATATTAAATGAAATCTGCAAGGTGCATATGAGTGATGAAAAATAAAAAAACTATTCTTAAAATTATTTTTGTGGTAAGTGCTGTTGCAGTATGCATTGGGGTTGCAGGTGCAATTTATGCCAATTACCTGCTCAATCGTGTCCAGTATGAGAAAAAAGAGGACACTCCATTGCAAGAAGAATTTTTTGAGCAGGACGATGGAGCAGAAGAACTGGATGAACTGAGTCCAGAGGATGTTGTGTGGGAACAGCAAGATGGCGCAAGACGTCAGGAGGGGGTTTATAACTTTTTACTGGTAGGTGAGGAAGCAATAGGCGCTGGAAAAAGCAGAGGGAGGACAGATTCTATTATGCTGGTCACCTTACATGTTAAGCAGAAGGCAATAAAAATTACTTCTCTGATGAGGGATATTTATGTCCAGATCCCTGGGTACAGTGATAATAAATTAAATGCTGCTTATCATAATGGCGGGATGCCTTTATTAGTAGAAACAATCCAATTAAATTTTCAAGTTGCTGTTGACGGCTATGCTAAAGTAGATTTTGAAAGCTTTGAACAGTTGATTGATCAGTTGGGGGGAGTGGAAATTACATTAACTGAAAAAGAGGCTGCTTATCTTAATAGGACCAATTATATTTCAAACCCAGCCTATCGAAATGTGATAGTAGGAACCCAGATATTAAATGGGAATCAGGCGCTTGGGTATTCACGAATCCGATATGTTTCCACAGAAACGGAAGCAAATGACTTTGGAAGAACTAGCCGTCAGAGAAATGTTCTTATGGCTATCTTTCAAAAATACAAAGAAAAGAGCGCAGTAGAACTGATTGCCTTGCTTCCAGATATCTTATCTCTTGTGACAACAGATAGGACAAAAGCAGATTTAATTGAATACATTTCGCTGATTGTTACGATGCATCCAGATGAATTACAAACGATGAGGGTTCCTATTGATAATGGCTATCAAAATGCAAACATTCGTGGTATGTCAGTATTGATTTTAGAGGATGCAGATAAAAATCGGGATGCATTGCATGATTTTATTTTTGGATAGACAGTAACGGAAAAGCAGTACAATAGAGTGTATTCTTTTATGTGGCAGGATAGTGCCTGTCACATAAAAACCCTTTTTTGTTCATCAGTAATTTTTTTGAAATATGAATATTTTTCATAATTGGGTCATATATATAATATGTTAATACCTAATGGAGTATGTTCATGAAGTTAAAAAGAATAATAGTAAAGACCACATTATTTTTTGGTCTGGTTATATGGACTGTATTAGTGACAGATTGTTTACAGTTTTATGAAAAAGCAGATGATATAGAGCGATTTCGCGTACTACATATGGAAAAAGATGCTTTGGCAGAATACGATACCGCTTATCAATATGGCAGTCCAATATTTATGCAAAAGCTTACAGAAAGAATGTTGTCGGGATCTTTTTGTCTGGCATCAGAAAATGAATCAGTACCCACTTCTTTCTTCTACCAGTATGGACCATGTAAAGCTGTTTATAAAAAATATTTAAATATGTATACAATAATTTTGTCTGATATTAAATATTTTCCTGTGCCAGAAGATATTACAGGGAAAGCGACTACGAATTTTGAGGATTCCTGGCTAGGAGAAAGAACGTATGGAGGAAAAAGACAGCACGAAGGCACCGATATTATGGCAAGCAATAACTTGAGAGGGTATTTCCCAGTAATCAGTATGACAGATGGAGTGGTAGAAAAGAAAGGGTGGCTGGAACAGGGAGGTTACCGGATTGGAATAAGAAGTCCTGCTGGCGCCTATTTTTATTATGCACATTTGTACCGGTATGAGGATGGCATTGATACAGGGGATACGGTAAAAGCCGGGCAGGTAATTGGCTATATGGGTGATAGCGGCTACAGTAAGGTAGAAGGTACAGTTGGTAAGTTTGATGTACACCTTCACTTGGGAATATATATTGATTACCAAGGGGAAGAAATGAGTGTAAATCCCTACTTTCTTTTAAAATATTTTGAGGGGAAAAAGAAAAAATTTTATAACAAATCTTGACCACATATGATATAATGGTTTTGTATGCGTTAAATTGAGGAGAGGTTATTATGGAAATACAATTATGGAGAGAAATATTAGATCCTTACGTATTAGCAGTTGATGAAATGGTTGTAAAGTTTAATCATATTATTAATGAATACCGTAATGCGGGCGGGTATTCTCCAATAGAACAAGTTAACGGAAGAGTAAAAACAATTTCAAGTATTTTAGAAAAAGCTCAGAAAAAAAATATTTCTTTAGAGGATATAGAGGATAAAATCGACGATATTGCTGGAATACGTATTATCTGTCAGTTTGTAGAGGATATTAATAAGGTTGTGGATTTGATTAAGAGCAGAAATGACATGGAAATAAAAAGTGAGAAAGACTATATTAATAACCGGAAAGAAAGCGGTTACCGCAGTTATCATATGATTGTGTTTTATACCATCCAGACCTTGCGGGGACCAAAGACGATTAAGGCAGAAATTCAGATTCGTACCTTAGCAATGAATTTCTGGGCTACAGTGGAGCATTCCCTGCAATACAAGTATAAAGAAAACATGCCGGCGCATATTAGAGAACGATTATTAACGGCTTCAGAAGCAATTATTGTATTAGATCAGGAAATGTCTTCGGTGCGCGGAGAAATTATGGATGCACAGAATTCTTTCCGTATTAAGGCTAATATTGTAGCAGATATACTGACGAATATTCAAAATCTTTATAAGGTTGCGAATAAACGTGAGGTTGTTAAAATACAGACAGAATTCTTTAAAATTTATAAAGAAGGAGACTTGGCCCAGTTAGAGCGGTTCAATAAGGAACTGGATATTATTTCAGAAGGATATCGGGCACAGAGTTTGAAATAGAAAGGAATGTTTGAAAAGGAGAGCAGATTTTGAAGTTACCACAGAGCTATTTAGACAGAATGAATACATTACTTGGGGAGGAATTTGAAGATTATTTAGACAGTTTTTCAAAGCCTTCCTATGCCGGACTTCGTGTCAATACATTAAAAATTACAAAAGAGGATTTTGAAAAGATTAGCCCCTTTGCTTTAGAACCAGTTCCATGGATTCAGAATGGATTTTATTATAACAAAAAAGAACAGCCAGGGAAGCATCCCTTTTATTATGGCGGACTTTATTATATTCAAGAACCTAGTGCTATGACGCCAGCCTCTCTGCTGCCAGTAGAACCTGGTGACAAGGTGCTGGATCTGTGTGCTGCACCAGGTGGTAAAAGTACCGAGTTGGCAGCTAAGCTGCAAGGGCAGGGTGTCCTTATTTCAAATGATATTTCCAGTTCCCGGGCAAAAGCATTGTTGAAAAATATTGAAGTGTTCGGCGTGACAAATGGTGCTGTGCTCAGTGAATCGCCTGAACGGCTGTGTAAAGTGTTTCCTGAATACTTTGATAAAATTTTAATTGATGCTCCTTGCTCAGGAGAGGGAATGTTTCGAAAAGATCCAGCTATCATAAAGAGTTGGGAAAAGCAAGGGCCGGAATTTTTTCACAAGATTCAGCTGTCTATTTTAGATGCAGCTGTAAAAATGCTGAAACCAGGAGGAACTATGCTATATTCCACCTGTACCTTTTCACCTTTAGAAAATGAAGGAAGTATTGAGTATCTTTTGAAAAACTATCCTGATTTTCAGGTAGAAGAAATCCCTTTTCGAGATGGATTTGACAAGGGACGACCTGAATGGATTTTGAGTGAAAGAAAAGAATTAGAGAAGACGGTTCGGCTATGGCCACATAAAATAAAAGGCGAGGGTCATTTTATTGCGATGGTGCGTAAAGATGGCGGACAAGATGTTTCTGTCAAAAGAGAAGTGATTCGCAAGGAAAAGTGTCCAAAGCAATTAGAGGATTTTTTTACACATGTAACGTGGAATATGAGGGACAGGCATTATGAGATATTTGGAGAAAAGGTGTATTTAGTTCCAGATGCTATTCCAGATTTAAAGGGAATGCGGATCTTAAGAAAAGGCCTTTATTTGGGAGAACTGAAAAAAGACCGCTTTGAGCCAGGTCAGTCACTGGCTATGGCGTTAAAAAAGGAAGAGTATGATCAATGTATTAATTTCAGCTGGACGGATATTAATTTAACCAAGTATCTAAAGGGTGAAACCATTGAAATTGAGGATGAGTCTTTGGCAGGCTGGCAGCTTTTATTAGTAGAGGGCTATCCAGTTGGCTGGGGTAAGGCTTCTAAGGGAAGACTGAAAAATAAATATCTGCCAGGCTGGAGGTTGTTTTAATGTCAAATATGAGACTGGATAAATTTCTGAGTGAAATGGGTTTTGGAACCAGGACTGAGGTAAAGCAGTTTATTAAGAAAAAATTTGTTAGTGTGAACGGCGAAATTGCAAGAAAACCAGAAATGAAAATAAATCCTCAGGAGGATCAGGTGTTATTTCAAGATGAAGTGGTAGCATACAAAAAGTTTGAATACATTATGCTGAACAAACCATCTGGGGTAGTGTCGGCAACGGAGGATAAGAGAGACAAAACGGTGATTGATCTGGTTGAGGATGCAGTACGGAAGGATTTATTTCCAGTGGGAAGATTGGATAAGGACACAGAAGGCTTACTACTATTAACAAATGATGGCATACTGGCGCATCAGCTGTTATCTCCGAAGAAGCATGTGAATAAAATATATTTTGCGAAAGTTCAGGGAGAAGTCACGGAAGAAGATGTTCAGCTTTTTGCCAAAGGATTTCAGGTAGAGGACGAATTTTTTGCAATGCCGTCAAAGCTTACGGTTTTAGAAAAGAACATGGTTTCCCAGGTGGAACTTACTATTGTTGAAGGGAAATTTCACCAGGTAAAGAGAATGTTTGCAGCAATTGGTAAAGAGGTTCTTTATTTAAAACGAATTCAAATGGGAAAATTATGCTTAGATGACACGCTTGCCTTAGGGGAATACCGTGAACTGACTCAAGAAGAACTTGATTTATTAAAGGATAAATAGGCATTTTATACAAGGGAGGGCAGCATGTTAAAACAGATAGATGCAGTTATTTTTGATATGGATGGGACATTGATTGATTCCATGTGGATGTGGAAGGATATTGACATTGAATATTTAGGGCGTTATGGAATTAAACTTCCAGGAGATTTGCAAAAAAAGATTGAAGGCATGAGCTTTTCGGAAACAGCAGTTTTTTTCAAAGAACATTTTAACATCCCTGATAGTGTGGACAAGATAAAGGATGACTGGAATCAGATGGCATGGGATAAGTATGAGAATGAAGTTCCTGTAAAAGAGGGAGTTTTTGATTTTCTCAGATATTTAAGAAAACAAAAGATTAAAACGGGTATTGCAACAAGTAATTCACTGGAGCTGACAGAACTGGTTTTAAAGAAAAGAGATTTGTTTTCGTATTTTGATGAAATACATACCTCTTGTGAGGTAGGAAAAGGTAAGCCAGCACCTGATATTTACCTGTTTGTAGCGAAAAAACTTGCTGTAAGACAACAGAACTGTCTTGTTTTTGAAGATGTGGTTCCAGGAATCATAGCAGGTAAAAGTGCTGGAATGAAGGTATGTGCCATATACGATGAATTTTCAAAGGCGGTAGAAGAAGAAAAGAAGAAGCTGTCTGACTATTACATTTCTTCTTTTCATGACTTAAAACAATACTATGAGTAAAGAGGAAATTATGAACTTAGATTTTTTACCAATATCCAGAGACGATATGAAAAAACGTGGATGGGAACAATTGGATTTTGTTTATATTATTGGGGATGCCTATGTGGATCACCCATCGTTTGGGCCTGCCATTATCAGCCGTGTATTAGAAGCACATGGCTATAAGGTAGGAATTATTTCTCAGCCAGACTGGAAGAAGGAGTCCTCCATTCAGATACTGGGAACACCACGACTTGGCTTTTTGGTATGTGGAGGAAACATGGACACCATGGTAAACCATTATAGTGTTTCGAAAAAAAGAAGAAGTCAGGATGCTTATTCTCCTGGAGGGGTCATTGGAAAAAGACCAGATCGGGCTACGATTGTATACTGTAACTTAATCCGTAAGGTATATAAAAAAACACCTGTCATAATTGGTGGAATTGAAGCCAGTCTGAGAAGGCTGGCACATTATGATTACTGGAGTGATAAAGTAAAACGTTCCATTTTACTGGATTCAGGGGCCGATTTGATTTCTTATGGTATGGGAGAACATTCCATAGTAGAGATAGCAGATGCATTACAGGCAGGAATCGATATTTTTGATATTACTTTTGTAAAAGGCACTGTGTACAAGGCGAAAAATCTGGAAACGGTATATGAACCAGTAATGCTGCCATCCTTTGACGAAATTACAGCCAGCAGAGAACAGTATGCAAAAAGCTTTTACCTGCAATATATAAATACGGATCCTTATACAGGAAAATGTTTGGCAGAACCCTATAAAGAGACGGAATATATTATTCAGAATCCACCATCGCCACCCTTGTCCCAGCAGGAAATGGATGATGTTTATGCACTGCCGTATACAAGGGACTATCATCCAGTATATGAGCCGTTGGGAGGAATTCCAGCAATTAGTGAGTTGAAATATAGCCTTACCAGTAATAGAGGATGCTTTGGAGGATGCAGTTTTTGTGCATTAACCTTTCATCAGGGAAGAATTCTGCAAACCAGAAGCCATGAGTCTATTGTTAAGGAAGCAGTACTATTAACAGAGGATAAAGATTTTAAAGGTTACATTAATGATGTGGGTGGTCCTACCGCTAATTTCAGACACCCTTCCTGTGAGAAGCAGCTGTCAAAGGGAGTTTGTACAAACAAACAATGCTTATTTCCTAAGCCATGTAAAAACCTTAAGATTGACCATAAAGATTACTTAACTCTTTTAAGGCGTCTTAGAAACATTCCTAATGTAAAAAAAGTTTTTATCCGTTCTGGAATCCGATTTGATTATTTAATGGCAGATAAAGATGCTGTATTTATGCGGGAGTTATGTGAGCATCATGTGAGCGGACAGCTTCGGGTTGCACCAGAGCATATTAGTGATTCCGTTCTTCAGTTGATGGGAAAGCCTGAAAATGCTGTTTATGAGAGCTTTCGTGAAGCATATAAACGGGTGAATGAGAAGGTGGATAAAAAACAGTTTATAGTACCTTATTTAATGTCCTCCCATCCAGGTTCTACATTAAAGGAAGCAATCGCATTGGCTGAATATATACGGGATTTGGGATATATGCCAGAGCAGGTTCAGGATTTTTATCCTACACCGTCTACCATTTCCACTTGCATGTATTATACAGGACTTGATCCCAGGACGATGCAGAAGGTGTATGTACCAAAGAATCCACACGAAAAGCGGTTACAGCGTGCGTTAATTCAGTACCGAGATCCAAAAAACTACGAATTAGTTGTGGAGGCATTGAGATTAGCTCATCGTACTGACTTAATTGGGTTCGACAAAAAATGTCTGATTCGTCCGAGAAAACTGGAGACTCAGCCTAAAGCGGAAGTAAGGAATTTTTCTGATAAGAATAAGAAAAAGAAGAAAACAATCCGCAGTACGCATGGGAAACCAAAGAAAAAGCAGAATAAGTAAGGAAGTGTTAATAGATGAGCGAAAAAGTATGGAAGAAAAAAGAGAAAGGTGAGCATGGCTTTATTTCCTATCGAAAGAGAAGGTACCTGATAGCAATGGGAAGTTATGTTTTGACAGGATTAGGTATTTTTGTAATAGGACTGCTGACAAATCACATGTCTCCCAAAAATATGGGGAGTGTACTGGCAATGCTTATGTCACTGCCATTTGCAAAAGCAGCAGTAGGCTTTCTAATTCTTGCGCCTTATAAAGATGTTTCAGAGGAGAATTATAAGAAAATAGATGGTCTTTGTAAGCCAGGGGTTATGTTGTACTCGGATTTAGTATTTACTTCTACCGAAAAGGTTATGAATCTGTCCTTTTTGGCAGAAACAGATGGTACTGTGATTGGATTAGTGGGAAAACCAAATCAGAATGTCCAGTATATAGAAGAATACTTAGGAAAAGGCATCCGAAACTGGGGCTATAGCTATTCGTTCCGTTTATACCAGGATGAAGGAGAATTTATTAAGGAAATGGGAAAGTTAGAGCCAAAAGATATACCAGTAGAGGAAAAAAAACAGGTGAAAGACTACTTAATGTCATTAATTGTATGTTAGCAATAAATAGAATTTGAGGAAATAGTATGAGAGAAATTATTGTGGATAAAAATCAGGCAGGACAAAGACTGGATAAGCTTCTTCAAAAATACTTAAATGCAGCGCCCAAGAGTTTTTTGTATAAAATGCTCCGTAAAAAAAATATCACATTGAATGGGAAGAAGGCGGAAGGGTCAGAAAAATTAGTACAGAACGATTCAATCAAGTTCTTTATGGCCGAGGAGACTATTGAAAAATTTCGTCAGGCATCATGTGAAAGAAATATTATTTCTTGTTCCTCAGATTTTGAAATACTATATGAGGATGAGCATGTTCTTTTCATTAATAAAATGGCAGGAGTACTGTCACAAAAGGCACAGGTAGATGATATTTCCCTGACCGAACAGGTAATTGCCTATTTGCTTGGCACAGGGCAGCTGACACAAAAGGATTTGGAATTGTTTCATCCAGGACTTTGTAATCGTTTGGATCGAAACACAAGTGGCATTATTATTGCAGGAAAATCACTGGCTGGCTTGCAGGAAATGGGAGCTATGCTTAAAAAGCGGGATATGGATAAATATTATTTATGCATTGTAAAAGGTAAGGTGACGGAAAGCACTAGTATTGAAGGCTACCTGGTTAAAAATCATAGTCATAACAAGGTTACGGTATCGGTAACACCTGCTGACGGTGCCGATTATATTAAAACCCAGTACACGCCTGTTAAATGTAGTGAATCGTTTACATTACTAAAGGTAAAGCTGATTACAGGACGTTCTCATCAGATTCGTGCACATTTGAAAAGCATTGGACATCCCATTATCGGTGATGGTAAGTATGGTGACGTTCCGACAAATAATATATTAAGAAAGCAATTCAAGTTGAAACATCAGTTATTACATTCTTATGAGGTTCACTTTCCAGAGATACAAGGAACGTTGGAGGGATTGTCTAATCAAACCATTACAGCAGAGGTTCCAGACTATTTTCAGGAATTAATAGAACAATTATTGTAGGAGGGATACTATGCCATCTTGGAATTCCAGAGGCTTAAGAGGTTCCACATTAGAAGAACTGATAAATTTGACCAACACAAAGTACAGAGAAAACAAACTTGCACTGATTCAAAAAGTACCTACACCCATTAAGCCAATTAAAATTGATCAGGAAAACAGACATATTACATTAGCCTATTTTGAACAAAAGAGTACGGTGGATTATATTGGCGTGGTTCAAGGGATACCCATTTGTTTTGACGCAAAGGAGTGCGGGGTTGAAAGCTTTCCCATCCAAAACATACATGAACACCAAATACAATTTATGACTGAGTTTGAAGCACAGAAGGGAATTGCGTTTATTTTAATCTATTTCTCAGGAAAAGATGTATTTTATTATTTACGCTTTAACAAGTTGTTGGAATTTTGGAACCGGGCACAGAACGGAGGAAGGAAAAGTTTTTTGTATCAGGAATTAGATCCCCATTATCAGATATCAGTCAATAATGGGGTTTTCGTGCATTATTTAGAGATGATAAATATGGACTTGCAGGAAAGAGAAGAATAGTATATAATGAGTTAAGATTTTTAATTGGTAGCGAATTATCACGTTACTACTTTATCATACTAAACTGGAGGAAAATAATGAGTTATTTAGTTTCAGAATCAGGATTTAATCATGGTCTTTTACATACTCCTGAAGGAGTCCGTGACATCTACAATGGCGAATGTGAGCAAAAGCTCCGCTTACAAGAAAGTATACACGATATTATAAAATTATACGGTTTTCGTGATATTCAAACACCAACGTTTGAATTTTTTGATATATTTAATAAAGAGAGAGGGACTACTGCATCCAGGGAAATGTACAAATTTTTTGACCGTGAGGGAAATACATTAGTCCTTCGCCCGGATATTACACCATCAATAGCCAGATGTGTGGCAAAATATTATAAAGAGGAAGAACTTCCAATTCGGTTATGCTATCAGGGTAATACTTTTATAAACAATACTAGTTATCAAGGAAAACTAAAGGAAACAACACAGCTTGGTACAGAATTGTTTAATGATGGTTCCTCTGACGCAGATGCAGAAATGATTGCATTGTTGGTAAATTGCCTGAAAAAAGCAGGATTAAAAGAATTTCAGGTGGAAATCGGCCATGCGGATTTCTTTTTAGGACTGTTAGAAGAAGCAGATTTTGATCAGGAAGAGGCAGAGCAGCTAAAGGTTCTTATTGAGAAAAAGAATTTATTTGGTGTGGAAGAATTGGTTTCAAGCAAGAAACTAGATGAAAATTTAAAAGAGCTAATTTTGAAACTACCAGATTTGTTTGGAAATCTGGATAATCTTCTTTACGCAAAAAAAATGATTAAAAATCAGCGTTCCGTACACGCTATTGAGCATTTGGAAAAGCTATATGCTATATTAGAGTTATATGGTTTTAGCGAATACATTACCTTTGATTTAGGAATGCTCAGCAAATACAATTATTATACAGGCATTATTTTCAGAGCATTATCTTATGGTTCTGGTGAAGCTATTGCAACAGGAGGAAGATACGATAACCTAGTAGAACAATTTGGAAAAAAGGCAAAGGCCATTGGTTTCGTAATTCTAATTGATCAGTTAATGACAGCTCTTTCCAGGCAGAAGGTATTAAATAAAGCATCGGCATCCAGTACGTTAATTTTGTATCACAGCCAGTATCGAAAAATGGCAATTGATTTAGCAAATCATTTCCGAGGCAGCGGAATGAAGCTGCTTCTCATGCGTATGTCCAATGAGAAGGAAATGGTGGATTATGTTGACTACTGTAAGAGGCAAAGCATAGGCGGAATATTGCTGATGAAGGATGCAGATACCATTGAAGTAATCGATATTTCCAGTGGCGGAAAAAAAATCACCCAGATTAGTGAGATGCTAAGTTAAGTTTAACTTATGAGGAAGGATAGAGAGTATGAATAGATATTTGACATTTGCCCTGGCAAAAGGAAGAATTGCAAAGAAAACTTTAAGCTACTTAGAAAAAATAGGAATCACCTGCGAGGAAATGAAAGATCCAGATTCCCGTAAATTGATTTTCAAAAATGAAGACTTAAAATTGAAATTCTTTTTAGCAAAAGCAACAGATGTTCCCACCTACGTTGAGTATGGTGCTGCCGATATTGGAGTAGTAGGAAAAGACACTATTTTAGAAGAAGGAAGAAAAATGTATGAGGTACTGGATTTAGGAATGGCAAAATGCAGAATGTGTGTGGCAGGACCGCTGGAAGCTGAAAAGCTTCTGCATAGTGGTGAGCTAATCCGTGTTGCTACTAAATACCCTCATATTGCTAAAGATTATTTTTATAATAAGAAGCATCAGACAGTGGAGATTATAAAACTAAATGGTTCCATTGAACTTGCACCAATTGTTGGATTATCAGAAGTAATTGTGGATATCGTGGAAACAGGTTCTACTCTTAAAGAAAATGGGCTTGTGGTTTTGGAAGAAATCTGCCCTTTGTCTGCCAGAATGGTTGTAAATGAAGTAAGTATGAAAATGGAACATGAACGGATTTCCAGTATTGTCAGAAATCTGAAGATGGTATTGGACGAAGCAAAATAGAATAGGAAGGAGCTTTTTATGAGAATTGTTGAATTAACAAAAGATACAAAGGATAATATTTTGGAAAATCTGCTGAAAAGAAGCCCAAATAATTATGGTGAATATGAGGCTGTTGTCAGTGACATTTTAGCTAATGTCAAGGCAAATAAGGATGCTGCTGTTTTTGAATATACCTTAAAATTCGATAAAGCAGCAATCAATGCGGATAATATTTTAGTTACACAAGATGAAATAGAAGAGGCCTATTCAGTAGTAGAACCTGCTTTAATAGATGTGATCCGCAAGGCACTGGTTAATATAGAGGATTATCATAGAAAGCAAAAACAATACAGCTGGTTTGACAGTACACCTCAGGGAACGATTCTAGGACAGAAGGTTACGCCGTTGGAATGGGTAGGGGTTTATGTTCCAGGTGGAAAAGCAGTATATCCTTCCTCTGTATTGATGAATGTAGTACCAGCTGTGGTTGCAGGAGTGGATCATATTATTATGACAACTCCTCCCAACAAGGAAGGAAAAGTAAATCCAGTTACTTTAGTTGCAGCAAAGGAAGCAGGAGTAAAGGAAATATATAAAGTTGGAGGTGCCCAGGCAATTGCAGCACTTGCATATGGAACAGAAAGTATTCCTAAGGTAGATAAAATTGTGGGACCTGGAAACATATTTGTAGCACTCGCTAAAAAGTCGGTTTATGGTCATGTCAGCATTGATTCCATTGCTGGTCCAAGTGAAATTCTTGTTCTTGCAGATGAAACAGCTAATCCAAGATATGTTGCAGCGGATTTGTTATCTCAGGCAGAGCATGATGAATTGGCATCCTCTATTTTAGTTACCACCAGCAGAGAGCTTGCAGAGAAGGTTTCAGTTGAAGTAGAAAATTTTGTACAGGTGCTTTCCAGAAAAGAAATTATTGAGAAATCATTAAATAATTACGGCTATATTTTAGTTGCAAAGGATATGGAAGAAGCTATTGCTGTTGCCAATGAAATTGCTTCAGAGCATTTAGAGATTATGACCAAGGATCCTTATGCTGTAATGACGAAAATCAGGAATGCAGGTGCCATCTTTTTAGGTGAATACAGCAGTGAACCATTAGGCGATTATTTTGCTGGCCCCAATCATATTTTGCCAACCAATGGAACTGCAAAATTCTTTAGCCCGTTGAGTGTAGATGATTTTATTAAAAAATCAAGTATTATTTCCTATTCAAGAGAAGCACTAGAACCAATTCATAAGGATATTGAACAATTTGCCAAGTCAGAACAGCTGACTGCCCATGCAAATTCAATTGCAGTTAGATTTGAAACTTTATAGTCATGAGAGGGATGCATTATGGAAAGAATATCTAAGATTTTTAGAAAGACAAACGAGACGGACATAACAATGGAATTTACTGTAGATGGTTCAGGCAGAGCTTCCATAGAAACTGGAATAGGATTCTTTGACCATATGTTAAACAGCTTTACAAGACATGGTTTTTTTGACATGAAATTAAAAGCAGAAGGTGATTTATATGTAGATTCCCATCACACGGTAGAGGATGTTGGGATTGTTCTGGGTAATGCCATTAAAGAAGCGGTTGGAGATAAAGCTGGAATGAAACGATATGGTTCATGCATGCTGCCAATGGATGAAGCACTAGTTTTATGTTCCTTGGATTTGTCTGGAAGACCATACTTATCCTACCAGGTTGATTTAACAGTAGAACGGTTGGGAACCATGGATACGGAATTGGTTAAAGAATTTTTTTACGCCGTTTCCTATAGTTCTGGTATGAATCTGCACATAAAAATGCTGGATGGTGTTAATAATCATCATATTGTAGAAGCGGTATTTAAGGCATTCGCAAAAGCATTAGATGAAGCAACAAGGATGGATGAGCGTATCACAGGTGTGTTGTCAACAAAGGGAGCTTTATAGGAGGGTAATATGAAGATTATTCCATCAATTAATATAAAAAATGGTCATTGCGTCAGGTTAGTACCAAGCCAGTATCAATGTTCTGATATTATATCACATTCTCCAAAGAAAGTTGCGAAAATGTGGCAGGAAAAAGGAGCTTCTTTTTTACATGTTGTTGATGTAGACGGTGCATTATCCGGCCATGTTGTAAATGACGAGACGATAAAATCTCTGATTGAAAACCTTTCTATCCCGTTTGAAGTAGGTGGTGGTATCCGCTCCATGAAAGCAATTGAAAGTATCCTGAATCTTGGGGTAAAAAGAGCCGTAATTGGTACAAAGGCTGTTGGAAATCCTACCTTCATACGAGAAGCTATTTCTAATTTTGGAGCTGAAAAAATTGTGGTTTCCATAGATGCCATTAATGGAATGGTAGCAATGGAGGGCTGGGAAAAGGTAAGTAATTACAATGCCGTTGCCATGGCAAAGGAAATGATTGAATTAGGCGTTCGTAATATTGAATACACGGATATTCTTAGGGCAGACTTAAAATTAGGACCTAACGTAGAACATATTCAGGAAATGATAAAAAGTACTGGTTTGGATATTATCGTGGCAGGTGGAATTCACACCTTGAAAGACCTTGAGCAGGTAGTAAACAGCAGGGCTTACGGTGTGATACTGGAAAGTCCGCTTTATGATAACCGGATCGATTTGACTACGGCAATAGAATTGTTCGAAAAAGGAGATAAAAAATGAGTTATACGAAAATGATTCCCTATATAAATGCAGAAAATGAATTAGAGAGTTCGGTTTTAAATCTGGCCCAATGTTATAGCTTAAATGGTGCAGATGAATTATTTATTTACAATTACTCCAAGGATGATGCTACCAGAGAAGAATTTCTAAAAGTCTTAAAGAAAATAAATAAGGTGATTGACATCCCTTTTATAGCTGGATTATACGTAAATCGCTTTGAGGATGTAAAAAAGGCTTTTTACACAGGTGCGTCTCAGGTTGTTGTAAAAAAAGAAATAATTACCAGTTCGGCCGCTATGATAGAAGCTGCGGATCGTTTTGGAAAAGAAAAAATCTGGCTGGAGTTAACGGAACAGGAGTTTGAGCAGTCAAAAGCTGAAATAGCGGCACCATCCTTTTATTGCGGAGGAATTCTATTGAAACATGTAACAGTATCCACACAGCTACATAGTCTGCTGGAGAATTTTCCATGTCCTGTTATTATCAGAGATAGTTTAATACGAAATGATTTGTCTACCCTATGTACTTATCAGAATGTAGTGGGTATATCTACTAATTATTTTGAGCAAAAGGATATTATGAAGGCAAAGCGTGCTTTGAAAAAGGAAGGTGTCGATGTTAATACGTTTGAAAGTGCTGTCTCTTTTGAGGAGTTTAAATTAAATGCAGATGGAATGATTCCAGTTGTTACCCAGGACTATCGGACAAATGAAGTTTTAATGGTTGCATATATGAATAAAGAGGCTTATGAAAAGACAATTGAAACAGGCAAAATGACCTATTGGAGCCGCAGCCGCAATGAACTTTGGTGTAAAGGAGATACATCTGGTCATTTTCAATATGTAAAGGAATTGAAAATTGATTGTGATCGTGATACTATATTAGCAAAGGTACATCAAATAGGTGTTGCCTGCCATACAGGAAACCGAAGCTGCTTTTTTACGGATCTTGTGAAAAAGGAATATGAGGACAATAATCCGTTAACAGTATTACTGGAGGATTATAATATTATTTTAGAACGAAAGAATCATCCAAAGGAAGGCTCCTATACAAATTATTTGTTTGATAAGGGAATTGATAAGATTTTGAAAAAATGTGGTGAAGAGGCAACGGAAATTGTAATTGCTGCAAAAAATCCAGAAGCAGAGGAATTGAAATATGAAATTGCAGATTTCCTTTATCACATGATGGTTCTGATGGTAGAATGTAACCTGGATTGGAATGATATTTTAAAAGAATTAGCAAACAGGAGGTAGTGTTATGTGGTTTTTAACAGCATTTTTAGTGTATCTTGTGAAAGCTGTCTTTTTAGGCACAGTTGCTTTTTTTGGTGTGAAAGCTGGTATTGCATTTCGGAAATCAAAGAATATGAATCAATAAAGTGAGAGTACGTTTGGCTTTTCAAACAAAGAATTTGGCAATTTTCAAAAAAATTACTAAAAACTATTGACGTGTGAAAAAAGTATGGTATAATCTTAATAGTGCTATTCAAATAACCCAAACAGTTGTAAAGCACAATACACAACTGGAGGGAGGTTAGGTGTGAGACTATGTCAAATGTTATCGTAAAAGAAAACGAGACTTTAGATAGTGCTCTACGCAGATTCAAAAGAAACTGTGCTAAAGCAGGTATCCAACAGGAAATTCGTAAAAGAGAACATTATGAGAAGCCAAGCGTAAGACGCAAGAAAAAATCAGAGGCTGCTCGTAAACGTAAATTTCAATAATTATTAATAATATAATTGTGCAGGAATAACCCCTTAGATTTTGATGTTTATCATCAAATTTATGGGGTGTTTTTCATGTGATAGGAAATATCTGTCTTGAACAGAGCATTTAATGGAAAGATTTTCACTTAATGATCATACAATAGTAACAGTATCATATGGTGAGGTCCATTTATGAGACAAAAAGTTAAATCTAGTCATAAGGAATTTAAAAAGAAGAATGCAAAAACATTATATAAACAGTTTTCAAACAAATCAAAGCGGGAGCAGGAGGTTGAGAGAGAATCCTATTTAGAGGTATTATCTCAAAGCTTAAAAATTCCATCGGATGTGCTTGCTTGCGCACCGATTTTAACGGTAACAGGAAACAATCAGCTTTGTTTAGAAAATTATAAGGGGATTATCGAATATACTGGTGAAATTATTCGAATACAGGCTAAAAACTGTCGAATACATATTGAAGGCTGTCATCTTAATATTGATTATTTTACAGATGACGAGATGCGGATTTCTGGTAAAATTATACGAATTGAATATTGTTAAGGAGGATATCAGATGCTCATACGTTTTCTAAAATGGTTTAAGGGATACCTTCTGGTAATGATATATGGATATTCGCCAGAAAGATTTATTAATTTATGCAGAAACCACAATGTATTAATCTGGAATTTAAAGAAAGTAGAAAAAGGCTATCAGTTTCACATTTCTTTAATGGGATACCGGAGTATAAGGCCAATTGCAAGGAAAACAAAAACAAGACCGATGATTATAGAACGTCATGGACTGCCTTTTATTGTTAAAAAATACTTAAAACACAAAGGGTTCTTGATTGGTGCCTGTTTTTTTGTTATTATATTATATACACTATCCTTGTTTATTTGGGATATTAGTTTAGAGGGTAATTACACCTATACGGAAGATGTTATTTTTCAGTATTTAGAAGAAATGGATGTATATCCAGGGAAACAAATAAGTAAAATAAATTGTAAAGAAATAGAAGAATCCATACGAAAGAAATATACGGATATTGGATGGGTTTCGGCAGAAATAAAAGGTACCAGGCTTCGACTGAAAATTGTGGAAACCAACATGCCGGTACCTTATGAAAAGGCTTCTAAACCCTGTCATTTGATTGCTAGTCATGATGGAATTGTTACATCTATTATAACGAGACAAGGAACACCTCTTGTAAAGAAGGGGGATGAAGTGAAAAAAGGAGATATTTTAGTATCTGGTATTGTAGAAATAGTTGGTGATAATGGGATACTAATAAAAAAGGAACCTGTTATTGCAGATGCTGATATTTACATTCAGACAAATTATCAATATAAAAAGAGTATACCGATACACTATCAAAAAAAGGATTATACAGAAAAGAAAAGAGTGATTTATGGTTTTTCTTTATTTCATAAAAAACTTTACTTATATAATCCGTTTAAAAAATTACAAATTGATAAAAAATATGATATAATAACTACGGAAAATAATCTTAATCTTACACATTCTTTTGTACTGCCATTTTCTTTTTTTAAAAAAGAGTATAAAGAGTATCAGGAAGTTCCAAGTGTGTATGAAAAGGAAATACTTATAGAGAAGGCAAATATGTATTATTCCCAGTATCAGGAGAAGCTGGTTGAAAGTGGGGTCAGTGTGATTGAAAACCACGTTAAAATACATATGGATCAGAAGAATTGTATTTCAGCAGGTGAAGTAATTGTTGTAGAGCCTGTTACGGAAACAAAAAGAATACGGGAGACCGAGTGGAGGATTTTAGAAACAGATGAGCATAGTGGAAACGATGATTGATATACCGATGAACCATGAAAAAAATGTTTTTGGGCAATTTGATGCTTATATTAAGTTAATTGAAAGAAATTTAAATGTAACAATTGTTTCTAGGAATGGTGAACTGAAAGTAATTGGAAATCAAGAAAATGTATCAAAGGCAAAAAGTGTTTTTTTACAGCTGATTGAATTGTCTAAACGCGGGAATACAATTACAGAACAAAATGTAACATATGCACTAGCATTATCAGCAGAAAATAAAGAATCTCAGATTGTTGAAATTGACTCAGATTTGATTTGCAATACGATTCAAGGGCGCCCAATTAAACCAAAGACAATGGGTCAAAAGCAATATGTTGACCAGATGAGAAAGAAGATGATTGTATTTGGCGTTGGACCAGCCGGAACAGGTAAGACTTACCTGGCTATGGCAATGGGGATTAACGCATTTAAGAATGACGAAGTCAGTAAAATAATATTAACTCGGCCAGCCATAGAAGCGGGGGAAAAGCTTGGTTTTTTGCCAGGTGATTTACAAAGTAAGGTGGATCCATATCTGCGTCCTCTTTATGATGCACTTTATCAGATTATGGGCCCTGACAGTTATTTGAAAAATGCGGAGAAGGGATTAATTGAAGTTGCACCTCTTGCTTATATGAGGGGAAGAACGTTAGACAATGCCTTTATTATATTAGATGAAGCGCAGAATACTACTCCGGCACAGATGAAAATGTTTTTAACTCGAATTGGTTTTGGCTCAAAGGTTGTAATAACAGGTGATTTAACACAGAAGGATCTTCCGGCTGGAACCAGTTCGGGTCTGGAGCAGGCTTTGAAGGTTCTGGAGAGAGTTGAGGAAATCGGTGTTTCTCACTTGACCAATCAAGATGTGGTGCGCCATCCATTGGTGCAGAAAATTGTTAAGGCGTATGATACGTATGAAGAAAAGCAAGCTGCATGGAATGACAGGCGAAAAAAGATTGAGGATAAAACGGACAAAACAACCTATCCACATATTAAGAAAAAAAGTAAATCGAATAAAAGAGGATAATGTTATATGATACAATTTGGAAAGAAGATAGGTTTTCCGTCATTTGAAGTGTTTGCAGTGCTTTCAGCAATGGTATCCATCCTCATTTTTTGGGGAATGAATTTTATATTCAAAAGTAGTGACGAAATGGTATGGAAGGTAATATTCTGGAACATTTTAATGCTGTTCTTATTTCTTTTTTCTATAGGCTTACAACAGTATGAACGGTTTTTTCAAGGAACATTTTTTACAGTTAATTTAATTTGTTATAGTACTACTTTGCTGCTGATAGTTATGTCAAAAGATTTTTTGATATTTTATTTCTGGATGATTGGTTCTATCATTATTGCATGTTATATTCATCCTTATTTAGCAGCAGCATTTCATTTGCAGCATACAATCACTTATTGTATCATAAATCAATACAATCTGGATCAATTTGTGTTCTATTTTTTATTAGGATTTGTAATGATAGTAGTTGCAGGGTATATGATAAATCTAAAGTATTTTGCTGGTGGTGTAGCGGCTGTCTGGATTGTAAATATTACCCTGTTGTTAATTGCAAGGCGGTTTATAGTGAAATATACGGAAGAAGATATTTTTTCTCTAATCAGTGGGTTCTTTATAATGCTGATTGCATTTTTGATTAAGAAAGATAGTGTGAATGGGCAAGAAGAAGTATCAAACAGGTTAATTTCTGCGTTGGTTCAGCCTGATCATCCGCTGCTTGTGCAATTCAAGAAAAAATCACCTTCTTTGTATGCACATTGCGTGATGGTAGGAGAACTGTCAGAAAAGGCAGCACAGCAGATTGGAGCGGATGGTGCGTTAGCAAAATACGGAGGCTTCTACCATGAAATTGGACGTCTTAAAGGGAACAATTATGCTGTAACAACAAAAGAGTCTGCAATCGTTATGTTGTCAGACAGTATCCTTGCATCTGTTCAGTATTTAAAAGAAAACAACCGATGGGAACCATCTATGGCGCATAAATTAGTTTCAGAAATAATGGAGATGCGCTTTAAAAATGGCACATTGGACAAGTCTATGCTGACACTATTCGACTATAAGGTTTTAAAGGAGTTTTATTCAAAAAATATTTTAGAAGACGTGTGAATTTGTAAAAATTGGTTATGTTTATAAGGAGACCTATAAGATGAATATCAATATTGAGAATGAATATACAGAAGAAATAACATTTCCCTATGAAGAGCTGGTGGAAAAAGTGGTAAATCAGGCTTTGCAGTATGAAGCTTGTCCCTATGAGGTGGAGTTGAATGTTTTATTAACAGATAATGAAGGCATCCACCAGATTAATCTTGAGACAAGAGAGATTGATAAAGAAACAGATGTTTTGTCATTTCCTATGGTGGATTATGAGCAGGCTTCTGACTTTTCATCATTGGAAGAACATGAACTGGAATACTTTAATCCTGAAACAGGAGAATTATTGTTGGGGGATATTGTGGTTTCTATTGATAAGGTATATGAACAGGCCGATTTATATGGACATTCTGAAAAACGAGAATTTTGTTTTTTAATTGCACATAGTATGCTTCATCTATTTGGGTATGATCATATGGGAGACTCAGAACGAATGAAAATGGAGAAAAAGCAGGAAGAAATACTAAAGTTACTTAATATTTTACGGAATGGGGATTAAAAAATGAAAAGTAAAAGAGTGCTTATTACAGTTGGCATTTGTTTTCTATTTTTGCTTATGGGATGTGGTAAGAAAAATGATATACAAAAAAATGCGATTATTCCGCTTGAAACAGCAGCATCTGCGACCATACAAACACCAGTTCCAACAGTGGAACCGGAACAGCCAGATATTGAACAGCCTGTTTTAGATCCAGACATGGAGGGAAAAGCCCAAAGTACTTTAACTGGTCTGTGGGTGGATAAGGAGTTGGTTGCCAAACGGCCATATGCAATTATGATAAACAATATTAAAGCGGCTAATCCACAAAGTGGAATTTCTCAGGCTTCTATTCTTTATGAAGCAGTAGTGGAAGGAGGAATTACCAGACTTATGGGGATTTTTGAAGATTTTGATTCCAAACGAATTGGATCTGTGCGGAGTGCAAGGCATTATTTTTGTAGCTTTGCAGATGAGTATGATGCGATTTTTGTTCATTATGGGCAGACCAAGTATGCCATCTCAAAAATGGAAGAACTGGGAACGGATAATCTGAGTGGACTAGAGGGAGTGGGAACTACTGTGTTTTACAGAGATAATTCTATTCAGGCGCCTCACAATGCCTTTGCAAGTTATGAAGGAATTCTAAAGGGAACAAAAGAAAAAAAATACCGGACAGAGCGTTCTGAGAACACTAATCCATTCACCTTTAATGAAAGTGATATACAGATTGATGGAAAAGATGCAAAAAAGGTATCGTTAGGGTATTCTAATTACACTACTCCTTATTTTACTTATGATGAGCAAGAAAAGGTTTATAAGAGATTTCAATTTGGTGGACCTCATATTGACAAAAGTACAGGAGAACAATTGACATTTAAAAATATTATTATACAATTAGTAAAGGAATGGGATATTGATAAAAACGGTTATCAGACAATGGATATTGAACAAGCATCTGGAAGCGGTTACTATCTCACAAATGGAAAAGTGACAGAGATAACATGGACTAAAAATGAAGATAAAAAAGAAAGAGTCTACTATGATAAGGATGGAAATGAATTGAAGTTAAATGTGGGTAAAACATTTATATCAGTATTTCCCCGTGATCGAAGTAATAAAATTTCTTTTTCACAATAATGGTCACCTTTCGCAGGAATAAGGCTTACAAAACGAAAGATAGGAGTTTATTATGGGTTCATCAAAAAAAGCAAACAATTATTTAGTGCAAGGTACAATCTTGGCCGTTGCTTCTATTCTTGTAAGGTTTATTGGAATAATGTATCGGATACCAATGACGAATATTCTGGGATCAGAGGGGAATGGAATTTATACAGTAGCCTTCAATATTTATAATATTGTACTTATTTTGTCTTCATACAGTCTGCCCTTAGCTGTATCTAAGATGGTAGCTACCCGGAGTGTAAAGAAAGAATACCGGAATGCACACAAGATTTTTCGTTCGGCATTACTGTTTTCTGTAGTAGTTGGCGGACTGGCATGCTCAATCTTATATTTTAGTGCAGATTATCTGGAGGCTGTTTATAAAACTCCTGGTGTTGCCCGGCCATTAAGGGTGCTGGCGCCTACTGTATTTGTTGTTGCGGTATTAGGGGTGTTCAGAGGGCTGTTTCAAGGGAAAAAAACTATGATACCAACAGCCTTTTCTCAAATACTAGAGCAGGTAGTCAACGCATTTGTCAGCGTATATGCGTCGTACGCTTTTATGAAAAGCCACAGTGCATCAGAAGAAATATCAGCCTATGGTGCTGCTGGAGGTACGCTGGGAACATTAATGGGAGCTTTGACAGCATTAGTTTTTGTTCTTTTAGTCTATATTTTATATCGTCCAACTTTAAAAAGACAGAGAAAAAGAGACAAGACAAGCCATTCGGAAAGTACGCTGGAGATATATAAAATTATGATATTTACAATTATTCCCGTTGTACTTAGCCAAACTGTTTATCAAATCAGTGGAACACTGGATGATGTTATCTTTGGAAATGTCATGAGTGCAAAAGGAATTTCCAAATTATTGACTACAGACTTGCGGGGAGTGTATGGTTCCCAGTACAGGGTGCTGATATCGCTGCCAATTGCTATATCTTCCGCTGTTGCGTCCTCCCTGGTTCCAAGCGTGGTATCTGCAATGGAATTACGGGATTATAAAGATGTAAAAGATAAAGTGCGTTCCAGCATAAAATTCAACATGATAGTTGCCTTCCCATCAGCAGCTGGTTTGGCAGTACTGGCACATCCGATTATGCAATTATTATTTCCAAGTCTTCAGAATTATAGTCAGCTTGCAGGAAATTTACTTGTCACAGGATCAACAGCAGTTATTTTTTATGCATTATCTACTACTACAAGTGCTATACTGCAAGGGATTAATAAGATGAGGCTGCCAGTCATACATTCAGCTGTTTCACTGGTAATTCATGTTTTCCTTGTGTTTGCATTACTTCAGTTTACCAATGTAAGAGTATATGCACTAATCGTTGGAAATATTACATTTCCACTAGTTGTCTGCATTTTAAATGGAATTTCCGTTTCCAAGGAATTAAAATATAAACAGGAGATTAAGAAAACGTTTCTTGTGCCCCTCCTGTCTTCCAGCATAATGGGAATCATTGCATTTGGAAGCTATTTGTTTTTTGAACATATTACAGGCAGTAATCTGCTTGGTGTGCTGGTTTCCATCACACTGTCCATAGTATCCTACTTTATCTGCATTTTATTGTTTAAATGTTTTGATAAGGAAGAGCTTCTTGATATGCCATTGGGCCGTACGATTGCGAGAATTGCAGAAAAAATGAAATTGTTATAGAATATATTGTGTATAAAATAAGAAAACTTTGGAAATACTTAAACTGATTTCGTCTAGTACAGGAGGTTCTTTTATGAAAAAGGTTTATATATGTATCTTAAGTTTTCTTGTTTTATGTGCAGCTTTTTCGATCTGTTACTTCTTAAGTTACAGATATGCATTAATAAAATTTAATGAAAATGCAAATGAACGGAATGAGGAATTCATGCAAAATATGGATAGGGAACAGCTCTTAGCAGATTCAAATGTGATATCATCAGAACAACCAGAAGAAGACAGCTTAGAGGTAAATTCAGATAAAAATGAAGTAATTGGGGCGGACGCCCGCTTTGTTGTTCAAAGCTTTGATTTAATTACTTCTTCCTATAGTGAGACAGAGGAGAACATCCCAGCATATTTTATTGGATTAAAGAGGGAAGAGGTTATTTCTTATCTAAACGATTACATGTCAAATGTATCTTTAGATGAATACCAGAAAGGGCTGATCTCCTATGAGCTGATTTCTTTTTCTGATGAAAAGGTGATTGTGAAAAAGACATATAATAGTGCAAACATTGACTTTAAATATTTTTTGCAGGTTTATGCAGACACAATTGTAGTTTACTATTGCGATAAAAAGACTATATTTGAATATACCGATATTTGTGTATCTTCTCTGCCTGAATCAGAGCAGTTAAAGTTGAATTATGGAATTGAAGTTAAGGATGATGAGGAATTATATGGAATGCTTGAGAATTATACGAGTTAAGTTATTTTGTAATATAATTTAACTAATAGTTAAGGAAATGAATAAATTTGAGTGTACAAAATAAACAATTTTATGTTAAAAATTTTGCTAATTAAGACAGTTTTAAAAATGATAAAGATATGTTAGCATAGTATTAACAAAGTGTAGTGATTATATAGTTTTCTGATGATTGGAGGAGAGTAATTGTTTTAGCTAATTTTAAGTAAATGATTAATGGCAATTGGGGTATGAGAGAAGGAGACAGGGTGAAACAAATGAAAAAGCATTTACGAAAAAAGGCAGGGATAGTTGTCCTATTATTAACGGGAATTATTATTATTTCAATTGTATGGATGGGATTTCTTAAATCAGAACCTATGAAGGAGAACCAAGATACACAGGTCGCAGATGTCACAGAGTTAACCAATGTAACTGAGAATGAAAAGATACAGCAATTATGGGATTTTTCTAAGTGCTGTGGGAACTGGTATTACGGAGGTAGTGACTGGGAATACCAATATAGCGGAGGTGAGGCTGCTAGTGTATCCGTAGAACAAGAAATGCTGAAGGTCTCAGTGGACTACAGTGGTGAGAAAGAAAACTCGTGGAGCCAGTTGGCGGTCTGTGAATGGGATTCAGAAGGAATGAACCTAATAGGAGCCAATACGTTACGGCTTGATTTTCTTTTTGATACAGCAAGTATGTCAGGGGGAGGATTTTTAATAAAAGTATACTCTAACCATGCTGAAATAGATGCAAATGCAGCAGTTGATATGGAACATACTGAGACTGTTTCAGGAACACTTAAAAAAGCTAAAGTAGAGGTTACCTTTGATGAAATTACCAATGCAGCAGTGAAAGACTTAAATATTTGTATTGTGGGAAATTTGACCGATTATAAAGGAGATTTATGGTTGGATAATATTACCTTGCTACAGGAAAAAGGGAAGGCTGCAAATGATATTTATGTAAGTTCTACTTTGTCTGTTACAGGCAGTACTGTTCAGGCAGATATTGTGGCAGGTCAGTTGATTACATTTGACGAAACAGGCGAAGATGTGATAATACCCCTTTCTACAAAGGTGGAAATGACTGATAAAGCAGCTACAGATGAGGCAAGGCAGATTTATTCGTACTTACAGGCTGTAGGGAACTCACCAGCAGTAATTTTCGGTCAGCAGGGAAACACCCACCATAAGGCGGGGGCTTCTATGCTGTCATATTCGGATACTTACGATATAACCGGTTCTTATGCTGGCGTAATAGGGATGGATGCTTTATCCTTAGTAGGAAATGAATATAGCGCATCAAGGTATAATCGGGAACTAGCGGCAGCTTTAGATGCAGAACCGTTACCTCAAACAGCAGCTGGAAATGTACAGGCAGCAGCGGCACTGACAAATTATAACATAGAGGCTGGTGCTATTATTACCTTATCTGCTCACATGCCTAATTTTTCTCTTGTAAAGGAAAGCGGAAATTATGATGGAGAACATTCTTATTCCAGATATGATTTTTCTGGTTATACTCCCAATACGGTAACAGGGGATGTAATGAATCAAATATTGCCTGGTGGAAAGTATCATGATGAATTTACGGCTTATTTGGATATGATTGCTGATTATGCGAAACAGGTAAAGGGTACCATCCTATTCCGACCTTTTCACGAGAATACGGGAAGCTGGTTCTGGTGGGGAGCGGATTTTTGCAGCACTGAGGTGTATCAAAATGTATTTCGCTATACCGTAGAGTATTTTCGCGATATAAAGGAGGTACATAACTTCATTTATGTATATGGACCAAGCTGTGAAGCTGCAAGTACAGAAGAGTATGCAGAAAGATATCCAGGAGATGAGTATGTGGATATGGTGGGCTTTGACATGTACAATATAAATCCTTCTAATGATGATACTTGGTTTCGTGATTTTGAAAAGGAGGTTACTATTGTACAGGAATTTGCCAGACAGCATAATAAATTATTTGCTATAACGGAAACGGGAGCTGCAACCAGTTCTCCAGATGCTGGAGATAACCAGACGGCACTGCATCGAAGTGGCAACGAACAGCTGGACTGGTATCAGAACATGATGTCAGTAGCAGCAGCCTCAGACGCTTCTTATTTTTTGGTATGGGCAAATTTTAGTGAAAGGGATGGTTTTTATACACCGTATGTTAAGGCGGTTAATGAGGATGGAAGCTTATACGGTCATGAAATGTTGGATTACTTTATTGACTTTTTTAACTACCCTAACAGTATGTTTGCAGTAAATCAAAAAGCAGCTCTGGTAAAACTGAAAGATATTTCGGTATCAGCAGTTTCAAGCAAATCTTGATACAAGAAGAAACTACTATAATGGCAGTAAATGCTTTATAGTAGTTTTTTCTTGCCAATAAACTGTCTATTATGTTAAGATAGCACCATGATTGTGAGAAATAGACATGAAATTGAAAGGGGGAAATAGGCATGGATAGAACCAAAGTAACACATTTATCAATGGCAATGGAATTATTAAATATAACTGGTAAAGAACTAGCTGCGGAAATTGGTACAGATACGACAACCATCAGCAAATGGAGAAAAGGACAGCGAAAGCTAAATTATCATTCGGAATATCCTGAAAGAATTGCGAAATATATGATATCGGAAAGATTTGAAACTCAATATAATAAGCTTTTAGAGAGGTTAAGTGACAATTTATACAAGTTTGATAAAGACGATTTGGAAGAGGTAACGAAAACGTTAGGAATTTGGCTGACAGATGAAGTGAAAGAGGAAGAATTGGAAAAGGATACGGTTAAGTTGTTCTATGGACTTGAGGGGTGGAGAACTGCGCTGGATGAGTTTCTAAAATGTTTGGAACAGCTGGAAAAGGGTGAAAAAATATATATCGGTGACTTTGGGGATATCAACTGGAATGATATTTCTAAGGAATATGAGGAGTATATTGTAAATAAGTATTTACATATGTTGGAGAAAGGACATTCCTTGGTTATTATTGACAAGATAAACCATGAGTACAAGCCATACATCACTTTGTTAAGATGGATGTCATTATATTTATCACAAAAGGTTGAGGTTAGATATATTGAGGCAGAGCAAGAAGAAGTATTTCAGCAAAGTATTTATGCTGTAGAAAATCAGGTGGCAATGATTGGGACAACAATCCAAGACCAAGAAAAAAAACATCTTGTTTATCTGCAAAAGGATAACAATAGTGTAGATTTTTATTATCAACTGATTCGGAAATATGAGGAAAAATCAAAGAAATTAATTTATACCTCAGAGGTTTCTAATCCTATGGAAATGGTAGAGATTATGAATAAAAACATGCAGTATGGAAAATGCACTTATATGATGAATCAGCTGCCATCATTTCGGAATATGTCACAGGAGCTGTTAGGTGAAATTTTAGAAGAGAACCATGTTGAAAAAGATTTGAAAGATTTATGCCAGAAAGTGAATAGAAAAAGAAAAGAATTTAGGAAAAAGTTTTTTTATCGTCAAATTTATGATTTGGATTCTATTCAAGAAGCGTTAAGAAAAGAATATATAATTGAATATGATTTGAGTCGTATCATTGGAAAGGAAATAAGAATCAGTCAGGAACAGTTTAGAAGACAGTTAGAAGAAATTTCCCAAACCATTTATAGTGAACAATACATTATGGTTTTAGCTTCTTTTAGAAAAATGAATTTAAATTTAAAAGGTGCGTCCATTATTGTACAAGATGACAGCGTAGTAATTGCGTGGAATTCTCAATTCTATGATGCTAGAATTCATAGTACAGAGTTAACCTTTGTAGGTGGATATTTCAATTATTTAAACATGCTGTGGAAAGAGATTCCTCTTATATCAAAAAGTGGAGACTGGACGAAAAAGCAGTTTGACTGGATTTTAGACAAAACAGATGAGTTATCAGGCTAACACACAAAAGCCAATAAAGTGCCAATAAATAAAATAAAAAATAATATTGACATTTTATTGATAAGCTGATATGATTAACGCAACTTAAAACATACAAAAAAACAAAGACGTTATATTGGTGATGATTACCAGTGTGGCGTCTTTTTTTGTACATTGTCAGATGCCTGAAAGGAGAATGCTTATGAATGAAAAAGGAAAGTTAGGTTTGGGAAGTGCAATAGCAGTTTGTGTAGGTTTGATTGTTGCAACGAGTTGTCTGTTGTCACTGGGACAAGGAATAGGTTTATCAGGAAAAGCATTTATAATACCATTATTAATTGTTGTCATATTAAATGCATTCATTGCCATGTCATTTGCAGAATTACATTCCCTGATGCCGAAAGTGGACGGCGGAGTAGGTCAATACACATTAGTTGGACTGGGTCCAGTAGCTTCGATTGTTTCTAATGTATCTGCCTATGTAATAACCATGATATTTGCATCGTCAGTGGAGGCTGCCATGTGTGGAATGGTTTTACATGATTTTTTACCAGATATACCAGTTGCGGTACTATCTGTGCTGATTCTTGCTATATTAACAATTGTTAATTACTTTGGTGTAGATATGTTTTCGAAGATTCAGAATATTGTAGTGGTTCTGCTTATCAGTTCCTTATTCCTTCTGGGAATCATTAGTTTTTTTAAGCTAGGAACAGGAACCGTGATATCAGCAGCAGAACAGACTGCACCTAGTGTTACAGGAATAAATGTCCTGGGGTTGGCAGCAGTAGCATTCTGGCTATTCATCGGTGTTGAATTCGTTATTCCAATAGCAAAGGAATTGAAAAATCCCAAAAGAGACGTATTGCTTTCTATGATTCTTGGACTGGTACTTTTATTTGTGATACAAGCAATGCTAGGATGCGGAATGGCAAATTATGTTAAACTACAAGATTTGGCTTCTAATCCAATGCCTCACATGGTATTTGCAGAAGCCCTACTTGGAAAAGCTGGAAAAGTATGGATGGGTTTTGTAACAATTTTAGCTGGTATTAGTACTCTGAATACAGTTTTGGCAAACACAGCAAGAATTTTAATGGGTATGGCAGAGGAAGCGGTTATGCCAGGGATTTTTAGAAAAGTAAATAAAAAAGAAGTTCCAGTTGTTGGACTTGGTTTAATGGCGGCCGCAGACTTTCTAATGATAGTTACTGGTTTCGTAAATTCAAGCGGATTGACTAATTTAATATTGGCTGCTTCTTGTTTCTGGCTGACTTCTTACATTTTAACCCACATTACTGTTTTGGTATTACGAAAGAGATATCCTGCTGTAAAGCGGAATAAAAAACTGACATTGTTGGGAATACCACAAATTCTTGGCATACTTGGAAATGTATACATGATTTGGAATATTAGCAGCGATATGGAAAGCCGCCTAAAAATATACCAGATATTCGGAGTTTTATTTGTAATTTTAATTGGCTATGCATTTATATGGGTCAAAGTTGTAATGAGAGCAGAACCCTTTAAACCAGTGGAGCTTGAACAAGTTAACAAAAATGCCCTAAAGTTAAACAATGCAAGAAGCGATAGGCAGATAGAAGAAGCTGTTATATAGCGAAGGAGGAAATTACTATGGAAAAGGACAGGTTTACAGGTTTAGAAAAGTTAACTTTGGATGAAATAAAGAAAAAAATGAGGGATCATTCCATTGACATGATTCGTTTAGAGTACACAGACATTTTAGGCATTAATCGTGGCAAACTGATGCCGGCAAGTATGGTTGATGATATTTTTGAAGAAGGAATTGCTTTTGCAGCACCAAGTCTATTAATGGCATTCAATAATGAAATTATACCTTCTAAATATTTTTCTGAAACCAGCGATGATATGAAAGTAATGGGGGATGCATCTACTTTTACTATATTGCCTCATTGTGAACATACGGCACTGGTTCTAGGAGACTTATATTATAAAGACAAACCATTGCGAGTTGCTCCTAGGGAATTTTTAAAGAGAATGATTGAAGAATATCACAAATTAGGGTTTGATCCCATTGCAGCAAGTGAGCTGGAGTTTTATGTATATAACAAATTACCAGATGGGAGTGTAGAGCCATATTCCAATCATCCATGTTCTTGTTATACCGCCAATAAAAGAATTGATCCGAAACGGTTTCTTTATAAATTAACCCAAAGCTTTGAGAAAATAGGATTCAATGTCTTGTATATGAATCATGAATATTATCCAGGGCAATTTGAGTATAACTGGAAGCATTCTAAAATATTAAGAGCTGCGGATGAGGGTGCTTTATTTAAGGCATTAAGTAAGGATATTGCTGAAATGGATGACTTAATGGTTACCTTTATGGCAAAACCAAGGAATGCAGCAGGAGGAAGTGGATGTCATTTTCATATTTCTCTTAATGATTTGAAGAGTGGTGAAAATGTCTGCTTTGATAAAGAAAAGGAGAATGGAATTTCAGATGTAATGAGATATTTTATTGGTGGGTTAATCAAACATGCGAAGGGAATTTCACCATTTTTAGCACCAACTGTGAATTGCTATAAAAGATATCAGCCAGATTCCTTTGCACCAATTTACATTGGCTGGGGATATGATAACAGAACCACGTATATTCGGATTCCAGATGAAAGAGGAAAGGGTACCCGTCTGGAGGTTCGTGCTGGCAGTGCGGCTGCCAACACTTATCTGGCACTAGGCTCGATTCTTGCAGCTGGCTTGGATGGTATTAAAAATCAAATTGAACCACCAGAGGTTGTAACAACTGATTTGTATCATGATGAAAGCAAACAAGATCAAGTACTTCCCAATGCTTTATATAAAGCTATTGACTTTTTGGAAGAAGATCAATGGCTGCAAGAATGTATAGGAGCAGAATTGATTGAAGTATTCTCTAATTTGAAGAGAAGTGAAATAACAGAATATAAGAAATATGTAACTGACTGGGAATGGAATACTTATTCTTATCATAATTAGGTATAGTCAAAAATGATTCGGTCGGTGATACAAGGAGGAGTGCATATGTGCGGAATAGCAGGTATTATAAGTAAAAATAAATCAAATATATCGGGTAAACTTCTGGAAATGTTAAACCTGATTCAGCATAGGGGACCAGATGCCAGTGGAATTGCAGTGTTTTCAAAAGAAGATTCTGTAATGCTCAGGGTATCAATGAAACAGGGGAGCTGCATAGATAAATTAAGAGAAATCATTATGGGGTATGGAAAAATAGCAGAAGAAAAACTGATTTTACCAGGAAATAGTATTCCTATGGCGGAATTCAGTTTAGAATTAGCGCCAGAGAAGGTAGAAGACCTTCATGCTGCTATTAATCTGGCTGATGGATTGGCTGTTCATTCTATTGGAAATAACATAAAGGTTTATAAAGAGGGAGGACGCATTGAAAACTTAGTCAGGAAGCATAGCATTGAAGATACATTTTGTAAACATGGAATAGGACATGTAAGGATGGCAACAGAAAGTGCAGAAGATATTAATGCAGCACATCCATTTGTTTCTCCTTTCTATTCAGGGCTGGCGATAGTTCATAATGGACAGTTTACTAATTATTTTAAAATGCGGCGTTTTCTTGAGTCAAAGGGTGCTAAATTTAAAACAATGAATGATTCAGAAGCGGCAAGTCACTTAATTGCATATGCAATGAGAGAAAATGGAGGAGATTTAGAGAGTGCTCTGCAATATGCAAAGGAGCAGATGGATGGTATCTTCTGCATAATAGCAGCAACAGAAAATCAAATGGGATTTGTAAAAGATAACCTGGGAATTAAGCCTCTCTTAGTAGTAGAAAATGATGACTTTATTCTTTTGGGCTCAGAACAAATTGAGTTTACAGCAATTGCAGAGGATGTTTTTGCAAAAGAAATGGAACCAGGGGAGGTGTGCGTATGGAATATTTAGATTTAGAAAATGTTAAGAGTGAAAAAGTGAACCCTCTTATAAAAGAAAAGTTGAAGCAGCATAAGACGATTACTTTGCAGCATGTCAACTCCATGCATAATATTTGTGCCGGATTATCGGGGGAATGTGAAGTGATTATTGAAGATAGTACCGGACTATATACAGGAAGTTATATGGAAGGACCAAGGATTGTTGTGAAAGGAAATGTTGGCTGGTATGCAGGCGATGACATGATGGCAGGTCAGCTTATTATAGAAAAGAATACAGGCTGCAATGTAGGTGCATACATTTGTGGCGGAGATATTGTGATTTATGGAAATACGGGAAGCCGTGTTGGATATGGTATGAAAGGCGGTAATATTGTAGTAGCAGGTTCAGCTGGAAGATGGGCCGCACAGATGGCAATGGGTGGAAATTTAATTGTGTTGGGCGAGATGGGTTCGGAAATTGGTGAATCCATGTATGCAGGAAAAATTTTTACCAGAGATAAGAATGCAGCTGAGAAAATGGGAAGAAATGTTTTCTATGATGAAATTACAGATGAAGAAGCTAGTCAGTTAACGGCATTATTTGAAACATATGGACTGGAGGCCTGTGCTTCACAATTCCATGTTATACGTCCAGCATTAAGTGGAAGACATAAGTATGTACTATTTCAACCAGAATTAAAACCAGAACTAGCAAAAAAATATCTGAATAGGAAGGGGTGACTGGCATGATGGAAATGGATTCAAATTGGAGTAAAGAAACACTTTCAGAAATTGACTATAAGGCAAGAAATGGGAAGTATAGAATTCGAGGCTGTGCTTCACCAAGAAAACTACCTACATTTGATGATTTAATGATATTGCCTGGACAAATGACAAGGATGCCAATTGATACTTACCGCGAAAAGTGTGAAACGAGAACCGTTTTAGGTGGAAGATATGCCACAAGACCACTTATCATTGAAACGCCTGTAATGATAGCTGGTATGTCTTATGGGGCGTTAAGTAAAGAGGCAAAAATTGCTTTGGCAAAAGCAACACAGAAGGTCGGGACTGTGATTAGTAACGGAGAAGGTGGAATTCTTCCAGAAGAACTAGAAAATTCTTACAGACAGTCTGTGCAGATATTGGCAAGTAGAATGGGGTTTTCCAGAAGAAACCTAGAAGTGGCAGATATGTTGGAAGTTCTTTATGGAATCGGTGCAAAACCAGGACTATCTGGACATCTGATGGGAGAAAAAATCAGTCCAGAAATCGCACAAATCAGACAAATTCCAATCGGCATTGATTTACATTCTCACCCGAGAGCTGGAGACTCTTTTGGAGCAGACGACATGGTTGTAAAAATGCAGCAGTTACGGGAACTGACCAATTGGGAAACTCCTATTTTCTGTAAAATAGCAGCAGCAAGGGTAAAGGAAGATGTTAAAATAGCAGTTAAGCTGGGGTTTGATGGGATTATTCTGGACGGATGTCAGGGAGGTACAGGAGCCGCCCCAGTTATGGCAGCAGACCATTTGGGAATCCCGTCCATGCCTGCATTAGTACAGGCCGTAAAAGCTATGGAAGAAATGGGAGTAAAAGAGGAAATGAGTCTGATTATTTCAGGAGGTATTAAGGACGGGGCTGATTTGGCGAAGGCATTGGCAATCGGAGCAGATGCTGTAGCAATTGGTACTGGGGCAATGGTGGCAATGGGCTGTCGTGTTTGTATGAATTGCCAGTCTGGAAAATGTTCCTTTGGTATTGGAACACAAGATCCTGATTTAAGGAAAAAATTAAATATAGAAGAAGCAGCAGATAAGGTGGCAAATTATATAAAGGCCATAACGGAGGAAGCTGTTTTATTGGCAAAAGCAGCAGGAAAAACCAAATTAAAAAATTTAGAGAGAGAAGATTTACGCTCAGTCACACTGGAAGCCTGTGCAATGACAGGAATACCACTAATGGGAAGTGATTTGGTAATTGGTGAAGGCTTTGGGTTTACTGCAAATAGTGGGATTTAATAAAGAAGTGGAGTGATAATAATGCGCATTGAAGAACATCCAATTTTAGGAGTACCAGAAAAGGGGAAAAAAGTTCTATTTTATTTTGATGGAAAGCCAATGGAAGGATATGAGGGAGAACCAATTGCAGCAGCGCTGCGGGCGGCTGGAGTTTTGGTTCACAGACATACGATGAAACAGGATAAGCCAAGAGGTATTTTTTGTGCAATTGGCCGATGTACGGATTGTGTCATGGTTGTAGATGGAAAACCCAATATAAGAACCTGTGTAACCCCATTAACAGAAGGGATGAAAGTACAAACGCAGTATGGAGTATCTCCAAAATAAAAGAGGTGAAATGCATGAAAAGAATAGAATTAATTGTAATAGGAGCAGGACCAGCTGGATTGAGTGCAGCAATTGAAGCTGCAAAAACAGGGATGGAAGTTGTAGTTTTTGATGAAAATGCAAAACCTGGCGGACAATTGTTTAAGCAAATCCATAAGTTTTTTGGTTCAAAAGAACATAGAGCAAAGGTGAGAGGCTATAAGATTGGGCAGGAACTTTTGGAAGAAGCTAACAAAGCAGGTGTAAATGTTATTCTAAATGCAACGGTAATTGGGATTTTTGAGAATAAGGAAATTACAGTAATGGCAGAGGACAGAATAGTACATTATAAAGCAGATTACCTCATTGTTGCTACAGGAGCATCTGAAAATATGGTACCATTTGAAGGTTGGACATTGCCAGGTGTGATTGGTGCAGGAGCGGCACAAACCCTTATCAATCTACATGGAGTAAAACCAGGCAATAAAATACTTATGTTAGGTTCAGGGAATGTGGGACTTGTAGTAAGCTATCAGCTGTTACAGGCAGGCTGTGAAGTAGTGGCACTGGTAGATGCTGCAAAACGAGTTGGCGGATACGGAGTACATGCAGCCAAGGTTGCACGATGTGGCGTACCGTTTTATCTTTCCCATACCATTGTAAAAGCAGAGGGCGAAGAATGTGTTAATAAAGTTACAATAGCAGAAGTAGATGAGTCCTGGCATACCATTTCAGGTACAGAAAAACAGTTTGAAGTGGATACAATTTGCATGGCTGTTGGTTTATCTCCTATGTCACAGCTTTTAAAGGCTGCTGGCTGTATGATGATTGAGGATAATAAGCGGGGTGGTGTTGTTCCAAAAACAGATTCTTATGGGCAAACTTCCATAAAAGGAATATATGCATCTGGTGATGTTTCGGGAATTGAAGAAGCAAGTTCTGCTATGATAGAAGGGAGAATTTCTGGAATAGCAGCGGCAAAAGACGCGGGCTATTTGTCAGAGACATTATTTCAGGAAAAAGTTAATTCCTATCACAAAGCCATAGACTGTCTGCGTCAGGGGATGTTTGCACCAGAAAACCGTGGACGCACAGATTTAACAAGCACGGAAGAAGGAGTTTTGATATCCCAGTCTCTATTAACAAAAGGGTATGTAGATGAAACGGAAATTTATAGATATCCAGGTGTTAGAACAGGGATAAAGGGGGTACATCCAGTTATTGAATGTACACAGAATATTCCGTGTAATCCCTGTCAGGATGCCTGCCAAAGACATTGTATCAAAATAGGCAATTCGATTACATCGTTACCTGTTGTAGATGAAACAGAAATATGTAGTGGCTGTGGAATGTGTGTGGCATTTTGTTCAGGTCAGGCTATCTTTTTAGTAAACGAAGAATATGACGAAAATTATGCAACGGTAACACTTCCTTATGAATTTCTTCCTCTTCCTAAAAAGGGTGATCAGGGAAAAGCATTTGACAGAAGTGGAACAGAAGTCTGTGATGCAGAAGTAGTAGAGGTACGAAGTGCAAAAGTAATGGATCACACCAATTTAGTAACGATTAAAGTATCAAAAGATATGGCAATGAAAGCGCGTTTTTATAAAGCTATAGTTTAAATTCACAAGGGAGGAAAAAGTATGGCGAAAATAATAGACAGATCCATTTCTATTGGAGAATTCATTCCACAGCCCGATGACGATTTAATTATCTGCCGGTGTGAAGAAGTCACAAAGGGAGAAATCCGAAGAGCGGTACATGACGGAATGTATACAATGACAGAAATTAGACGATATTTGCGAACGGGAATGGGCTTATGCCAGGGACAGACTTGTTCAAAACTAGTTAAAGGAATTGTTGCAAAAGAATTGGGAGTTCCAGCAGACCAGCTAGAGGGAGGAACCTCTAGAGCTCCTGTCAGGCCAGTTGAAATGAAAATTTTGGCCAATGAATCAGAAAAGGAGGTGAGTAAGCATGAATAGTTCAGCAGAAGTTCTGATTATTGGCGGTGGTGTAATCGGGTGTGCTACAGCATATTATCTGGCTAAAAAAGGGATAGAAGTAATTGTGTTGGAAAAAAACCAGATTGGTGAAGGCGGTTCCTCCCGAAATGGTGGTGGAGTCAGGCAGTCAGGACGTGATCCACGAGAACTGCCATTAGCAATGTATGCGGTGGAACACTTATGGCCGATACTTTCAGAAGAACTGGGAATGGATGTGGAATATTATAAAAAGGGAAATCTCAGGCTGGCTAAAACACCTGCACATATAAAGATACTAGAAGGATTAACAAGCAGAGCACAGGCAGTTGGCTTAAAGGTTCAAATGATTGATGGAGAAGAGGTACGTAAAATTAATCCGCATTTGTCTGATGAAGTAATTGGTGCAAGCTGGTGTCCCACGGATGGGCATGCTAATCCCATGCTGACAACACTTGCTTATTATAAAAATGCTCGAAAAGCTGGAGCTCGTTTTATTACAGGAGAAAAAGTGCTGGAATTAAAAAAGGTGAAAGGAAGAATCAGAAAAGTCATCACAGATCATTCTGAATATGAGGCGGAGACGGTTATTTTGGCAGCAGGTTTTGAAAGCCGGAAAATCGCAAATACAATTGGTATTGACATTCCTATGCAACGTGTACTTTTAGAGGCTCTCGTTACAGAAGCACAGCCTAAAATGTTTGAGCAGATGTTAGGAACTGCCGAAGCTGATTTTTATGGACATCAGTCTACCCATGGTTCTTTTGTTTTTGGAGGTTCATCAGGAATGGATGCTTACACATCAGATTATGATCGTCCAGTTACCACATCGTTTACAGCATCTTGTATCTGTCGTGGGATTATGAAATATTTTCCAGAACTTGCAGAGGCTAAAATTGTTCGTACCTGGTCGGGATGGATTGATGAATGTGCTGACAAAGTGCCTGTTATTGATAAAGTAGAGGAAGTGCCAGGGTTAATTGTAGCCTGTGGCTTTACTGGACATGGATTTGGAATCTGTCCCGCAGTTGGTACTGTATTGTCAGAATTAGCTATGGGAGAACAACCGTCTATTGATATCAGTGGATTAAAATATGGACGATTTAAAGCTAAAATATAGGAGGAAATAGAAATGGAATTAGCACGAACAAATTATTCTTCAGGAGCACCATTAGAAGAAAAAGCAGGTTATAGCCGTATGGTAAAAACGGGACCATTTATTTTTGTAGGTGGAACTACCTCCGTGCAAGGAGATGGAAGTGTATACGGAGAAAATGATCCTTATGCCCAAACGAAATATGTTTTAGAAAAGCAGATAAAGTTAATTGAGCAGGCAGGTGCTTCGTTGGAAAATATTATAAAAGTAAAAATATATACAACGAATATGAGTTTTACAGGGGAAATCATAAAGGCATATTCCGAATTATTACATGATATCCGTCCACTTTGCACAGTAATTGGAATTAGTGCCCTAAACCGGCCAGCTCAATTGGTTGAGATTGAACTAGATGCTGTTCTCTTTGCATGCTAAGCATCCGCTTCTATAAATTCAAAAATTGCATTAAGGTAGGCACATAAAAAGTCACTGGTGGATTTGTATAATTCATGTTTGGTATCTTGGGTATTAATAATAGTAACATTTTTAGCCCGTTTCGCAAATTGATAGTATCCTTCAGGATGTACGAAGCTGTCGGCTGCTGCCTTAAAAAGTAAAACAGGAATTTGAATTTTATCAGCATTTTTCTTCAGTTCTTCTGTAGCCTTGTATGCTTCACTTAACCAGTTAAAAGAACTTCCATTTGTTTTTAAAAAATCATTTGCAAGTATTTTGTCAAAATAATACTGGTATCTGACTTCCGAGGTTACAGGAGCATTATGATATTCGTATTCGCCGTTAAATGGTTTATGTGTATATACATAAGAAGCACCCTTTCCTGTCCAGGTATGGAAATCAGCTAAAAAGCGGGCAATCCATTTGGGAAATTTTCCTGAATTGATTTCCATCATAGGAGAGGAAAGAATTGCTTTTTGGAAATAATCGGGATGCTTCTCCAAGAAAAGAGCACCAATTGCACCTCCCATAGAATGAGCATATAGAATAAGTTTTTTGTCAGCCATGTCCTTTTTTACAACAGAATCAAGAAAGCATTTAAAATCTGCCACAAACTGATCAAAGGATGTGATATGAACAAGGGAAATATCCTTAACTAGCCGTTCAGAACGACCATGTCCTCTATGATCCAGGCCGTATACCTGGTAGCCGGCACTTGTAAAATAATAAATCATTTCTTTATATTTCAAAACAGACTCTATAAAACCATGGGAAATTACAATGGTACCAGCTGGATTAGGAACAGAGTACGATTCATAATAAAGCTTTGCACTATCATCTGCAACAAAATAGCCGCTTTTTTTACATTTTTCTAATTCGGGTTCTACCACATGTAACATGGTATTCATATAATTTTCTTCTGGAATGCAGGTAATAGCGCCCTTCTTATTTAAGTCCAGCTGTTTCAGTTCAGGTGTTCTCATTTCATCAGTTCCTTTCCGTTTCTTCTACTTTAAATTGTACATATTTTTATGAAGTATGCAAGAAGTTTATTTTAATACCACTTGCAATATAAGACAGTTATTAGTAAAATAGTTTCAAAACAAGTGATAGAAACAGAATGGAAGAAGTTCATGGATGCAGAGATTATAATAATAGGCGGTGGGGCATCGGGTTTGATGGCTGCCATTGCCGCTGGAAGAAAAGGAAAAAAAGTAATACTGATAGAACAAAAGGATCGGATTGGCAAAAAAATTTTAGCAACTGGAAATGGAAAGTGCAATTTTTCCAATACTTATCAAGATAGCCGGTGCTACCGAAGTGACAATAGTTCCTTTCCAATAAAAGTACTGGAAAGGTTTGGGGTAGACGAAACGGTATCATGGTTTGAAAATTTAGGGATTCTGGTAAAAGAAAGGAATGGATATTTATATCCTAATTCCTTACAGGCTTCTTCTATATTAGATGTTTTACGACTGGAGACTGCACGTTTAGGAATAAAGGTGTATTGTGAGGAAAGAGTGACTAAGATAAAGGAATACAATCAGGGATTCCGCGTTTTTTTGAGAAGGAGAGAGATTACAGGTAAGAAAATAATTCTGGCTGCGGGAGGCAAAGCTTCACCCCAGCATGGCTCTGATGGAAGCGGATATTTACTGGCAGAAAGCTTAGGACACCATATTATTCCAACCGTTCCAGCGCTGACAGGACTAAAGGTAAAAGAAGGCTTTTGTGGAAAAATGGCAGGTGTCCGGACAGAAGCAGCTGTCAGCTTGTTTATTGAGGACAAATTAGTCAGTAAGGATATAGGAGAGCTTCAATTAACGGGTTATGGAATTTCTGGAATCCCAGTTTTTCAGGTAAGCCGTTATGCTGGGAAAGGACTGCTTGAAAAAAAGAAGGTCACTGCCCAGATTGATTTTTTCCCAGACAGAAAAGAAGAAGATATATGGAGAAAGCTGCAACAAAATATAAAAGCTCATCCAGATGATTTTGCTGAGGACATGCTGACCGGGATAATGAATAAGAAAATTTATTTAGTACTTATGAAGGAAGCAGGAATAAAAGCCAATGCTGTGGTAAAATCGGTTCCAACAGATAAATGGAGAAAGCTGTCTGCTTACATGAAAGGGCTGTCCCTTCATATTATAGATTCCAATGGCTTTGAAACGGCACAGGTGACAGCAGGCGGTGTAGATACCAGAGAAATCAATGAACGGACGATGGAATCAAAATTAAAGAAGAATTTATATATGATCGGCGAACTGCTGGATGTAGATGGAATTTGCGGCGGCTACAATTTACAATGGGCATGGTCCACCGGCTTTATTGCGGGAAATCATGCAGGTACTGATTAGAAAGAGGTAACAGATGCTTAAGATTACACAATTAAAAATAGATGTGAAAAAGCTTCCATGGACAAAAGCAGGTGAGAATGGTTTTTGCGATCAGTCAAAGGAAATGAATCTGCTGAAACGAGAAATTGTTAAGATGTTAAGGGTACCAGATGAGGCATTAAAGAAAATCCAAATTTTGAAAAAATCAATTGATGCCAGAAAAAAGGATGACATTAAATATATTTATGCCGTTTCTGTTGAAGTATCACAAGAAGAGGCTGTATTGAAAAAATTAAAAAACCCTAATGTAGTTCCTTATGCTGTAGAGCCATACTCCTTTACTCCTTGTGGAGCAAAAAAACTTGCTCATCCACCTATTATAGTTGGCTCAGGTCCTGCTGGCTTGTTTTGTGGGTTACAGCTTGCCCAGGCGGGATTTCAGCCTATTGTCCTGGAGAGAGGCTATGACGTAGACAAAAGAGTAAAGGCTGTGGAAGATTACTGGAAGACAGGAAAGCTTGACTCAAATTGTAACGTACAGTATGGTGAAGGTGGTGCAGGTACTTTTTCTGACGGAAAGTTAAATACAGCAATAAAAGATCCATCAGGTAAGATTCGTAAGGTTTTACAGACGTTTGTTGAATATGGAGCACCTGAGGAAATTGCTTATTGGAATAAACCCCATATTGGAACAGACCAGCTTAGACAGGTGGTTAAGAATATGAGAAATCAGATTCATAGCCTGGGTGGAAAAGTTTGTTTTAACAGTAAGATGACAGATATTATAATTGAAAATGGCAAAGTGGCAGGTGTTGTAGTAAATGAGAAGGAGAAAATCCCATGTGAAGTTCTTGTTCTTGCTCTTGGGCATAGTGCAAGAGACACATTTCAGACACTGCTTCACAACAAGCTGGAAATTACCCCAAAAGCATTTGCTATTGGCCTGCGGGCAGAACATCCACAAGACATGATCAGCAGGGCGCAGTATGGAGAAAGCTATAAAATTCTTCCACCAGCAGATTATAAGCTGACCCATCAGGCAGCTAATGGAAGAGGAGTGTATTCTTTTTGTATGTGTCCAGGCGGATTTGTTGTAAATTCTTCTTCAGAGGAACAGGCCTTAGTAGTAAATGGAATGAGTAATTACCAAAGGGATGAAACAAATGCCAACAGTGCATTGATTGTTACAGTTACACCAGAGGATTTTACTGATATAAAAACACCTAATTCCGTTCTGGCGGGTGTAGAATTTCAGAGAAAGTGGGAAAAGCTAGCATACGAGCTATGTGGTGGGAAAGTGCCAGTACAGCTGCTAAAGGATTTTCGTGAGAATAGAAAAAGTGATAAAATTGGTGGTATTACACCTAATATAAAAGGAGAATATTCCTTTGGGAATCTGCGTGATTGTCTGCCAGAATATATTTCACAGGCTATTCTGGAAGGCATCGAGGCATTTGACAAAAAAATAAAAGGGTATTATGATGAAGATGTGGTGCTTAGCGGAGTTGAGACCCGTACGTCATCTCCTATCCGCATTGTGCGGAATGACCATTTAGAGAGTAATATAACAGGAATTTATCCGTGCGGAGAAGGAGCAGGCTATGCCGGGGGGATTACATCAGCTGCTATTGATGGAATAAAGGTATATGAAGCAATTGCAAATCAGTATTGTATTTAAATAAAGGGGTCAATGGAGGAAATAATATGGATAGAGCTTACTTAAAGGATAAGAAGAGAGTAGTAGTGAAAATTGGTTCATCTACTATTACTCATGCAAGTACGGGGAATTTAAATCTGCTAAAAATGGAAAAGCTGGTTCGTGTTTTGATTGATTTGCGAAATCAGGGGAAAGAAGTGGTGTTAGTATCTTCAGGTGCAATTGCAGTAGGAAGGACAGCCATGGGATTAAAGGAAAAGCCACGACAGACAGCTTTAAAGCAGGCATGTGCAGCAGTTGGGCAGGCAAAGCTAATGATGGTGTATCAAAAATTATTTGCAGAATATAACCAGGTTCCAGCACAGATTTTGATGACAAAATATACAATGATCAACGATGTTAGCAGGGATAATGCACAAAATACATTTCGTGAATTGTTAAATATGGGAGTAATTCCTATTGTGAATGAAAATGATACAGTATCTACAGATGAATTAGAATTTGGTGACTTTGGTGATAATGATACTCTGTCAGCAATTGTTGCAGCTTTAATTAATGCGGATATGCTGATATTGATGTCGGATATTGACGGACTTTATTCAGATGATCCCCATAATAATCCAGACGCTGTTTATATCGATTATGTGGAAACAATAACAGAGGAACTGGAAGAAATGGGAAAGGGTGCTGTTACCTCAGTAGGAACTGGCGGCATGGCAACCAAAATTGCAGCAGCAAAAATAGCAACCGATTCTGGTGCAGATATGGTAATTGCAAATGGAGAAGATATTAATATAATTAGTTCTATTATGGAAGGGCAAAAAATTGGTACTCTATTTAAGGCACATAAGGATGATAATTTTAAGTTAATGGACTATTTACAGACGAAGCAGTATAAAAAATAAGGAATGAGGAGTAATTATGAACGAGCAGGATATTCATAGAATCAATGAATTGTATCATAAATCACAGAACGAAGGTTTGACACCAGAGGAGAAAATAGAACAGGCACAGCTTAGAAATGCTTATATTCAGGCAATCAGACAGAATATGAGAGGAACCTTGAACAATGTTTCGGTTATGAATCCTGACGGAACAGTAACAGATCTTGCAGATGTGAGTAAGAAAAATCAGAAGTCGTGAGGAATAGATTTATGACGAAAGAAGAAGCAAGAAGGCTGGTCAGAAAAGAGAAGAAGCAGGTTTCTCAGGAAGAAATACAGCAGGGCAGCAAAAGGATTATAGAAAAACTGATGAGTCATAAAGGCTTTTCAGAACTTGAAGCGGTTTATTGCTATGTTTCTTATAATCAGGAAGTGGAGACAAAGGATTTTTTATACACTTGTCTGAAACTAGGGAAGCGTGTATATGTTCCTAAAATAATCAACGGCAATATGGAATTTTGTCATTTAAGAGCAATGGAAGATTTGAAAACAGGATATCAAGGTATTTTCGAGCCAGCAGATACCATTATTTCAAAAGAAACCGAAGTATTTATGGTTTTACCAGGCCTTGCATTTGACACAAGCTATAACCGGGTTGGCTATGGGGGAGGATTTTATGATCGCTTTTTGCAGACCCACGTTTTCAAAGAACTTGTAAAAGTTGCAGTAGCATTTGACTTTCAGATTTTTGAAAAAGTAGAAGCGGATGCTTACGATGAAAAAGTTGATCAAATTATAACACCAACTAAAATGATATAGGAGGATGATTAAATGAATTATTTAATAGAAATTGGTGAAAAGGCTCGTACTGCTGCCACTGCATTAAATAAAATGGGGCAGTCCGATAAAAACAAAGCACTAATGAAAATTGCAGAGATTTTAAAGGAAAATGCAGCAGAGATTTTAAAAGAAAATGAGATTGATATTAAGGCGGCAGAAGAAAACAATGTAAAGGCTTCATTAATTGACCGTTTACGACTGACCAAGGAAAGAATAACAGATATGGCTGATGGCCTGATTCAGATTGCTGGATTAAAGGATCCTGTTGGAGAAGTGGTTTCTATGGAAACCAGACCAAATGGATTACAGATTGGACAAAAAAGAGTTCCACTTGGGGTTATTGGCATTATATATGAATCCCGGCCAAATGTAACGGTGGATGCATTTGGGTTGTGCTTTAAAACAGGAAATGCCGTAATTTTGCGTGGAGGAAGTGACGCAATTTATTCCAATAAAATGATTGTAAAATATATACGAGAAGCATTAGCAGCAGTTTCTGTTCCAGAGGATGCGGTTCAGCTTTTAGAAGATACAAGTCGTGAAACAGCACGGGAATTCATGCGGTTAAATCAATATGTTGATGTTCTTATTCCAAGAGGTGGAGCGGGATTGATTCAGACAGTTGTACAGAACAGCACCATACCAGTAATTGAAACTGGAACAGGAAATTGTCATGTTTTTGTAGATGAAAGTGCAGACTTCCAGATGGCACTGAATATTATTGATAATGCAAAAACACAGCGTATGGGTGTTTGCAATGCCTGTGAATCTCTTGTGATACATTCAAAAATTGCTGAAGACTTCATTCCTTTACTTGCGAAAAGGCTTTTTGCAAAAAATGTAGAAATTCGTTCGGATGAAGTGGGAAAATCCATTTGCAGCGACTTTGTAAGTGCTTCTGAAGAAGACTGGGGAACTGAGTACTTAGATGCTATTTTATCTTTAAAGGTAGTTGATTCAATACAAGAAGCCATTGCACATATTAACAGATATAATACAAAACATTCTGAAACTATTGTAACAAAGGATTATGACAATTCACTGAAGTTTCTCAATGAAATTGATGCGGCAGCTGTTTATGTAAATGCATCTACCAGGTTTACAGATGGATTTGAATTTGGTTTTGGAGCCGAAATCGGAATCAGCACCCAGAAGCTTCATGCAAGAGGTCCAATGGGACTGCTGGCGTTAACTACAACAAAATATATTATTTTTGGAAATGGTCAGATTCGGTAATATTTTATATGAAAAGCATCATACAATTTAGAAATAGAAGGGTATGGTGCTTTTTTTATGGATAATGTAAATTGGGAGCAAATCTTTTTTTATAATGATATCATGGCATACGCCCAATATCTGTCCGTTCATTATTCGGATTATATAAAAATTGATATTGTGGGTAGAAGTCTAGATGGCAGACCGATTATTCTTTTACTGGTAGGACTTGGTGAAGATTCTGTTTTTCTAACAGGAGGTGTGCATGGGAGAGAGTCCTTGAATCCAATGGTACTGCTTAGCATGATGGAATACTATTGTGAGGAAAAGAAAAAAGAACTGGAAAAAATCCGTTTTGTAGTAGTGCCTGTGCTTAATCCGGATGGATACAGCATTGCCCTTCAGGGCTTTGACATCATTGAAAATAGGAAACTCCGTTCTATTATAGAGGCAAAAGGAATTCCGTATTATTTATGGAAATATAATGGAAGGGGAATCGACATTAATCGAAATTTTCCATGCTCATTATGGAGAAAAAAAGATGCGTTGGATATTGCTGCCAGTGAGCCAGAAACTAAGCTTCTAATATCTCTTTTTCAAGAAATTCGGTCCATTGGTTATCTTGATTATCATTCCCGAGGAAAACAAATTTATTATTATCGAAACAGCATGCCAGCAGAATATAATGTACAACAGCTGGAGCTTGCAATGATAATAAAAGATATGACGGGGTACGTCCTAGTTCCTAAAAAGGATGAAATTGATGTGGGAGACTCTGGTGGAAATACAGTACACTATTATGCTGAATTTATATGTAATCCAGCATTTACTATTGAAACTGTGGATGACTGCGCATTTTTCCCATTAAGTGCCCTGTATCAGAGAGAGATTTTTAAGGAGATAAAGATGACTCCATTTGTTTTTCTTCATAGTGCCAGTCACTATCAATGATTCCGCTTATAGTAAGCATATACCAGATTATCCCTCTTTACATGGTGTGATTTTATTGTTAACATAGTATTACAATACTACATTATGATTTATAAGGAGAGGGATAATGACAAAAAAACAGATGCTTTTTGGAAAAAAGAGATTGGTCGCTATTTTCTTTGTTTTGTGTATGCTTTTTACTAATATATTGTCTGCTGATGTTTTTGCAGGAAGAGTGAAGGCTCCTACCGCTCCAACCAATTTGAAAGCGGTATCTGTCAGCAGTACATCTGTTTCATTGACTTGGGGGATTTCCTATTCAAAAACAACGATTAGTACTTATCAGATTTATCAAGATGGTAAAGTAATTGGATCTACCAGTACTAATAGTTATACAGTTTCTAACTTAAAGGCATCTACAACATACCAGTATTATGTTAGGGCAAAGGATAAATTAGGTACACTTTCCAGGGCAAGTAACACGATATCAGTAACCACATCAGGGGCAGCACCAACGGCGACACCAACTGCAATGCCGACGCCGACACCAACTGCAACACCAACGCCGACAGCGACGCCAACACCGACACCAACTGCAACACCAACAGCGACGCCAGCACCAACGCCAACAGCGTCAGCAAAAACCACTAAGATGGTGGGATATTATGCAGCTTGGAGTGCATATTCAAAGTATACACCAGATAAGATTGATGTAAGTAAGCTGACACATATTAACTATGCATTTGCAAATATCTCCAGTGATTTAAAAATCACCTTAGGTTATCCAGATATTGATTTAACCAATATTAGTAAACTCAATGCATTGAAAGAAAGTAATCCTCAGCTAAAAACTTTAATTTCAGTGGGAGGCTGGTCTTGGTCTGGAAGATTTTCAGATGTTGCATTAACGGACGCGTCAAGAACAACATTCGCAGATAGCTGTGTGGCGTTTATTGTTCAGCATGGATTTGACGGAGTTGATATTGACTGGGAATATCCAGTAGGAGGCGGATTATCTACTAATGTAAACAGACCAGAGGACAAAACGAATTTCACATTATTAATGATGAAAATACGTGAAAAGCTGGATGCCAGAGAATTGGTTGATGGAAAAGAATATCTGTTAACGTTGGCAGGTTCCAGTACAACTGGATATTTAAATAATGTGGAAGCCAGTAAGCTAAATCAGATTGTAGATTATGCCAATGTAATGACTTACGACATTCATGGTTTATGGGACAGGTATACAGATTTCAATTCACCACTTTATAACAATGGTGATGTAACACAACAATACAAATGGAGTGTGGATGCTAGTATAAATGCCTGGATAAACGCAGGGTTTTCAGCTAATAAAATCGTAATGGGAGTTCCTTTTTACGGATACGTATATGATGCAGCAGGAACTAATAATAATGGTTTATATCAAACTTATTCGGGTGGACGTTCCATGAGTTATGCCAATATTGTTTCTAACTATTTAAGCAACTCACAATTTATCCGTTACTTTCATGCAGAGTCTAAAGTGCCATGGTTATTTAACGGTTCTACCTTCGTCAGCTACGAAGATGAAGAATCCATGGGTTGGAAAGCACAATATGTGAATACTAAAAACCTGGGAGGAGCGATGGTTTGGGAACTAAGTCAAGATCCAAACGGAGTCTTGTTAACTGCATTATATAATGGAATAGAATAATATTGAAATAGAGTAGAAAAAGGCTTTCTTTAGTATGCACAGCAAAAAACGCTGCACATAAAAGGAAAGCCTTTTTATTCTTATTGTAAAGTGGCTGCAATCTGAGAGGTTTGCATCTCTTTTTGAACGATTTTCAGGTCAGACAAAACATCTTCATCGGAATAGTTCGATAATTGTGCTGCTTTTTCTAAACATGTAATACCTTCCATACTTTTCCCTTGCTTATGCAATGAAATTCCCAAACCTTTCCAGGCATAAACATCATTGGGCTGGATAGAAAGTGCCATACGATTGGACTGTTCACTTAATTCATAATTGGAACACATATATTCCACATATCCCTTTAATTTTAGTCCGTCTAGATGATTAGGAGTCAGCTGTAACAATCTGTCCAGAGTGTAAGCTGTTTCCTGATATGCTTTTAAGGCAAAATAATTATCTGCTTTCTCCCAGAGCAAATCAACATTATCTAGAGCAGAAAGCGTAGTTCGCAGACTTTTTAAATGTAAATGATAGGAGCAATAATCATTCTCAGCATATATACTTTTGTGAATCGTCAGGCGGGTATTGGGACAGCCGCCCAGACATTTATTACCATATATGCATTTGCCACATTCATTACTAAGGTCTTTTTTAGTTAGATTTCTACGCCACAAAAATTTCGTTTCATCCTCCCAGATAGTGCGGAGCGGCCGTTCTCTGATATTTCCTTCTACAAATTCTTTTGCACGAATAGAGGTACAACCAAGGATGTCACCATTATGAAGAATGCCAAAACTCCGAATTCCCGCATTGCAGCCATCCCATAGAGGAAGTTCTGGATTACGGAAAGAAATTTGCCTTGCTTTTAATTCTTTCCGATTATAGTAGCCAATGCAATCCGCAGGGAAAATCTTAATTCTATTCTCTATGGCAGTCTGATAACAGAACTCAATAATATCGTCAACCTGAGCTGGTTCAATCAGCCATTCAGGGCGTTCTGAAAAATTGCCCATAGGAAGACCTATCTGTAACTGCCAGGAATCCAGTCCCATTCGAATTAGTTCTTCCTTTAAGACAGGCAGATTTGCTATATTCTGTTTAGAGATAGTTGTAACGGCTCCCGCAGTAATACCTGCCTGCTTTAATAATTGAAAGGATTTTTCCGCATGTTCATAAGAAGCTTCTCTTCGAATGCTATTATGTATTTCACGAGTTCCATCTATACTAATGGCAACGGTTTTAATTCCAGCTGCTTTTAAATTGTGAACCATTTCTTCGTTCATAAGCCAGCCATTTGTTATGATATTTACAGTTATGCCATGGCTGGACAGACGTTCAACCAGTTGAACCACATCCTTTCTTGTAAGAGGTTCTCCGCCAGAAAGGGTTATCCACTTTAACCCTATGTCAGCACATTGATCAATAAAGGAAAATGCTTCTTCTGTAGTAAGTTCGTCTGGTAATGGTTCTGCACAGGAAGAACCGCAGTGCTTACATCTCATATTACAGCCCATGGTAATTTCCCATACACAAGTTAAAGGTTGAAATTTCATTTTATAATCTCCAGTTTCAATGGTTTATTGTTCTGTAGGATATCCATATTTTAATACAGGATAACCATATTTTACGATAGGTGCTGGATAACCATATGCTAGTATAGTATTGGAGTCTTTATTATCACAGACAGGGTAACCATATTTTAAGTTGCAGGTATCCATTGTTCCTTGGTAAACGTATTCGCAGTTGGCATTCATATTATAGGATGCAGAGTTATCGCTGTATTGTACAAATTCTTTCGCTTCTTCTAAAGAATTATTTACAGCCTCCGCAGGAGTTACCGTGACAAGAACTTTAACTGTGTTTGCACAATTCAATGGATTGGATAAATTCAATAACTCAAAAATAATTTCCAGATTTTCACCAGCTTCTTTTGCTAAGAAAACAAAAATTTGATCAATAGGAGCAATACCTGGCTTTGTAGCAATATCATATTTGTCTGCCAGTACAACACCCTTTGGCAGGGAACTTAAACACCATCCATAGTTTGAAGAGCTAACCATAGACTGTAAGGTTACAACAAAATGTTTCCCTACATTAGCTTGAATTTGTTCACTCATTTTTTTACCTCCATTTTGGTTTTATATTACAAATTTAGTATAAGATAAAATGAGAATAGATTCAATATTTAAGTTGAAAATTTACTAATAAATGTAATTAGTGGATAGATGATTAAAAATATTATAGGAATATGATATTAAACTGGTATGAAATAAATCCATATTGCCATATGTACATAAACATAGTATGATTATTAGGTTGAACTATAACAATATTATGTTAATGGAACAGGAGAATGATTGTGCAGGAAATGAATTTAGAACATATTGATATTAGTGGTAAGCCACCAATAGAAGAAATAGAAAAGCAATACTATTATATGGCGATATTAAAAAAATGGGTGGAGAAAAAAAGTAAAGAACTAGGACGTCCACTTACTTGCTGTACCGTAACCTTCGGTTGTCAAATGAATGCTCGTGACTCTGAAAAAATTGTAGGAATTTTTGAAAAAATCGGTTATCAGATGGTAGAGGATGAACATGCCGATTTTGTTATTTTTAATACATGCACAGTGCGGGAAAATGCTAATTTAAAAGTGTATGGCAGACTTGGATACCTGAAAAAGCTGAAGGAACAAAATCCGCATATGATGATTGCCCTTTGTGGATGTATGATGCAGGAAGATGCAGTGGTGGAAAAAATCAGACAGAGTTATCGCTTTGTTGATATTATTTTTGGAACACATAATATATTTAAGTTGGCAGAACTAATTCATACCCGCTTAGAATCGAAAAGTATGATTATTGATATCTGGAAAGATGCTGTGGAAATTGTAGAAGATCTTCCAAGTGAAAGGAAATATTCGTTTAAGGCTGGCGTCAATATTATGTTTGGCTGTAATAATTTCTGTACTTATTGTATTGTGCCATATGTAAGGGGAAGGGAACGAAGCCGGAATCCAAAAGATATTATAAGGGAAATAGAAGCACTGACAGCCGACGGTGTTGTAGAGATTATGCTTCTTGGACAAAATGTAAATTCATATGGTAAAAACCTGGAGGTACCAATGACCTTTGCCCAGCTGCTTGAGGAGATTGAAAAAGTTGACGGGCTGGAGCGGATTCGTTTTATGACTCCTCACCCAAAGGATTTATCAGATGAATTAATTGAAGTGATGAGTAAATCGAAGAAAATATGTAATCATTTACATCTGCCCGTTCAGTCTGGAAGCAGCCGTATCTTAAAAATGATGAATAGGCATTATACAAAGGAACAGTACCTGGAGCTGGTAGATAAAATAAAGGAGAAGGTTCCTAATATTTCTCTTACAACTGACATTATTGTTGGCTTTCCAGGTGAAACCGAAGAGGATTTTCTGGAGACTATGGATGTGGTAAAAAAAGTCCGTTATGATAGCGCATATACCTTTATTTACTCAAAGAGAACAGGTACACCAGCTGCACAGATGGAGGAACAGGTTGGAGAAGATGTGATTAAAAATCGCTTTGACCGCCTGTTGAAAGAAATTCAGTCTATTTCAGCGGAATTAGTAGGACGAGATGCTGGAACAATACAAAAAGTACTTGTGGAAGAGGTGAATAGTCAAAATCATGCACTGATGACAGGAAGATTATCCAATAACATTTTAGTACATTTTGAAGGAAATAAAGATTTAATTGGTAGAATTGCAGAGGTAAAATTAACGGAGTGTAAAGGGTTTTACTATATGGGAAAATTAGTAGAAGGAAGTGATAGTACGATATGATTTATCCAGAATTTTTAAGTCAAGGAGATACAATCGGTGTAACAGCACCATCTGATGGGAATAAAGAAGGTATGGATTACACAAGAGTTGATTATGCAACAGAGCATCTTATCAGAGAAGGCTTTTGTGTCCAAGAAACCAGTAATGTCCGAACTAGTCAGGCAGGGAGAAGCAGCAGCGGGAAAATAAGAGCAGAGCAATTACACAGTCTTTGGAAAAAAGAAGCCGTAAAGGCTATTATATCTGCCAAGGGTGGAGATTTTTTGATGGAAATGCTGCCATATTTGGATTATGAAAAATTGAGTAAAACTCCAAAGTGGTTTCAGGGGTATTCAGATAATACTGGATTGTGCTTTACCATTACAACAATATGTGATATTGCCACGATTTACGGTAATAATTTCAATGACTTTGCAATGGAGCCATGGCATGAAGCAGTATCGAATAATGTGAATTTATTACGGGGGAATATTGGAGTCCAGAAAAGTTTTTTACAATATGAAGATGGCTGGTACGATAAGGTAACAGGAAAAGAAGGCTATGTTTTAGAGAAAGATGTGACCTGGAAGAGTCTGCATCAGGAATCACCAATTCATATTAAGGGAAGGCTTCTGGGAGGCTGCCTGGATGTGCTTTTAAATCTAGTGGGAACCAAATATGACAGGGTGAAGGAATTTATGAATAGATACAAAGAAGATGGGATTCTCTGGTATTTAGAAAGCTATGATTTAAGTGGTGAGTATCTCCAAAGGGGATTATGGCAGCTAAAAGAGGCGGGATGGTTTGATACAGCAAGAGGATTTGTCTTTGGAAGACCATGTATGTATCGTTCGGATTATGGAACCACATACGAGGAGGCAGTGATGGCTGGTTTAGGGGAGTTGTCTCTTCCTGTTATTTTAGATGCAGATATTGGACATAAGGCTCCACAATTTACTATCATTAACGGTGCGATAGGAAGCTTTCAATATGCAGATGGAAAAGGCAGCTTAATACTTGATTTACATTGTTAAATAATATAGTAAAGTGATATTACATTTTGTGTAATTTATAATATCACTTTACATATTTTATAATATTTTAAGAAAAAACACGATTTTTTTAGTAAATATATTGCATTATAAAGAAAACGTTGTTATAATGGAAAATAATTACATGAAGGAGTCGGTTTTATGATTAGGTTAGCTATTTGTGAAGACGAAAAGATAATTCGCGATTCTTTAAAGGAAACCATCAAAGAATATGCGCAAAAAAATCATTTAGATTTCTATATTCATACCTATGCCAACGGGAAGCAGCTGGTGGAAAGTACTGGGGGCTATGACCTTATTTTAATGGACATAGATTTGAATGAAGAAAACGGAATTGAAGTTGGACGGAAAATCAGAAGTTACGATAAAAATGTGAAAATAATTTATGTCACAGGATATTCAGAATATATGAATTCTGCTTTTTCTGTACATGCCTTTGGTTATATTTTAAAGCCTGCTACTGCAAATAAAATACATGAAATTTTAGATGAGGCAATTCGGTATATGGGGGATAAGAAAGAGGTTAGGTGTGTTAAGTTTTTACTGAAAAATGGGTTTAAGGTTTTTCAGACAGATGAGATATTATATTTTGAATATTATAATCGCTGCGTGAAAGTATACTGTAAAAATCAAATAATGTATGAAATTCCAGGTGAAAAAATATCAAATGTTGCAGCTAAAATGAATCCCCATCATTTTGAAGTACCCCACAGGAGCTTTGTTGTGAACTTATTTTATGTGGACTATGTGAAAGGATATACCATTTATCTGAAAACAGGAGAAGCCATTCCTTTGTCTCAAAATTATTCCAGACAGTTCAGACAAAAAATGAATGAATTCTTAAAAATGCAATTATAGAAGGGCATGAGATACTTATGTTATTTGAGATGGAGACATTATTTAATATTCTTTTTTATGGAATAGAAACCTACCTTTTTTTTCATTTCATTCATCTAATGAATTGCAAAAAATATGCAAACTGGTATTTTTCATATTTTATTCCTTATATATTCATTGTAGGCGTATTATCGGCGGTCAGCCTGTTTAGAATGCCTTTGCTTAACTTTGCTTTCTTTCTCTTACTTGAGAATGGGTTTTGTCTGATCTTCTTTACAAATAGAAGAAAGTGGTATCTTCTTTATGGGATAATGTTTTGTGTCATTAGTGAATTTACACAATATCTGGCTGATTTGTCTGTCATGTTGATAAGTGAAGCAGGTATCATTAATATGAAAGTTAATATGTCAAAGATTCATCTGCTATCTGCAATACTTGGCTCCCTGCTGAAAATTTTGGCATACTACTTGTTTCTGCGGCGTTCTGTCTACAAAAAGTTGAAAACTGCTACAGCTTTGCAGATAGGCGGCTACATTATGATATCTTCTGTCAGTTTGATTATTATACATACAATGATTGTTTTGGTTAATAAGGAAAGAAATACAATGGATTACATAATGATTATTACCACATTAATAGGAGTTGTAATACTGAATGTGTATTTTATAGTTTATATCCAATACATATATACTGCTAATTCCCTAAAAAACAAACTGGAGTTGTCAGAACAGAGAATCACGATTTCTTATGAGTATTATAAAGAGGTGGAAGATAAATATATAAGTTTGCAGAAGATTATACACGATATGAAGAATCATATTCAGATTTTAGAGAATATATATGCAGAAGGAGCAACGGCCTCAACCAGAAAGTATAGGGAGGATATTTGTGGCTTTCTGGAGTTGTTTGGTCCAAAGTGTTATACAAGTAATATCATTTTAAATATCATTATTAATCATAAAGTGCTGCTGGCCTTAAAAGACAACATTAAATTATTATGTGAAATTGATGCAGTAGACTTACAATTTATATCTGAATTTGATATGACAACAATTTTTTGTAATTTACTTGATAATGCCATTGCCGAATGTAAACTGCTTCGGACCGACCGGGAAATTTATTTTAAAATAAGACAATTTAATAGTTTCATTATTATAAATATAGTGAATAAAATGAGTAAATCAATTCATACCTGGGAGGAACAGATTGCCTTTCGAAGGAGATTGGAAATGGGAACCGGTTTATCCAATGTAAAAGCTGCTGTCGAAAATTATAATGGAGATATGAGGATGTACTTTGAAAAAGATTTATTTGAAGTGAATATTAGTATTTGCAGTCGATGAGATATTTGTAATAAACTGTATCTTATGCAAAAAAACTGTATGTTATGCAAAAGGTATTGCGAAACCTTTTATTTAGAAATATAATGTAATTACCTTAAGAAGGTATCTATCACAAAAACATGTTGACAGCAGTGTGCGGTGGAATACATATTTTAATACAGATAATCACCAGCTATTGTTATGTAATGTGCTATGAGGGTGGGACACTTACGATATTCCTTTCTATTTTTTTAATGCTCCTGACATCCGACTGCTAAATAGAAGGGAATGCAATTGCTGCTTGATTATCTTAGTATAAAATAATACGGAAACAATTGTTTAAGAGATAAGAATAAACTGGGGTTGAAGGTTTTGCTTGTCTGCATGTTTACAACATAATAGGGGTCAGTTGTAAAAAGTGAGGAAAACAGTTGCAAAAAGTGTATGCTTATTGCAACTGTTTTTTTGCGACAAAAATTCCACTGTATAGTAAAAAGTGACACTAAAGTTTACTCAAAAAAACAATATGTATAGGTTATGATACATATATAGATATTGCTTGGCAAATGGCATTGTAGAAATTATACTGTGGAATTATGAGGAATGCTACTATTTATAGAAGTAAAAAGTAAAAAAGAATTAAGGAGGAAACGATTTGCCAAAAATATTGTCCAGTGTACAGAAAACAACTATGACACCTAAGATAAATTCTGCAAAAACATCTGCCAATAAGAAAAGTAATCAGCCAAAGTCGTCCGCAAAAGGAAGCAGTTCAACAAGTACCGCAAAAAACAGTAGTACAAAGTCAGCCACTAGTTCCATTCAAAATGCTTTGAAATCAAGTATAGCTGCTACTGTAAAGATTTCTAAGCAGACTACAGCAACGACCAGTACTAAAATGATTTATACCGCGTCTGGGACTCCAAGCCCATATGCTCAGGGAAGTACCAGTAGTTCTAGCTATAACAGACCAAAGGAAAGTTATCCACAACAACCGAAATCAACTACTTCTACAAGCAAGAAAACTACTACTTCCCAGACATCAGTGATTCCCAAACAACAGACTGCACCAGTTCCTAAGCCACAGCCTATACCAATTCCCAAGCCACAGCCTAAGCCAGTGCCTGTTGCAAAAACGAGCCAAAAACCAAAAACCATACGAATTTACAAACCTGGTAACAGCCGGGAATTTCCTACTTCCTATTATACTACTACAGCACCAGAAGAACCTAATAAAGTAGCAAAGGAAATAGCCTCTGTTGGGGTGAGTTTTATTCCAGGTGCAGGTGATGTCAAAGATGGAGTAGAGGCTATAACAGGAAGGGATTACATAACAAACAGAAAACTGTCGGTGCCAGAACGCATTGCTTCAGGAGCTGCCCTATTGATACCGGTTGTATCAGGAGCTGCCATTTCAAAAGGGGTAAAGGGTGGAAAAGTTGCTGTGGAAAATGCACCCAAAGTCGC
>NZ_FOYZ01000015.1 GCF_900112775.1 Anaeromicropila populeti
CGGTCCCTATCCGGCGCGGGCGTAGGATATTTGAGAGGAGCTGTCCTTAGTACGAGAGGACCGGGATGGACGAACCTCTGGTGTATCGGTTGTCTTACCAAAGGCATGGCCGAGTAGCCAAGTTTGGAAGGGATAAACGCTGAAGGCATCTAAGCGTGAAGCCCCCCTCAAGATAAGATATCCCTGCCGAAAGGCAATAAGACCCCTTGCAGACTACGAGGTAGATAGGTCAGAGGTGGAAGTGTGGCAACACATGGAGCTGACTGATACTAATAGGTCGAAGGCTTAATCAAAAAGTTTGGATGAATACAGTGTGTAGTTTTGAAGGTATGAATAGTACCTTTCAAGTACGGCCTAGTGGCTCAGTTGGTTAGAGCGCCGCCCTGTCACGGCGGAGGTCGAGGGTTCGAGTCCCTTCTGGGTCGTTTAAAAAGTAAATATTTTGTTATTTGTTGTAAGAAAAATGTGGGATCTTAGCTCAGCTGGGAGAGCATCTGCCTTACAAGCAGAGGGTCACAGGTTCGAGCCCTGTAGGTCCCATTGGTTTTGTATAATATAATGAAATGTGAATATAATAATATATACAAAACAACTATTAGATAATTGGATATGCCGACGTGGCTCAATTGGCAGAGCAGCTGACTTGTAATCAGCAGGTTATCGGTTCAAGTCCGATCGTCGGCTTTAAATATGGATGGATTCCCGAGTGGCCAAAGGGGGCAGACTGTAAATCTGTTAGCAACGCTTTCGAAGGTTCGAATCCTTCTCCATCCATTAGCCTTTAAATAGGTTTTATATAATATCGCGGGGTGGAGCAGCTGGAAGCTCGTCGGGCTCATAACCCGAAGGTCGCAGGTTCAAATCCTGTCCCCGCAATTTTTATGCAAAATTTTGTATAAATTAATAGGAAGTAGAGCATGCCCAGATAGCTCAGTCGGTAGAGCAGAGGACTGAAAATCCTCGTGTCACTGGTTCGATTCCGGTTCTGGGCATTTCATATGCACTAAGTCATGTGTAAATGATATTTTTATGGGATATTAGCTCAGTCGGTAGAGCACTTGACTTTTAATCAAGTTGTCCGGGGTTCGAATCCCCGATGTCTCATTTTATGATAAAGTACAAGTAACAGATTATAAAACAAAAGTTTTATAATCTTTTTTTTATTTAAGAGAGGAAGGAATACATTTTGAATCAATTAGAAATATTAAAGCAGTGGATTTTAGAAAGTAAAAAAATAGTTTTTTTTGGTGGTGCTGGTGTAAGTACTGAAAGTGGAATACCTGATTTTCGAAGTGTAGATGGTCTTTATAATTTAAAGTATAAATATCCACCTGAAAAAATACTTAGCAGATCGTTTTTTAAGGAGCATATAGATGAGTTTTATGAATTTTATAGGGATAAAATGATTTATTTAAATGCAGAACCCAATATTACACATAAGGTACTTGCAAATATGGAGCAGTCTGGTAAAAAAATAATTGTTATAACTCAAAATATAGATGGATTACATCAAAAAGCAGGAAGTAAAAATGTAATAGAACTTCATGGTTCTGTTTTAAGAAATTACTGTATGAAATGCAATAAATTTTATACAGTAGATACTATATTAGAACAAGAAGTTCCAGTCTGTTCGTGTGGAGGCATTATAAAGCCAGATGTAGTATTATATGAAGAAGGACTAAAAAATGTTATTATTGAAAAGGCAATTAGTGCTTTAGTAGAAGCAGATATGGTTATAGTAGGTGGAACATCATTATCTGTATATCCAGCAGCTGGAATGATTCAATATTATAAGGGTAACAAATTAGTATTAATTAATAAAACCTCTACTTCATATGATAAATATGCAAATTTACTTATTCAAGAGTCACTAGGAAAAATATTTACGGATATTGAAATTAATGTATAATTTTTGGTTAAAGAGAAATGATATACAAATAATTATATTACTAATGTAATTGAATGAAATATTTAGTTAAAAAATTAATAAAAATATTACTGTTAAATTTTAGAATTTTTAGATTTAATAGTTGACAAACTATATATATAATAATATACTTTGAATATCAAAGCATTTGAAACACAAATAAATAATAAATTATGAAGGTAGAGGATATAATGAAAATAATTGGAACAGGAAGTTATTATCCTGAATATATATTAACAAATAAAAGATTAGAAGAACTTGTAGAAACAAGTGACGAGTGGATTAAGGAAAGAACAGGTATTCAGGAAAGGAGAATATCTCAAGGTGAAGGTTCCTCTGTATTAGCAATTAATGCTGCAAAGAATGCATTAGACAATGCAAAAATTCAACCTGAAGAATTGGATATGATAATTTTGTCAACAATAACTCCGGAGTGTTATGTCCCTAATATGGCATGTCTTGTACAGAATGCAATTGGTGCCTACAATGCCCTTTGTATAGAAATGAATGCGGCGTGTACTGGTTTTGTATATGCTTTGCATACAGCTAATTTATATTTAGAATCAGGTATGGTAAAAAAAGCACTTGTTATTGGAGTAGAAAGATTGTCTGAAATGATTGATTACACAGATAGGACAACTTGTGTACTATTTGGTGATGGAGCAGGAGCAGTAATAGTTGATAATAGTTCTAGCAGCTGCTATGCTGCAAAGTTAGGTTCGGATTCTAGAAAAATGAAAGCATTGTATTGCAAACATCCATCTTTAGTAAACTATATGTCAAAAGATAACTGCCAGAGAGACTATTTATATATGGATGGTCAAGAGATATTTAAATTTGTTTTAAGAATTATTCCACGTAATATAAAGGAATTGTTAGAACAGACCAATGTTGATGTAAGTGAAATAAAATATTTTGTATTGCATCAGGCAAACAAAAGGATTTTAGAAGCAGTTGCAAAAAAGTTAAATGTACCAGAAGAAAAATTTCCAATGAATTTGGATAAGTATGGTAATACATCGTCAGCATCTGTTCCAGTTTTGCTACATGAAATGAATGAAAAGAATATGCTTGCCAAGGGAGATAAAATAGTATTGAGTGCTTTTGGTGGTGGTTTAACATGGGGAACAATTATAATAGAATGGTAATGAATTTAGAGCTACATAATATAGCTTTATAAATAAAAATTTAATGGAGGAAATTAAAATGAAATTAGATGAATTAAAAGAGGTTGTTGCAAGTGAATTAGGAGTAGCAGTGGAAGAACTAACAGAGGATACAAAGTTTGTAGATGATTTAGGAGCTGACTCATTGGATTTATTTCAATTAGCTATGGCATTAGAAGAAAAGTTTGAAATTGAAATTCCAAGTGAGGATTTAGAAAAAATTATGTCTGTGGGAGATGCTTTGAAGTATATTGAAGAGAAGTTAGCATAATTAATAGGGGAAAAGGTGAAGAAATGAGTAAAATTGTATTTGTTTTTCCTGGTCAGGGAGCACAATATGTAGGGATGGCAAAAGAGTTTTATGATTCATTTGCCGAGTGTAAGGAAGTATTTGATAAAGCGGCTGAAGTTTTGGATTTTGATATTACAGAGTTATGTTTTAATGATAATGAGGATATTAATAAAACTGAATATACCCAGGCAGCTATTTTAACAGCTAGTATTAGTATATTGAGAGCTGTTGAGATGAGAGGAATAAAACCAGATTACACAGCAGGACTAAGCTTAGGAGAATTTAGTGCGCTTGTTGCAAATGGCACCTTTTCCTTTGAAGATGCAGTTAAAGTTGTTAGAAAACGCGGAATATATATGGAAAATGAAGTTCCGAATGGAAAAGGGACTATGGCAGCAGTGTTAGGCTTGAATAGTGATGTAATAGAAAGTATTTGTAATAAAGTTACAGTAGAAGAAGGAAACCCTGTGGAGCCAGCCAATTATAATTGTCCTGGGCAGGTTGTAATTTCAGGAGAAAGACAGGCTGTTTTAAGAGCAAAGGAAGAAATGGAACAGGCAGGCGCAAAAAAGGTTGTGTTACTAAATGTAAGCGGCCCATTTCACTCAGTAATGCTTGAGGGTGTTGAGGAAAAGTTAAGGAAAGAATTTGCGCAGGTAGAATTTCATAAGGGATTAATTCCATATGTTTCAAGTGTAACAGGGGAAAAGGTTGATGTAGATACTGATTTACAAATAATTAAGGGATTACTTGAAAAGCAGGTGCATGTTTCTGTAAAGTGGCAGCAGACAGTTGAAAAGCTGATTGAAGAGGGAGCAGATACTTTTATTGAAATAGGTCCAGGAAAAACATTAAGTGCATTTATAAAAAAGATAAATAGAGGAGTTAAAGTTGTAAATATAGAAAAAATTAGTGATTTGGATAAATTAAATGATCTTTTATGAGAGGATGAATTTATGTTTACAGATAAAATTGCATTGGTTACGGGGGCCAGTAGAGGTATTGGAAGAGAAGTAGCATTACAGCTTGCCAGAAATGGGGCATTTGTAATTGTAAATTATAATGGAAGCGAAGAAGCCGCAAAAAGTGTTTTAAACGAAATAGTAAGCATTGGTGGGAAAGCTGAGATTTACAAATGTAATGTTGGAAGTTTTAATGATGTAAAAACTATGATTGATTATATAATAAAGCAATATAAGAAAATTGACATATTAATTAATAACGCTGGAATTACAAGAGATAATTTATTGATTAAGATGAGTGAGAGTGAGTTTGACGATGTCTTAAATATCAACTTAAAAGGTGCCTTTAATACTTCAAAGCATGTAATAAAGTATATGATAAAGCAGCGTTCTGGTAAAATTGTTAATATTTCATCAGTAGTTGGACTTACTGGGAATGTCGGTCAGGTAAATTATTGTTCTTCAAAAGCTGGTATTATTGGTATGACAAAAAGTTTAGCAAAAGAAGTTGCTTCAAGAGGTATAAATGTTAATGCAATTGCACCAGGTTTTATTGAGACGGATATGTCAAATGAATTATCAGAAGATGTCATTAATAGTATAATGAATTCAATTCCAATGAAAAAGATTGGTCAGCCAGGTGACATTGCAGATGCGGTTATTTTTTTATCTTCGGAACAATCTAAGTATATTACAGGACAGACATTAGAAGTAAATGGCGGAATGAATATGTAAGAATATAAATGAGGTATAAAATGAGTAGAAGAGTTGTTATTACAGGAATGGGTGCATTAACTCCAATTGGAAATACAGTAGAAGAATTTTGGGCAGGTGTTAAGAAAGGTACAGTTGGTATTGAACCTATGACTCGATTTGATAATACTGATTTTAAAGTAAAGGTTGCTGCACAACTTAAAAATTTTAATGTTTTAGATCATATTAATGTTAGGGAAGCAAAAAGGCTGGATATGGAGAGTCAATATGCAATTGTTGCAGCAAGAGAAGCAATAAAAGATTCTGGTTTGCAAGTAACAGAGGAGAATGCAGATAGAATAGGATGTATTATCGGAACTGGAGTAGGTGGAATTCAAACACAGGAAAATGAGACTAGAAAGTTGGCCGATAAAGGACCTAAAAGAATTTCTCCGTTACTGGTACCTATGTTTATTTGTAACATGGCTGCTGGAAATGTTGCAATTGATTTGGGACTTAAGGGAAAATGTATTTGTGTAATCACTGCATGTGCAACAGGTACTAATTCTATTGGAGAAGCATATCGTAGTATTCAATATGGAGAAGTAGATGCAATGGTTACAGGAGGTACAGAGGCATCTATTTGTCCAATAGCAGTGTCTGGTTTTGTGGCATTAAATGCATTATCTTTATCAGAGGATCCGATGAAAGCATCAAGACCATTTGATAAGGAAAGAAATGGTTTTGTAATGGGTGAGGGTGCAGGTGTGTTGGTTTTAGAGGAGCTAGAACATGCAAAGGCACGTAATGCTCATATATATGCAGAAATTGTTGGATATGGTTCTACTTGTGATGCAAATCATATTACAAGTCCTTTAGAGGACGGTAGTGGTGCTGGAAAGGCAATGCTTCAAGCAATTAAAGAGGCTGGTATTACACCAGAAAAAATTGATTATGTAAATGCTCATGGTACAAGTACAGAATTAAATGATTTGTACGAGACAAGAGCAATTAAGTATGCTCTTAGGGAACATGCTTATAAGACGGTTGTTAATTCAACTAAATCAATGGTTGGACATTTATTAGGAGCAGCAGGAGCAGTAGAATTAATTACATGTGTAAAATCAATTAATGAGCAATATGTTCATGCTACAGTTGGATTACATAATTCAGATCCAGAATGTGATTTAGATTATGTTCCAAATGAGGGAAGAAATATAAAGGTTGATTATGCAATATCTAATTCATTAGGTTTTGGTGGGCATAATGCCAGTCTTATTGTAAAAAAATACGAAGAATAATTTAAAAGGGGACTATTATGTTAGGAATAGAGGATATAAAAAAAATTATACCCCATCGTGCACCGATGTTATTAATTGATAAGGTAGATAAATTGGTACCTGGAGTATCTTGTGTTGCCTATAAGGGAGTAACTTTTAATGAGCCATTTTTTGCTGGACACTATCCTGAATATCCTGTTATGCCTGGTGTTCTTGTAATAGAAGCAATGGCACAGTCAGGGGCTGTAATAGCATTAAGTTGTGATAAATATAAGGGGAAAATTATTTTATTTGGTGGAATTGAAAATGCAAAGTTTAGAAAACCAGTAGAACCAGGTTCTCTTTTAAGAATTGAGACTGAATTAGTTAAAATAAAAGGACCTGTAGGAAAAGGTCATTCAAAAGCTTACGTAGATGATGAACTAAAAGTTGAAGCAGATTTAACATTTGTAATTAGATAAAAAGAGATGTCTAGGCATCTTTTTTTATTGTCCCAGTATATTACGAATTTCATATGGTTAAAATAGTTATAGTATACTATGTTAATTATAAAGGAGAAAAAATATGAGTGTAACTATTTATAAATCAAGTGTGGCAAAAAAATGTTTATCAGGACTTAGTGTAAATGATATAAATAGTGAGTTGTGTTTAAATCCAGGGTTTTTACCAACCGTTTTGGAATATAAAATTAGTACAGAGTATGATTTACCAGAGACTCCAGATGAGTATAGTATTACAATTACACCTACTATGGAGTCTGTAGGAAAAATAAAGGTAAATGGAACAGAAGTGGAAAATGGACAGCCTTCTTTTCAAATAAATTTGGACGTAGGGCTTAATACTATACCAATTCAGATTATTTCTAATACGGGAAATATTATGCGGGAATATAAGATTTTAATTACACGTGCAAGTAATGCAAACTTAAAAGAACTTGTAATAGGAAATGATTTATTGACAACTGAATTAACTCCGGCTTTTCTCTCTAATATGTTTTTTTATTCAGCTGATTTTAGGGCATATAATATTTCATCAATTAATGTAAAAGCAAAAGCAGAAGATCCAAAAGCATTTATTCGAATTAATGGTATAAATATACAGGGGGATTCTAATTCTGTTAATATTGAATTAGTGCCAGGCAGTAACTTAATTTATGTTACAGTAGGCTCTCATGTTGGAAGTTTACAACAAACTTACCAAATTGTTTTACAAAAATAAATCCAATTGAAAGCACAATATAACTGTGGTAAACTATTAACATACTATTTGAAGGGATGTATGTGAAAATGTTTTGTAGAAATTGTGGTGAGCAATATCCAGTGGAGACCTCAGTTGTTTGTGTTAAATGTGGGACACCAAAAGGAAAAGGAAAAGCTTTTTGTCCCTATTGTGGGGAAAGACTTGCACCAAATAGTGAGATTTGTCTGCGATGCGGATCTTCTGTTATTATGATAGATGATTCAGGACAAAAATCCAGAGTAGCTGCCGGGCTTTTTGCGATATTCTTTGGAACTTTTGGTGTACATAATTTTTATTTAGGTTATACAACAAAAGCAATTATTCAGTTATGTGTGAGTTCGGTTAGTATATTGTTAATGTGTTGTACATTTGGAATTACAGGAATTATAACTGGTGGAATTGGAATATGGGCTTTTGTAGAAGGAATTTTAATTTTAGCAGGGAAAATTAATGTGGATGGAAATGGAATTCCATTAAAAGATCAATGAACAAAAGAAAGCAAAAACCTAGTCCTGAAGCTTGTTTATATATAATAGGATGTGTATTTTTTTCACTTGTAATCTGCCTTGAAGTAATAAAAAAAGTATTTCATATTAATATTATAAGAAAAATGCCTCCTTGTTTCTTTCATGCATATACAGGATATTATTGTCCTGGTTGTGGGGGCACAAGGGCAACACAATATTTAATTCATGGCCATATTATAAAAAGTTTTATTTATCATCCCTTGGTTCCGTACCTGGGAATTGGTGGCATGCTTTTTATGATAAGTCATACAATAGCTTTTTTTTCAAAAGGTAAAATCAAAGGAATAAAATATCATGATTTTTATGTAATATTAATGGCAGTTATTATTATTGTACAGTTTCTAGTAAAAAATGCTCTTATTTATTTTTTTCATATTTATTTGTTGAAATAAAAATAGGATTACAATGTAATCCTATTTTTTTAATAACTATTATAATCATTTAAAAAGCTATTAATTCCAGTAGATGAATAATCATTGCTATATACAACAATTAATACAATACCAATAATAATTAAAATAGATAAAATGGCACCTATTATAGAACAAACAATTCCGCCAATAGCTTGACCAGTAAATCTAGGTTCACCCTTCTTACTAATAATACCAAGAATTAATCCAACAATGCCCATTAATATACCAAAACCATAGCAACAAGAAAAAGGTATAGATAAAATTCCTAATACCAAGGAAGCAATTGCTAAACCGTTTACTTTCTTTGGTTCAAACTGTGACTGCATATTATATCCATATTGTTCATTAAAATCATTTGCCTGATTATAGTTAGGCTTCTGGTTATAATTGTTGCTCTGTTGGTTATAGTTAGGTTGCTGATTAAAATTCATTGGCTGAGAACCATATCCAGGCTGCGGTTCCATATGATCTGATTGCAGGTTATTACTAGTCTGCAAATCAGAATTGCCGGTTGTATCTAAACCAGTCTGTTCATTATCATTGTAGTCCATTAAAAAATCCTCCCTTTGCTCATTATGTAACTCTGGTATAATTTTATCATAATTAAGTTTTAAAGACAATTTATTTTTAGAAGTTACGACGGTTATAATTTCGATACCGTCTATAATGTTGGCGAAGAGAAAAATTCTTTGCTCGTTTTCTTTTTATATGATATGATATAGCAAAAAAAACAATAATAATTAGCGTAATAATAACTATGCATATAATAATAACGGGAAATACCTTATTAGTTGAATCACTTCCAATTTGATCTTGTTTTACTTCTTGAATAGATGTTTTGGTAACTAATCTTGGAGAATCAATTTGATTGTATATTATGTTTCCAGAACCAACAACTTTTCCGTCATAAGTATATTCAATAGTTCCAATTATATTTTCACCAGGTGATAAAGAAGTATCATGAAAATATGATATTGTCTGTGTAACTTCTGAAATATCAACATTATTTGGTAGAATAACAGAGGAACAGTTATCCAAGTAAATTGGAAGTTGACCATTATTTAAAAGAGAATTATAACGATCAAATAATGGAAAATCTTCTTCTAGACTGTTAGACTCTAATGATGAAATAGTTTGTATACTGTAGTTTTGAAAGCAAAAATCAAATAATTTTTTAGTATCTGTATATTCATTAGAGGGATAAGCAGGTCCTTGCGATTTCATTACAACACAAATTAAAGTCATACCGTCTTTTTCAGCAAAGGTTACTAAAGTATTTTGCGCTTTAGTGGTATAACCTGTTTTTCCACCTATACAATATTCATATTCGTATTGAGGATATTTATATCCGTTTAGCATCTGATGATGATTTTTAATCCAATCTCTGGCAGGCTTAATATTTGTCTTAGGAATAATATAACTCTTTGTACTCGTTATTTTTCTAAAAGTTTCGTTTTTTATTGCCTCACGACTGATAAGAGCCATGTCGTAAGCTGTTGTATAATGGTTATCATCATGTAAACCGTTTGGGTTCATGAAATGAGAATCCGTACAACCTAATTCTTGTGCTTTTTGATTCATTAATTCTACGTAAGCATCAATACTTCCGGAAATATGTTCGGCAACACCCAGACATGCTTCATTAGCAGATTCCAGCATAATACCATAGAGACTTTGCTCCATAGTTAGTTGTTCACCCACATCAATGGCTATATGGCTGCTTCCTGGTTCAATTCCATACACTGCGTTTTTAGAATAGGTCACTATTTCATTTAGTGAGCTGTTTTCAAGGGCAATTAGTGTGGTAAGTATTTTAGTAATACTGGCAGGATAATGTACTTCATGTATGTTTTTTTCATACAAAATAAGTCCAGTGGCAGCATCCATAACAATTGCTGACTCAGAGCATAAACTGGAGGCATCAGGACCTTCTGGCCATTGAAAAGATGTGTTGTCATTAGTTTTATCAGCTTTTGCAATAGTTGGTTGAAAAAGTGATGTTAGTAAAAGCAAAAGTACAAAAATAATTGTAAATGGTTTTTTCATAAAAATAGTCCTCATTGATCTTTAATTTTCTATTAGTTGCAATGCATTTTTTTTATAACTTTTAACCGTGTAAACTCCTCGCGTTCTTTTTCCTCTAAAGCATTTTGGATTTCAATAGATAATGCAGTATAGTTAGGTATTGTTATATTTTGTAATGCATTTGCTCGTTTTTGGGTTTTTTTAATACTATTGGCTAATCGATAAGCAGCATTTTCAATCATTGACAGACGAATCGTTAATTCTTTTACTTTGTTAAATCGATTTACTGCTTCATCTAAAGACAAGCGTGTTCCATAAAAAGAATAAGTAGGTTTAATTCTTTTATTTTCAAATTCAACAAGTGGTATTTCAGTGCCCATAATACTGCGTTGCTTAATAACAATAGAATTTTCCTCAGGTATAGTATGACTCAATTCTTCTACATTGTAAATACCTAATTCAATATTTGCCCGTTGTAAAGCAAGATAAGCTGAATTAAATGTAGTATTTATTTCGTTTTGTATGTTGGATGCCTCATTAATAAGCTGCATTAATTCTCGTATTAAAATATTTCTTTTTTTATCCATTAACTCAAACCCCTGTCTGGCAAGTGCAAGAGAATTTTTTGCTAATATTAAATTACTTTTTGTTGGAAAAGAATTAGTATTCATTTAACCACCTCGTTTATCTCTACACAAAAGTAGTATTTTTATAATACTTATTCAGGATTTTTGTATCAATACGATCTAGTTCTTCTTTTGGTAACAGAGATAATAAATTCCAGCCCATATTTAAAGTATCTATTAACGAACGATTAGAACTGTAGCCTTGTGCAATAAATTCTGATTCTAAAGCTGTACCAAATCGTAAATATTTTTTATCAAGTGGGGATATTTCATCTTCACCAATTACACTTGCCAGGGCCCTGGCTTCTCCCACATGGGCATAGGAGGAGAAAAGCTGATTTGCAAGATCTTGATGATCTTCCCGTGTATAATCAGAACCAATACCATCTTTCATAAGACGTGATAAAGAGGGCAATATATTTATAGGTGGATAAATTGCCTTTTGATGTAAAAGACGGTCTAATACAATTTGTCCTTCTGTAATGTAACCTGTCAGGTCTGGAATAGGATGTGTAATATCATCATTTGGCATTGTTAAAATGGGTATTTGTGTAACCGAGCCATTAACACCAGAAATAATTCCTGCACGTTCATATAACGCTGCTAATTCACTATATAAATAGCCAGGATATCCTTTTCTGCTTGGAATTTCACCTTTGGAGGAGGAAACTTCACGCATTGCTTCTGCAAAGGAGGTTATATCAGTTAATATAACAAGAATGTGCATGTTTTTTTCAAATGCAAGATACTCCGCAGTAGTTAAAGCTACCTTTGGTGTAATTAGGCGCTCTATTACAGGATCATTTGCCAAATTTAAAAACATGGTTACATGTGAACTAACGCCATTTTCCTCAAATGTTTTTTTGAAAAACTCAGCTACATCATGTTTTATTCCCATAGCAGCAAATACGATACCAAATTGTTCATTAGAACGATTTCCCAAGGATGCTTGTTTGACTATCTGGGCGGCCAGCTGATCGTGTGGCAGACCATTTCCAGAAAAAATGGGCAGCTTTTGTCCTCGAATTAAAGTAGTCAAACAGTCAATTGAGGAAATACCGGTTTGAATATAATTTCTTGGATATTCTCTTTTGCATGGATTTAGTGGAAGACCATTTATATTTTTTTTGATAGGAGAAATAATTGGAGCTAATCCATCAATAGGTTTACCTATGCCATTAAAAATACGTCCTAAAATATCCTGGGACAAGGCAATTTCCATTGGATGTCCTGTTAATTTTGTACGAGTATTTTTGAGAGACATTTCTTCTGTTCCTTCAAATACCTGAATTACAGCCTTGTCCTCATAAATTTCAATAATTCTTCCTATCTTCTTATTAACATTTTCAACTGTAAATTCCACAATTTCTTCATAAGAAGCATCTTGAATACCTTCTAATACAATTAATGGACCATGAATTTCACTTAAGCCTAAGTATTCAATAGACATTAAAAAACTCCTTTCTAAATAAAATACTTATGTTTCAAATTATGCATTCGTAGTAATAAGCCGATTATAAAATTCATCAATCTGATTTTTATAAAGATCAAACTTATTTAGTTCGTTATTTGCCACATCATATTTAATTGATACAATACGTTCAAAAATACGATCTTCTCGCAGCAATGCCATAGGCATATTAAGTGCAATTAGCTGTTTACATTTTTCATACAGGTATAAAATAATTTCCATCATTTTGAGCTGCTTATTCATGGGAACGTAGGTATCTTCCTTATGAAATGCATTTTGTTGTACAAAGCCCAGTCGAATGACTCTTGCAATTTCTAAAATTAATTTTTGATCATCTGGAAGTACATCACTGCCTATTAATTTTACAATTTCATTTAGTTTGTTCTCTTGAGATAGAATGCTTAATATTTGGTTTCTACAGTTTATAAAACTGGTGCCTACATTTTGGGTATACCAAGGAGTTAGATCAAATATATAATCGCTATAACTGTTTAGCCAATTAATGGCTGGAAAATGCCTTGCATAGGCCAATGCCTTATCTAATGCCCAAAAGCATCTGACAAAACGTTTGGTATTTTGGGTTACTGGTTCTGAAAAGTCACCTCCCTGGGGAGATACTGCTCCAATTATGGAGACACTTCCTTCGGTGCCATTAATATTTTGCATAAAGCCAGCCCGTTCATAAAAAGCAGCCAGCCGGGATGCCAGATAGGCAGGAAAACCCTCTTCCGCAGGCATTTCTTCCAGACGTCCAGATAATTCCCGAAGTGCTTCAGCCCATCTGGAAGTAGAGTCAGCCATTATTGCTACATGATAGCCCATATCGCGATAATATTCGGCTAATGTAATTCCAGTGTAGATGCTGGCTTCTCTGGCAGCAACAGGCATATTTGAAGTATTAGCAATCAAAACGGTTCTTTCCAGAAGGAGATTACCCGATTTTGGATCTGTTAATTGTGAAAATTCTTCTAATACGTTGGTCATTTCATTACCACGTTCGCCACATCCAATATATAAAATAATATCCGCATTGGACCATTTTGCCAGTTGATGCTGTGTCATTGTTTTACCAGTGCCAAAACCGCCTGGAATGGCAGCAGTCCCTCCTTTTGCAATGGGGAAAAGTGTATCTAGAATTCTTTGACCAGTCAATAAAGGCTGTTCTGCTGAGAATCTTTTATTTACTGGTCGTGGAATTCGAATAGGCCACTTTTGTAGTAAAGATAATGGAAGTTCCTCATCTTGCTCATTTTTAATTGTTATAATAGGTGTATCAATTGTATAAGCACCATCTTGTAAAACATTTGTTACAATTCCAGATATATGTGGCGGAACCATACACTTATGAATAATAGAGGCTGTTTCAGGAACTTCAGCAATTATAGTTCCGCCCCATACTTTATCACCTGCCTTCACAGTAATATGAACGTCCCATTCTTTTTTCATATTAAGGGGAGATACACTAATTCCTGGTGGAATAAATGCACCTGAACTGTTAGCAATTACATTTAAGGGACGTTGAATACCATCAAAAATATTTCCAATAATACCAGGAGCTAATGTGACGGAAAGAGCGCTTCCTGTTGAGTAAACAAGTTCACCTGGCTTTAATCCTGTTGTATCTTCAAATACCTGAATTGTTATTATATCTTTTGTCAGACCAATTACTTCACCTACAAGTCGTTCTTTTCCGATATAGACCATTTCCCCCATTTTAAAATCTAGATTTTCCTTTATATAAACAACGGGGCCATTAACACCATATATAATTCCTGTTGGTTCCATTGTAATCACCTCCGGTTTTTTTGTTATTAAAATGAAAATTTCTCCAGTTCCTCTGCTAGTTTAGTTGCAAAAGAATAATCAATTAGTATGTTTTTCGTATGAATAATAGCACGAATACCACCAGTAAAATCATCCTTGCTTAACTCCAAAGAAATGCCAGTTTTCTCTTCTAAAAATTCTTTTTTATTAAAATCTGAAGAACTTAAGTAAATGGTTACTTCTGCACCTAAAATAAAATTTTTAGCAAAATTTATTTGTTTTTCCAACAATGTCAAATAGTCATTTGTCTTCATATAGGTCAATAGCTTTGAAAGAACCTTATTGTATATTATTTGTTCATACTCTTTGTTCTTTTCTGCCAATGTACGTTTTAACGAAAGAGTAGTATCTGAAATAATCTTATTTTTCTCTTTCATAATGGAGTCCTTTTCTATTTGCAGTAACTGTTCAGCAGCTTGTTGAGACTTTTCCTTTTGAATTTTTGCAGACTCCCTTAGGTTATTTTCATATTCCTTTAACAGTTCAATGCTTTGAGTGGTTGCATCACTAATAGCAGCATTGTAAAATATATCTAGTTTTTCATTTAAGGTCATAGAATACCACCCCCACACTTTATAATTTAAGACCAATTGCTTCTTTTACATAGTTAGTTATAAAATCTGGTTTTCGTCCAGTTCCATGTCTATCAGGAATTTCTACAATTAGCGGAAGACGACGGTTAAGTTTTACGTCATCTATAATATCAGGAAATTCCCGTCCAAACTTTTCTGTTAGTAGAACGATTCCCACTTCTTTATCCTTAAATGCTTTCTCTAATTCCTCTTTTAAATGCTCTTTTGAATGAATCACAACACCATTTACACCGGCAAGCCGCATACCTGTATAGGTATCCACATTATCACTTATTAAATACATTTTCATAACACCATTCCTATCCTAATATAGTAAAGGAGATAAGCAGGCCATATAAGGCAATAGATTCTGCAAGGGCAACAAAAATCAGTGCTTTACCCATAATGCTGGAATCTTCGCTTAAGGCTCCAAGGGCTGAGCTGGCAGCAGAGGCAACGGCAATACCAGCGCCAATACAGGAGAGCCCTGTAGACAAAGCGGCAGCCATGTATTTCCAACCGCTTTCGGCGGTATTTGTAACGGCATCTGCTTCAGCAGCAGAAATTTTTCCTCCAAATAAAAAGATATCAGCGATAATCAGGGTTCCAAAGAAAAATAATATGTTAAAGCCCAATGCAGCTATAAAGCTGCCTTTTTTCTTTTCACTAAACAGATATACTCCAAAAGGAATTACAATACTAAAAATAAGTATAGAAGCAAAAATTATTTTTGTAGTCATAAGGCTGTCCTCCTAATTTGTAAACTTTGAATTAAATGGTTTAAATGTTTTCCCTGTTCCGCGATAAAATCGGCTGAACATTTCATAATATTCCAGTCTTAATACTTGAATACCAACTACAAGTCCTTCCAATGCGGTAACAGCAATATTTCCAATAATCAGTATAAAGACATTAGGTGTTCCACTAGCAGTGTCTGCAAGCGATAGGACGACACCCATCATGCCGGCATGGCTAAGAGCAAATGCCCCTACACGTACAAAAGAAATAGTATTTGTAGCATAGCTTAAAACTACGTCAAATAATTCAACCAGTCCTTCTATAAAAAACATAGATTTACTGCCTGGAGGAAAAATTTTTTTTTGTTTTTGAACCAAATGTGTAAAAGGCTCTTTTAAAAATATTGCAGCTAAGGGAAGACAAAGCAAAATTCCAGACAGGTGAGAACCTGGTATTTTACGTCCTGTTAGTGCTAGAATAATAAGTAATACAGCAAGGCTATAGCATATTAATCCAGCTAGACCACTGGGATCAAAAAAAACTTTTTCAATATTTTTGGATCGAATTCCATTAATTATATTTAAAATCATGGCAAATATTATAAGACCAATACCAAATCCAATGGAAGTAAGTAAGGTTGACATGATATTATCCATTGGCTTCCGCCATAAAGCGGGTATAATTTCTTCAAATCCAAAAATACTTCCGTAAAAAAAACCAAAAATAGTGGACCAGATACCAGCCAAGCCGATAATGGCACCTAAATTCATTTTTTTTAGCCAGTATAGCAGAAAACCGCCAATAGCTAGGCAAAGACCTTGCCCAACGTCACCAAACATAATGCCAAACATTAAGGTGTAGGTGAGAGCTACAAAAATAGTAGGATCCATTTCGTTGTAAGCAGGTAATCCGTACATATCTATAAACAGCTCAAAAGGTTGAAAGAGCTTGGGATTTTTTAACCGTGTTGGCGGTTTTGTTAAAACATGCTCTTGGTCATTTTCTGAAATAATATAAATGTCTGGATCAGGCTCTGTTACCGCAAGAAAGTTTTTGGCATCATTTTCAGTCATCCAACCACATATAATATAAAACACAACGCCTTTCTTAGTACCTTTTGTGCAGGCAGCAAGCTTTCTTATTTCAAAATTTTGATTGTAAGTAGTTAACGTCTGATGTGCAAGAAGAAGATCATCCTCTATTTCATGCAATCTGTTTTTTATTTCAACGGATAATGCTCTATTCTGTTGACGGATATTAACCAGTTTTTTTGTTAGGGACTGATAAATATCTTCTGGAGTACCACTATATCCATCTGGTATAATAATTCTTTCAAAATGAAGAGAAGAAAATACAGCATCTACTTTTACCGCTGATGAAGCAGGTACAAAATAAACGCCCCATACATAACTGGCATCGCTGTCACATTCCAAAAAAACTGTATTTAAATTATCATAAACGTATTTTGAAAATTTGTTATAATACTGGTGAGATATTTTTCCAAATCTAAACTTTAAAAACTTGAATTTCAGTATTTTTTGAATTTCGTAATTTAATAATCGAAATGGCTCAATTAGAGATATAATTTCAATGAGGGCATCTTTTTTCTGACTTAAATGTTTTTTTTGATTATATAAATCGTCTGTAAGCTGGCATGCTTTTTTAATCGTATAAGCTGCGTTCTCAGGTGTAATTGAATGGTCAGAAAAACTAGTATTACTATTTAATTTTTCAATCAGTAACTCGGACTTTTCTAGTATGTCTTTATATGGATTCACTTCCACAAATGGTTTTAGTTCATGGACATTGCTTAATTCAGACAGTGCATTTTCAAGGTGAATCTCAAACTTACAAAGATATTGACTCATAATCCGGTCAATGTCATCCTTTGGTCCTGTTATAGTTAGAAATCTCATTTTTTCAATTATAGTAATCACCTCCATTTTAAGTATGATTTATATAGTTAAGGGATTTTTCTGGGGGTATTTTATAACGTATACATTCTAGTGCAGTAGTAAGTTTATTAATCTCCTGCTCCTTTGCGAATAAATAGTAAAAAATACGGGCAATAGAAACGGGATATTTTTTTACACATTCTTTGTAGTTTTTAATAAGTAAATGCAATTGATATTCTTCAATTAAATCATGGTTTTCCTGATTTACAAGTTCTTTATAAGAAGTAGAAGATAAAATAGTAAAAAACTCGTTTATTGTGCTGGTTTCTATTAGTTTGGTCAGTTGTTCCTGTTTTAAAGAATAATGAACAGGAATAATTAGTGCCAAAATATCTGAAGTATCAAGTTCGTAATATTTTTTGGAACGGTAAATCCACATAATGTTTAATAAATCTATCTGTGTACCATACAGTGCAGTCAGTATTTTTTGCGATTCGCCTTTTAGTTTTTTGTTAATAAATCTCCAGGATACTGTAAAAAAATAAACATCAAGTTGCTCTTCATAAGTGTGGCCAGAAAAATTGCTATTTTGAAATTTTGTAAACAGTTCATAATATTTACTGCCTTTCAAATTACCGATAAATTCATTTAATGAGTTTGAAGCTGACAGGCGTATCATATCTATTTCTGAATGTGTTTTAAAAAAATCTGCAAATACAGAAAGCTTGCAAATTTTATTGTTGGCATGAATGGATTGTAAGCATGCTTTCAGTATATTTATTTCATAACGAAAAAAAATAATGGATAAAGGAGTTCTAAGATCATTTGTAGAAAATTGATATATTTTAGTGTAGTCCATATAAAGAGAATTATAAATAACTTCTTCAATGTTACCTCGGTGTATGGAGGTTTCGTTTATTTCATTAAATATATTATGGTAACCAGGAAGTGACTTGAGATAGGCAATAAAACTTGCAGGGGAATCCAGTTGGATAATCTGCTCATATTCTGCATTGCTTATCAAATCCCCAGACATACCATGTATTTTTGTGATAATACCGCCATAGGTAAGTAAATTTCCCATTAAAAACCCTCCAGCATAATGTATTAGGCAGATATAATGCGATTAAAAATTTCGTTGGCGTATATTTCATTCTTTTTTTCATACAGGTATTCTAGATTTTTCAAGAGAGAATTGTGAGTATTTTGCAGTTCTTCTAACTCTTTCGTTAAAGCTTGATTAGTTTCTACACGAATTTTTTCTAGCTGTTCTTTCGTCTTTTCATTTAGTTCAGCATCAAATTTTTCTATTTCCGTACGAATCTGATTATTCAGTTTTGTCTTTTCTTCGGAAACACTATTTAAAATTTTGTTTGCCTTTTCCTCAATTTCTGATAAAAGAGTAATCATTTTTTCCATGGTACAGCCTCCTAATGATAATATTTCTATGAGTACTATTCCCATTACATAGTTTTCCATTCATTATAATATCATACTACTTTTTTTGAAATTTAACTATAGTAAAATTATATTTTTATGATATACTTAGAATTTGAAAGATATTCATAAGAGGAACAGACTGGAGAATTGGATATGAGGTTAAGAAATGTAAAAGGTTCTAGAGAAAAAATTGCGGATAATCAATTTGTAATACATAATCCAGAAGAGTATAAGGGGTTATGGAAACAAGTATTTAAAAATGATAATCCTCTTCATATTGAAATTGGAATGGGAAAAGGACAATTTATAATAAAGATGGCACTGAATAATCCCCATATTAATTTTATTGGCATTGAGAAATATTCTAGTGTGTTAGTTCGTGCAATCGAGAAGAGAGAAGAAGTTGAGTTAAATAACTTGTTTTTTATTCGTATGGATGCAGAAGATATTAATAATGTTTTTGACAAAAATGAGGTTGCCCAGATTTATTTAAATTTTTCTGATCCATGGCCAAAGGAGAGACATGCAAAACGCAGGCTGACATCACATCAGTTCTTGGCTAAATATAATCAATTTCTTGAGCAGAAAGGAAAGGTGATTTTCAAAACAGACAATAAGGAGCTGTTTGAGTTTTCATTGGAGGAAGTTTCTGTAGCTCAGTGGATCTTAGAAAGTAAAACATTTGACCTACATCATAGCGATGAACAAGAAGGTAATGTAATGACAGAATACGAGCAGAAATTTTCTGAAGAAGGAAAGCCTATTTGCCGGATGATTATTCATAGATAGATTATTGTTGTTTTATTTCATATGACAGAATCATAGATTATAAAGAATATATTTATGGTGATGGTTATTAAATGGCTCAGTCTCAGGTTAAATCAAAAATTGCAAAAGCAACCGGTACTAATCCTAAGTTAAATAAGAAAGCAATGGAGTTTAAAAAATCATGGGATCAGGTAGATAGTATATTACAGTCTTTAGGTAAGCATAATAAAAAAGGAAAGTAGTTACTGTATTCAAGTTTTTATAACAAAAGGAGGAAGCAGCATGGCAACACAATTTACAGAAAATAATTTTCAAGAACAGGTATTAAATGAAAGCATGCTTGTAGTAGTGGACTTTTATGCAGACTGGTGTGGACCTTGTAAAATAATGGGTCCAATTATTGAAGACCTTGCAAAAGAATATGAAGGAACAGTAAAAATTGGAAAGCTAAATGTAGATAATTGCCCCAATATTAGTGGAACGTACAGGGTAATGTCTATCCCGACAATTCACTTTTTTAAGAATGGTAAGGTTGTAGATACGGTTATGGGTGCCGTTTCAAAATCGGTATTGCAGGATAAAATTAATCAACATAAATAAAGAAAAAGCAGGATAAATCCTGCTTTTTCTTTATTTATGTTCAAATTATCTTTCCTAGCTTGAATACTATATATTTTTAATATTTTTCCGATCTAGCTTTCTTTGAATAAACTGGTTTAGTAAATATCCCAAAACAGCAACAACTGGGACACCAAGAAACATACCAATAACACCAAAGTAGGCACCACCGATGGTAATGGCAAAAATAACCCAAAGTGGCTTTAGGCCAGTAGATTCTCCTAATATTTTAGGTCCGAGATAAAGTCCGTCAAATTGTTGAAGTGCAAAAATCATAATAATAAAAATTACAGCTTGGATAGGATTGAGCAATAAAAAAATAATTACACCTGGCACGGCACCAATAAAAGGACCAAAGTACGGAATCATATTGGTGATACCAACAATTACACTTAGCAGCAATGCATAAGGAAGTTGAAATATTAGCATTAGTACAAAGCAAATGGCACCTATAATTAAGGAATCAATAAATTTACCAATAATAAAACCACTAAATATACTATTACATTCCTTTGCAGTTGAAAAGAGATATTCGGCCTTTTCTTTTGTTAAAAGAGCATAGACAAGCCTTTTAATGTGATATAGTAAAAATTTCTTATCCGATAATAAATAACAAGAAATCACAATAGATAAAAATATATTAATAATCCATTTCATTATTGATACAGAAACGGTTACCAAAACAGGAAATAAGTTTGTTACAAAATTAGTTCCAAAAGATAAAGCCTGAGGAATCAATTCATTAATCTGTTCTTTAATAGCAGGAATATCTAAATCAGGATATCTGGTTTCCAGTGTGTTTAAATAATCATATATACCATTAAACATATTTGAAAATTGTTCTGGATTATCTGTCAGCTTTTGGGTTAAGTCCTGAATACTTGTTCCAAGCTGAGGAATGACATAAATAAATGTCAAAATAATAATACCTAAAAAAACTATATAAGAACAAAAAATTGAAATACCTTTGCGAAAAGAAGTATAAGAGGGACTTTTCATTAAGTATTTTTCTAATAGTTGATCAATATTTTTAGTAAGCGGTGTTAGTAAAAAGGCAATAAAAAATGCAGCAATAAATGGTGATAAAATACCAAAAACATTTTCAATATTCTGTCTGGTTTCGGACCAGTTCATAATGCTGTATATAATAATGGAACCAACCGTTATTACAAATAGAGCATAGATACATATGGTAAAATACTGTTTATTTGATTCAAATACATTTCGCTTATCAGAATTTTTATTTGAATCAGAAGAGTTTGCCGCCATAAAAATGTTCCCATCCTTTCAATCGTTCAATACTATAAGTTGTATTTGTATTATAGCCTTTTTTTTTATTTAATTCAACGAAAAATATAAGTTACAATATAAAATAAAACGAAAAATTATTTTTTTTTAAAAAAAGGCTTGCAATTTGCAAAACTATCATATATAATTACTTTTGCGTTTAGGAAATATAAAAAAAGAATAAAAATAATAAAGTATGCGCTTCTAGCTCAGTTGGTAGAGCACCTGACTCTTAATCAGGGTGTCCAGGGTTCGAGCCCCTGGAGGCGCACTTGCAAAGTACCGGTTTTGCAGACGAAAGAGCTGTGGGGTTGGTGCTTTTTTGTTGCAAGAAAGTAAATATTACAAAGAACACATAATTATACAAATAATATATTGACATGTAAAAAAATAGTATATAATAGAAAATGTTGGATTGCTATGAAGTTTAAAAGTAAAAATCAAACAAAATTATTAAATAAGATAAGGAGATTAGTGAAATGAAACAAAAATTTTTAAAAAAGTTAACATGTTTGTTATTAATTATGGGGTTGACTTTATCTATGTTTGGTTCTAAAATTAATGCAAAAGAGTTAGTAGATGTTGAAAGTGAGTATCAAAAATTACTTTTAGAAAAAATTCAAGAATCAGATATTTTAGATGAAAACAATTATTCTATTAGCTTTTCCAGTGATAGTAGTGATAATCAAGATACTTTGAAGATGAATTCTATTGATGAGGTAATTAGTTATCTTGAGCAAAATGAGAATGAGAATGTATATAATGAATCGGTAGTAATAACACCTAACACTCAAAAAAAGGGACTGTTAGCACTTAATGACATTACATATTATACTAAAAATGTAAAATACGTACGTTCCTTGACTAGTACATATACATTATCTGCTGATGTGACAATGAAGTCTACAAATAATTATGTAACTTCAATTTCTAATCCAAGATTAACATTGACAGGATTTACTATAGGCGTAGGTATTGAGGATATCAGCTATTCAACCTCAATTTTAGATGGAAGTAGGACAGCATATGTATCAAGTGATTATACACATGTAACAACTATCACAACTCCAATTGGAGTAATTGAGGTTCATAGAGAGTTATGTCATATGTATATGTATTACAAGTATGATTCAGTTTATGATAAAGGGTTTTACTATTTGTAAGATAGGAGGTAAAATAATGTGTTAATTATTGATACAATAGTATCATTATTAAATGTTATAGTAATGGTTGTATTTTTTGTTATGTTATGCATTGGTTTCAAATATTTATTTAAACAATCTAACAATAATTTCAAAAGATAGTATTATGGTTTTTATAATATGATTTTATTTTGAAACGTAGTTAACTTTGATTGTGAAGTTAATTACGTTTCTATTTTTTTGATAATCTATTAAATATAATAGCTTTTTCAGATATTCATTTTTCAAAAGATATGCTATAATAGCGGTATATTTCACATGCAAATGATTATACAGGAAAGGCGGATAGATAATAAATGAATACAAAAAAACTAAGCTGGTTAAATAATTTATTTCAAAAAGAATTAGACGAAAAAAGAGTGCTGGGCGCGTCGATTCAAATAGAACATAAAGGGAAAACAGCATTTCATAATATATATGGATCAGATAAAGAAGATACTATTTATAAAATATTTTCCATGACAAAACCAATTACGGCAACAGCTATTATGATATTAGCGGAGAGAGGTCTGATTGATCTGCAAGAGCCAGCAGATAAGTACATTCCAGGACTTAAAAATATGAAGGTGTCAACGAAAGAAGGACTTGTAGATGCAAAAACTCGAATTACAATTCAGCATTTGTTGAATATGACATCAGGAATTGCGTATCCGTGGGAAGAAGGCGTACCTGAAAAGGGAATGCTAGACATTCAGCAAGACTTGCTAAAGCGAATGGAGAAGGGTGAAAAAATTGATATTGTAAAAATTTGCAACTGCTTTGCAGAAGCACCACTGGACTTTGAACCAGGAACTAGTTGGAAGTATGGTGCGTCAGCAGATTTCTTGGGTGCAATCGTACAGATTATAACAGGAATGAGGTATGGAGATTTTTTAAAGCAGGAAATATTTGAGCCACTTAGAATGGTAGATACAGATTTTAAAGTTGCAGAGGAAAAACGCCCTCGTCTAGCAAAAGTGTATTCAAGAGCTGACGAAGAAGGACATCTGGTGGAAGCACCAGCAGACGAGCCTAAGATATTAAGACTCCTCCAACCCGAGGAAAATCCGGATATTGAAGCAGGTGGAGCTGGTTTATATTCTACCTTGGAGGATTATATACATTTTGTCCGCATGCTGGTTGGAAAGGGAACATTTGAAGGAAGACAGATTTTAGGTCGTAAAACCGTAGAATATATGGGGAAAAACCAGTTAACTCCCGAACAATTGAAAACAGTTTATTTTGAAAGTATTTATGGATATGGGTATGGTAATTTAATGCGTGTTATGTTAGATACCTCAGTTGCAGCAAGTAACGGAAGTGTGGGCGAATATGGATGGGATGGACTTGCAGGGACATATTTTTTTGTAGATCCAAAGGAAGAACTAGTAATGGTCTATATGCAGCAGATTTTGCAGGGGGGAGACGTTAGCTTAAGAAGAAAAATGCGCCAGATTATTTATGGGGCATTAAGTGAATAAGAAGAATCATATAAAAGGGTGTAGTGAATTTGACTGCGCTCTTTTATTGTTTTGGTAAATATTACTTATATACAAATTCTCTATAATTCGATAAAATGTGATATAATAGGATACTTATGGACATAATATACGGAGGTACAAATGAGAAAAAGAACATTAAAAGTAACATGTGTTATCGTTCTAGCTGCTATTTTAATAAATATAATTCAGTTTAGCCCGATAACAAAAGTACATGCGGCATCATTGGATACCAACCTTTTGGTGAATCCTGGCGGAGATGCAGGAAATAGTACAGCAAATGGGTGGACTGGAGCAAGTGGTTACAACTCTAATACAAATAATTTGCGGTCAACGGCTGGAGGAAGGACTGGTAATTATTTTGGTACATTTTCACAAGGATATGTAGATTCTGAAATTAATAATTATCAAGATATCGACATTAGCAGCCAGGCAGCTAAAATTGACAGTAGCACATTAATGGTTAATTTTAGTGGATATTACATGAAGACAGGTGCTAAGTCTGGCGATTACATTAAAGTAAAAATTCAACAATTTGATGGAAGTGGAAATGAATTGTATAATGAGGAAAAAAGTTGTGGAAGTACTACTACATATTCTTCTATCAGTTGGGAACAGTTTCAGATAGTAGAGGCTGTGGCTGCTGGGGCAAGAAAAATCAGAATTACCTTATTGTGCTTTCTAACATATCCAGGCGGGATCGGGGCATACACCTATGCAGGATATGATGATATGTCAGTAATATTATACGAAAATGGAGATATTGCTCCTTCTGTTTCTCAAATCGCGGATCAGTCAGGTGATTCAGGAACCCAGATAGGTCCTTTTTCATTTACCGCATCGGATATGGATAATGCAGTTGGAACACTTACTGTTTCAGCAAGCTCATCTAACCAATTAGTTATTACCAACTCTAATATAAATGTTTCATTATCAAATGGAAATGGTTCTATCTCTGTAACATCAACAAGTGGACAGACGGGAACGGCAAATATTACGGTAAGTGTTTCGGATGGGACAAAAGCTACTAATATGATATTTAAAGTTACAGTTTATCCAAACATTCAATTAGGAAGTAATATTGTAAGTAATTCAGATGGTACTACATTAGATGGATGGACAAATTCAGAATCTCGTATGTATACCAATGGAGGTGTATTTATTGTTGGGTCGGTTTCAAGTGGACAGTCAAAATATTATGTTTATCAAGATATAGATATAGCTAAATTTGGTTCTATTATAGATACTGGATTATTAGAATTTAACTCATCTTATACTAATGTGCAAAGTGGTGAGTGTAAAGTTGAGGGATATGATGGAACTGGTAATCTCTTATGGACTAAAAACAGCGGAACAATAAGTTCTGGAACAAGAAAAATCAGGGTTACAATGGGTGGTTCTGTAGGTGCTAGGATAGATAATGTAAGTGTAGTTATATCTAATGCAACCGTTGTTTCTGTTATAAATGATCAAACATTAAAAGCAGGAGCTACTGCAAATAACATTCCATTTACGGCTGTATATAGTGGGTCAGACATTACTTTGACAGGTACGTCTTCCAATAACAGTATTGTGAATAGCAGCTCCATTACTTTTGAGGGAAGCGGATATTATAGAAATATTAGTTTTACGGCCCAGGCAGGAGTTTCAGGAACTGCTGAAATTTCAGTTAAGGTAAATGGAACGGTATATAGAAATTTTCAGGTAACGGTATATACTTGTCCTGGAAAACCATCTATTACAGCTGTGACAGATAGTTCTGACGGAATTATGGTATCCTTCAATGGTCCGGCATCAGATGGAGGAAGTTCTATTAATTCTTATATAGTAACCTCAGGTGACGGGAGCGTAACAGCAACAGGTACGTATAGTCCTATTAAAGTAACAGGTCTTACAGCAGGAAACAGCTACACATTTTCAGTAAAAGCAAAAAATGCTGCGGGAGAAGGAGAAGCTTCAGATAGTTCAGAAAGTATTATATTTACATCTATACCTACGGTAAATACAGAGTCAATTACATCCATTACATCAACTAGTGCTGCAATAAATGGAAATGTAGTAAGTGATAATGGAAGCGCTATTTTAGAAAGAGGTATTGAATATAAAAAAGCTACTGATTTAAACTATACAAAAGTAATTTTTAGAACATCGACAACAGGTAGTTTTAGTATCAGAATATCATCTCTTTCTAATAATACCTCGTATGAGGTAAGAACATATGCAACTAATGCAAAGGGAACAAACTATAGTTCTGTGGCAACATTTGTTACATTAAACAACATGGCACCAACTATAAATTGTTCGATTGACCTTTGTGTCATTAATGAGGATTCCTCTACGGCAGATTTAGGAGAAATTAATTTAACAATTAACGACGAAGAAACTTTGGCAGATAATTTAACAGTAACTGCAAGTTCTAATAACAAACTGCTTGTGCCTGAAGATTCAGCCCACATTATAGTGGAAGGGACGGGTGCCAATCGAAAAATAAAAATTATTCCCGCTAAAAATCAGTCTGGAACAGCAATCATAACGGTAACAGTAACGGACGAACAAGGGGCATTCGCATCAGACACTTTTCAACTAGGAGTAAATTCAATAAATGATGCACCAGTAGCTTTGGACAGCACAATTTCAACTTTTGAGGATATGCCAAAAGGCGGAATGCTTTCTGCCAGTGATATAGAAAATGATGTACTGACCTATCAATTAGTATCTGGAACCTCAAAGGGCACCATTACATTACAGGCAAGTGGTTCGTATATGTATGTTCCGAATAAAGATGTAAATGGGATGGATTATTTTACCTACAAAGTAAGTGATGGTAATTTGTATTCCAGTACAGTAACCGTAACAATTGAAATTACCTCAGTAAATGATATTCCTGTGGCAAATGACAGCTTTTTTACGATCAATGAGGATACAGAAAAAACTGGAGCTTTAACAGGAATGGATATTGATGGGAATACCCTGGCATTTAGTAAGACAGTCGAATCTTTACATGGTTCTGTTACAATCAACAGCAATGGAACATTTCAGTACATGCCAGATGCTAATTATAATGGGATAGATCGTTTTGAATTTAAAGTAAATGATGGATTGGCTGATTCATTAGCTGCAACAGTTACTATTAATATTACAGCAGTAAATGATGCACCGGTTGCACAGGATAGAGTACTAAATGTGACAGAGGATGAAGATGAGCATGGAATGCTTTGGGCATTAGATGTAGATGGAGATGCTTTGAACTATCAAATCGTGTCTGTTCCTCAAAAGGGCAATGTTTTTTTGGACGCAAATGGAAGTTATATCTATCTCCCAGCATTAAATGAAAATGGAGTTGACAGCTTTACGTATCGGGTAACAGATGGAGTAGAATATTCTAATACAGCTACTGTAGTAATTACGATAGCTGAGGTGAATGACATACCATATGCTTATGATAAAAGCATTACATTAGAAGAAGATGGAAGTTCAAATGGATCGTTGTATGGATTTGATGTGGAAGGAACCCCACTTGTATTTATTAAAACAAGAGAGGCAAATCATGGAACGGTTATAGTTGATTCAAATGGACTATATCACTATGTACCAAATGAAAATTATTTTGGAAGTGACAGTTTTTCATATAAAGTCAGTGATGGTGTAAATTTTTCTGAGTCGGCAGTTGTAACGGTTACAATTAACAGTGTAAATGATGCACCTGTTTGCCAGAATGCAGTACAAAGTGTATTAGAAGACGCTACATTAAATGGTGTGCTTTCAGCAAGTGACGTGGAAGGTGATACATTAACATTTTCTGTTGTGGAAAATGCTAAAAACGGTAGGGTTAGTCTAAATGAAGATGGAAGCTATAGCTATACACCAGACAATAACTATTTTGGAAATGACAGTTTTTCATTTAGTACTAATGATGGAACAGCTAATTCTAATGTTGCAGAAGTGAGTATTACAGTTACAAGCGTAAATGATTTGCCAGAAGTTGCAGATATAAATAAAAGCGTATATGAAAATCAGTTAGTATATTTTACGGCAACGGATTTTACTCAACATTTTTTAGATGTGGAATCGGATGCGTTGACAAAAATTAAAATTACTTTTATTAATAATTTAGATTGTGGAACTTGGAAACTTGTTTCTGGCAGTACAAGTACTACAATAGCAGCAGGACAGGAAATAGAAGCAGCTGATTTAAATAAAATTTGTTTTATTACGAAAGCAAATACCTGCGGAACTACTTATCTTTTATGGAAGGGATCAGATGGAACTGGTTATTCTGATATGGAAGCAGGAGTAGAAATAAAAATAAAAGAAATGGATTCTACTGAGATAACACCAGTTCATAAAACAGAATCCCAAGATTTAATGATTTATAGACAAATTTCTTCCGATATTAATGGTGGCAATAAGCTAATATTAAATGCAGGAATATTGAAGGCAGCAAAGACTAATGAAAAAGGATTGTCAATAGTCGTAAAAGATAAAAATCAAAAAGAATGCTATACATGGATGTTTGCAAAGGATCAACTACTGAAGGCTGCTGAAGAAATGGAAGATATTAATTTAGGTATGCAGCTAAAATCACAGGAGGCTGGAGTGACAGTATCCTTTGAAGAGAATGACAAACTGCCTGTTTCCGCAAGAGTTAACATTAATTTGGAAGATCAGCCAGGTATAGTACCAGGAAGCAAAGTAAATGTTTATCACTACAATGAAACCACAAAAAAATACGAAACATTGCCATATAGTTCAAATTATTATGTAAGTGAGGATGGAAGCGTTTCAATCAATATAGTGCAGGGTGGAACGTATGTCGTGCTTTCCAATAAACTGTCTGCTCAAACAGTTACAACTTTAAAAAATCAGATAAAAGTAAAATCAGAAAAAAGTAAGCTGAAGTTAGGTCAGAGTACAAAAGTAAAGGTAACGCTTCCAGTGACATTGCAAAGTGTAAAGAGTTTAAAAAGTAAAACGGACAGCAGTGCAATTGGAGCTGCAACTGTTTCTTATTCTTCTAGTAATAAACAGGTTGCTACAGTTAATAAAAGTGGTCAGATTACATCCGTTGGTGTTGGAAAAACGATAATAACAACTACAATAAAATTATATAATGGACAGAAAAAAATAGTGAAAGAAACTATTATAGTAAGCAAATCGTAATGTAATATAGAGATAATAAAATCGGCAGTTCTGATTAAGTTCAGACTGCCGATTTTGTAGTTAGTTCCTTTTAAAAAATTTTCACAGATGGTTTTATTTATGTTATACTATTGAAAGAGTAGAATGACGGAGGAATAGACATGAAACAGGATTCTTTAGTAGCACCAGCTTTAAAGTGGGTAGGTGGAAAGAGACAGTTATTAAAAGATATAGAACCAATGGTGCCAAAAGAATACTCCACTTATTATGAGCCGTTTGTTGGTGGTGGTGCGGTGCTGTTTGCTTTGCAGCCAGCTAAAGCGGTTATTAATGATGCCAATGAAGAGTTAATCAATGTATATATTACAATCAGAGATCAGTGTGAGGAACTAATTAACGAATTAAAATTACATGAACAGAATAATAAATCAGAATATTATTACGAAGTGAGAGGTTATGACAGAAACCAGGAAAAGTATACAGGGATGAGCAGGGTGGAGAGAGCGGCCAGGATTTTATATTTAAACAAAACCTGTTATAATGGATTGTTTCGGGTAAATCAGTCTGGTCAATTTAACTCACCTTATGGTAAATATAAAAACCCTAACATAGTAAATGAAACGACATTAAGAGCATTACATCGTTTTTTGAATAGAAAGGGAATTAGAATTTTGTCAGGTGATTACAAGGAAGCTTTAAAGACAGCTAAAAAAGGAGCTTTTGTATATTTAGACCCGCCTTACCACCCTATATCGTATTCTAGTTCATTTACAGGATATACAAATAATGGATTTGGGATGAACCAGCAAATTGAATTAAAAGAAATTTGTGATAAACTGAATAAAAGAGGTGTGAATTTTTTACTTTCAAACTCGTACTGTGACTTTATTCTGGAGTTATATCAGAATTTTACGATAAAGCAGGTATCTGCCAAAAGGGCAATTAATTCTAATGCAAGTAAGCGTGGAGATGTGGAGGAGGTATTAATATCAAACTATGAAATCTAGTCTGTTAATGGAAACAAATGCAAAACTTCTTTCAAATGAAAGCAACTTGTCTAAGAATGAAGCGGCTTGGATTAGGCTGTTTGATAAGTATGATATTTTTAGTAAGGTTGAAAAAAATGGAGTATTTGAGATAACAGCCAGTCAAATTAAGGAATTTCGGGAACCTCGTCTTATGACGAAATTTGATACAGAAGAATCATTACCAAAATGTTTTGGAAAGGGAAATGGGAAAAAGCTTTCTATTTTACCTAATAGCCGGGGAAGCTATGTAATGGGGTATTTTGATTCTTATCACGCTATTCCTGAGATGGAGCGTTTTATTAAACATATTGATTTTCCAGAACATTTAGAAACTATTTCGAAAGAAAATATTAATAGTGAGGCAAATGTAATTAATGTACTGGGAGTAACCAGTGTATTGGATGATTTTTTAGGGGAAAAGCAAATGGTTCAGACAATAAGCGGCAGGATGAAATCAGGAGAGTTTGAATTTGTAATACAAAATACAAAAAATCAGGGACAAGCTCTTATATCTGTGAGAAATGCCCAGATAGAAATAGATGCGGGTTTTGAAAATCATAATTGTGTATCTATAATTGAGGCAAAAAATGTTGTGCATAAGGATTTTATTGTCAGGCAGCTCTATTACCCTTTTAGACTTTGGAAAACTAAACTGGTAAAAGAGATTCGGCCTGTCTTTTTAGTATATAGCAATAATATTTTCAGACTAATGGAATTTGAGTTTACAGATGTGGAAAATTATAGTTCAATTAAATTTGTGAGGCAAAAAAATTATAGTTTTGAAGATGTTGATATTACAATGGACGATTTAACAGAGGTATATAATAGTACTAGAAGCAAGGAGGAAAACGACGGAATTCCATTTATACAGGCAGATAGTTTTCCTACGGTCATTTCATTACTGGAGCTTTTGAAGGAAGAGGATAAGACAATTTCAGAAATAGCAGAAGCAATTGGATTTGATAAAAGGCAGGGAGATTATTATTTTAATGCAGCCAGGTATTTGGAATTGACAGAAAAATATAAAGCTGAGAATGGTATAGTGAGAGTAAGGTTGTCTGCCTTAGGAGAAGCTATTATGAAAATGCCTTATAAGAAAAGGCAGCTTAAATATGTAGAGCAAATGTTTACACATGAAATATTTCGGTATATTTTTATGTTTTTCCGACAGCAAGGAGAAGCGCCAGATAAGAAGTTAATTGCATCTAAAATCCGTGAGTTAAATTTGTGTGGTGAAAGTCTTGTAGAAAGAAGAGCCTCTTCTGTATCGGGATGGATAAAGTGGCTTTTGGCTACAATAAATAATTAGGAAAGAAAGTAGGAAAGAAGGAGATATATGATTCATTTATATTGTGGTGATGGAAAAGGGAAGACGACGGCAGCAGTAGGTCTGGCAGTTCGTGCCGCAGGAAAAGGGAAAAGAGTTTTTGTGGTTCGTTTTATGAAAACAGATGATTCGGGAGAAGTTGAGGTATTAAAGGGGATAGAAAACATAACTGTTTATCCTTGCAGCCAGTGTTATGGATTTACGTTTCAAATGGCAGAGAATCAACGAGAGGAGGCAAGGGGGTATTATTCTGCGGTATTAGAAAACACAATTAAAAATATGGAACTTCAGTTTTATGACGTAATTGTAATGGATGAGATTATGTCGGTGTATAACGAAAATTTTATTTCTCAAGAGAGGTTTTTGATATGCTTAAGGGAGGCACCGGAGGACCTGGAAATTATTTTAACAGGTAGAAATCCTTCTGAAGAACTTATTTCACTTGCGGATTATGTAACAGAAATGAAAAAAGTAAAGCATCCTTTTGACAAGGGAATTGGGGCTAGAAAAGGAATTGAATATTAGAGAATAAACTGATTTGGAGGGACAAACGTGATTCAGTATGAGGATAAGATAAATAGAATAACAGGGTTAGTGGAACAAGCTATTATTGGGAAAAGAAGTATTATTGAAAAAGTTATGATGGCAATTTTGGCAAAAGGTCATATTTTAGTGGAAGACATACCAGGAGTTGGTAAAACTACGTTAGCAGTAGCATTTTCAAAGGCAATGAATTTAAAGCAAGTGAGGATGCAGTTTACGCCAGATGTGTTGCCAAGTGATGTAATTGGCTTTAATGTGCTGGATAGTCATAATAATATGGAGTTTAAGGAGGGAGCAGTATTTTGTAACTTATTTTTGGCAGATGAAATTAACCGGACCTCTCCTAAAACCCAGTCAGCCTTGCTTGAAGTAATGGAAGAAGGAAAGATTACAGTGGATGGACAAACTCGTTTGGTACCAAATCCATTTGTAGTAATTGCAACCCAGAATCCAGTGGGATCTATTGGAACACAGATGCTGCCAGAGTCACAGCTAGACAGATTTATGGTACGCCTTACGATCGGGTATCCAGATATTCAGTCTGAAATTAATATTTTAAAGTCTAAGCAGAAAGAAAACCCTCTGCATAAGGCTCAAAATGTAATAAATGAGGATGAGTTATTAGAAATGCAGGAGAGGGTAGATACTATTTATATTCACGATAAAGTTTATGATTATGTTGGAAAACTTGTTTATGAAACAAGAAACCATAGTATGATTGAATTAGGGGTAAGTCCAAGAGGAACAATTGCATTAATGTCTATGGCAAAAGGACGGGCATTTGTAAAAGGGCGGGAGTATGTAAATCCGGATGATTTAAAAAGCGTATTTAAGGATGTAGTATGCCATCGGATTTTACTTAACGCGCAGGCAAAATATAAGCAAATTAGTGTGGATGCAGTAGCAGATGACATCTTAAATAAGGTGCCAGCACCCAGAGTTGTATAAGGGGGCACCCAATGATTCGAAATTTGATACTTTATATAGTTTTTTCTGTATACGGAATTATTTTATCGGTTTTGTATACGGATTATGTAATTTTTATTTTGACAATTGCATTATGTTTACTGCCTATTGTTAGTTTTATTTTGACGCTGATTGCCAGCTGTTCATTAAAATTTTCTTTTGAGAATGAAAGTGTAAGGATTGAAAAAGGAGAAAGCTACCCATTATCTGTTTTGGTAGATAATAATTCTTTTTTTCCAATTGGAAAATGTAAATTTTATCTGATATGCAATTATGGGGGTCAGAAAACAAAAATTAAAAGGAAAATAAAATTTTCTATTTCAAGTCGCACAAAGCAAAAGTTGGAAGTGAGAATTTGCCCTGAATATTGTGGTAAAATTCAAATTCAGATTGCTAAAATACGAATTTATGATTATTTTAAAATATTTAAATTGAGTAAAAGAGCAGCAAATTCCTTTGAAGCGGTTATTTATCCAAAACTTCAATTCTACTTTTTAGAGGTAAAACATAGTAATTACTTGGTTAGGGGAGAAAGTGAGGAATTTTCAGATAAAAGGCCAGGAGATGATCCATCGGAGGTATTTCAGATACGGGATTACCAACAAGGGGACCGGCTGCAAAGAATACATTGGAAACTTAGTTCTAAAAAGAAAACTCTTATGGTTAAGGATTTTAGTGAACCAGTTATAACAGAAACATTGGTTTTATTTGATTTGTATTGCAGTAATGAGGGGGCAAAAATGATGGACGAGCTGGATTCTTTGATGGAACAGGTGCTTTCGGTATCGTATTCCTTAATAACGCAAGGGCATAGACATTATGTATCATGGTATGATGCAGCGATAGACCAGATTATTAGGAGAACTATTTATAAAGAAGAAGATTTCTATTTTCTCATGGAGGAGATAGTAAAATCAAAAACTTATCAAGCTAAGGGAGTGTTTGCAAAAAACTATGCTGCACTTTTCCCAAGTGAAAAAATGACAAATGTATTTTATGTTGGAAAAGATAACGTAGAGTCTTTTGAAATGTTTGGATTAAAGCCAGAGGTGGTGAGTAAAATTGAAAAACAGTCAGTGGATTAAAAGAAAGTATACATTATTTAAGGAAGATTCTGTAAAAGTAATAAAAATGGAAAAAGGTCATAGAAGTAACACAAAAAAAATCATACAAATTTTGTTGGAGATGTTGTTTATATTTTTGTGTACATATGGTTCATTATGTGGATTTATTAGTGCTTTTCATCTTTTGGTGGGGATAAATACAATCAAGTATATGCTATTTGTCTTATCTATAGCTTGTGTTATTGGTATTTATCCTGCAAAAAGTAGAAAATTTGTTGTTGGTGGTTATATTTTATTATTAGGTATTTGTTTTTTTGCAGTAAACCAAATTGCCCTGGATGGAGCAAAGCTGGTGTATAATCAGGTAATTCAGTATATGAACGAATATTTTGATATTAATATATTGGAAGTCCTTGTGAATTCAGATAGTGAAACAAAGAAAATGACTGTTTTTTTTATGTTATTAGCAGCAGCAGAAATATTTGTGGTATCTTTTGTCGTATGCTGTAAGAAAAGCCGAATTCTATATGTAGATGCCACGCTTCCTTTTGTTGCACTTCCGTATTTGGCTGGACTTTGTATTAGTCCACAGTATCTTTTGGCTTATGGATTAACTACAATGGTTGTGTTAATAAGACCTGCAAAGAAAAACCAGCTGGCAACACAACAGATTCAGGGTTTCATGTTTTTAGCTGGTACGGTGTTTTTAATACTTTGCTTTACTTTTGTTAAAAAAGAGTATTTTTACGAGGATTTTAATGCAGTAAATAAACAGGTGAAGTGGCAAAAGGATATTAAAAAATTGTCGGAGCAAGATACCTGGAATGAAATATTGAAAACAGATTTTCTTAACAAGAATACTGCCAGAGGTGGTCTAAATGGGGGAAAGCTAGGAAGAAACAGTGAGATAAAGTTTGAAAATAAAACTCAGTTTATTATTACAATGGAACAGACAGAAGAGTTTAGTAAGTTGTATTTGCGAGGATTTGTAGGAGAGAAGTATAGCAAAAATAGTTGGAAAGTACTAAGCAAAGAGGAGAAAAAGAATCTGGAAATTATAGAGGATGCATATGAAGTTTACAGTGAAAATATTTCTGCTAAATTTATCAGAAGTATGTCCAGTGAGGACTATATGGTATTAAGGTCTGTTTCTCAATTCTCTTCGTTAAGAAAAATTAAGGAAGTTGAAATAGATAAGAAAGCAATTGAGAATAAACAATATTTAATGCCATATGGCACAAAGGATACTATTTTTATGAAAGATACAGGCTTTCTTTCTATAAGAGAAAACAAAAATAATTATCAATTATTCTTTTATCCCGTTTTTAATGAGTTTCAAAAAATTCTTACACAGAACATTGGTTTGACAGAAGAGGAAGCAAATATTTTTTTTTATAGCAGTTCAGAAGATAAACAAACCTATAATACACAAAATGAGCAAATGGAAAAGGAGTATCGTGATTTTGTATATTTTAATTATTTAGATGCACCTGACAATGTGGACGCGCTTGTAGAAGCAAACAGCAATTTAAAAAATATGGAAATTGATTATTACGATAATAATCATTATCTAAGTAATCTAGGTGCTATTATTCAGACAATAAGGGATAATATGTATAGTACGTGTTCCTATACTTTGAGTCCAGGAAGGCTTCCCGCTAATAAGGATTTTGTAGAATATTTTTTGAAGGAAAGCAAAAAGGGTTATTGCACCCATTTTGCATCAGCGGCTGCCTTATTACTTCGCAAATCGGGAATACCTTCCCGGTATGTGGAAGGGTATGTGGTAACAGAAAGCGCCTATAGAACGGGAAAAGTAAATAATTTTATGAAAACAATCAACGTAAAGGATAATGCTGCACATGCATGGGTGGAAATATATATTAATGGGATTGGATGGGTTCCTGTTGAATTTACACCTTCTTCTGGTGAAGGAACAGTATCAGCCAATCAAATAACTAGTACATGGAAGCCAGGTAATGTACAGCCAACCGTACAGCCAGTTTTTTCTCCACGAAACACACCTTCCAGCAGGCAGACATCTACTCCGAAAGCCTCAGGAAAAAAAGGAACTACAGGAAAAGGAACTCAGGCAGAAGACAGAAATTATGTTAATATAATATTTCTGGCTATTCTAGTAGTAGTGGCTGTTATTGTGGGTGCTCTGCTTCTACACTATATTTACTTAAAGAAAAGGGCAAAAAAACTTTTGGGCACAACAAATCGAAATAAAAAAGTAATTTTTTTATATCAGCAATTATGCTTTCAGATATGTACACTAGGTCAATATTCTTTTAGCAGGATACAAAGTGGGGACTGGTTTGAAGCAATTGAAGTACTGGGTATCATAGAAAAAGAGGAGCTGTCATTTCTGTTTGAAATAATGGACAGGGCTGCATTTGGACCAGGGTGGATCCCAGAACAAGAAATGGTACATGTGGAACACTTGTATGTGAAAGTAAGAACAAACTTGTATGAAAATGCAACAAAAATGCAAAGACTATATTATCTTTTTTGGAAAGTATACTAGATATTATATTTTTCGTGGATTTTTTAAACATTGTATTGTATAATAATCAATGATTTTAAATGATAAAATAAAGATTTAGGAAGAAAACAGGAGGTATTCAAATATGAGTAGTATCGAAACAATGTCAGTTAATGCAATTCGTGTCTTATCAGCAGATGCGGTTCAAAAGGCAAATTCAGGACACCCAGGGTTACCATTAGGTTCTGCGGCTATGGCTTACGAACTATGGGCTAACCACATGAAACATAATCCATGCAACCCTAATTGGCCAAATAGGGACAGATTTATTTTATCTGGTGGACATGGTTCCACATTACTGTATTCGTTATTACACTTATTTGGATATGGAAATCTTTCAACAGAAGATTTGTCACAGTTCAGACAAGATGGTTCTTTAACACCTGGACATCCAGAGTATGGACATACAGTTGGTGTAGAGGCAACCACAGGACCTTTAGGAGCTGGTATGGGTATGGCTGTTGGTATGGCAATGGCAGAGGCACATATGGCTGCAAAGTTTAATAAGGATGAGTATAAAATTGTAGATCATTATACATTTGTTTTAGGTGGAGACGGCTGTATGATGGAAGGTATTTCATCAGAGGCATTTTCACTTGCAGGTACACTTGGACTTGGTAAATTAATTGTATTATATGATTCTAATAAAATTTCTATTGAAGGCGATACAGACATTGCATTTACAGAGGATGTTGAGAAAAGATTTCAAGCATTTGGATTCCAGACTTTGTGTGTAGAAGATGGTAATGATCTTGTTGAAATTGGTAAAGCAATTGAAGCAGCTAAGGCAGATACAACAAGACCTACAATGATTCGCGTTAAGACAAAGATTGGCTTTGGATGTCCGGCAAAGGAAGGTAAGGCTAGTGCACATGGTGAACCGTTAGGGGCAGATAATGTGACAGCATTAAAAGAAAATTTGGGATGGCCTTCACAAGAAGCTTTTTATGTTCCAGATGAGGTATATGTTCACTATAACCAGTTAAAAGAAAAATTATCAGCTGAAGAAGAGACATGGAACAAATTATTTGCAGAGTATGAAGTAAAATTTCCTGAGATGAAAGCTTTATGGGATGATATGCACGCAGGAACAGATGCAGAAGCTCTTTTGAACAGTGAAGAACTTTGGGCTGTAGATGACAAAACAGAAGCAACGCGTAACCTGTCAGGTATGATTATTAATCGCTTAAAGGATATGATTCCAGGGTTATTTGGTGGTTCTGCTGACTTATCTCCATCTACTAAAACATATATGAACGGAGAAGGAGATTTTTCAAAGGACAATTATGCAGGACGTAATCTTCATTTTGGTGTAAGAGAACTTGCAATGGCGGCAATTGGAAATGGACTTGCTTTATATGGAGGATTAAAGCCATTTGTTTCAACGTTTTTTGTATTTAGTGATTATGTAAAACCAATGGCAAGACTGTCTTCTTTAATGGGACTTCCATTAACATTTGTTTTAACCCATGATAGTATCGGGGTTGGGGAAGATGGACCTACCCATGAGCCAATTGAGCAGTTAGCCATGTTACGTGCAATGCCTAATTTTACAGTATATCGTCCAGCAGATGCTACTGAAACAGTTGCAGCCTGGTATTATGCAGTTACGTCAAAAAATACTCCTACGGCAATTGTATTAACACGTCAAGGCCTTCCAAAGCAGGCTAACTCAAGTAAAGAAGCTTTAAAGGGTGGTTACATTTTATCAGATTCAGAAAAGTCAGTGCCAGATGTAATTTTGATGGCAAGTGGTTCTGAAGTTGCATTGGCTATGGATGCAAAAGAAGAGCTTGCAAAGGAAAATGTAGATGTTCGTGTAGTAAGTATGCCATCTATGGATGTGTTTGAGCAACAGTCGGCAGAATATAAGGAAGCTGTTCTTCCAAAGGCATGTCGTAAGAGAGTTGCAGTTGAAGCATTAACTGATTTTGGATGGGGTAAATATGTAGGTCTGGATGGTGCATATGTTACAATGAAGTCTTTTGGTGCCAGTGCTCCAGCCGATATATTATTTAAAAAGTTTGGATTTACAAAAGAAAATGTTGTTAATACAGTAAAAGGTATTTTATAAATAATTCTCTCTTCTATGTGCAAATTGTACAGAAAAAGTATGAAGGATTCCTAAAGAATTTATTAAATAACTTGATGTTCAATCTTTTGTAACAATTTTATGATATGATAGTAACAAGTAAAATAATTTACTTGTTATGATGCACATAGGAGAGAGTATATGGAGTTGCCAATTTATTATGATGAGAGTGAAGAATGGAGCAAGGCAATTTTGCTTTATGATTCAGCACTCAAAGAGATGAATACAAAGCTTGAAATTTTAAATAATGAGTTTAAATTAGCCCACAGCTATAATCCAATAGAACATATTACATCAAGAATTAAGTCACCTGAGAGTATTGCTAAGAAAATCAGACATAAAAACAGAGAGTTAACAATAGAAAATATTGTTAAATATGTGAATGATGTAGCAGGCATTCGTGTTATTTGCTCTTTTTCATCTGACATTTATCGTATAGCAGATGCCATAGCAAAACAAAATGATGTTAAAGTACTTAAAGTCAAGGATTATATTATGTGTCCAAAGGAAAATGGGTATAAAAGCTATCATATGATTGTATCCGTTCCTATTTTTTTGTCGAATAATGTAATTAGCACCAAGGTGGAAATACAAATCCGGACAATAGCCATGGATTTTTGGGCGAGTCTGGAACATAAAATTTATTACAAATTTGAAGGAAATGCACCAGAACGGATTCGGAATGATTTAAGGGAATGTGCAGATATTATATCTTATCTGGATGTTAAAATGAAGTCGCTTAATGAAGAGATACAGGGATACAGCAAAAATTCACTGGATGAATATAAAGATGGGTTGTCTGATTATTATACCACGGAGATAAAAGAATCGTATGGAACGATAGTAGAGGAAGAAGTAGAGTAGGAGTATTGAGCAGAGTGGAAAATGAATAGATTAGTTAGTTCATTAAGTAGTTTACTTCTTTACAAATGCAAAAAAATGGAATATAATACTTGTTATAGTTAATAATAAAAGAATAAAAAGTGAAAGGGGAGTGTAGTGAGGAGGTTAACAAAAAGTATTGCAGACATTATGAATAAAGCGGATTATTACTCATGCAGCTTTATTTTTACTGTTATTATAACGGCAATTTTTGCCTGTTTGGACTTATGCATTAGTGATTCTATAAAAGTTGTAGATTTTTTTAGAATTCTAATTACATATATGGTGCCATCATTAAATACTTTGTTCTTATCGTATTTTCTATTTGAAAATTTCAAAAACGGAGTAAGGACATTTTTAATTTCATTGTCACTATGTAGTATCATTCCGTATATAATATATTTGAAGTTTGGAAATAATATTTTTGGGGGTATTATTTTTTCAGTTATATTTTTTCTATATTATTATGGACTGAATTTGCATATATATCATATTAAAGATGTTTCGGATTACCGGATACAGGAAGTACAAAACAAGGTTTCAGGCTAAGGAGTGTGATTAAAAATTTATGGATTTAGCAATAAAAGTTATTTTTATAGTAATTTCAAGTATATTTTTTATGTTAGCACATATCGTTCCTAAATATTCTATTAAGTATAAAAGAAACAATAGGAAAAAGAATGTAGCAGCTGAAGTAGAAAGTATGATTCGAGATGTTTTTCTTTTAAGGTCATTCAAAGTTATAAATCATGAAAAGGCCATTGATGATGTTTATGAAAGAATGTCTAAATACAATACAAGTTTTAGAATATAGGATTGAGTGATTTTGCATGAATAGTAATACTTTTGATGCTATTTGGAATGTCACAATACAGATAGCAACACAGTTGATTCAAAGGATAGACAAAAAGGTAGCCGCTCAAATTGATTTATGCATAGTGGACAGTAAAAAAGAAATGATATTAAAACAGTATGATAAATGCAGAAATGAGCTTAAGGAAAAGTATTACCAAGGAGTTTATAAAAATGGATTGATATGCCACCATAAAATTGCGTCATGTTATTGTAGTGCTCTGATTCAGCATAAAATAGTAAGATATGATTGTATGAAAATTGATTTGAAATATCTTGCTTTTCTAAGTGAAGATAAGTTGAAGAGTGGGATTAAAACAAAGCAGGAAAATATACCTTTTTTAAATTATAAGATTGCTTTTTTAGCGGGTCTATCGATTGTGTATTTATATTTATTGGAATACTATGAAACCAGTGAACAATTAACGGAGAACGAGAGAGAATTTGCAGTGAAAATATTAATTGAACGAGGTAATTTGGAATATCCAGCTGTAAATGATACACATGATGATTTTCTAGATGGTGTAGTTAAGATGATTGGGATAAGAGACTTAAATAATGATGAATTTGATACGTTGGGTTTTTCTTACATATATTATTTTATTGAAGAATACAATAAAACGATAATACGAAAAAATTATTTGGAACAGTTATCTTAGGACAGGCTATTTACTTGAAAAGCTAATATTGTACAGTTGTCAGTAGATGGTTCAGAAGCAGAAGTAATTGAAATGATAGAGCATTGCAGTGATATTTTTCTTAATATAAAAAGCGTCCAATGCTCTAAAAATTGAGTAGTGGACGCTTTTTACAAGGTAAAAATCTATTTTACAGTAATCTTAATTTTCTTTGTTTTATTACTTCCATCAGTTGTTTTCACCGTAATGGTACATGTCCCCTTTTTCTTTGCGGTTATCTTACCAGTGCTAGATACGGTTGCAACACTTTTATTAGATGAACGATAAGAAAGCTTCTTATTGGTTGCAGTGCTTGGAGCTACAGTCACTTTTAGCTGAAAACTTTTACCCTTTGTTAGTGTTTTCTTAGTAACATTTGGAGTAATGGAGGTGACAGCAATTCCTTTCACCACTGCTTTGGTTTGCGCTGTAAAGGTTCCGTCTGACGAGTAGCAGGTAATGGTTGCAGTACCAGAAGACTTGCCTGTAACAATGCCATCTTTAGAAACACTTGCAATATCCGTATCAGAAGAGTACCATATTAAGTCATATTCGGATTCATCTCCTGTAAAGTTAACAAATTCATAATCAATAGAAACCTGTCCATCTACACTAATAGTGGGTGGGGTTGTTAAACGCAGGTAAGCAGTTGGGTTTGTTACAGTGGAAGCATCGTCTTTACATACCATTAAAATATAAGAACCATCCGTGTAGGCATCAAAAACATATTGATTCGATGTATTCACATAACCGTTCATTTTAGCCATAATTGTCTTGCGATTAGCAGTATAGAATACAGAAACATAACTTTTATCATAACCACTTGGTATCGATACTTTTACAGGAAGTGGTTTGGCGGGATCAAACAGCAAATCCTTGATATCAAGTTCAAAAGCAAAAAAAGTATTGGTTAGATTAATTTCATGAACAGCATCTTCTACTTTACTTTTATCAATTAATGAAATATTCATTTCGGTTGCATAACCATAATCCTGACCGTTTATGTCCACCGTAAAGGTAGCAGAAACAGTGCTGTCAGAAACAGTTTGAGTTAAAATTTCGGGATAATTGGATGATTTTTGTTCCCATTTGGCATATAAATAAGTGGTTCCCGTTACCTTAGTCATCATATCAAATGGAATCGTTAAACCGGAGTTGGAATACCATCCCCGAAACCAGTACCCATACCGATAGGGAGTATTAGGCAGTTCAATGGTCGTTCCATAGGGAACATTATAAATTGGACTAACATACGTACCTCCATTTGAATTAAAATAGACGGTATAAGTGGTTCCCTTCAAACTGGAAGCCAACACAGTATTTGTAACCTCTACAGGTGGTGTAATAGTTATAAATAGTAATAAAACCATTATAAAAACTGAAACATTCCTTTTATTTCTTTTCAATATAAATCCTCCTTACGAATCAAAGTGAAACTTAGATAAAAGAGAGCCTAATGTTGCAGGAGCAGTGTCCTCAGAAATATATTCAATAGGTGCCTCCTCAATGTCCTCAACTATTTCTGCCTTTTCTTCGACTGCTTTTATGCTCAAGCTGATTTTCCCGTCTTTTACATCTATAATTTTGACGGTTACTTCTTGTCCCTCTTGAACAACTTCCTTTGGTGATTTAATGTGCTTTCCGCAAATCTGTGAGATATGAACCAGTCCACTGAGATTTTCACCAATATTAACAAAAACACCATATGGCATAAGCTTTTCGATTACGCCTGTAGTCACTAAACCTACCTGAAGACTTGAGATTTTTTGCTTTTTCTGTTCAGCCTCTTTACGATATTCTACTTCCTTAGCAGATAAAATAAGTTTCCTTTTGTCTTCCTCTACTGTAATTATAATAGCTTCTACTGTTTTGCCAGCCCATTGGTCAAGATTATCCACATATCCAAGAGAAAGCTGAGAAGCAGGAATAAATCCACGGATACCTTCAACATAGGTAATAACGCCGCCATTTACAATTTCTTTAATTTTACAGGTATATACAGTTTCTAGTTTCTTTGCTTCCTTTAATAAATCCCAGGATAAAGCATCCTTTGCTTTCTTTAGGGATAGCACAATGTGACCTTCTCCGTCATCTTCAGAAAGAACAAGAGCAGTAACGGAGTCCCCAAGTGACAAATCAGACTTAATAGAAAAAGAAGGATCATTGCTAGCTTCTTCTGCTTTAATAATTCCTTCGGTATAATATCCCAAATCAACCATAACTTCTGTTTCTGTTATACCTATAATAGTGCCAGTTATACATTCTCCTTCGTTAATAGAGCGAAAAGATCTATTTATCTCATCTTGAAATTCATCCATGGAAGGTATTGGTTCTTTTACTTCCACAGCTTCTTCTTCTGTAGTTAATTCATTGTTTAAAGAATCAGACATATAAAATACCTCACTTACTTTTTTCATATTTATTTTATTATAACACAGGTTTGGAACGGAACCAATAGGTATATAGATACTGAAAGCCAAGACCTTCATAAAGTTTTCTGGCAGTGTGGTTTCCTTCTACTACCTGTAGATAGGCGCGGCTGGCTCCGTGCCGCATTGCTTCCTGAATAATGCGGCTGCATATCATATTGCCCAGACTTCTCTTTCTATACTGGGCATCAACATAAATGGCATATAAGCCAATATGATCACGGTCTAGAATACCTAAACCAGAAGCAATCATTTTTTGGTTATCTTCAATACGCACTACAATAGTCTTTTTTGGTATTGCTTTAAACATAGCAGGAACAATTTTCCGATGAATTGGATCCATCGTTCCGTTTAAATGAAAAAGATTATGAATCCAGTCATCCGTAATGATGTCAGTAACTTGAACTAATGTTTCTGCTTCGGTTTCTAATTTAGTATGTCCTAAATAAGGATGAAAGCAGGATAGAGGCATGGTCATAACCTCTGTAGTATGTTCTATTTTGTACTGTTGTTTATCTAAATAAGAATCAATTTCCGGATTGGTTAAGGGGCTAATTTTAAAAATACAAGGTGTTTTTTCGTTCCTATATTCATTTTCACAAAAAAGGACTTTATCTGATAAAGCTATTTTGGAAGGAGAAATAATATTTACACAGTTAGTCCTGTGAGTGTAGTTATGCGAAAAGCGAAGGAGCCATCCATCGTACATCTCCATTTTATGAGATGGCCATGCATTTAAAGAAAGCTCTTCAATTGTATAAATATAATCATTCATGTTAAAGGTCTCCCATTTTTCAAGCGGAATATACACGCTATTGTATATATTGATTATATTTTATATGATTGACTTTTGCAACGAAAAAGGATATTTTTGAAATAGAAACAATTTTAAAGAAATAGAAAACTGGAAAGGAAGAAAAAAATGGCAGCATTTTTAGAAAATATAACGCCTTTTATAGGAAACGGAACCGTTAATGAGAATGGAGAAGATTTAGAAACATTTTTAGATCATTATAATGCAGATAAATATAAGAAGCCAAGTGTAACAGCAGATATTCTGGTGTTTAGCTATTGTGGAACACTAACAAAGAAGCTGGATGGATTAAAACTGTTAATGATTAAGCGACGAAACCACCCTTGTATAGGCATGTGGGCGCTTCCAGGTGGATTTGCTAATATGCAGGAAGATCTTATAGAATCTGCCCGCAGGGAACTAGAAGAAGAAACAAGTCTTACCGATGTGCCTATGGAACAGCTTTTTACTTATGGTGAATATAAACGGGATCCAAGGGACAGAGTAGTTACAACAGCATATATTGCACTTATAGAGGAGGGAACTAAAAAGGCTCAGGCTGGTGATGATGCAGCAGAGGCGGTCTGGTGGGATGTATCGTTTCAGCTGAGGAAAGAAAGACAGTTTCAGGAAAAGGAAAGAGAAGTAAAAGAAGAGATATATCAGATTATATTAACCGATCAAAATACAATGGAATGTATTTCGGCAGTGGTAGCAAAATATGAAAACACCAGTGGGGTGTTAAAAAATACTAGATTTCAGATGATTGAGACGAATGGAATAGCATTTGATCATCCTAGGTTTATTGTACAGGGGCTTTTGTATTTGCTAGAAAGAATTTAACAATAATAAAGAGGTTGAATTGCTGCACCTATAGTAAGGTGCGGCAGTTCAACCTCTTAAAAAGTTTATCTTTTCTTTTTCTTTCCTGAATGGTAATGATAATGAAATACAACAATAGAAAGAGGTGGGAGTGTAAAGGTAATGGAATAAGTTTTTCCATTACAGCTTTTTTTGACAGCATGAACAGAGCCACCAATAATTTTTCCTTGACCACCAAATTCCAACGCATCAGAATTTAATACTTCTGTATAATTGCCAGGACAAGGGACACCTACAGTAAACTCCGTTTTTTCAACAGGTGTAAAGTTACAAACAAACAAAAGCTGATCCTTTGATGAATTTCCGCGGCGAATAAAGGAAATAATACTGCTTTGGGCATCACTACAATCAATCCATTCAAAACCAATTTGTTCTGCGTCATTTGCATAAAAAGCAGAGTTTTTAAGATAAAGCTTATTTAATGTTTTAACATAGTGCTGCATCTGTTGGTGCTTTTCCTCCTGAAGCAGATACCAGTCTAAAGAACGAGCCTCGCTCCACTCCCGAAGCTGTGCAAATTCCTGTCCCATAAACAATAGTTTTTTACCAGGATGACCATACATAAAGCCATAAGCGGTACGTAAATTTGCAAACTTATCAAAATCCTCTCCTGGCATTTTATTTAGCAAAGTACATTTACCATGAACCACCTCATCATGGGACAATACCTGTATAAAATTTTCGCTGTAAGCATACATAAGACTAAAGGTCAGACGGTTGTGATTAAACTGTCTGAAATAAGGATCTAGTTTCATGTATTCCAGAAAATCATTCATCCAACCCATATTCCACTTAAAGTGAAAACCTAATCCTTTCATGTCTACTGGAGCAGTAACGCCAGCCCAGGCAGTAGACTCTTCCGCAATCACCAGAACGCCAGGATAATCTTTCTCAACTACTTCATTAATATGCTGCATTAATAGAATGGCATCATAATTTTCACGTCCACCATTTTCATTTGGAAGCCACTCACCATCTTGCTTACCATAATCCAGATAAAGCATGGAGGCAACAGCATCCACACGAATGCCATCGATATGGTATTGTTTAATCCAGAATAAAACATTTGCAAGTAAGAAGTTTTCCACTTCCTTTTTCCCATAATTAAAGATATATGTTCCCCAATGTGGATGTTCTCCCCGTCGGCTGTCTGGATGCTCAAATAGTGCTTCACCATCAAATCGAGCTAAGCCATGGGCATCTTTAGGAAAATGTGCAGGCACCCAGTCTAATATTATGGAAATACCTTTTTGATGCATGTAATCAATAAAGTACATAAAATCCTGAGGAGTTCCATATCTTCTTGTTGGAGCATAGTAGCCAGTAACCTGATATCCCCAGGAACCGTCAAAAGGATATTCTGCAATCCCCATTAATTCAATGTGGGTATATCCCATATCTACAACGTAATCAGCCAGTTCATGTGCCAGTTCTCTATAGTTGTAAAATCCGTTATCATCATTATCATTATGTTTTTTCCATGATCCAAGATGAACTTCATAAATATTTATTGGTTCCTTTAAATAATCAACACGGGCTTTTTGAGTCCGTTGTTTCATCCAAGAATCATCCTGCCAGTAGTAATTTGTAATATCTGCAACTACAGAAGCATTATTAGGCCTTAATTCACTGCAATTTGCATAGGGATCGGATTTGTGCAGGACTTCGCCTGAGCGGGTCACTACCTGGTATTTATAAATTGCACCTGGCTGTACCCGTGGAATAAATAATTCATAAATGCCGGATGAACTGATGAGATTCATTGGATGAAGCCGTCCGTCCCACATATTAAAGTCACCAATAACGCTTACACTTCTGGCATGTGGAGCCCAGACAGCAAAGGAAACTCCTTCAACGCTATTTCTGACTACAGGATGTGCGCCCAGCTTATTATATATTTCATAATGTTTGCCTTCACCAAAAAGATGTAAATCAAGCTCACCGATTTCAGATGAAAAGCTATAAGGATCTTCCGTTATTACAATGTCATTTACTCCATATTCAATTTCAAGCAGATAATTTTCAAAAGGAAGCTCTTCAAAAAACGCTCCAAATGTGCCAGCATCATCAATTGGTTTTAGATAATATCTAGAACATCCAGAAACATCAGTTGCTTTAACAGATTTTGCATATGGGCGGTAAACAACAAGTACATATCCACCGGATATTTTATGAAGTCCTAGAAGTTTCTTAGGACAATTGTTAATTCCTTTTTGTAATTCTTCATACTGATCTTTATTAATAAAATCCATTAGCCTTTGATCCATAATAACCTCCCACTATTAGCCTTAAGTTCTATAATGGCATTATCATTTTCGCATAAAATCTGTTGGTTTGTAAATAAATCTACTACGTTACTGCCATGTCCTTTTAACGGTACTACAATACGAGCAGGAGAATCATCATTATTTACGGCTGTAATACATCCTCCCGTTTGGGTAAACCGGCCAAAAGCATATTGACGATTGGTCAGCAAAAGCTCAATATATTGCCCATAGGTAAGTGAATCATGTTCTGCCTTTGCCGTGCTTAGTTTACGGATTAAACCAAGCAAGAAATCGTCATTTATTTCTTCTGTTAATGACTTTAAATCGAGAGCTGGCCTTAGTGGATCATCAGAACCATTTATTTTTCTGCCTTCCAAAGCAAATTCAGAACCATAGTAAAGTGATGGAATGCCAGGTAAAGTATAAAGCAGATAATAAATAGGAATCAAGTGAGCTTTGTTTGTGACTTTTGATGCAATCCGGTCAACATCATGGTTATCTACAAAAGTATACAGACTACTCGCATGACCCTGAAGCTGGTCGTTTAATCTCTTTACCGTATGAGCAATTTCAAAATAATTGTGGTCATTGTGACCAGAATAGAGAGCCTTATGTAAATGATAATTGGTTACGGAATGAAAAATATCAGGGTTTACCCAGCGGCAGTACTCACCATGTATTACTTCACCCATTAACCAAAATTCAGGCTTTACTTCATTGGAAACGCGGCGCAGTGCTTTCATAAATTCAAAATCCAAAACATCTGCGGCATCTAGCCGGATACCGTCAATGTCGAATTCTGATACCCAGAACCGGATGACATCACAAATGTAAGAAATAACCTCTGGGTTATGCTGGTTCAACTTTACAAGCAAATTATGTCCCCCCCAGTTTTCATAGGAAAATCCATCATTGTATTCTGTGTTGCCCCAAAAATTAATGTTTTTATACCAGCTTGTGTAGGGGGAGGATTCTCTATGCTGCTTAATATCCTGAAAAGCAAAAAATCCACGTCCTGTGTGGTTAAATACACCATCTAAAATGACTCTTATATCAGCAGAATGACAAGCCTCTATAAAATGTTTTAATGTATTATTAGTACCAAGTCGCTTGTCCACCGTTTTGTAATCAGAAGTGTCATATCCGTGGGTTGCAGATTCAAAAACCGGGCCTAAGTAAATGGCAGTACATCCCAATTCCTTAATATGAGGAATCCAATCCTCTAAAAGCTGTAATCGTTCACAAAGCTGGGCACCTTCGTTTTGTTTCGGTGCATTTAACAGACCTAGTGGATAAATGTGATAAAAGACTGCTTTTTCATACCATGCCATAAAAATATCTCCTTCCTTATCGTTGCACTTCATAAATAATTATGAAAATATACCATGCATAAACTGGTGAACTAGTGAATATGCAACTTGTTCTTGTGTAATTGCTTTATTCAAATTATTTTTTTCAATCAGGACAGTAATGTATAGGTTAATAATACCTAAAAATCCCATAGCAAACTGCTCCTGTCTTCCGCGCATATTCCCCAGTTGTGGAGTAAAACGCTCAAAAACCCCGCTTAAAAGCTGGAATTGTTCTGTTAAATAAGGGTGTATTGCTTTATGGGATTCATTTTCTTTTGCGGAATAAAATAATGCCAACATAAAAAAGAAGAACTCTTTTTCTTCTGTGGCAGTCGATAAATAGATTTTTGTGATTTCACATAACGAAACCGTCAAGTCGGCTGAATACAACGATGAATTGCGGATACGGTCGTTAAATGGTCTACATTTATATTCTAAAATGCTCTCAAGCAGTCCATATTTACTTTTAAAATAATAGTACAGGGTAGGTTTTGTAATGCCTGCGTGGTTCACAATTTCCTGTATGCTAACTGCATCATATCCACGCTGATAAAAAAGCTGCAAGGCACATTCTAAAATTTTTTCTCTGTTATCCATAAGTTTTAATACCTTTCGTATTACTATATTCAGGTACATGATCGAGTATACCAATCGGTATATAAAATGTCAAGAAAAAGGAGTGACACTTTGACTTAAATAGTAAAAAAGTATTGAGAAATAAATTAAGGAGTAGTACTATAAAAATAAAATATTAAGCCTGAATTATTCATAGTGCTATAAAAAATTAATCTACGCACCAACTTTATATTTGAAGCTCAATTATGGTGGAAATTATTAATACTGTGCCTAAAAAAGGGTATAAAATCCCTGTGATAATCAAAATCACCATTTTAAAACTGTCAATGTACAGTATTTTTTATTCTAGCTTTGGTAGTAGCTTTATGTTCTTCAAGGTTTCGATAAATGCTTCCTTATAAGGGCAACTGCTACAAAGCTTGAATGTAATATATCGGGCTGAATGCACCATTTTAGCAGCGATTTTCAATAACTTCAAACGGACCGTATCTATCTGAAGCTTTCTCATAGACTTAGGAAGCACGAGACGACGAAACCAGTTGAAAATGTTATAAACCAATACCGAAATCTGCATTCTGTTAGAATTAATAGCCATGCTGCGACTAGACATAGTACCCATATCAACCCCGTTTTTGGATTCCTTGATGAAGTTTTCCATCCTACCACGATTACAGTAAAACAGGATGATTTCTGATGGTTTCATGTCCATGTTTGTTACAATAAAGGTATGCATATATACAAGCTGTCCAGCTGGTTTTTCAACCTTTACGACAATTCTTCTTGTTTGTCCCCAGCTTAACGCAGCATAACGAAACTCTCCATAGACAACGGCATAATCTACCTTGTTGTCAGCAGTTATCTCATCAAGTTCTCTTTCAAGAGATTCTGACAGTTTTGCTAGAGTATCATTTGCTATTAGACGTATTGCATAGGAAGTACCATTGGTTTCAAGCAGTTCAAATAAATCTGGATCTGCAAATCCACTGTCCCCTCGCAGATATAGCGCCACATCAGGATAATCCTCTTGGTATTCCATCAGTAACGGTTTTAGGAATGAACAGCAATCCGTTGAAGTGTAGACATTTCCTGGTCTGAGAATAGCTTTCAATAAATCACCTGTCAGTCCATCATAGCAGAGCAAAGGATGATATCCATTATTAGAATAATGGTAATTAAATCCCTCACCTTCCTGTTTGCCAAAAGTATTAAACAGGGTAGAGTCTATATCTAATAGAACCATTTCTGGTTTACGAATGAAATAGATTCTTTTCCGGAGAAGATATAAAATCCAATCCAACTGCATTAGAGTAATATCATCCATTCGATTAAAAAAACGAGACATAGTCGGTTGAGATGCTAAAGAATCTTTATCAAACAGATTTGTAAAAATGGGGTCAATAGTCAGCTCATCAGAATCATCATCAGCAAAGTAGCCTGCTAACTGTTGATATATTTTTTGTAACAAGTTTTCGTTATCCTTGTGGATGCGGATAGTTTTATCATTGGTCTGAAAATTCTGTTCAATCAGCTTGTCAAGACCGATTTTGCAGATAAACTCTTTCAGTAAGAGCAGACCTGCATCGGAGGATAAATCACCTCCATCAAAATTTATTTTAATCTTACTATTGCTTTCAGAACGAAGTTCACTTAAACTATACATAAAGAGTTTCTCCTTTGTAATATGGTGTTGTGGTGACTTCATTTTAACAAAAAAGGAACTCTTTTTCTATTGTTTTGGTTTCACTTTTTAAGTGAAAGTAATAAGAAGATGAAAATACAGTAATTATACGGTGCGAAGCACCGATAGATGAATTACCATGAATAATTCAGGTTAAGTTCTACAGATTATTTTTATTGTTTTTTTATGAATAATTTTGTTGATATAAAAAGATATAATACTTTTATACAGGAAATTGAATTAAGTTATGACAAGATACAGCCATTGCTTTTAGCTGAAATGTTAGATAATTACAATTATTCCGAAGGGCCTGATAAGTATATATATGGAAATGGAACACAGTCTATGCTGGACATGTATAAGGAAATAATTTATAGAAATGCCTGTATGTTGATGGTTCAGTATTTAAAAGATGAATATACATTTCCTTTTCGTTTTTTTGACACAGCTTGTGCATATTTAATTTCTAGCTTCAATAAGAAATAACCAATTAAAAATAATAATACACCTAAAAAAATAGATGTTGGAAAAACCAAAAGAGGATGCAAAGAATATGCACCAACTTCTATTTTAATATATGGGATGTCAAATCCAAGCAAGAATCCAATGCTTTTAATTGCACCCATAATGACAGACATAACACTACATATTAATAATGAAAATGATAAAATACTTAAAATGGGGTGAACAAATACATTAGTCATTCCAATTAAAATATATAATGAAAATAGCTTTCTAATTTTTTCTATTCCAAATGAGTTTGACTTACTTACAGACTTTTCTAAGAATTCCAGTGCTAGTTGCTTTGGAGGTGTCAGCTGTCTCAAAACCTCATCTGCTGAGATGCCTTCATTTTTTTGTAAATCTTCTATATAGCTTTCTAATTCCTTTATTATGTCAGTGCGTTCTGCTTTTGGAATATGTTTTAAATATTTATCAACAGATGAAATGTAGTGGTCTATATCTTGGTTCATGTGTTATCTCCCTTCAAACTTTTTATTAATTGAACTAAATCCTCCCATTCCAATGTCATTAGTGCTAAATAATCCTTTCCTTTTTGAGTTATTGAATAGTATTTTCTGGAAGGTACACCTTGTACGGTATCTTGCCAGAAGGAGTCCAAATATTCATCTTTTAACATTCTTCTTAATAAAGGATAAATGGTACTTTCTTTCGTGGTGATACAGGACCATTTATTAAGCTCCATTAATATCTCATATCCGTACCAGTCCCTCTTATTCACTAGTAGTAAAATGCAGTATTCCAAAGTTCCTCTTTTTAATTGTGTTTTCCATTCTTCTATTTTACAATTATTTTCCATACATACATCGTAACACATAGTATATCGTTTGTCAATATATTGTTTATGACGCCACAACAAATATATTGCACACAATTAAATTGTATAACTGACAATGCGATTTAATTGTGTTAAAATAAATTGCATAAAACCAAATGTGAATATTAAATAAAGGAGAAGTGCAAAATGAGTATATATGATTATCAAGTTAAGGATGCAGAGGGTAAAGTAGTGTCATTGGCAGACTATAAGGAAAAGCTGCTTCTTGTAGTAAATACAGCTACAGGCTGTGGCTTTACACCACAATATGAAGGGCTACAAAAGCTTTATGATAAATACCAGCAAAAAGGTCTGGAAATATTAGACTTTCCATGTAACCAATTTGGACATCAAGCGCCTGGCACAGAAAAAGAAATTGTGGGTTTTTGCCAGTTAAACTATGGAGTAACATTTAAACAATTTGCTAAAGTAGAGGTAAATGGAAAAAATGAAGATCCCCTTTTTACATTTTTAAAGAAAGAACAGGGGGGAATATTAGGAGCAAAAATAAAATGGAATTTTACTAAGTTTTTAATTAATCAGCGGGGGGAAGTGGTGAAACGATATGCACCAGCGGAAAAACCAGAGAATATTGAAAAAGACATTATAGAATTATTAAAGGAAAAGAGGTAAAAAAGATGAATGTTTATGACTTTATAGTTAAGGATAAGGATGATAATGAATTCTCTTTAAAGGAATATGAAGGAATGGTTTTATTAATTATGAATTCCGCAACTGGCTGCGGCTTTACGCCACAATACGATGAATTGCAGGATTTATATGAAAAATATGCAGATCAAGGATTTGCAATATTAGATTTTCCATGTAATCAATTTGAAAACCAGGCACCTGGAAGTACAGAGGAAATTATTACATTTTGCAGCACAAAGTTTGGGATTACATTTCCTATTTTCTCTAAAATTAATGTAAAGGGTGATGATGCGGAGCCTCTTTTTCAATACTTAACAGAACAAAAGGGGTTTGAAGGATTTTCCTCAGACCATCAGTTAACGCCATTACTAGAACAAATTGTTTCAAAAAAAGATCCGGATTATGCGGGCAAAGCAGATATTAAATGGAATTTTACAAAATTTCTAATAAATAGAAAGGGTGAGGTAATAGCCCGATTTGAGCCGACGGAATATATGTATGTTATCGAAGAAAAGATTAAGGAGACATTATAATTTTAAAGAATTGTATTCAATAAAATGACATGCTATAATGAAGACAAGGAGATGAGTTGCATGAACACAGATGCATTAAAATTAGAAAATCAGCTTTGTTTTCCTCTATATGCATGCGCAAAAGAAGTTGTACGAAAGTATAAACCATTTTTAGATGAAATCGGAATAACATACACACAATATATAACGATGATGGTACTTTGGGAACACAGAAGTATAAATGTAAAAACGCTGGGCGAATATTTATATTTGGATTCTGGTACACTGACCCCGCTTTTAAAAAAGCTGGAAGGAATGGGGCTAATTAAAAGACGGCGTCTGGAAACAGACGAAAGAAATGTAATTGTGGATTTAACCGAACAGGGAGAAAAACTAAAGCTGGATGCAGTTGGGATTCCTGAAAAAATTGGCGCGTGTATTTCGTTAGAGGAAGAGGAAGCGAAAACATTATATCGCATTTTATATAAAATTTTAAAACAGTAAAAGAGTATAGGTAAGTCTAGTTCATGGGGATTTACCTATAATTCCTTTGATATTCATATTGACAAAACTAAGTAAAAAGCCGTATACTTTTTATATAATTACAAAAGTAAACTAATGACTAAGAGTAGTATGTCAGCATTATTGTTTTAAGCGAATTGCAGTTGGTGTGAGTGCAGTAACAAGGGTGACAGAATGGACTTAGGAAGGCAGGAGGAACGGCGCAGCCTAGTAATACCTGACGTGTGCCTGCACGTTATAACAGGAATGTTGAGATACACATAGTTGAGAGGGCTTTATGCCAATTTGGGTGGTACCGCAGAAGTAATTGCTTTTGTCCCAAAGAGGGATAAGGGCTTTTTTTAATTGGTTTTAAATTACAAATACAAGCGATTGAAAGGATGACAAAGAAATGGCAAAAATACCACATAGAATCTATTTATCAGAAGAACAAATGCCAAAGCAATGGTATAATTTACGTGCAGATATGAAGGAACTTCCAGAACCAGTGCTTAACCCACAAACCTTTAAGCCAGCAACGGTAGAAGACTTGTATCCTGTTTTTTGTGAAAAACTGGCACAACAGGAATTAGATGATAAAACGCATTATATAGATATTCCAGAGGAAGTACAGGAGTTTTATAAAATGTATCGTCCATCACCATTAATTCGTGCATATAATCTAGAAAAATATTTAGATACACCTGCAAAGATTTATTTTAAATTTGAGGGAAATAATACATCAGGAAGTCATAAGCTGAATAGTGCAATTGCACAGGCTTATTATGCAAAGGAACAGGGGCTGACAAGTCTTACTACAGAGACAGGGGCTGGACAGTGGGGAACTGCATTATCTGAGGCATGTGCCTATTACAATATACCTCTTACAGTGTTTATGGTAAAATGCTCCTATGAACAAAAGCCTTTTCGTCGTGCAGTAATTGAGACTTTTGATGCAATGATTCATCCTAGTCCAAGTACAAACACAGCAGCTGGACGTGCTATTTTAGAGGCAAATCCAAACACAACAGGAAGTTTGGGATGTGCTATTTCTGAAGCGGTTGAAAAAGCTGTTACAACAGAAGGATGTAAGTATGTATTAGGTTCTGTATTGAATCAGGTATTATTACACCAGTCTATTATTGGAGAAGAGTGTAAGATTGCTATGGAAATGTTTGATGAATATCCAGATGTAATAGTTGGCTGTGCAGGCGGTGGTTCTAATCTAGGTGGCTTAATTGCTCCATTTATGCGTGATAAACTTACAGGCAAAGCAAATCCAAGAATGGTAGCAGTGGAACCAGCATCTTGTCCATCCCTGACTAGGGGCAGATATGCATATGATTTTTGTGATACAGGTAAAATCACACCACTTGCTAAAATGTATACATTGGGTTGTGAATATGTACCTTCTGCAAATCATGCAGGTGGATTAAGATATCATGGTATGTCTCCAATCTTATCAAAGCTATACCATGATGGATATATGGAAGCTATTTCAGTTGAGCAGACAAAAGTATTTGAAGCTGCTGTATTATTTGCAAAACAGGAGACAATTCTGCCAGCACCTGAATCTGCACACGCTATATTAGGAGCAATTCAGGAAGCTCAAAAATGTAAAGAAACTGGAGAGGCAAAGACTATATTATTTGGCTTAACAGGTACAGGATATTTTGATATGACAGCATATGACTCTTATCGTTCAGGAAAAATGTCAGATTATATTCCAACAGACGAAGATTTGCAAAAAGGCTTTCATGGACTTCCAAAGATTCCTGGGATTCAAGAATAGAGATAGTTATATAAAAACTGGGTGCCATTTTGCAAAGTTGCAGTGTGGCACCTTTTTATATGCGTTAAGAAGATAGCTTTTATTTATTGCAAAAAAATGAAAAAAGGATGATAATAAAATGAAAGTATTTATACAAAGAGTAGAAAAAGCATCTGTTACGGTAGAAGGAACGTGTATTGGATCAATTGGCAAGGGGCTTCTGATCTTATTAGGCGTGGCAAATGAAGATACAAGGGAAATAGCAGAGAAAATGTTTCAGAAGATGGTAAAGCTTCGTATTTTTGCTGATGAGAATGGGAAGACAAATCTTTCTCTTAAGGATGTAGGAGGAGAACTTTTAGTTGTTTCACAATTTACATTATATGCTGATTGCAGAAAGGGAAACCGTCCAAGCTTTATTCAGGCTGGAGGTGCCAGAATTGCAGAAGAATTATATGAATATTTTTTGGAACTATGTAAAAATGAAATGGGAAAAGTGGAGAGTGGTAAATTTGGAGCAGATATGAAAGTAGACCTTATAAATGATGGACCATTTACAATTCTTTTGGATAGTGAACAAATATTAAGCTAGGAGATGGCTTATGAAAAATCTAATGATGTTTATAAAACAAAATAATTTAATTATTACACTGGTTTTTTTGCTGATAGGGACAGGAATGGCATTTTTAATTTTTAGCTTTGCGTCAAAAAGTCTGATTAACATTATATTATTATATATTTTGACACTTATGTTTATAGTAAGGTATACAAACAATTATTACTATGGAGCTATGGCTGCATTCATTTCCATTGCCTGTGCAAATTATTTTTTTAGTTATCCATATTTTAAATTTAATTTTACCCAGACAGAGTATTTTTTGACATGTGCTGAGATTCTTGCTATTACCCTGTTCACGACTACCACAACTTCTCATGTAAAATCTCAGTCACAAATGCTAGAAGAGCGTGATAAGCAGTTAGTAGAAGCAGAAAAGGAAAAAATGAGGGCAAATCTTTTGCGTGCAGTTTCCCATGATTTACGGACACCCTTAACCAGTATAATAGGCGAAATTTCATCTTTTAGGGAAAATGCAGATAATTTAAGTGAAGAAGAAAAGAATGACCTTGCAAAGAATATATATGATGATGCCATTTGGCTGCTCAATATGGTAGAAAACTTGCTTTCCATTACAAGGATAAAAAACAGTGTGACAAAAGTAAAAAAATCATCAGAAGCAGTAGAAGAGGTTATATCAGAAGCGGTAACAAGGTTAAAAAAGAGAATACCACATGCCAACATTGTTGTATCTGTACCAAATGAATTTTTAATGATTCCTATGGATGCCATATTGATTGAGCAGGTAATTATTAATTTGTTAGAAAATGCAATTATTCACTCAGAAAGTACAAAGCCAATTGAATTAAAAATTACTTCTAATAACACAGTTGCAGCTTTTCACATAATTGATTATGGGATAGGTATAGATGAAAACAGAATAAATGACTTGTTTGAAGGATTTCCTGCCAGAGAAGCACATACAGCGGATAATCGAAAGGGAATGGGAATAGGATTGTCTATTTGTAAAACAATTATTTTGGCACATGATGGAAAGATATCTGCAAAAAACCATGAGTATGGTGCAGAGTTTTATTTTGAATTGCCCAAGGAGGAATTGAATGAATAATAATTTTAGTGTTTTAATTATAGAAGATGAAAAAAATATAAGTAATTTTATATCTAAAATTTTGACATCTCATGGGTATCGGGTAATTACATCACTTTCAGGAAAGGAAGGAATGTATCTGATTGCTTCTCAGTGTCCAGATATTATTTTGCTAGATCTTGGGCTGCCAGATATGGATGGAGTGGATATAATCCGCCAAGTCCGCCAGTGGTCCAGTAATCCTATTATTGTGGTATCTGCTCGAATTCAGGAAAATGATAAGGTACAGGCATTGGATGCAGGTGCAGATGACTATATTACGAAACCATTTGGGACATCTGAGCTTCTTGCCAGAATCAGGACATCCATCCGGCATAATAACAAACTAAATAAGGAGGCTCCACTCTTTAAGTATCCGTATAAAGCAATGGATTTGTATATAGATTTTTTAAATCATGTGATAACATTAAAGGGTGAGGTAATACATTTAACACCTGTTGAGTATAAAATAGTGGCATATCTAGCATTGAACTCGGGAAAGGTTATGACGCATTCTTCTATTATGAAAGAAGTATGGGGTCCTTATGTGGAAGAGGATAATAAGATATTGAGGGTAAATATGGCGAATATCAGAAGGAAAATAGAAATAAATCCGGCAGAACCTAAATACATTTTTACAGAAGTTGGTGTAGGTTATCGTATGTTGGATGACGAACTTAGTTAATCTAAAGCTTCGCCATCCATTAATTAATTGTTAATTTCTTAATTTTTCAATTTCTTCATAGTTATGTGAAAAACTCTTATCAGCAGTAAGGTGATCATTAGGATCGTGCTTAAACACAATTTTCAGCAGGATTGGTGTAATAACAGTTGTAATTACAACAACAACAACGATTGGTCCTAAGAAATTAGAACCAAGAAGTCCAACACTTGCACCTTTGCTTGCTATAATCAGTGCAACCTCTCCACGCGAAATCATACCTACGCCAATACGCATACATTGATAATTTTTGTAACCACATGCTTTAGCACCAAGTCCACAACCCAATATTTTAGTAAGGATAGCTACAATTACAAGTACAACAGTAAAAAGCAAGATACTGGCAGTCATTTTAGGTAATACAACACTTAAGCCAATGCTGGCAAAAAACATAGGGGATAAGTATAAATAAGATAACACATCAAATTTTGATGCTAAGTACTGGGATCTCTGTGTGCTGGAAATAATTAAACCTGCAATAAAAGCACCAGTAATATCAGCAACTCCAAAGTAATGTTCTGCTATATATGACATGAGCAGACAGAATACAAATGCAATAATTGCATGTCTGTGCATGGCTCTTTCTGCTGACTCACTCCAATGTTTATAAAATTTATAAAAAATAAATCCCGCAACGGCTGCGAAAATAAAGAAAGCAACTATTTTCAATAATACAACGGCAACATTAACTGAAGAATCTGCCATACTAGTTACAATAGTTAAAGCAATAATTCCCAGAATATCATCGATAATGGCAGCACCAAGAATGGCATTACCTGATCTTGTCTTTAATTTTCCAAGCTCCTTTAAGGTTTCTACTGTAATACTAACTGAGGTGGCAGTAAGGATAATTCCCATAAAAATATTTTGTAAAAATATAGTGTTAGTAGCATCTGAGGCAATCCTGTCAGGACGATTAAAAAAGACTCCTACAAAATAGCCAAAAACTAATGGAACAAGAACACCAAGTAGAGCAATTACAAAAGAAGCTTTTCCACTTTTCTTTAATTCTTTTATATCCGTTTCCATACCTGCACAAAACATTAAGACAATAACACCTATTTCAGCAGTAGATTTAATAAAATCTGTTTCACCGATTATATTTAAGCACACTGGACCAAAGATTAATCCCGCCAATAATGCGCCTACTACTTGTGGCATATGGAATTTTTTTGTGACCAAGCCTAAAAGCTTTGTACTTAATAAAACGATAGCTAAGTCAAATATAAAATGATAACTTTCCATGACACTTAGTTCATTCCTTTCTATACATTTGTATTTTTGCCGACTCATTAATTTAGCATTTTAATTATTATTTCACAAGAGTAAATAAAATATCTTAGCAATATCTTAGCACACAAGAAATAAAAGGAAATTAATTTTATGAAAAAGAATTTTTAAGATATATTTTATAAGGAGTAAAGTTTTCAGACAAATTAGTCGAAATAATACATAACTGAATTCGATAAGAGAGTGTGAGTAAAATGAATATAAATACTGTTAATGCATATCAGAAGTCTGAAACAGGCCAGGTTCGAATGGCCGATATTGCGATAGAGGCAGAAGACAGGAAAGTGTTAAAATCAGAAGACAGCATAGTTTCCTGTGTATCAAATGGGGTTATTAGTACAAAGGTAGACAGCAGCAGAACTATAATTCGGAAGCCGGGTGAGGAAACAGAGCAGGAGCAGGGGGAAGAATTTTACGAGCTGTTTAAAAGCATCGATACTCGTATGACAGAAGAAGATGCTGCTGAACTGGAAGAGGAAGGAATGTCACTGGAGAAGTATGAAATGAAGCGGCTTGAGAGAGCGCTCACTCGTATTAAGGAAGGACGGCAAAACAGAGAAGAAGGTATAGAGCGTGAAATGGAAGGCAGAAAAGAATACCGGGAAGATATTAAGAAAATGGTTATTCATGAGGCCGCAGACAGTATTTCGGAAAAGCAGCTGATAGATGTACTTGAAAATGCTAATGTTCCGCTTTCAGAAGAAAATATTTCAAGGATTGTGCAGGGAGTTGAGATGTCCCAGAGCACATTAAGTTTAAATGACAGCACAATAAAGTATTTAGTACAGAATGAATTGGAGTTAACAATTGGGAATGTTTATCAGGCAGAACACTCAGGAGCGTCTCAGCAATATACTATAAATAATGCTGAGAAAGCATATGGGAAAAATCAAGGAACTAAACAACAAAACAATGCAGACTGGGAAGCCATTGTTCCACAGGTTGAAGCTCTTTTGAAAAAAACAGGAATGGAAGCTTCTGAAGATAATATGACACAGTGTAAGTGGCTGTTTCTGAATAATCTGCCAGTTACAGAGGAGTCTTTATATAGTCTGAATGAATTAAGTGCAGTACAGCAAAATTTTGATACAGGCAGGGTTCTGCAACGGGTAGTTAATAATTTTGAACTGGGCATTCCTCCAGAGGATACAGAACTAACTTTTTTAGCTGAGGATTCTAATCAGAAAGTTCAGGATTTTTTACAGGATATTTCTGAAAAGCTAAGTCAAAGCGAAATGGGAATTGAGGAAGTTTCCACCAGAAGACAGATGGAGGAAATCAGGTTGATGATGACTGCAACCGTGGGACAGAAGCTAATCGATAAGGGGATACCAGTTGATATGAACCACCTTGAAAACATAGTAGAGGGGTTAAAAGAAATTGAGAATCAGTACTATAAGGGGTTATTGGAAGAAGGAAGTGTTGAAGCTACAGAAGACGTCATTGGTTTGTTAGAGGAAACAACTCAGAAGGTTCAATTATTACAGCAGGCGCCAGCTTATATTTTGGGAAGTACATTTGCATTTAGAGCGGTTCAGAGCATACAAAGCTTGAATGAAGAATCTCAGAAAATGCAGTCAGATACTTTAAAGGCAGTGACGTCCTACGAAACACTTATGACGACACCAAGGAAAGATTTGGGGGATTCTATTAAAAAAGCATTTGAGAATATTGATTCTATATTAAAGGATATGAATTTAGAAGACAGTGAGGCAAATAAGCGGGCAGTCCGTATATTAGGATACAATAATATTGAAATTAATGAAGAAACTATTATGGAGATGAAAGCATACGACAGTAAAGTGAATTTTATGCTTTCAAATTTAAAACCAGCAGTGGCAGTGGAGATGATTCGTCAGGAAATGAATCCATTAGATACACCTCTGGATCAGCTCAATGAAAAAATATCTGAAATTCAGGAGCAAATGGGGGAAACAGTAGAAGAAAAGTATAGTGAATTTTTATGGAAGCTGGATCAGAAAAAGGAACTTACCCAGGAAGAGCGGAAGGCTTACATTGGGATTTATCGCTTGCTGAATCAAGTTGAAAAGTCAGATGGTGCAGCAATTGGTTCTGTTTTAAAAGCAGGACAGGACGTAACCTTGCAAAATCTTCTGACAGCGGTGAGGACAAAGAAGTCTGGTGGAATTGATCAGAGTGTTGATGAAAATTTTGGAGAAATAGTTGATGTAAACAGGGAAAGAGAAAGTATTTCGGAACAGCTGTCATACTATACAAATTTACTCTCTAGTACCATTGATGCAACAACACCAGATGCACTGGAACAGATTTTCAACTTGGCTTCAGAGGAAGACGATAGTCAAAGTCAAATGTTATCATACTCACTGGAAAAGTTTGGTGAGTTGATACAAGAAGCGGAGGCTGGTCTTGAGGAAGGGGATTTGCAAAGTTCTGCTTATTTGAAGGAAAAAATAGCATTTTATAAAGAGCATATTTCGGATAGTGAGTCGTTAATTAAATATTTGGAAATGAATAATCAGCCGGTTACCTATGAAAATCTGGCAGCAGCAAATGAATTATTGTATAATGGCAGGAAGTTTTGGAGAGAAGTAAAGGACAGAGAGGTTGCTGGAGATAAAGAAAGAATAAGTGAAGAGGCGCAGAACTTGTTTGATGCCCTTGGCACAGACCAATTTCCTAAGAGCTGTCAGGAATTTGAACGTACCACATCCCAGGTGTTAAAAGAAGAAGTGGAAACACAAGAACTGACTATGGATGTTATGCAGACGTTTCGGATGATGGGAAGTAGTTTAAAGCTGGCAGGAAAGCTGGCGGCTAATGAAGAATATCATATTCCTTTGTTTTTGGAAAATACAGTTTCTGCTATTCATTTAACAATAAAGCATCAGGCAGGAAAGCAGGGAAAAGTAGAAATCAATGTTGATTCTGATAAACTGGGAAAGGTTAAAGCAGAGTTAGACGTGAAGGATTCTTTTTTGACAGGTTTTGTGATGGTGGACAGTTCTTCTGCATTGGGACAGTTGAAGGAGCAGAAACAGGAAATGATTAATAAAATGTCTGAGCTTGGACTGACCATAAGGCAATTTGAGGTTGGAATGGATAAATCCTTTAAGAATGGATATACGGGTGTTATGACAGGCTATAACAGGCTGAAAGGAAATCAGCCAGAGGAAGGAAGTTTAAATGAAAAAGTTTCTACTCAAAGCTTATATCAAGCGGCAAAGGTTTTTGTTGAAGCGATAAAGCAGGTTGAATTGGAAGGATAGAGAGGTAAATAAGGATGATAATAAATCATAATATTTCTGCATTAAGAGCAAATAGTCAGTTAAAGGTAAATAATAATAAACTGACAAAGAGTCTGGAAAGACTTTCTTCAGGATATAAGATTAACCGTGCGGCAGATGATGCAGCAGGCATGGCAATTTCAAGAAAAATGAAGACACAGATTGCAGGTTTGGAGCAATCCTCTAGAAATGCTTCGGATGGTATTTCTGTAATTCAGACAGCAGAGGGAGCGTTAAATGAAGTACATTCTATGCTTCAGAGAATGCGTGAACTTTCTGTGCAGGCGGCAAATGGAACCTTAACAGAAGAAGACAGAGAAGCTGTTCAAAGTGAGATTAATCAATTAAGCAGTGAAATAGACAGAATATCAACAGATACGGAATTTAATACAAAAACATTGTTAGATGGCAGTCTGGATAGAAAAAGTTATTCCGATAATGCAAATATTCAAGTAGCAGGAATTAGTGATAGTGTAGCTTCAGGGGAATATAGCATAACAGTAACAGCTGTTCCAGAAAAGGCAGTGCTGACAGGTGTTGCAGGAACGGCATTTAGTGGAACAGGCGGAACGGTTGCTGCCGGGGAAGCTGGAAAGATTAACATTAATGGAGAAGAAGTTATAATTAGTGCTGGTGAAACTAGAGAACAGGTAATAGAAAAGATTAGAAATCTATGTGATCAGGTAAATGTAGATGTATCTGATACATCAGGCGGCAGTTTGTCAGCAAATACGGCAGTTTTGAGATTTGAAACGCAGGCATATGGAAGTGATGAGGAGTTAAGTATTATTTGTGACAATACAGTACTGGCAAATGCTCTGGGAATAACAGGAATTAACAATACATCTGATTTTGGTGCGGATGGTGGAATTGGTTTAGGAACTTCTTTTAGTTCTACAGCTACGATTTCATATGACAATAAGTATGCTGTTGTAACGGATTACACAGGTTTTGAAATGAAATTTGATCTTTCTAAGGCAGTTACAGGAAATACTGCTAATATTACGGTACTGGATGCTGGTCCAATGGTACTTCAAATTGGTGCTAATGAAAATCAAATTGTAAAAATTTCTATTCCGGAAGTATCAACAGAAACATTAGGAATTGAAAATTTAAATGTTTGTTCGGAAGAAGGTGCCCAGGACGCCATTACGTTAGTAGACAATGCGGTGAACAAAGTATCTGAAGTGCGTTCCAAACTGGGAGCGTACCAAAACAGGCTGGAGAGTGCCATTTCTAATCTGGATGTTTCAGCTCAGAATCTGACAGAAGCATTATCTAGAATTGAGGATGTAGATATGGCGGAAGAAATGGCTATTTATACCCAGCAAAATGTTTTAGTGCAGGCAGGTACTTCTATGCTTGCTCAGGCAAATGAAAGACCACAAACAATTCTTTCTTTACTTCAGGGCTAATTATAGTTGTTTGTAAAGAAAGGGGGATATGATGAAAAATGAAAGCATTCAGTCATACAGTAAGCGCATAACGCAAGCTAATCCTACGGAACTGGTAGTCATTACGTATGAAATCATTTTAGAACATTTGGATTGTGCATGGGAAGCAGCTGAACAAAATGAAATGGATAAATTTCAAGCTAGCATTAATGGTGCAATTAATTTTTTAAAAGAATTAATAGTAGGATTAGATTTTCAATATGAAATTGCAGCACAGCTTATGTCTATTTATTTGTATGTGAACAAAGAATTACTAAACGCAAGACGTGCCAATAAGCCAGATGGTATTCCAGGCATTAAAAAAGTTTTGATTCCTCTTTTTACTGCGTTTCAAGAAGTAAGCAGGCAAGATCAGTCTGAGCCAGTTATGCAAAATACGCATAAAGTTTATGCAGGGTTAACGTATAACAGAGGAGATTTAAGTGAAACATATATAAATGCTGATCAATCGAGAGGTTTTCGTGCATAGAGTTTTCTCTATGCATGGTCTTTTTAAGAAATGTGTGGTAAAATAATTCTATGATAAGATGTGTGAGGAGAATATACAAATGGAAAGAGGAGCAGGGATTTTACTTCCCGTTAGTAGTATACCGTCAAAGTATGGAATAGGCTCTCTTGGTAGAGAAGCATATAAATGTGTTGATATGTTGGCAGAGGCAGGTCAGAAATACTGGCAGGTTTTGCCTGTTGGACCAACCAGCTATGGGGATAGTCCATATCAATCTTTTTCTGCATTTGCAGGAAATCCCTACTTTATTGATTTGGAATTGATAATGGAAGAAGGACTTTTATCACAGGAAGAACTTCAGGAAGCTGAGGTTTCAGAGGAAGAAGCAGAAATTGATTACGAAAGATTATTTTTAACAAGATTTGACGTGCTAAGAAAAGCATATTTAAGAAGTAATATTTTGGGGGAAGGTAATTTCGCATTATTTCAGCAAAAACAAAAATTCTGGTTAAGAGATTATGCTTTGTTTATGGCTCTAAAGGAGCATTTTGGACAAGTAGAATGGAGCCTTTGGCAGGAAGACATTAAGTTTCATGAAGAAGAGGCTGTTTGCAGATATTCACAGTTATTAGAAGAGAGCATTGGATTTTATGAATTTTTACAGTATAAATTTTATCAGCAGTGGGAAAAGTTAAGAAAATATGCAAATGACAAAGGGATTAAAGTAATTGGTGATATTCCACTTTATGTGGCGATGGACAGTGCTGATGTTTGGGTACATAACCGATTATTTGAACTGGACGAGAGAAGAAATCCTATTCATGTTGCTGGAGTTCCACCAGATATTTTTTCAGAAACTGGTCAAAGGTGGGGGAATCCATTATACAGATGGGATGTCATGGAGAAAGAGGAATTCATGTGGTGGCATAATCGAATGTCAGCAAGTGCAGCACTTTATGATGTAATTCGAATTGATCATTTTATTGGAATTGTACGATACTACAGTATACCATTTCGTTGTCCAACTGCCATTGAAGGGGACTGGAAAGCTGGACCAGGAAAAAAGTTGGTGGATACTATAGTGAGGTCTGTTGGGAATTCTGAAATTATTGCAGAAGATTTGGGAATTGTTGTTCCAGCTGTGCGAGAGCTTATGGAAAATGCCAAGTGGCCTGGAATGAAAGTCTTATTATTTGCATTTGATGGAAATGAGTGGAATGAACATTTGCCGAAGAATTTTGCTACTAGTAATATGATTGTTTATGGTGGAACCCATGACAATGATACAATAATGGGCTTTTTAAATTCTAAAACTGCTCAGGAGCTGCATAGAATTTTACAGTATTTACATGTGGCGACCAAAGAGGAAGCAGTGCAAGCAATGTTTGAGATGGCATATAAAAGTATTGCAAATGTAGCTATATTTCAAATACAAGATGTTTTGAAACTGGGTAATAATGCAAGAATGAATGAGCCTTCCACACTTGGGAAAAACTGGAAATGGAGAATGAGAAAGGGCCAGTTTACAAAGAAAAACTGTGGAGAGTTAAAGAAACTGACTTTAGAAACAAAACGATAAAAACTAGAAAAAGCTATCCATTTAAGCAGGATAGCTTTTTTGTAATTGTGCTTCAAGTTTTTTTGCTTGTTGTATTAAATATTGATATCTTTGTTGTATGGCATTTACTTCATAAATAAAGCTGTCAATTAGTTCAGGTTCAAGAACATTATCAAAATTGGAGTATGCAGTTTCTAATGCTATTTGGGTTTTATGAATCTGGTCAGTTAGCAGTTCTTGTTCACGATGGTGTGAAATCTGTTGTTTAAATAATTTCATAATCTACAACGTTCCTCTCATAAATGTCTAAAAAATTAATACCACCAGTACCTATATGTATAGTATAGTCAGTTAATTCCAATATTATTCCAATATTATGGCGTAGATGAATAAAATAGAAATTAAAGCATATATTTAAAAAAAGTCAAGTGCAGGAGTGATTTGATGAAGTATTATTCTTTTATTCTAGTATTGATAGTAGCATTTGTTTTTTTACTTTTTAGTTTATTAATTCGAAAGCATGAGTACTTTATTAATTTTATGTTGAGGCTTTCTATGGGGGCTCTTGCTATTTATATTGTGGGAGAGCTATTGGCCCGTAATTCAATTGATGGAAGTATTGGAATAAATCCAATTACATTGCTCACAGTAGGGTTTCTTGGGGCTCCTGGTTTTGTAATGATGTATGCTGTCGAATTTTATCTAACATATTGTGCTTGATAAGTATTGACAGGTGAGGACATTTATTGTATAAATATAGTATCCTATAGGAAGAAAGAAAAGTGCTTTTCAAATCAGAAAGGTGGCTTGGTTATTTCATATTTATTATATTTAATATGTTCAGTGCTTGTGATTTGTGCAATGGTGCAGGATATCAAGCAATCTAAAGTTTCTAATTATTTTATTTTTTCAGGTTATATCTGTAGTCTTATATTCCAAATAATAATTGGACAAGTTAATGGAGTAAAAGTATGGGGGCTTGGTGTAATAATTCCTATTGTTTGTTTGTGCCTGCTGTTCTATACGAAAATGCTGGGTGCTGGTGACATAAAGTTATTTTCTGTAATAGGCGGTTTTTACGGGGCCGATAAGATAATAGAGGTTATGATAGCCGCATTTCTAGTTGGAGCTTTGTTAGCACTTGCTAAGTTGTTGTATTACGGTATTCTAGTAAAACGTCTTTGTTATTTTTACCATTATATGAAATGTATTTTAATAAAAAAAGAAAGATTGTTCTATGAAGATTATAATAAAAAAAATACTGCTCATACCATTCATTTTACCATACCTATTTTTCTAGCATTTCAATATACTATTTTGAAATAATATACTACTATTTAAAGCAAGGAGGTGACGGATAGATAGGAACAATTGTAATATATGATATAGATATTGAGTATGCAGTTGAACTTATGAATTATTTAAATCAAAGTAAAAAAACTATTTTCGACTGCGGAGTTGTTACAAATGAGAAAAACTTATTGAACTTATGTAAGGAGAAGAGTGTAAATCTTTTGCTGGTTTCTATAAATTTGTTTTCTGAGGAGTTTAGTAGTTGGAATATTGAACAGATTATTTTGTTAAAGGAAGAGGCATTTAATAATAACGAATATTCCAAGTATTTAACGTTGTTTAAATATCAATCAATGGAGGCATTGTTAGATACGATTTTAAAAGTTTTTAAGAAAAATGATATTATTAAAGTCAGCGAGAGTTCTGTACTGGGTGAAGATATTAAGTGGAATAATAAAACCAATTTTATTGGAGTATATTCGCTTTCTGGAGGTATTGAGAAAACAATACTCTCTGTTATGTTAAGTTATTACTTTGGAAAAAACAAAAGCTGTCTTTACATCAACTTAGATTGCATAGGATGCAGGATGTTTGAAAAAAAGGAAGAAAACAAAGCAGACTTTGCCAAGCTTTTGTGGAAGATTAAAAAAAAGGAAGAGATTATTCAGCACTTAGAAAAACTAATCTGTAAAGAAGATTTCTTTTCTTACTTAATGTCTTCTGTATATCAGAATGCTTTAACAGAGCTTACGACAGAGGATTTTCAAATACTATGTCAAAAACTATTAGAATGGAATGAGTATAAAATAATTGTTTTTGATTTTGGTTTTTTAAATGAGGCAGTAATTGAAATAATGACTTTTTGTAAAATGATATTTGATGTAAAGGAGGGTAGTTTTTTAGAAAGTAGAAAAAGAAGTGGTTTTTATGAATTGCTGAAGTTTCAAGAAAGGGAAAGTATTAAAAATAGAATACAGGAAGTGAGTGCAGTCAGGGATTTGCAAATGAGCTGGAAAGAAATCGAAGAGTTGATTTGGTCAGAGAAAGGATTTCAGGGAGCAGAGTTTTTTGTAGATAAAGTTGGGGCTCTTCTGGCTCATAGGGTGTAATCTGCATTGTAGTTTGTGGTGGAGATGATAATAGTGTCACGTAAAAATATATTAATGGAAGTAAAAAATAAAGTTCTAAAGCAATTAGACTTATCCATAAATATGGCGGATGAACAGGTTTTAGATCTAATTAGTTCAGTAATATATGATTTATCCAAAGAAATCTATATAGGGTTGCAGTCGGGAAATAAAATTAAGAATTATGTTTTCTATTCTTTGCGGCGTTTAGATGTATTGCAGGAGTTAGTCGAGGATCAGGAAATTACTGAAATTATGGTAAATGGATCAAAACATATTTTTATTGAAAAAAATGGTAGAATTACTAAAACTGAACTTACATTTGAATCTTCTCAAAAGTTGGAGGATGTAATACAAAAAATTGTTTCTTCAGCAAACAGGATAGTAAATGAGTCGTCACCTATTGTTGATACCAGACTTATAGATGGTTCCAGAGTTAATGTCATTTTAAAGCCTGTTGCAGTAAATGGTCCCGTCATGACAATCAGAAAGTTTCCTTTGGAGTCAATTACAATGGAACAGTTAGTTGAAATAGGAAGTTTAAGTCAAGAGGTCTGTGAATTTCTTAAAAATTTAGTAGTGTCAAAATATAATATTTTTATTAGTGGAGGCACAGGTTCTGGTAAAACAACTTTTCTTAATGCATTATCTAATTTTATTCCATCTGATGAAAGAATTATAACAATTGAGGATTCCTGTGAATTGCAGATTAATCATAATCCTAATCTGGTAACACTAGAAGCGAGAAACGCTAATGTTGATGGACGAAATGAGGTATCCATCCGAGATTTAATAAAAGCAGCCTTAAGAGCAAGACCGGATAGAATTATTGTTGGAGAAGTAAGAGATGCTGCCGCAATTGATATGCTTTCTGCGTTTAATACAGGACACGACGGGTCACTTTCGACAGGGCATGCTAACGCTGTCAAGGATATGTTGACGTAGCTAAAAAGTCCATAGTTACAAGGGTTTAGTAGGTTTTATTTTTTTTGAAAAAGTGTGTTTGTAGCACATTGGAGAGACTAAATGAAGTTTTGGGAAAGATTTACGGGGTAAGGTTGTGCTAAAAAGTATGAACTGAATGGCAAAAGTAGATAAGTCAACAAGTATTAATGTAAAAAAGAAAACGCTATATGAAATTTGACAAATTACATCAAAAGATGTAATATATATAAATAATTAGATGAATATAGTATTAACATTGAAAAAAGAAATTAGTAAAAACAACTGAAATTGGAGGATGTATATGGAAATAAAGTATGTTAAGACAAAATCTAAAAGCGATGATAATTTTAAAGATAATATGGGATATGTTAGTTTTGGTGATTTTAGTTGTATTACAGCAGAACGAAAAAATACTAATGACCCAAGAAATTATATTTTTGTACTAACAGATTCTAATGAAATGAAATATCTTATAGGAGAAATGAATGAATTTTCTGGAAATGAAGAGTGGGGACTTTATACAGCTAATATATACATGAATTACATTAGAGAATATGTAAATGGTAGGTGTTTTGAGTTACCAGACTTACATGATATTTTTGTAATTATTGCTTCTACTAGTTCATGTTTCGAGCCAAATAAAATTACTTCCAAAAAAGCGATGGGAAGATTACAGAGGTGGTTAGAAGCAAGTGATTCTGAAAGTCTAGGACTTATTGAATTAATAAATTCACCAAGGTTTGATTACAATATGGTAAACGTGGAATAAATTTTTTTATAATCAAAATGTTTTATTAGAAAGAGGAATATATATTTTGGTATTATTGTAAAAATTATTAATGCAGGAAGAAATTGAAGATATTACAAAAAAAGTCAAAGTGACTGATATAAAGGAGAGAACAAAATTGAAAAGTAAAAAAATAATAAGCCTGTTGCTTACAATTACATCAATGTTAATTAGTTTATGTGGAACTAATTTAACAACTAAGGCAGAGCAAAAAGAGAGCTATATAGAAAACATTTGTGTTACAGATGATATTCTTGTAAATGCAGATAAAATTACACTTAACGGAACTAATTATTCTGACCAAACGTTGTTGAGCGAGGTATGTAATCACAGTAATACAGGTAATAGGGATAGTTTTATCTTACATAATTATTTTATTAATGGTAATGTTGATGAAGAAAAAAGTATAATGATTGAAAATCAGGAAAGAATTTTAAATGCAAAATTTTCGGATACAGATATGGAGATAAACCATGTTAAATTTTTGAATGCTAATCTTGGCGCCTTAAAAAATATTCAGATAACGGGAGAAGATATTGCATCAGATAATATTATTCTGTACAGTGAATCAGGTGATATTACAATTAATAATCATACTAATATTAATTTTAGGGGACTTATTTATGCACCAAACGGAACGGTTACGATACATGCAAATAACTTAAATATAGATGGGACTGTTGTTGCAAAAAGTATTAATTTGGACGCAGAGGTCATAAATATAAATAATCAAAGTACTTTATCAGACTATATTATGGAACAGCCAGAATTACAGAATACAAAAATTGGTGATTATTCATTTGAATATGATTCCTTTGGAACAACTCAGCAGATAAATCACGAAGGAGATGTTTATGCTCAGTATTCTTATACGAATAATCTAGCACATCAGTTAAACGAAATACGGTATATCAATGGAGATTCCGTGCAATATTACTATAATGAGAATGGACAGCTGACCGGAATCGGTTCAAATAATGATTCTAATCTAGATATGGAATACAGATATGATGAAGAAAATCAGCTGGTTGAGAAAATAGATTATAAAAATAATCTGAAAACTTTCTATTTTGATAAGAAACTTTGTGTTTATAAGATGAAAAACGGGCAGGATATTTTTTGGTATGAACAAAGTAAAGATGGTTACGATAATCTGGTAGAAGCCATTCAGCCTGATGTTACAGTAAATGGAACAGATTTGCTGTATAAATATGATCTAAATCATAATAAAGTGCAGGAAGAGTACAAGTTAAAAAATAGCGGAGATATATTTGAAGTACAAGAAGGTGGAAAAAGTATATTTTATACATATGATGCAGAGCGTCAGTTGACTAGGGTTGATAATGTAAATTTAGGAATTAGTTATTTGTATTCATATGATGCAATTGGTAATCTTGTAAAAAAAGAAACTTATGAATATACAAAAGGAAATTTAACCAAGTTACTGAACTGCAATAATATCTATTTTGACGATAACAAACCTGACAGAATGATTCAATTTAACAGCAATACTTTTCTATATGATAGTATGGGAAATCCGACCAAGTACTTTGACTGGTCTATGCAATGGACAAAAGGACGTCAACTGGTAGAGCTAAAGGATTCACAAAATAGTATACAATATCATTATGATGATGTTAATAGAGTATCAAAGACTGTAAATGGTGTTGAAACAGATTTCCGTTACACAAACAGCAAAGTATCTTATCAGAGTGACGGAACGGATACGCTAGAGTTTCAAATAGATACTAAATATAATTATACAGGTTTTTTGTTAAATAAAAAAGTCTATATATACGTGAAGAATTTATTAGGAGATATTGTTGCAATTGAAAATGAAGAAGGAACTGTTGTCTGTACATACCAATATGATGCTTGGGGGAATGTAATTCAAATAACTGGAGACATGAGAATAGGGCAGCTCAATCCAATCCGTTACCGCAGTTATTATTTCGATAGTGAAACAGGTTTTTACTATTTAGGAAGCCGATATTATAACCCAGAAACTTGTCGATTTTTAAATGCAGATGAATATTGCTTATGTATTGATAATAATAAAAATATGTATCAGTATTGTGAAAATAATCCGATGTATTATATAGATGATTCGGGCTATTATGCCATGCAAAATTCCAATATTATTCAATACGTTGAGGATACAGTATATAGCTATATTAACAGTGGTGGCAATAATATTCCGACGGATGATAAATATCTAATTGCAACAGTAGCAGGTGAAGCTATTGGGCAGAATACAACAGCAAGAAGAGCAGTAGCAAGCGTAATAGTAAACCGAACTGTAACTAGATATTCTAGTAATGGAAATTATTATTCAACTGTTTCTTGGCCGTATCAATATACATCTTATTTAACCAATGAATATAATAAATGTATGAATTATTTAAATAGCCGTAACGGATCAAGTACATTGTATGAACCTTTAATTGAAACCTGTTTAAAAGTCGGCTATCGTATTGTAAGTGATATTACAAGTGGTTGTGTTCTGTTTTATTCACCACAACTAGTAAGTGGACAACCAAATTGGGATTTTACTATTTTACAAGAAGTATTCATTAGTGGAGTGTCAACAAGTACTTTTAGATTTTATAAATTGAAATAATAGTTATTAAGTACTTTTAAAAAGAATAATATTCATACCAGGAGGTGGTAAAAATAAAAGGCTGCAAAATAAAGAGCTCTGTACTTTTATTAATAGGGGTAAGTTTATTATGTACCTCTTGTATAAAAGAAAATAAAAAAGAGTTTAATAATATTGATGAAAAGGATGCTCAAGAAATGACAGAATCTATAACAACAAATGAATCAGAAGAGCCGTTGCATACAAAATGGACTATAATTGAGAAAGAAAAATATTATTGTATTGAAAAAATGGGACTTCGTGAATATAACGATTATTATAGATATACGGTGTACAATACAAATGGAGAATCTATATATAGTGAGATATTGGGCGAATTTAACGATCCTCCACGTGTATCAATTTATGATGATACAGTAAATATCCATTATGGTTATGGTACAGGGGTTTTTCGTGATAAATATGTAGACTATAAAAATAATTTGCAATCTATTTGGCTAAATAACGTATGGGGCGTTGGAAAAAAATATGTGGCCTATGTAATTGGTGATTGGCGTAATGGTTCAGACTCTAAACTTGCTATAGAAGAAAAATATATACAAAATACAAGAAAAGAAATTTCTTTTCCACATATTATTTATGATACTGATGTTGATATATGCGAATTCAGAAACAATGAAACGGAATTGTATATCCATTATATAGACAAGGACACAAAAGAGGCAGAAGAAAAGATAATTAAGCTAAGTGAATTTGAGTAAGGTTATTTCTAAAGCGGAAACGGCACAAGTTATACTTGATAGTATAACTTGAAAATATCATTAAAAGTAATAATTGCCAATCAAGAAATGACCTGCTAAATAGAAAATAGAGAGGGTATAAATCAAGCTTTGATAACCCTCTCTTTTCTTATAAAACTATTTTTTAAATTTTTCTAGACCGATCGGCAGTTTGGGCTGGTAAAGCCAAAAAAAACAAGCCGAATTGGCACTTAATTTTAATGCCGTATTAGTAAGCTTCACAATATTTTTCTCCGATGTACTTTTGCTACGAATCATATTATCACACCTTTCGTTAAGTTGGGTTAATAGTTCATATTTTAATAAAGTGCTAAAATAATCCTTTTGGAAAGTTTTTATACACTTCATTAACCTTCTTCATACGTGAAGGAGGAATGTCAAAAATATCTCCTGTATTCATAATAATACGTTTTCCATCAATGTGCAATATGTTATTCATGTTTATGATTAATCCGCTGTGCGCTTTTATAAAAAAATAGCATAAACGCGATTCTAACTGTTTTATCGACTCGTAAACGGTAAAATTAGAAATATTTGTAATGATATTTACACGTTGGTCATCCTTTTGTATATAACAGATACTGTGTTGCTTAATAACTGTTTTCTGCCGATTATATATGAACTCTAAGGTTGAAGTACTCGTATTACTTTTTTTTGAATTTAAATAATGAATTGTCCGTACAAATAAACGTTCAAAAGTTTCCTGTTTTACCGTTTTCATTAAGTATCCATAAGCTAACAGTTCGAAAGCATCAAAGGTATACTGAGCATAATTACTAATAAATATAATAGCAGTTAGTGGATAAAGTGACTGAATTTTTTTTGCAACTGCAATACCAGATGTCTGGTTGATTTTTATATCCAATATGGCTAGATCTATCTTTTGCTTTGCAATAAAAACATGAAATTCTTCTGTAATATCTGAAAAAGTATGTATAGTGGTTTGAACACGGTATTTTTTACTAAAGGATTCTATGTAGGCTTTATGGACAGAGAGTGCCACTAAATCATCATCAACAATAAGTGTAGTCAGTTTCATTCCAATCACCTCGCATTTCTCCGATGGGGTACACAACCTTTATTGTAAAACGGGTATCCGTATAATCAATGGTACAGAAACCGTGATATTTGCGAGCAATTTCACGAATAATGTCAATACCTAAACCGTGTTCGCCAAACCCTTCAGATTTTGTACTAACTAATTTACCAAGAGTATTAAAGGAAGGTTTTTTTGACATGGAATTTTCACACGAAATAGAAATGCGATTTGAAAAGTGATACATTTCCAAGTCAATGTAGCGTTGTTCTAAGGGAACAAACTGTTGGGCTTCAACGGCATTGTCTAATATATTGGAAAGCATACAGTTTAAATCACGGTCTTCAATTTGAAAGTTATTTACTGTAATTCTGATATCAAACCGAATAGACTGTGTCTTAGCTAATTTTCCTTTTTCACTTAATATGGCGGCCAACAATAAATTATCCAGACAAAAAGTAGTATCAGCTTCTTGTATAATGGTATAGAGATTATTAATGTAATCAATGGCCATCTCTAGTTCACCTTTTTCTATGTAGGAGCGAGTTAGAAATAAATGTGATTTCATATCATGTCTAATCTGACGTACCTGTCTTGTCGTTTCTGCAATGGACTGGTAGGAGGATAATTCTATTTCCATCTGTTGCATTTTAAGAACCATTTGCATTGCATTACGTTGCTTTTTTAAGTGAATCATAATCATGTAAATGCTCACACATAGAACGATAACAATTTGACCAAACATAATTCCATAAAGTGTAGAAATCTTATAGTTTATAAGCTGCATGTTATTAAAAAGAGCCATAACAGGTATTTCTAAAATTAAATTGCACAAAACAACAGGAAGCAGTTCTTTGAAAATAGCAATATAATTTTTTCCAGTATCTTTGTATTTAATAAATATCAACTTATAAATAAGTAAACCTAAAAAACGTGCATTTATTGTCATTAAACAATTAATTACCCCAAAGTTTGTCATATCCTCGAGCGGAACATTAGTAAATAATAACCATGAACCAACTGTTAGAAAATCCATAACGGTAGAAAGGATAAACAGTAACCCTATAACAAATAATTTTGACCAAAGTTTATTTTTTAAAAGTAATATGCAAAAACAAATTAAATACAGTATTAGAACAGGAAAAAAAATCATATTAATAATTGCAGGTACATTTTGAAATGCCACTATTTGTTTGATAAGAACAAGTATATATAGTCCGATACCACTTCCAATGTAATATCTTAAATTAGAACTTTTCTTTTCAAAAGTCTGGCATAGAACTTTAATAGAAATATAAGGATCAATAGCATATACAATTAGTGATGCAATATAACAAAAATAAATCATAGGAATTCCCCCTTAAAAAAATAAATATTTTCTCATATTGGTTATAGTACCATAAATAAGGAAAATGTCAAATTGTATATATCTGGTAAATGAGAATTAATAGGATAAATGGCATTTTTCATAGGATTGTAATGAAAAATTGGTTAAAAAAATAGAATAAAGTAAAATAAAAGAATAATAGAAAATACGTACAACACTTGTTATTACTGCATAAGAAAGATAATTGCTATTAAAAATTCTCATTCTCAATAAGATTTTTAGTAAAAATTCATATTAAAAAGGCTATTTTTCATAATGTCGTATAAAAACTAATTGCAATAGACATAAATTAACTAATAACAACAATTGATTTAATACCTTATATTGTGCTTTATAAGTAAAAAAGATACAATATGTTTGTTCAAAGTAATGCAGAGTTGATTTATTACAAAGAATAAGAGAATACTATTGAAGTTTATCTGCATTACAAAGAAAAAGCACTTCATCAGACCCCTTACAAAAGCATGAAGGCTTTTAACACCCTTATCCCTTTTTAGTTTATTTAATATGTATTTTTTCATAAAGTGGCTGTTACTAGTTAGCCAGTCACATCCCCAGAAAACGAGGTGCAAGCTACTGGGGAAACTATTAATTTTATACAGAGGAAGTGAATTTGTGGAGAAAAAAGAAATAAAGCATTTTTACTATAATAAATTATTAGGAAAAATTAAGGAAAAGTATAATACACAAGAAGCTTTTGCAGTGGCACTGGGAATTGGAAGAGTTTCGCTGAGCCAGAGACTTAATAATAAACTTGGATTTTCACAGATGGAAATTTATAACGCCATAAAATTATTGAACATAGACATTGAGGAAATTCCAGTCTACTTTTATTGTACGGTTGATCCAAAGTTAAACAGTGAAAAAGAATTAGAAGAAAAAGAAGTGCCAAAAAAGAAAAGAAGAGGAAGAAAGAAGAAATAAATAGCGTTTCATTTTTATCCATATGTTTGAGTAAGGAGATAAAGCAGAAATGGCAGCAAGATTACCAAATCAGAAAATAACCTATAATTTTAACTTACTACGAATGGAGATAAAAAATCAGTATAAAACACAAAGTCAGTTTGCAGATGCCCTAAGAATCGGAAGAGCATCCCTGACGCAGAAACTGAACAACCATGTAAAATTTAATGCTGACGAGATATACAGAAGCTGTATGCTGCTACATATTGATTTGAACCACGTCGCATTATATTTTTTTCAAATTGCTTACGAGGAAAAGCCAGAATATATATCTGGGTATAGATCGTTTTTTCATACAAACCTCTAAAAGTCTTACTGTCTGGCAAGGATTCACTTTGCCAGACAGCCATCCAATTTAGTTAGCCCGTTACCAATATTGAAATAGATTCTCCAATAAAAAATAAGAGCTTCGCACACAGGCTCTTATTTTTATGCACATAATGCCAAAAAATAATAAAAGTACAATAAATTTACAGTATTTATGAAAATATTATCCAAATTTGAAAAAAATATTGAGGAATGGGTTAGAGTATGCTAAACTATCTCGGCAAATACGTTAAAAACAGGAGGTATATTTTTTGAATGTTTGGTATTATCTGCTGTATGCTATTGCCTATGCAGTAGAGCCAGTTTTATGGATGAAGATATTTTCAAAACTGTTTCACAAAAGATATGAAAAAGGGCAGTATTATTTTCTGGGAGGTCTTGGACTTTACTTTCTTTTTTTTTCAAAGCAGCTGATTACATTTCATTGTGGAAATGATTCCGTTAATTCAGTTGGGATAATCATTCAATTGCTATACTTACTACGAGTACTAAAAAGGCTGTTTGAAACAAAAAGAAGTGAAAGACTATTAATCATTGGAGTTTTGGCACTTTTGTCTATTGTAATGGACAGCATTTTTCTTTTGGGTTGGGTTGTTCTGTTTCGTCAGTCGATGGATACAGCCATTCAATTTGGATTGGTAAATGTGATACTCACATTCTTTGCAAGAGGAATGGGGTGTTTACTCTATGGCTTTTGCTTTTCACGGATCGTTATCGTAAAACGGGTCAGACAGTTATTTTATTATAGAGAGGTAATTCCCCTGGTTATTTTGCACTTTGCGTTGAGTGTGCCAAGTTGGTTGCTTTTTCATAACAGGGAGTTTCGGAACGGAAGTGTCAAGGTGATGCAGTTCATGTATACAGGAACACTTTGGCTGTTTGCGGTTACCACACTCTACATAATATGGATTATAAATAAAAGAAATAAAACAGAGCTGGCGAATAAGCTGACCGTAAAGCAAATGAGCATGGAACTGGAAATGTATTCGGAAATCAGTGAAGTAACAGAAAAATTAAGTGATTTAAGGCATGATATGCGTTCGCATATCGGTTTAATGAAATCCCTTTGTGACAATCAGGAGTATCACAGGATGGGAGAGTATTTGCGTGAACTGTATCAAGAGGTGGAGCTTTCGGAAGATCTGCTCTGTATTGAGAATAAAACCATAGCAATTGTATTGCGTCAAAAACATAAGCTGGCAAAAGAAAAAGGAATTTCTTTTTATACAAAGGTAATGGTAAAGGAACTGCCAATGAAGGATGTGGACATCTGTTCGTTGCTTTCTAATATTGTAAACAATGCCATTGAGGCAGCAGAAAAGCAGTTGATAGGAGAAGGTTATGTAGATTTGTGTATTATGGCAAATGAACACGGTTACCATATTCGGTGTGAAAATTCATTTGCAGAAAAGCCAGTACAAATCAAAAATTCCTATGTGACATCAAAAAAGGATGCCGATCATCATGGTTTGGGGATCGGGATTATTAAAAAAATCACAGAAAAGTATGCAGGAACAGCAAAGATTTATTGCGAAGAAACCTGTTTTATCGTAGAAGTATACATTCCCATAGAGGAAAGGAGATGTGCAGAAAAGCATGAAGTTAAATCTTTTAATCTGCGATGATGAGGAAATTAGTCTGGGAGTCAATGAAAGTTATATAAGGCGTTTAAATCAACAGTTAAAAATTGAGGCAAATCTGTTTTCTTTTTGTAACGTGACAGAAGAACTAGATCGGCGGATACAAAAGGGAGATATTGATATTGCATTTTTGGACATCGAGTTAAAAGAGGGAAACGGAATACAGCTGGCACAAAAGATACTGGCAGCCAATCCGTTGGCAAGTTTTATTTTTATTACTGGATATAAGGAATATACAGCGGAAGCCTTTCAGGTACAGGCATCTGGCTATCTTGAAAAACCAATACAGCTGGAACAGTTGAAGCGTACTTATGAAAGGACGCTGGCAATGGTGGAAGGATTCCGAAAACACAAAGAGAGTGCTATGCTGACAATAAAAACGGGGACAAAAATGATTCACATGCGGTACTGTGATATTCATTATGTGGAAAAAGTAGCAAAAAAGGTGGCGGTTCACAGCAATTATGGGGTGTATGAATTTTATGAGTCTATTTCCGTCATGGAACAGCAGTTAGGGAGAAGCTTTCTTAAAATTAACCAAGGGACTTTGGTAAATAAAGCAGAAATCGTATGTTTGGATAAGACCAGTGTATATTTGAAGACGGGTAAGATCCTGCGTGTAGGACGGACTTTTAAACATGATATAAAATCCATTTACAGCAATGTAATATGTCAATAAACTATAGGCTTGCTTTCCAGAACAGCAAAACAGGATAGAGACAGCAGAAAGGCGACATTTTCCATGAAAAAAGATCAGAAATGGTTAAAAAAAACCTTGGTGGTGGTAGCAGAAAAAGTGATAGAAAAGAATGTGAATGCTACTTGTCTAGGGACGTTGTATCAACCGAAATTACCAGATGGTTCTGAACGGTTTAAAAAAATAGAAAAACAGTCCTCCAATCATTCATGATAGAAAGAAGAAACCATTCTATAAGAATAAGCATGCTATTCTACATGCAACACATTAAAATGTGCCGAATATACCCATAAATGAACCAAATAGGACAACTCTATTGTATTTTTTACCTCCCTTTTGTATAATGCCGTTGTAAAGTAACCGACTGGAAAAAGGAGAGGAATGGTAAAAATGAAGTATCAGGCATGTTGTATAAACTGTGGACAAAGATTATTTGATTTTGTAAAAAGTGATACCAAGATGCAGGGACAGCTTGAGATGAAATGTCCCAGATGTAAACAGATTGTAGTATTATTTTTGGATCAGATTCCTGTTAAACAGGAAACGATACGGAGTAATTCAGTAAAATAGAATGGAACAGAAAAAAATCATTTTAGTGAAGGCTACCTAGCAACGGAGGTGCAGACAAAGGCTGCGACTTACCAAATGGCAGGAGATTACGATTACATAAGTAATGGTATTCTTCTGCTTTTTTTATACAAAGAGGTATAAGAAACTAATAAACCAATTGAATACCAGGCTACTGAGCCACAGGGCCGAGTGAAGATGCCAGCGAGCTACTAAATTGCCAGAGTCTACGAAACGTTAGTAGACTCTGGGTGTTTTAAAATGCAGGCAGTTTTTTGATGCACTTTTTTAGAATTGTTCTTTCGTTTCAGGTGTTCTGAAAGGAAAGGACTTGCGATATGAAGGAAAGAAAAATTACTGTAAAAAAAGGGTCTGTGGTAGAAAAAGTAACGGTTTCAGAAGAAGTGTATCGTGCATATATGCAGCCATGGTGGAGAGAAAAACAGGTGCAAAAAAGAAAAAGGGACAAAGAAGAACAGTTGGAAAAGCAAATCGAAGTAGCCTATGAGGAATATGCAGAGTATGAAACTAGGAACGGAATTCATATGGAAGGTATGAGTAAGAGCGTAGAAGAATTAGTAGAAGAAAATAGTATGCTGGAGTTGTTGGAAGAGTCATTTTCTATTTTATTAGAAGAGGAGAACCATTTGATACGGGCACTCTTTATGGAGGGATTGTCAGAAAGGGAATATGCGGGTCAGTCTGGCATTCCAAGGAAAACCATTTCTTATCGGAAAAATAAAATACTAAAAAAGTTAAGGAACTGGTTTTCTGAAAAAGGCTATGAAAAAAGATGAATTTAGAAGAAAGTTTGCCCACATGACTCATTTTTGTCATTACGATTATAGAAGGAACTTTTTCTTTGAATCTGACAGGAAGGAGGAAACTTAATGGAGCAAGCAAAAGAACTGATTGGTGTGTTATATTCTATTAGCATTGTGGCACATAAACTTGCAGAAAAGTTAGCCAAGATAGAAAAAGAAATTTCAGCCTATGAGCGACAACAATCCGAAGGTACAAGATAAAACCAAATAAAACATACTAACTAGAAAGGGGAAGAAAAAGTAGGATGAAAGAGCATTTTATAAAAATAGCACAAGGGCTGGAGGATATTGCAGAGGGACTGCGCGCCATTGCCCATACGGAAAATAAGAAAGATAAAGAAGTGAATGTGGATTGGGGAAAAGAAACCCATTGCCATACGGACAAAAGAAAAACGGTTACTGTGGAAGAAGTAAGGGCTGTATTAGCAGAAAAAAGCAGGGATGGCAAAACGGATGCGGTCAAAGAACTTTTAAATCAGTTTGGTGCTGAAAAATTATCCAGTGTGCCGGAAGACAGGCTGGCAGAATTGTTAGATAAAGCAGGAGGTTTATAATGGGAAAACATGCTTTATTAGCAGCATCCTCTTCGAAACGATGGCTAAACTGCACACCATCCGCTGTATTGGAATCCTTGTTTGAGGAAGAAGAAAGTGTGTATGCAAAAGAAGGCTCTGCAGCACATGCGCTGGGAGAATACCTGATTAGGCGATATTTAGAGGAGCCAGCAACAAGACCTGTTACGGAATTTGACTCAAATGAAATGGACGCTTACGTAGGGGAATATGCTGCCTATGTTACGGAGCAGGTAGAGCGGACAAGAAAAACATGCAAGGATGCGGTTGTATTGGTGGAACAGCACCTCGATTACTCTCAATATGCACCGTTTGGTTTTGGAACAGGAGATTTGGTGATTGTAGCAGATAGTTGTGTATCTGTAATCGATCTGAAGTATGGTAAGGGAGTTCCAGTTTCGGCAGAGTGGAATTCGCAGATGATGCTCTACGGATTAGGAGCGCTTCATTTATTTGAAATGCTTTATGACATTGATACGGTAAAGATGACCATTTTTCAGCCAAGACTGGAGTCCGTCAGTACCTGGCAGATTTCAGCACCGGAATTAAAGAGCTGGGCAGAAGAGGTATTAAAGCCAAAAGCAGCATTAGCCTATGAGGGCAAAGGGGAGTATGTTTCAGGGGACTGGTGCCGGTTTTGTAAGGCAGGAATACAATGTCGTGCAAGAACCAATTCCTTTCTAAAACTGGCACAAATGGAGTTTCAGGAGCCAGCTCTTTTAAGTGAGGAAGAAATCGAAAGGGTGCTTTCCGTAGCAGACAATTTAAAAAAATGGGCAGAAGAAGTGTATGCCTTTGCAACCAGAGAAGCAATAGAACATCAAAAGATATGGAACGGTTTTAAGTTAGTGGAAGGCAGAAGCAACCGAAAATACACAGATGAAGATGCGGTGGCAGAAGCGGCAAAAGAAGCGGGTTATACCGATATTTTTCAGTGCACCTTGCTTGGGATTACGGAAATGGAGAAATTAATGGGAAAGAAAACATTTCTAACCATACTGGGAAAGTATTTATACAAGCCAAAAGGTAAAGTGACATTAGTACCCGTATCGGACAAACGAGAAGCAATCAATCAGACAACCGCAGAAGCGGATTTTAAGGAGGAAATATAATATGAGTACAGGGAATCATCAGCCAACCAAAGTAATTATTCCATGCAGGTTTTCTTATTTACATTGCTGGGAACCACAATCCATCAATGGGAGTGAGCCTAAATACAGTGTTTCTGCAATTATTGATAAAAAAGATAAGGAAACAATAAAAAGAATCCAGACCGCCATCGAAACAGCAAAAAAAGAATCTGCTGGAAAGTGGGGAGGCAAAATACCATCTAACTTAAAAACACCATTACGGGATGGGGATATAGACCGCCCAGAAGATGAGGCGTATCACAACAGCTATTTTTTAAATGCAAATTCTAAGCAGCCACCGCAGGTAGTAGACAGACAAGTACAGCCTGTTCTGGACCAGTCAGAAGTGTATTCGGGGTGCTATGGCAGAATTTCTGTTAACTTTTATGGGTACAGTGCGAATGGAAACAAAGGAATTGCAGCGGGTCTTGGAAATATTCAAAAGCTAAAAGATGGTGAGTCGTTGGGAGCAAGAACCAATGCGGCAGAAGATTTTGACGGTATGGAAGATGGAAATGAGGAATTTTTAGGATAGGGCATATCGGATGGAGCAATCCATCCGCAATATTTTGTGTAAATAGAGCAAAGGAGTTTTTATGGAAACTGAAAAACCAAAAGTATTGAGTATTGATATTGAATGCTTTAGTGATGTGGATCTTGTTTCCTGTGGAGTGTACCGATACGTGGAAAGTAAAGCCTTTGAAATTCTTTTATTTGCCTATTCCGTGGATGAAGAAGAAACACAGTTGATTGATTTGAAAAGGGGAGAAAGGCTGCCACAGGAAATTATGAAACTGTTAGCAGACAATACGGTAAGAAAAACCGCATTTCATTCCAACTTTGAACGTACTTGTATCAATCAGTACTTTGGTTTTTCCTTACAGCCAGAGGCATGGTATTGTACCGCGGTGCAGGCGTCCCTACTTGCACTGCCTCTTAGTCTAGAAGGGGTAGGGGAGGTATTAAATCTGGATAAGAAAAAGCTGTCGGAAGGAAAAGAACTTATTCGGTATTTTTGCTGCCCCTGCAAGCCAACAAAAGGAAATCAGGGGAGAACAAGAAATCTGCCAGAGGATGCACCAGAAAAATGGGAGTTGTTTAAAAGGTATTGTATCCGTGATGTTGATGTGGAAAAGCAAATACGAAAAAAACTGGAGAAATTTCCAATCAGTGAGCAGGAGCAGCGGTTATACTGTCTGGATCAAAGAATCAATGACAGAGGGATTCAAGTAGACAACCAGCTGGTAAAACAGGCAATGGTATGTGATCGGTTATATAAAGAAGCAGCTGTCAAAAAGGCGCAGGAACTATCTGGACTGGATAATCCGAATAGTGTGTCACAACTAAAAGAATGGCTTTTTCAAAAAGGAATCATAGTAGATTCTCTGTCCAAAGAAAAGGTGCAGGAACTTATGAAACATACAACAGGAGAGGTGTTGGAACTTCTTCAATTGAGACGCTCTATGGCCAAAACCTCTGTAAAAAAATATGAAGCCATAGACAGAGTTGTTTGTAGTGATGGGAGAGTACGTGGAGTATTACAGTTTTATGGGGCGAATCGAACAGGACGGTGGGCAGGGAGGTTGGTGCAAATTCACAACTTAGTTCGGAACAGCATAGAAAATCTAGAACTGGCGCGAAGTCTTTTAACAAGAGGGTGCTATGAGGCAATGGAACTGCTATATGAAAGCACACCGCATCTCTTGTCAGAATTGATACGTACCGCTTTTATACCAAGGGAGGGATACCGATTTATTATATCAGATTTTTCAGCCATTGAAGCTAGGGTTCTTGCCTGGATGGCGGGAGAGTCCTGGCGAATAGCGGTATTTCAAACGCATGGAAAAATTTATGAAGCATCCGCATCCGCCATGTTTCATGTTCCCATTGAAGAAATCGGAAAAACCTCACCTCTCAGACAGAAAGGTAAAATAGCAGAGTTGGCACTTGGCTATGGTGGAGCAGTAGGAGCCTTGCTTACTATGGGGGCTTTAGAAATGGGACTAAAGGAAGAGGAGCTACCGTCTCTTGTCACAACCTGGAGAAATGCCAATCCACATATAACACACTTTTGGTGGGCGGTAGATGCAGCTGCCATTGCAGCAGTAAAAAATAAAGAACCAACAAGGGTCGGTAGAATTGGGTTTCATTATCAAAGCGGCATTCTTTTTATTACACTGCCATCTGGCAGAAAACTTTCTTATATAAAGCCACGCATAGGAATCAATCAATTTGGTAGGGAAGCGTTAACCTATGAGGGAATCGGAGAAAGTAAAAAGTGGATTCGGATTAAAACATATGGGCCAAAGCTAGTAGAAAATATGGTGCAGGCTATAAGCCGTGATATTTTAGCGGAAGCAATGCTTCGGTTGGAACAGAAGGGGTTTGCTATTGTATGTCATGTCCACGATGAAGTGGTGCTGGAAGTTCCGATAGGGACTTCTTCCGTAGAAGAGGTAAATGACATTATGGCTGTGAGCCCAGACTGGGCAGAAGGACTTTTTCTTAAGGCGGCAGGTTTTGAAAGTCTGTTTTACAAAAAAGATTAGGAGACAGAAGGACAACAGTAAATATAAAGAATAGTTGGAAAGAAAGGAATACAGGTAAAGGAGGTTGGCAGAAATAAAACTGTTTGTATCAATTGGAAATTCAAGAATGGAAAAGAAGTGGATTGGTCAGGAGATGGAAGTAGAGGCTTTTATGGAAAGAGTCTCCCATACCCAGCGGACGGCTGAAACCATAGACCAGTATAAGAAAATGCCAAAGGGAAAGCAAGATGCGATTAAAGATGTGGGAGGATTTGTACTGGGGAGGCTGAAAGAGGGAAGACGTAAGAAGGACAGTATTCTTTCCAGAACAGCCATTACACTTGATATGGACTATGGCACAAAAGATATTATTGACCAGTTAGAATTGTTTCATGACATAAAATGTGTGTTGTATTCCACGCATAAGCATACACCAGAGAATCCAAGACTTCGCTTGATTCTTTTTTTAACCCGCGAGGTAACTCCGCATGAATATGGCGCCATATCGAGAATGCTGGCATCCGATATCGGAATGGAATTATTTGATGATTCTACCTATGAGCCATCTAGACTAATGTATTGGCCAAGCACCTCTGCGGATGGAGAATTTCTTTATAAAGAAATAGAAGGAAAAGTGATAAATCCGGATGAGGTACTTGCCCGTTATCAGAACTGGCAAGATATTAGTTCCTGGCCAGTAAGCAAAAGACAGCATACAATGGTAGAAAGAGAGAGGAAGAAACAGGCGGATCCACTAGCAAAAGAAGGAATCATAGGTGCCTTTAATCGTACTTATACAGTAACACAGGCAATGGATACGTATCTTTCGGATGTGTATCAGCCAAGTGCTATGTATGGCAGATATGATTACGTTCTGGCAGATTCCTCAGCTGGAGTAGTAGTGTATGAGGATAAATTTGTGTATAGCCATCATGCAACGGATCCTGCTTGTGGGAAACTTCTGAGTGCGTTTGATGTAGTAAGACTGCATAAGTTTGGCCATCTGGATGGGGAAGATGGAGAAGAGACAGAGAGTAATAGACAACCCTCTTTTAAAGCCATGCAAGAATTTGCTTCCAAAGAAGAAAAGATTAAGGTAAGACTTGCAAAAGAACGTGAAGAAGCGGTTAAGGAGGAATTCAAAGAGGGAGAGGATTGGAGAACAGGATTAGAATATAACAGGCAGGGAGTTTTAATAAACAATTTAAAGAACCTCATTTGTATTCTTAAGAATGATAAACAATTAAAATCAATTGTGTTTAATCAATTGAGCGATGGAATGGAAATCAAGGGGGAGGTACCTTGGAAGCATCCCTCTAAGTTTTGGCGGGATGCAGATGATGCGCAGTTAATATCTTATGTGGATTTAACGTATGGCAGTTTTTCGGCAAGAAATTATACGATTGCGGTATCGAAAGTAACAGATGACCGTTCCTACCATCCCATTCGTGAGTTTTTGGCTTCGCTTCCTGAGTGGGATGAAATTCCAAGGCTAGATATGCTTCTTATTGATTACCTTGGGGCAAGGGATAATGAATATGTTCGTGCAGTAACCAGAAAAACGTTATGTGCTGCGATCGCAAGGGTAATACAGCCCGGGTGTAAATTTGATACGATGCTGGTATTAAGTGGTCCACAGGGAAAAGGAAAGTCAACCTTAATCGCAAAACTGTGTGGAGAATGGTTTAGTGATTCGCTTTTCCTAAGCGATACAAAAGATAAGACAGCTGCTGAGAAATTACAAGGCTATTGGATTTTGGAGATTGGGGAACTGGCAGGTCTTAGAAAGACAGATGTAAATACACTGAGAGCTTTTCTTTCCAGGCAGAATGATATTTATCGAGCTGCTTTTGGAAAGCATGCCACTCCACATCCCAGACAATGTGTTTTTATCGGCACTACAAATGCAGATACGTATTTGCGGGATGTGACAGGAAACCGCAGGTTTTGGCCAGTAAAAGCACCAGGTGGAAAAGAAAGGGGTTCCTGGCAGATAACCGAAAAGGAGGTGGAGCAAATCTGGGCAGAGGCACTTTGGTATTATAAACAGGGGGAGGAACTGTTTTTGGAAACGCATATAGAAGCAATGGCAGTGCATGAGCAGAAGAAAGCGATGGAGCAGGACGATCGGGAAGGAACGGTAAGGGAGTATTTGGAGATGCTGCTCCCTGCGAATTGGGACAAGATGGGGTTGTATGAAAGGCGAAATTTTATCAATGGTTCGGAATTCGAGGGGAATAAAAGCATAGGAATAAGAAGGCGTGAACGGGTTTGTAACATGGAGATATGGTGTGAATGTTTAGGAAAAGAGCGCGGTAATTTAAAACGTCAGGATGCAAATGAACTGATTGCAATCATGTCGAATATCGAAGGGTGGAAACGCGCAGAAGGAAAGATGCGTTTTTCTCTTTATGGGGTTTCACAGGGTTATGTAAGAGAAGAAAGGCAAGAGGGTGTGCGCAAGGGATAGGCAACTACAACACGATTTTCAGAAATTGGTTGCCAAGCGGTAGCTAAAAAGTGGAGGGCAGGCAACAGGTGATATTCCCCATATAGCAAGGGATTACGTGATGTTGTTGTCTATGTTGTATATATTATATATATATTTATAAATATATATATAATAGTAATAGATGCGCATAACACACGTATATTACGCGTATAGGGATTTTTTGTTCTTTAAGCAACAGTGGTGAAGGTGATACCAGATAAAAAGAGAGAATGCAAGGCTGAGGATATGTTAGGATATCATTTGCTTGGTAAGTGGAGAGGAGAGGTCTTAGTTATGATAGATTCCGAAAAGCGGATCGAACAAAAAATGACCCAGGAAGTAAAAAAACTGGGAGGCAGGGCAGTAAAATTTGTATCACCAGGATGGGATGGTGTGCCGGATCGGATTGTATTTTTTCCAGGTGGGCGTGTCGCATTTGTAGAGGTAAAAGCACCAGGAAAAAAGCTGAGACCTTTGCAGCT
>NZ_FOYZ01000017.1 GCF_900112775.1 Anaeromicropila populeti
AGTGCCCCCACAAGCGGAATCAGACCAATGCCGTCTAATGCCGTTTCCCCGAAGTGCTCCCAGGTAGTTTCCCAGGTTATAATATCATGTGTTAAGTCACGAAGATCTTGATACACATCTACTCCAGTAAAGGCTAGTCCTACCTCTCCCACTGTGCCGATGACCGTACCTTTCTCCGTAAACTTCCCAAGAATAATCTGCTCCAGTCCATCTGAAAAATAAGATTTCCATGCAGCCCACTTGGAAGGAAGCTTAAAATAGGCTACTGCCTCTTTCTTCTTCACATACTCTATTTCAGGACTTGTACTTAAAACCTGTGATTCAGAATACACGACCTGACAGCCTGTAATTTTCTCAAATAATCTACAACGGAACAATTCACTTTTATCCTGTACGCAGTATTGTACAATTCCTCTGTCAATAAAATGTATGACTTCCAATTCCTCCAAACTATAGTTCATCCGCTTACAAACTTGCAGCAGGGAATAGGTTCCTTCCAAGGTAGCTTTTTCAAGCCGTACCCATCTTGTCCGATACTCTTTCACAAATTGCTCCAACGTATAATCATCGTCAAATAAAATATTAAATGCCTTATTGGTATTTAACAGGACAATTCCAGATTCACCATAGCTTACTGGGATTACATTGTATTTCTTTGGTTCAGAGTCCTCTCCATCTGGAATGGTGTCCCCATCGGTATCTGCTTTTGCCGGATTGGAACGATAATTATAGACTTCTACCCCATTCCCGTAACCATCATACCACGTTGTATTTATCTCTGCCAACTCTGACTGATCTGGAATACCATCCCCGTCACTGTCTACTGTTGGATCGGTGCTGACTTTTACAATGGAGTAATCGGATAGGCGGACATATTCGTAGTCATCTGAATCATCGTAATCTCCTGTATTAGCGGTTTCTGTTCCAACGGAATCCCCCCAAAAATCATATTCTTCCATAGTATCAATGAACCAGGCAAAATGTCCTGTTTGACACCAAAATTGTTCATGTTCTACGTATTTAATAAACTCATATAATATGTGAGGCGTACTCCAGAAAGTAGAACTATCGATATATTCTTGAAATATCAAATAGATATTATTTTTTGTATATACATTAGTACGGTTATAATAGCGATCGTTAAATCTTTCAACGTAATTTTCATAATCAGACATAACATATAAGATTTTCTTTGTATTGAAGGAAGAAAAATAGGAACAAGCACTTTCCATACGATCAAACATATTTCCAACTAATCTTCCATAATAGTTCATACAAGTGCTATATGGTATCGTATCAGCATCATAATTACTCAATTTAATATTTTCCAATATTTTCTTGAATAACTTGACATCATCATACCATCCATAGTATCTCATTACATATGACTGTTGATAATAAGAATTTACATCACTATAGGTAACCAAACCGTAACGGATATTTATTTTTGTACTTTGATAATAAGAAAACATAAGTCGAGTTGCATCTTCCACCCTACTAATATATTTATCCTTATTATAAGTGGTATCAATAAAGAATAAAATGTCAACGGTTTCGCTTTCCATACAACAAGATGTATTTAGCACATTTGTTTCACTGTTTCTCTCTGCCCGATCCTCTACTGCATAATAACACAGTTCATCTACCTCAGCTGAAACCACATTATTTTCTGTATCTACTGTGGAGAGAATGGGAATAACTACTCCATCTTCTATTCTTACAATGGACAAATTCTCAATATTATGTTTATCTAATATTTCCTCACTGATCTCAAAGGATATCTTTGCACTTTCATACTCCATTTCCTCATCATGGGAAAAATGAAGAACCGAACTGACCAGATAATCCAGTTCACTGTACATACCATTATAGGAATCATCTTCTAACACAATTTGACTGCTGTAATCACCAGAACCAGTCACTGAGATAGAAGGAATCACCTTAATTGCCTCAAAATCCAATGCGGCATATACTTCCTTCGTAAGCTTTTGATTCTCTACCCGTTCCTGCCCATCTGGCATACCATTTCCATCTGAGTCTTTCTTTAACGGATCGGAACCATTTAAAATTTCAGTTCCATCACCTAGCCCATCTTGATCCGTATCATAGGCGGTCGGATCGGTAAAATGCACGTTGACCTCTTCCCCATCCGAAAGACCATCTCCATCCGTATCCTTTACACCTGGCTCTGTCCCCAGTTCATATTCTTCTATATTGGTCAGCCCATCCTGATCGTAATCATCTGTTGCTAAAATATCTCCAAACTCACAGATTTCACTATTCTGCATAAGAAGAATAGGATACAATACGGATAATTCATACTCATCTGGCAGTGCATCCTGATCACTGTCTTCTGGGGTTGCCGTCACAACTGGCGTTACCGTTACTTCTGGGATTGCCGTTACTTCTGGTGTTACCGTTACTTCTGGTGTTACCGTTACTTCTGGTGTCGCTGTTACCTCTGGCGTCTCCGTCACCTCTGGTATTTCCGTCACAACTGGCGTCTTCGTCACTTCTGGTGTTGCCACCTCCACCAACTTCTTATCCTTCAATACAAAATTCTCTGGCTCTGTATTGCCCTCACCTGCTGTTCCACAAAATCCCAGTACAATTGCTTCACCTGGTTGGATATTCCCATTGTATCCTGCATTTTTTATGATATAATGACTCCCCACATGACTGACTATCTCCGCTGTCCAAAATTGTTCTATTGTTCTGCCAAAATCAAATTCCAGTAACCAGTCCTCCAATACCTCCTCCGAATGGTTAAAAAGATTAATTTGCCCGGTAAAGCCTGTCCCCCAGTCGTTCAGTGGCTCATAAGTAATCTCATAGCCACTAGAAACAGAACGCTCTGCTTCCAGAATCCAATAAGCTTCTGGTACCGTTATCTCATTTTCACAGCTTGCACAGAACCCAATGTTGACACTTCCACCTGCTGGAATGTCTTGATTCCATGTCATATTTTTTACTATATATGTATTATCCTCATGGGACCAAATATCTGCATTCCATATAGTCGTGATTTCATGAGGAAGTTCAAATTTCAGTGCCCAGTTATCGATTACCCTGTCACTGGTATTTGTTACCGTAATACTACCATTAAAATTCCCTGCCCACTGGGCTTCCACACAGAATTCTACCTGATAGCCATCTCCCTGAAATACAGGATTCGTTGTAGTTTGCCTTTCCCCAACAGCCTCTTCTTTACTGGTGTCTATGGACACTATGGTGTCTGCCGACACTCTCACATTTGCCCAAGGTGCCAGTAACATACCTAACACTAACCAGACAGCTATCACCCGATACGACATTATTTTCCTATTCTTCATCCGATTTTCTCCCTTATTTATTTAGTCAGCAAATTACACTTTACAAAAAAGCTTGTAAACTGCAATTTCCAATTAAATTATATGTCATATTTTCCCTGCCCGTCAAGCTTTTACTTTAGAAAATGATACAAAAAAGTCTGGCTCATACTCACCGAAATGACTATAAAACCAGACTTTTTCAATACCTGTTAACTATTATTCTCCATTCTGTAAAACAAGGTAGACGCTCCATAAAATTCAGCTAATGTAATCAAACCACAGATTACAATCATTATAAAATAGCCAAACTCCAGATTCCAAAGCAGTGTTCCTAAAAACGCCCCAATGGCACCTATGCCAATTGCAATCCCCTGAAATATCATTTTAAAGAGCTGTTTTCCAAACTGCCCCAAAGTATTCCCGATTAGTGCTTCCGCAAGTACTAAAACATACAGCTTATTTGCCTGTAAACAGACGTAAATAAATAGTCCCAACACGATTTGCAGTGGTGTAAGCCTTAATACAACTCCGATTGGAATGGAAATCAGCAGTCCGTCTACAATAGACCGATAATGCTCCACCAAGGTTGCATACCATAGTTTTTTCACCGTAGAATCGGGAATCAGAAACGTATACGGATTTACAATTTCCTTTCCCCATTTACCACTGTATCCACTAAAAATAAAACAAATGTAGGCGGAAACTCCAGGAAGAACAAACATTCCCATATTCTTCACATCCTCATCCCGGAATAAAAACACTCCTACAATTCCCACAGCTAACGAAATCAAAGTATTCCAGCCGAAAATAAAAGTTCTGTTTTTCTTATACTCTAAGATCTGTTTGTAGTAAATTGCCTTTGCTCCACTTCCCTTATAGGTAATCGAGGCTCTTCCAAACCTTTTCCTCTTCCCAACCAGTGCCATTTCACCTCGCCTGGTCTTTTTCAATGCCTCTTCATAATCATCTGCAAACTTCATAGCATCTTCATAGAACAAGCCAGTACATTTCATTTTTACTGCCATCACTAAAAACACAATGGTTGTTAAAAAATACAACGCTGTGCAGATAACATTTAATGTAGTCGGTCCAAGGAGAAGCAGTCTGTAAAAAGAAATACTCCATCCGATTACTGGAATAGCTTGAAATACGCGATTTTCTACAAGGGTATGTATAAAACGAAGCGCATTTTTATCCTGTAAAAATAAATAAATAATATAAGCCATCATGGCAAATAGAAATGCCATAAGCAGATGTCCAAATACTTTTACTGTTTTTTCACTAAAACGTTCATTTCCGTAAAGGAGCAGCATAATAGAACCTTCCAGAACATTTTCTACCACAGTGGCACCTATAAAATATAAAAGCATTTTCCATATTGGTACATGAAACATAATTACACCAGCTGGCACTAAGAAAGCAGCCAAAACCAGTCCCATAATAATAGTACGGAGATGGGCATATAGAAGCACCAGCTTAGGATGAACTGGCATGGTAAACAAAAACTGAACATCACTCTGTTTAAAAACCAGACCCTTCCTTTTTGCATAAGACATAAAATTAAGTGGAAGAAATAAAATAGCCGTAAACGACAATACTATAATCAGTCCCTCTGGATTTGCCATATTTAGCTTCTCCACCAGCCCTGGTAAAGAAACAAAGAATGAAACCAGATAAATTCCAACCAAAACAAAATAAATGTAAGTAACTGGCTTTTTCAGCGCCTTTTTTAATTTATTTTTAAAGGCTGTTCGATAAAGATATCCTATCAGACTCATTTTTCCTCACCACCCGTTATTCCAAAAAATATTTCTTCGATGTCCTGCTCCAAAGCATCCGTCTTACGAAAAGAACCTACTATTTTTCCCTTATTCATAATAAACATAATATCCCATAGTTCCTTCACCATTTCCAGCATATGAGTACTTACTAGAACCGTTGCACCTTCTGTCTTTAATTCTAAAATCACTTCCTTTAGCTCCTTAATTGCCTTAGGGTCTAATCCAATCATAGGCTCATCAAACAAAATCACTTTTGGGCGTATCATTAAAGCACAGCAAATGCTTACCTTCTGCATCATTCCCTTTGATAATTCATTTCCCAGCTTATCCTTTTTATCCCATAGTTCAAAGCGCTTTAATAAGTTTTCTTCAAATCCTTCTTCTGCCTCCACACCATATGCCCGCTTAATAAATTCAATGTGCTCTTGAACTGTCAGTGCCTCATACATTGATGGCATTTCTGGCACATATGCAAATCTTCTTTTTGCCTCAATGGTACGGGCAGACAATCCGTTCATGAGAACATCTCCCTGGTATTTCAACAGTCCTGCCATACTCTTAATAATAGTAGATTTACCAGCACCATTTGGTCCTAATAAAATGCCGACTTCTCCTGCTGGTATGGTAAAAGAAACATTATCTACAGCCAGCGATTTTCCATACTTTTTCGTTAAGCTCTTAATTTCTAACATACTATCCCACCTTACTCTAATCTACATAACGCAAAAAACGAATTATTGTATTACTACATTAATACAATAATCCATTTTAGTTTGTTTGTCAATCAATTTTTATTCAAATAGTGGTGTAGATAAATATCTTTCTCCCGTATCAGGTAACAGCACTACAATATTTTTCCCTTTATTTTCTGGTCGTTTTGCCAGTACTGTTGCCGCATGCAGTGCAGCTCCAGAAGAAATACCGACCAGAAGGCCTTCTAACTGGGCGATTTTTCTGGATGCCTGGAATGCCTCTTCATTCTCCACCTGAATAATCTCATCCACAATGTCCAGATTCATAATTTTAGGAATAAAGCCAGCTCCTATTCCCTGAAGCTTATGGGAGCCAGGCTTTCCACTAGAAAGAACAGGAGAATCCTTCGGCTCAACCGCAACTATTTTTATATCTGGATTTTTCTCTTTTAATGCCTCTCCATTCCCTGTTACCGTTCCACCTGTTCCTACCCCTGCAACAAAAATGTCTACCTTTCCATCTGTATCCTTCCATATTTCCTCTGCGGTTGTTAGGCGGTGAACTGCGGGATTAGCCGGATTCTCAAATTGCTGTGGAATTACCGCATTCCCATATTCCTTCACTAATTCTTCTGCTTTCCGAATGGCACCTGGCATTCCCTCCTGTCCTGGTGTCAGAACCACCTCTGCTCCCAGTGCTGAGACAATTCTCCGTCTTTCAATGCTCATTGTTTCTGGCATCGTCAGAATAAGCCTTAATCCCTTGGAAGCTGCCACAAATGCCAGCCCAATCCCCGTATTTCCACTAGTTGGTTCGATCAGTACTGTTTCATGATTAATCTTCCCCTGTTGGATTCCCTCTTCTATCATGGCATATGCCACCCGATCCTTTACACTTCCCAGTGGATTAAAATATTCCAGCTTTGCAATAACAGCTGCCTCCAGCCTTTCCTCCTGCTCATAATGACTCAACTCCAGAAGTGGAGTATTTCCAATTAAATCTGTCAACTTTTTTGCGATATTTGCCATTCTATTCATCCTCTCTAATTCATACTATTTCGCTATGTTTTATATGCTTTATTTATACTACTTTTTTTTATTCTTGTCAAGAGTAAACTTAATTGCAAAATAGCTATTTCATTTTAACAGTATAACCGATATAATAAATAGAAAATTCATGTTTGGCAGAAAGGAGGCGTGAAGTGGACTTATCAAGTAAAAAAATTAATCCCTCCCAGACAACAATAAACCAAAGGAGTGCTCCTAAAGGCACTGGACAGTCTGTTGGGAGAATGAGCGATTACGGTGCCCGGGCTCCTATCAGACAGCTGACAGAGGGACAAGTAATCAAAGGTGAAGTAACGGATTTACGAAATAATGAGGTGACTGTGTTACTGGATGACAATACAAAGGTAACAGGACGCCTGGATCATGTCAGCTGGCTTTCCATTGGAGATGTTGCCGCCTTCAAGGTGGCTCAGATCATGCCTGGGAAAATCAGCCTACAGGCGATCCCCTTCAGCACTACCTTAATGGAAAGCAATACAATGTTTAAAGCATTAGAAGAAGCAGGTTTACCAAAAAACGAAAGGAACCAGGAAATTGTGCTTTCTCTTATCCGCAACCAGATGCCGATAAACAAGCAAAGCATTTTGAACATTTTAAAGCAGTCCTATGAGTTAAAAGACATTGGAGTCAGTTCAATTGTACTAATGAACAAATTAAATATTCCTACAACGGCTGAAAATGCAACTCAGTTTGAGAACTATAGAAGCTCCCAGCACTATCTGGCTGATAATCTCCAGTCCTTAATCAGGGAATTTCCAGGTATGCTGAAGGAAATCCTTAGTATGGGTGAACCAGAACAAATTCAATCTTTTGCTGAAAAACTGCTTGCCATTGTGGATTCTAGTTCAGATCAGTCAGCACAACAGAACCTGGTTACCGCCCCCTATATTTTTTCTTCTAATGACGCAAAGGAAGATCTGCTTTCTATTTTGGATACCTTTGGAATGTCAGGAGAAGAGCGTGAAGCAATCGAACAGGGGACAGCAACTCTGACTGATTTACAGCTTAGCATTTCCAAATGCTATCAGAATGCCCTTTTCATTGATGAACGAAATGCTCAAGAAGCACTAGCATCCATAGAAAATGCAGATTCCCTAACTACTACAGAGATTACAAATCTGTTATCAGAAGTTCCGAAAACGGTGGAGGTTTTTGATCAGCCTGAGATTCAATCCATTAACCAGCTTTATCAAGAGTACTTAAAAGAGAATCAGCTAGTTGGCGGATTTTTCGATGTAAATCAGCGGGAAGATTTAATTTCTTTTTTTGAAAAAATACCAAATTCCGATGCATTAATAAAAAGTATTCAAAGCGGCCAGGCTTCTTTAGCAGACGTAGTCTCTGCACTAAAATCAGCGATTCCTGTTTCTGATTCTAAAGAACTGATTCAATTACTAGAATCACCTGCCTTTCCTCTTATAATGAGTGAATCACTGCGAAGAAACTGGTTTTTAAGCCCAAAGGATTTGAAAAAGACAGGCAGTATTCAAGGCTATTATGATAAGCTTTTTCAAAAAACGCAACAATTGGATTTACTATTAAAAACCTCTTCCCTAACAGACGAAGAAAGTGGCTTTGCAGCAGATATACATTCTATGAAAAGCAATCTGCAATTTATGCAGCTTTTAAATGACGTTTTCCCTTATATGCAGCTGCCGTTATTTTCTGAAAACGGTTCTGCTCACGCTGATTTATACGTTTATACAAAGAAGAAGGAGCTGCAAACGGATCCATCCAGTCTCAAAGTTTTATTACGCTTAGATAAGGAACACCTAGGTTCTTTGGATATTTTCCTTACTTTATCGGGAAGAAAACTAGAGAGTAAATATTATGTACAAGATGATTTTAGTCGAAAATTATTGAAGAAAAACATTAATTTAGCAGACGCAAAACTTCGAGAGCTTGGCTATCAGGTATCTTCTGAATTTATTAAAGAAGACCCACAGGTAGATATTGTGAACGACTTTATTGCTCAGAAAGAATCTGCTGCCTCTATCAAACGATATACCTTTGATATCCGGGCATAAAATAAACAGAAACATCCCTTGCTCCAGACACAGGACGCAGGGGATGTTTCTGCATAACTAGAAATTTCTACCTCCTAAATGATGACGGTAAATCCAATTCTTCCTCCTTCTCTTTGCTGTACACTAATCTGTCCATGGTGCTTCTCTACTATTGATTTTCCTATTGAAAGGCCTAACCCATAGCTGGTTTTTCCATTTTCCCGGCTTCTGGACTCATCAGCTCTGTAAAAGCGATCGAAAAAGCAATTCATACTTTTTGAATCCATCTCAACATCACACCTGTTGCTAATATCCAGCACTGCCTTCTTCCCTTTGCTTCGCAGATTCAGCCGAATATCACCTTCATCTACACAGTACTTGATTGCATTATCACATAAAATTGCCACCAGTTGACGAATAGCACCTTCATTTCCATTGATGAAAATATCTGGCTCTACTTCATAGCAAAATGTTTTGCCCTCAAATTCAGCAACTGCTGCAAAGGAAGCTGTCGTATCTGTTACTGCATGACTTAGGTTAAACCGCTGCATATCCAGAACAACCTCCTCTTCCTCCATCCGGGATAAGGAAACCAGATGATTTACTAATTTTCTCATAGTCGTCACTTGCTTTTGTGTATTTTCCACCCACTCATTATTGCCAATATCCATTGCCAATATATCCATGTTTGTTGCAATTACCGTAAGCGGTGTTTTCAATTCATGTCCGGCATCTGTAATAAAACGTTTCTGCTTTTTATCACTTTCGATTAGCGGCTTAACTGCCTTCCCAGACATTAACACAACAAACAGAAACACACATAATAAACCAACAAGGCCAATTGAAACAGAAATCCATCTGAGAGAATAAATATTATAAAAATGGGACTCACAATTAAAAATCGTTACTATTTTTAAATTGTCATTTTCTGAAAATACAGCATATTTGTAATTCCCAATTCTTCCTTTTTCCTTGTTCAATTCCAGAGCTTTATTGGCCAAATCTATTGCTTCTTCCTCTGTGACATTGTTAATATGTTTTAAATCTACAACTTGTTTGTCACCGTCTTCATAAATCCAAACAGAAAAATACTGATTCTCATATTGTGATGCTGCAACCTGAAATTTCTCATTCTTTCTTCCAACATGGTTTTTCCAGTATTCCGGAAGTTCTCCCTGATTTAAGCTTGTCTCTGAAATTACTTTCTCCAGTTCACTATTTAAATAATAATAGTTAACCAGGTTAATTGCTGCTATTATAACTGCTGTACAGACTGCCATTGCAGAAACAGACATCCAAATAAATTTCCACCGTACTTTTCCAATCATAGGCAGTCCTCCAAAGAATATCCTACTCCTCTTGTAGCCCGAATCTCACACCTCGAACCGATTTCCGCCATTTTCTTTCTTAAAAATGAGATGTTAACCCATACCACATTTATTTCTGCCTCCGAATCCCATCCCCAGATATGCTCCATAAACTGATTCATAGAAATAATTTTACGTGGAGACAAAATAAACATTTCCATCATTTGAAATGCCTTACTGCTCAGATGTACTGATTTTTCATTACAGGACAGGCAGTAGGTTCCTCTATCCAGCTGAATGTCCCCAAAGGTAAGGCAGTCGGAAATGTATTCGCCACTTCTGCGCAGAAGTGCTCTCACCCGTGCAATCAGTTCCCGTCCAGCAAATGGTTTAGTCAGATAATCATCAGCACCGGAATCCAGTCCTAGAACCCGGTCATCCATTTCGCCTTTAGCAGTAAGCATCATGACAGGTGTCTTTATACCATCCCTTCTAAGCTGCTCCAGCACCTGAATCCCATTCATCTTTGGCATCATAATATCCAAGATAATTCCGTCATAGTCTCCATGCTTGGCATAGTCCAGTGCATCCAATCCATTAAACACTGGGTCTACTGCGTAGTTACTCCGCTCTAATAAAGTAACAACTGCCCTTGATATATCCCTGTCGTCTTCTGCAAATAATAGCTTCATTATATCCACCTTCCGTTATTTTCTACTGTTCATTTTATCACATATCTTTTTATCTTTACAACAAACTGATAAAAGAAAACACCGTTAGTGCCACATAACATCCTAAACGGAGCCATTCCAAATAGCCAGGAATTTCCTCGGCAATTTTTTTTGATAACACTCCTGAAATGACCACCAAAAGAAGTACTGGAGTGACAATTGTTGCAAAGGCAAACAGGATTCCTGCACAAACAGCAGACACAGGACTCAATGCTGCCGTATAACCAAGTACCATAAGTAGTGGCGCACATGGTGTAATTCCATATAAAAATCCTACTGTAAATACAGGTAATTCTCCCTTTCCTGCTTTCCTCTTTGGTGTTCCACATCCTTTACAGCTTTTGCAGCTCCTTGTTTTCCCCCTGTCATAAAACCATTTTATCACTAACAACATCCCTGTTCCAACCGTAACTAATTGCAGCATAAAACGAAACTGAAAGCTGCCAATATTTCCATTGGTATCAATGAACTGTTGTCCAACAACTGCTGCTATCCCACATAAAAGTACTACTGCTGCTATCTTTCCAAGAAAAAACGTGGCAAATGAAAAAAGTGATTTTTTCATCCCCTTTCCCCTGGACAATATATAGGTGGATAAGAACACACTAATAGCTGGGCTACAACAGGTCCCACATCCCAGCCCCACTGCCCCTGCCTGAAGCATCATTGCAATTCCCATATCTATGCCCTCCCACTGGCGATAAGCGCCGCACCAATAGCACCATTAAACTGTGGATGATTTGCAACATAAACATCCCGCATCATTTCTTCCTCAAATGCCTTGTGTATTCCAATATTCAATGCTCCTCCGCCTGTCATAAGAATATCACCGCCTTTTTCAGACTTTTTCATCATTTTAATAATACGCTTTGCCATGGAAAGATGCATTCCTGCTAAAATATCTTTTCTGTCATATTTTCTTGCAATCAACGAAATCACCTCAGACTGGGCAAAAACTACACAAGTACTGTTAATATCACATGGTGCTGTACTTTCCAGAGATAATGGACCTACCTGATCAATAGTGGTCTCTAAAATTTGTGCAATTACCTCCATAAATTTTCCTGTTCCTGCTGCACATTTATCATTCATCGTAAAATTTTTTACTGTATATTGATGATCCAGATATATAATTTTACTGTCCTGACCTCCGATATCAATAATCATTCCTGGCCGATAGCCTTCTGGGGCAGTCAGCCGCACTCCAAAGGCATGGGCTGTAATCTCAGATATATCATCATCAGCAATGTCAATAATTTTACGACTGTAGCCAGTTGCCATAATGTATTTTATATCAGAATCACGTATTCCTTCCTTTTCACACAATCTTCCAATTAACTGTTTTGCTGACGTGTTGTTGTCGATTCCTGTATTACATACCATAGTATTCACTACCCTTGTTCCACATAGTAATGCGGCTTTGAGATAAGTAGAACCGCCATCTAGTCCTGCATAATAATTATCTGCCATTCTTATTTCCTCCTAACTTGATCATTTCAATAAAAGCTTCAATACGAATACGTAACTGCTCTATATCTTCTTCGTTATAATCGCTTTCTACCCTGATTACAGGAATCCCAATTTTGCCTAGTTCTTCTTCCAACACCTGATACTCATAATCATATACTAAGCAGCCACGTAACACATGATAAATTACCCCCTGTACCTTCTGGTCTTTAATCATCTGTTTAATCCGATAAATCCGCTGTGTATTGTCTACAAAGGTAGGACAGGTACATGGTCTTGTATAGCGGTTGGCAATTGCCCGAATTAATCCATCAAAGCTTTCATCCACCACTGCCACTGGGTCATACAGCATCCTTTCCCCCATACAGGTTTCATCCCCTATCAGACTGCCTCCCATTTCTTCTATTAGCAACGGAAGCTTAATGTTTGGAAAAATAACAGGGGAGCCTGTTATCATAATTCTTGGCTGATTTTCTTTTGCTGCGTAAAGCTTATTTTTCTTGTTTTGTTCCAGCCTTGCATTTAACCTCTTTAACTGACTGCTCCATTTTTCAACGGGCATGTAAGAATAGGCATTCATCATAGCCATTACATGGGTTCCTTTTATTAACGCAGGCGTCTGCCTTCTATACTCAAGAAATCTAGAAAATTCATACTGTGCATATGCAACTTGTTCCATCCCCTCTATCAAGCTTTCATACGTAACCTTCTGTCCAGTAGCCTGTTCAAGTACCTTTATAAGCTGATAAAGTTCCAGAACAAACTGTTCCATATCTTCATCTTCTGATTTGGAAGAGGGAACATGAAGAGAAAATGTAGGAACCATTTCCCCCAGCATTCCCGCAATTTTCTTTTTGCAATCGCAGGTTACAGGTACAACCATCAAAGCGCAGTCTCTGTATATAGGCATAGTTCCCATAGTCTGAAATCCTACTACTGCTTTTACCAATGGGCAGGCATCCCTTGGTACCACATCATCTCCAATGGAAAAAGCGGTATAACTTCCACTGCATAATTTTACAGGTATGGCTCCTGCTGCGTAGATAAGTTCCTGTGGTACCATTACACAGTAGGTTCCAATCGCTTTCTTTCCATTGGTTTCAGGGATATTCATTTGCTCCACATAAATATTACGAAGTACCTCAAAATAAGGTTTTATTTCATCAGGAGCACCCGGCAGTTCTTCCATTCTTCTCAGATACTTTGCTGCAACCTTTGTTGACTTACTAATAAAACGTTCTCTCTGTCGCTGCTCAACCTGTGATAAGTTTTGATTCTGTTTATTTATGCTCATTTTTCTTCTCCATTTCTTTATATCCAAACATAAATGATTTTCTTGATGCCTTGTAAAGATCTTTTCCTGCAAATTTTAAGGAAAGTGCATTGTTTTCTGGACATTTTTTAATACATTCACCACACATAATACAATCTGTTGTTGTTACATCTTCATTTTCTCTTTCTGTATAAATACTTTTTATACCCATTGGACAGGCTTCATAGCAGGCACCACACTCTGTACAAGACTGGCAGTCTTTTTTCAGCCGGAATGGTGTGATTTTATAAACCAGACCCATCAAATACCCCATTGGACAAATGGTGCACCAAAAGCGGCGTTTAAAAAAGCTTCCTACAATTACCATTACCATGATAAAGCCACTCACAAATAAACTTACTTTAAATCCAGCAAATGCTGGTGTCAATGAGACTGCTGGACAGAAGTTACAGAAATTACCTCCCACAAAACACAAACACAAAAATACAATTACTAAAAACCATTTTACTGGTTTTAATCCCTGATATAGCTTTTCATTTAGTGAAATGCCCTCTATCCCAAGTCCCTGCCGGATAGAATGAACAATGTCTTGTAACAATCCCATGGGACAAACAAAACCACAAAATATTCTTCCAAATAACAGTAAAAAACCAAATAAACTTAGAAGGAACATGATAATTTCTTTCCATGGCAATGTAAATAAATCACTGAGATGGGTTAAATAATAACAACCTGATTCTCCCAGCTGTTCTCCATCAATAGCACAGGATAAAACAGGAAGATCAATGGATGAAAACCAGGTTCCAAACATTCTTGCTCCAAAAATCAGTAAAATAGTGCTTGAAATCATGCTTACCCATCGAATTAAGGTGAATTTATCTGCCTGCCGGCCTCCAATTCTTCTGCCAGTTCTTCTTCCAGCCCGCTCTTCGCAAAATTTTCCTGCAACATAATCTTTTTTAATATAATACTTTCTAATATATATACATAAAGTAATTCCCGCTGCTGACAGAATAGAAATAACCAAAAATGGCAGCAAAGCGATGATATAACTAATTGGTCCACCTGTAATATTTTCTAATCCAGATGTATATTCAAAAAATTCAATTTTCCATGCAAAATATGAGGCAAATCCTATAACCAGACAGGTGACAATCATCGTCAATAGATAGGTTTTCTTATTTTTCATCATGCTCTTTTCTCCTTGCTATAGCTTTTGTATCGTCCACTGCTGTATTGATTTTGTACCAGCATTTCCATAAATGCCTCCATTCGGATTCTTATTTGCTCCACATCCTGATATTGATAATCCGTTTCCAGCCGAAATACTGGAATTCCGTATGCAGAAAACAATTCTTCATAATGTGCCAGTTCAAAATCATATTCAATCTGACCCTTTAATACGTGATATACAACCCCTTCCATATTTCCTGTTTTCATCTGATATCTCACACGATCATACAATGTTTTGTTGTTTGCATACGCAGCGGAACAATCTCCCTTATAATGTACCATTGCAATTGCCTGAAAAATATCTTCCTTTTTTCTTCCTGTTTTTTTTACCTCTTCCAAATATATTTTTTCTGTTAAAATATCTGCATTTGCACAAATCCTTAACCCAATGTCCTGAATCAGAAATGGAATTTTATAATTTGGAAAAACCACTGGCGATCCCATAAGCAATACGTTGGGCTTGTTCCGCATAGTGCTGGCATTATAACAACATGGAAGTGCCTTTATCTCCTTGATAAGGCTTTGGAGCTGTCCGCACCATTTTGTAATATTTTCTGTATAATAGTAGCTATTCACTATTACCATGCGCAGTGGATCACTGATAATATGTTCTCTTCCCTTTATGCTCTCTAAAAACTCTCTCATGAGTCTTCTTGCTCTGTCTGTCACTTTTGACGCTTCCAGTAATGACTGCCTTGTAATTGTGTGACCTGTGTAAGCGGAAAGTTCTTCTGTCAGGCGCCTCATCTGCTCCACCCACTTATACAATGCCAGTGGTTCCTGTTTATTTGGCGGAATATCAGCTGTTATTACACGGTAACCTGCTCTTTTTAAAAGAAATACTATTTTTCTTGTACTGTCGCAGGTTACGGGTACAATAATTACGGCTTCTTTCGCTAAATTAAATTTATCATTCATCAAATATCCCAGCATAGACTGGCTAACTGGATCGGTATCTCTTGGAACAAGATCATCAGCCCAGGAAGCTGTGCTTAAACTTCCTCCTAAAATCCAAAAAGGTACTTTACCCGCTGCATAAATATACTCTTCTGGTATACTGTTTCCTAACACAATCACCTTTGGCCGCCGGGTTTTCATCGTATTTAAATGGAAGTAGTGATATGTGGTATCTAAAAAATACTTTGCACCTGCTAATTTTTTATTTGAACGCAGTAACTGGTTTAAGGTATCTATAAATTCACTTTCATAAGTAATTGTTTTTTTATCTGGCATGCGTAATTCCTCCTGACGTCGTTTGTCAATTTATACCCTTATCATAGTACACAAACTTAAAATCAACTTAAAATTTACTAAGTAATAAAAATACTCGCTTTTAAGTTCATTTTAACTTGTGGCTTTATACTATAACTACAAAAGAAATGGAGGATTATTTATGCGACTGAAGATTATAAAATCGTTTTTTGCAGCCACGCTGGCTCTATGTATTATTTACAGCAGCATCCGTTCGGCTTATCATTATGTACTAGCAAGTACCACGACCTATGTTTCGGAAGAGACTGTTGTTTCAGAAGAGATTATTCAGAGTAATACGCTAGAAACGGAAGAAGCTTTAACTGAAAATACGGAAGAAACGGAAGAAGCTTTAACTGAAAGCACTGAAGAAACGGAAGAAACCTTGGATGAAAGTCCGGCAGAAGATAAGCCTACTCTTTCAGAATATCTTTCTACTTTGACCTGCGGTGGCTGTGGACGGAACTGCTCTCTTCTTCACCCTCGCTGTCATAATGGAAATCAAAAAGCGTCCCGTGCTGAATCTGCATACTACGAAACGTATGGTGAATAGAAAAGTGAAGCCGCTGCTCCATAGGTACTTATTACCTATTTTACAGCGGCTTCTTCTTTCATCCTATTATTCATTTTCTTCTTCAAATTGTTTTTCATATTCATCGAATATATAGTGAAAAACAGGGGCTAATCCCACAAATTCACACCCATAAATGGTAGTTTTACCTTCTAACACTTGTGTTCGAACAATTTTTACTACTGAAAAAATAGAAGATTCACTAGACCCTAATTCCAGATTGGCGTTAAAATAATAACCAACTGGCAACCTGCTTTCTGTCTTAAATCCAATTCCCGTTCTTGATACATCAATTACTTCGATTGGAGCATTAATGTTAATTACAATCTCATTATCCTGCTTAAACAGCGAAGAAATTGTTAAACTTAAATGTGCTGGTACTCTTTTTGCGCGCCTTTTTTCATCCATCTCATTTTCCTCTTTTCGTAAACATTTTTACTGTTCTCTGCTGTAACTACTAAATGATGTAATTATTTACTTTGTTAACCTGCCAGTCCACTAAATCTGCCAAAGTAATATGATCTACAACCCCTTTAATCGCATTATCCAAGCGAGTCCATACTTCTAATGTTGCACATTCCTCCTGACGATGACAGACATTTTCTTCATCCTCCAGACATGCAACTGGTGCCAGACTTCCCTCTGTTAACCGCAAAATCATTCCTACTGTATATTGCTCCGGTGCCTTGGCCAAGCGATAACCTCCCTGCGCTCCCCGCACGCTTTTCACAAAGCCTGCACGATTCAAAATAGAAATAATCTGCTCCAAATACTTCTCTGATATTTCCTGACGCTCTGCAATTGTTTTAATCCTTACTAACTCTCCATTATTATGCAACGCTAAATCTAACATAAGTCTTAATGCATAACGTCCTTTTGTAGAAATTTTCATGTCAACCACCACCAATGTTTATTGTAATTCTTTCTATTCATACTAATCATATCAAATCAGTATGCTTCTTGCAAGCGCCAATGACATTGATTTTTCCACTTAATTAGTATATCATATTTTCCATTTTTGTAAAATCTTATATCCATAAAAATATACACAATAATGCTTTTGTAAAATAAAGATATATTTAGTAATTGTTTCTTTACTCTGCTATTGAAAGCTTCTCTCAAACATTTCATTTCCGTGTTTCAAATCTTTTACATCCTCAACGCCAATCTTTTTTAGCATATTTAACAGTACTTCACTATGAACTGGTATCTTCACCGCAGAATCTACCGCCATCTTCTCTACTGCCTCTCTCCCTGTATCTTTGTCCACAATTGCCTTTGGACCACCTACACAACCACCTTTACATCCCATTCCTTCAATAAAGCTTGCCTTAATTTTTCCTTCTCGTAGTTCATCCAATAAAGCCTTACATTCTCGCATTCCATCTACCTGAACTGCCTGAAACAATTCTCTTTTTTCTGGAAATATCTGCTCCACAATATCCCATACCGCAGAAGATACACCGCCTGTGCGGCCATACATTCTGCCTCCCTTAGAAGCGTAGTCCACAGTTGGCACACCTGTCAGTTTCTCTGGATTAATATGAAGTGACTCAAAAATAATTTCCAGTTCCTGAAAAGTTAAAACATAGTCCACATCTCCTGCCAGATCCTTTTCTTTTGCTTCTGCCTTTTTAGCAACACAAGGTCCCACAAAAACAACCTTTGCGTCCTGGTCCAAACTTTTTAATATCCTTGCCATAGCTATCATAGGTGACACTGACGGAGATACCTCTGTAATAAACTCATGATAAACCTTCCTTAATGCCGCTACCCACATAGGACAGCAGCAGGAAGTGATCATAAAGTCCCCTTCCTTTTTTACATGCTCATTAAATTCAATTGCTTCCTTAAGGCTAAGAATATCCGCTGCCAGCGCGACCTCCACCATGTCTGTAAAGCCAAGTTTTAAAAAAGCTTCTCTTAACTGATCCAGTGTTACCTCACTGCCAAACTGTCCGGCAATAGCTGGTGCAACAATGGCAAATACTTTCTGCTTTGAACGAAGTATTTCAGCTAAAGGCAGGAATTGCTGTGTGTCCAGATAATTTCCTTTTTCACATACCTCGACACATCTTCCGCAGTTTAAGCATAAAGAATCATCAATCCATTTTTCATTACTGTTCAAATCCCTAACTATAGCATCAAGCGGACACACACTTTGACACTTACTCTTTCCATCCACTTTTTCACAATCCGTATTGCAGGAGCTTACTTTCTGTACAATTTTTTGTCTGACATTATTTTGTGTTAACCCATGGATAATTTTTTGTGTATAATTAAATTCTGTATCTGCCTGATCTATCTCCACACCACATAGAACTGCCAGTACTTCCTTAATTTTTTCTGGTTCTTCTGCCTCTTCCAATATTTTAGAAAATGTTCCCTCAAAATCACCTTGATAATAGCTTTCTACTAATTGTGCATACAATGCCTTATACTTATGATTCATTCCATCACCCTTATCCTGTTATTTTTTATCTATTATTTCTCACTACGCAAAAAAGTATACCATATTTTTACACAATATGATATACTTCTTAATTGATTTGTTAAAGCTGATCCAGTACTTCTTTCAAAATCTTGTTAATCATTCCCGGATCTGCTTTTCCCTTCATTTCCTTCATGGTTTGTCCCACTAAAAAGCCCATTGCTTTTGTTTTTCCGCTCTTATAATCTTCAATTGATTTTGGATTTTCCTCTACAATTCTTTCTATTGTTGCTCTCAAAGCACCTTCGTCATTTACTGATTTCAATCCATTCTCTTCCACATATTTTTCAGGATCAATATCTTTATCAAATACTTTTTCAAATACTTCCTTGGCAACATTTCCGTTAATTGCTTTTGATTCCACCAAAAGAATTAATTTAGCCAAATTTTCAGGTGAAAACCTGATTTGTTCTGGTTCCAAATCATGTTCCTTTAAAAGACGCATAGTTTCTACCATAATCCAGTTTGAAACTTTTTTTGGATTCTTGCAGATAGCAACTGTTTCTTCAAAAAGATCCGCTAAATGCTTAGAACCTGTAATAATGGAAATATCATACTCTGGAATATCGTACTGTTCTTTGTAACGAACCATTTTCTCATTACGAAGTTCTGGCTGGTTTCCCCTGATACTGGAAATCCATTCATCACTTATCATAACTGGTACCAAATCTGGATCTGGGAAGTAGCGGTAATCCTGTGCATCCTCTTTCGAACGCATCGCATACGATTGTTCTTTTGTATCGTCCCATCTTCTGGTTTCCTGAATGACTTGTCCGCCTTCTTCAATTAATTCGATTTGTCGTGCACGTTCTCCTTCAATTGCTCTGGCAATGGCTTTAAATGAATTTAGATTCTTCATTTCTGTTCTGGTACCATACTCACTGGCGCCCACTTCACGAACAGACAAATTCACATCTGCCCTCATAGATCCTTCTTGTAGTTTACAATCTGAAGCACCCAGATACTGAATAATCAGCCGCAGCTTGTCCAGATAGGCAATCACTTCCTCTGCACTGCGCATATCTGGCTCAGAAACGATTTCAATCAATGGTACCCCAGAACGATTAAAATCCACAAGGGAGCAGTCATCCCATTCATCATGAATCAGCTTTCCAGCATCTTCCTCCATATGAATTTCATGAATACCAACTACTTTTTTACCTGCTGAAGTTTCGATTTCTATTCCTCCATCATGACAAATCGGAAGGTATAGCTGTGAAATTTGGTAGTTTTGCGGATTATCAGGATAGAAATAATTCTTTCTGTCAAATTTACAATATTGATTAATCTGGCAATTTGTTGCTAACCCTACCGCAAGGGCAAGTTCCACTACTTTTTTATTCAAAACAGGCAGAGAACCTGGCATACCTGTACAAACTGGGCAAGTATGGGTGTTCGGTGCACCACCAAACTCTGTACTACAGGAACAAAATATTTTTGTTTTAGTTGCTAATTCCACATGGACTTCAAGACCAATGACTGTTTCATATTGCTTACTCATCTTTACACCTCTTCCTATTTGTTACTGCAAAGCAATGTCTGGACTCTCATATTTTCTTGTCTGCTCAAAACTATAGGCTGCCCGGATAATATTTTTTTCCTTAAAGCAGTCTCCAATAAGCTGTAATCCAATTGGCAAGCCTTTGGAGTCTTTACCACATGGTACACTGATTCCTGGAAGTCCTGCCAGATTAACCGATATTGTATAAATATCGCCTAAATACATTTTAATCGGATCGGATAAGCTATCTCCCAGTTTAGGGGCTGTTGTTGGAGCGGCTGGTCCTAAAATCACGTCATATTTTTCAAAAGCATGATCAAATGCTTTCTTAATCAGTGCCTTTGTTCTTAAGGCTTTCAAATAATACGCATCATAATAACCACTGCTTAATACAAAAGAACCGAGCATAATTCTACGTTTTACCTCTGCCCCAAAGCCTTCTGAACGTGATTTTTTATACATACTGTGAAGTCCTTCAAATTCTTCTGTTCGGTATCCATATTTAATACCATCAAAACGGGAAAGATTTGAACTTGCCTCTGCGGATGCAATTACATAGTACGCTGGTATTGCATACTCCACTAAGCTTAAATCAAATTCTTCTATCACTGCACCCTTTTCTTCTAACTTTTTAGCAGCATTTAAAATAGCTTCCTTTACTTCATGATCCAGTCCTTCCATAAAATAATCTTTTGGAATTCCTATTTTCATTCCCTTTACATCATCTACCAAAGCAGATGTAAAATCATACTCTTCTCTTTTTACTGACGTGCTGTCCTTGGGATCATAAGATGCAATTGCCTCTAAAATTGTGGCACAATCTGTTACATCCTTTGCTACTGGTCCGATTTGATCCAGTGAAGAACCATAGGCAATCAATCCATAACGTGACACTGTGCCATATGTCGGCTTAATCCCTGTAACACCGCAAAAAGAGCTTGGTTGCCGAATGGATCCACCTGTATCGGAACCTAATGCATAGGCACACTCCTCAGCTGCTACAGCTGCACAAGAACCACCAGATGAACCACCTGGAACATGATCCGTATTCCATGGATTCTTTGTTTCACCAAATGCAGAAGTTTCTGTTGTACTACCCATGGCAAACTCATCCATGTTGGTTTTTCCTATAACAACAGCTCCTGCTCTTTCTAAATTCAATACTGCTTCTGCTGAAAAAACTGGCTTATAATTGCCTAATATTTTCGAGCTGCAAGTGGTTAATAAACCTTCGGTACACATATTATCCTTTATGGCAACAGGTACTCCTGCTAATGGACTAGTTAATGTTCCGTCATCGATCAGCTTCTGAACCTCTTCTGCTCTTTTTAAAGCACCTTCTGCGTCCACAGTCACAAAGCTGTTCAGTTTCTTCTCTAATTTTTCAATTTGATCCAGTGCCGCTTTTGTAGCTTCTACAACACTGATTTCCTTTGCCTTTATCTTTTTGCCTAATTCTACAGCCGTTAAACTCATTAAACTCACTGAAACACACCTCCTACGTTTTCTCTTACTCCACTGTCTTAGGAACCTTAAAGCATCCTTCTTTCTCTTCTGGAGCATTTGCCAGAACTATATCCCGCTGATCGCCGTTAACAATTACATCCTCACGAAATACATTATGAACAGGGAATACATGGGACATAGGCTCTACGCCAGTTGTATCCAGCTCATTCAATTTATCAATATAGTCAAGCATACTTCCCATATCTTTTTTTGCCTGCTCCTTTTCTGCGTCAGAAAGCTCCAGCTTTGCCAAAATACCAACATATTCAATTGTTTCATCAGAAATAATATTTGCCATTTTCAAACCCTCCTTTTTCTATCATATAACAAAGTTGGTGTTCCACACACTCTCACGGTTTTAATCAGCTATAAGGAACACACACTTTGCCGCGCCGAGTGGGGGTGGCTGTCCTTTCGCCACAATATTCCTTACCCACAAGTGTGCATCCTCCTGCACCCTGTTTTTTAGGGTGCTTTTTATGTGATAGGAAATGTGGTGCAATTTCCTATCACATAAAAAAGTCCCTAAGAAGAACTACAAAACTAATCCTCCTTAGGGACGGGAATTCAAAACCCGCGGTACCACCCGCATTGAAAAGCCTTTTGCTTTTCCTCTCAAACACTTAACGCGTGTAACGCATGCACCTACTCTTCCTTCAATGCACAAGCTCCAGAGTGTTCCTCCACTTATCTTTTACCCCTTGTATGCTTTCAGTCTGCGACATACAATCCCTGGCTATCTGTAAATGCAATAAATGTCAGTCTCTTTCTTTGCCTTTCTAATATAACAATTAGATTACCATATCTTATATTAAAATGCAAGAGAGGATTTCTAATTCTCTAATTCGCTAATTCTACACAGTCATATGCATAAGAGGCACTTAAATACGTTCCCAGGTCACTATTACCGCTGATTGGTGTGATGGTGATGGTATTTGTGCCATTTACAAAATAAGAAGCTGGAACACTCCATGAAAAAACAGCATTGTTCCCACGGTAAGTACCAACTGTCAAAGTACGCGACTTTGGTTGGCTAGATGCACTTTTCAGACTTAGTGTGTGACCATTAATTGTTACACTTGGGCGTCCATTGTTATAGGCAGTCGTAATTCCAATATTCAATGTATGAGCTGCTGCCGCCTGAGAAGAATTCATACTGAATTTAATTGTTGTCGGACTATTTGCCCCGCGGAATTGTACTGCTGGAAATTGTCCAGTACTGCTGCTTCCTACTGTATATGTAACAGGACCCCAACTTGCATTACGGACATCCGAAGGATGCATAATTGAAATATTACTTCCATTTAAAAACTCAAGTGGTGTACCATCCCACTTACCAATTCTCCAAATCGCCGACGTATTGGCAGGATCATTACTAATGGTACGTGTATGCAGCATCGTGGTCTGATTGGCAGTAATGGTTACCTGCTCAGTATAAACACTAAGTTCACCTTTATATACTGTCATGGTATAAGTACCAGGTTTCATATTCGTGCATTTTGCAAAACCTGATGATGATGCATCTGCCCAGTACTGTGCTGTAGAGTTAGCAAACCCATAGGTATACTTATAATTGGAATCCATTCCAGAAAGTCCCACAATTGCAAAAGCTCCTCTGCTTGAAACCCAGCCTTTTAAATTCAAACCAGACATCCAGCTAAAATCAGGAATTTCTGGTGTTGAACCATCTGTAAAAACATAGGCATACGGACCATATAAGCCCATACGAAACTCCTCTGTTTGCCCTTCTGCATGATTCATTACATTATAGATTTCGGTATCTGTACCAGACTGGAACTGAATGTCACGGAAAAATGGACCTCCTATACATGTTTCACGACTTCCATACGCCATAAACACGCCAACTCCATTTCCTGTACATCCTTTTATGGTCATATCCTTTGCCTGGTCATTTCCATAATATTTTGAAGCTGTTTTTCCATTTGAAAAAGCAAATACATCGGGACCACCCTCCAAACCGGATGCCCCTCTGATATTGGACTCAACTGGAACATTTGTTAAAACACTTCCCTTGCCACGGAAAATATACCGCAGACAGCCAATTGATGGTTCAGCAGATATGTAAGTTGCCATATAAATAATATTCTGGCCTGCGCGAGATACATAGTAATGTGTCAGTGTATCCGTAGAAACTGTAATCAAAACAGTTGCACCAGATGGTGATTTGCCCCAAGTTACAGTGGCAGTCCCCAATCCGGAATTTATATGAGATGGCTTTGTGCCAGTAAGCTCTGTGCCATTCATTTTGCATGAGGTCATATCCCCATTTGCTTTATTAATGGTGTAAATTAATCCAGCGCCTGTATTTACAACGACATAGGAACCATTATCGGTAACACCAATCGCTGCTGCAAAGACCTTCGGTGCTGGAAGAATACCAGCGGTTAACAAAAGTGTAAGCACTAATACAAAGCTTACTTGTTTCATGTGATTCTTTCTTAATTTTAACATACTACTTCTCCTTTTATTTTTTTATTTTAATACAGACTCTGCACGTAAAATATTCACCTTCCTTCCTATTAAATATTTGTACCCCTACATTAATTAGTTTGTGCAGAAAATGTACTAATTTTTCTTCTATTCAGCCTGATATACAATACGTCCCTGACATATGGTATATTCCACCTTACCATATAAGGTTTGTCCTATAAATGGTGAATTATCAGCCTTTGAAACAAATTCCTTTACAACAACGGTCTTATCTTCAGAAAATAGCACTATATCCGCATCTGCTCCTATTTGGATTGTTCCTTTATTTAAATGATACAAACGAGATGGGTTTAAACTCATTTTTTCCATTAACTCATTTATTGTAAGCTTTCCCGTTTTCACAAGATTGGTAATTCCTAATGCCAGTGCTGTCTCCAATCCGATAATCCCACTTGGTGCTTTCGTAAATTCTCGCTCTTTCTCTTCTTTGCTGTGTGGGGCATGATCCGTTGCAATCAGATCAATAGTTCCATCCTGAAGTCCTTTGATAATCTCCTCTTGATCCTCTTTTGTCCTTAACGGAGGGTTCATTTTTGCTAATGTTTGATACTTCAGAACGGCGGTTTCATCTAGTGAGAAATGATGAGGTGTTGCTTCGGCATAAATGTTTGCCCCCATCTCCTTCAGCTGACGGACTAATTTTACCGCATTTTTAGAACTAATATGCTGTATATTAATGGTACACCCTGTATGGAGTGCCAGCAAGCCATCTCTGGCAACCAAAAGATCTTCTGCAATACTAGCTGCACCCGCCAGACCCATTTTCTTTGCCACTGCACCCTGATTCACTCCTGCATTTTTAATGAAAGTCGGATCTTCCTCATGAAAACTTAGAGGAAGCTGTAAACGTTTTGCTTCTTCCATAGCAGCCACTACTAATTTTTCATCTGACAAAGGAAATCCATCATCTGTAAAACCAACTGCTCCTGCCTGCTTCAGCTGCTCCATCTCTACCAGTTCTTCTCCCTTTAACCCCTTTGAAACAGACGCAGCAGGCAGCACATGGATTCCCGTTTTCTTTCCTTCCTCTAAAATATATTGTAATGTTTCCACATGATCCACTGGCGGATTGGTATTTGCCATGGTAATTACCGTGGTATATCCACCCTTTTTAGCTGCCATGGCTCCTGTCTGTATATCTTCCTTATAGGTATAACCTGGATCACGAAAATGTACGTGTACATCTATGAAACCAGGAGCTACCGTCATACCCTTAGCGTCTATAATTGTATCAAACAAACTTTCATCCAGACCTGTTCCCAGCTCTACAATTTTACTATCCTCTATTGCCAAATCACCCACCTGGCAAAATCCGCTGGCGGGATCTACTATTTTTCCATTTTTAATTAATATCATCACGTAGCCTCCTGTTATTTTCTCTCTAGTCTATTATGTCTATAATTTTAAGTAAATTATCACTCTGACAAAGTAATTCCATTTTTCCCTAATGGTATTTTGTGATTTAATCCGACAAACTTACCATTTTTCTGCCAAAGCACTTCCTTCACAAATTCGTATTTTTCTTCATCCCAGGTAGTAAAGTCGTCCAGCACCAGTCCTCCCGTATCTCCTGAATTGGCATTGAAACACCAGAAGGTATGATTCAGCCGGTTCTTTTTAATCAGTTCTCTCAAAAACGTCATCCATTTCAGATTTGGCTCTTTCATAAAGCCTCCCCACTCTCCAACAAGAAGTGGTGCTATGTTCTCCTCCTGTATAAACATCCAGTTATCCTTCCAACAGTCTTCATACAAACTATCAAATGTATAATCTCCTTCAAACCATGGCTGCTGGTAAACAGAAGGCCCGTAATCATGTGGTGAGTAAACCAGCTTATTCTGATATTTCCCCAAATCAACTGGATAATCCTTTACACCTCTTAAGTTTCCACCCCACCAGTTAAAATAATAGTCGTCATTGTTTAATGACTGAAAATTACCGTTGGATTTTAAATCTTTCGGATAACATTCGATTCCTTCTACCATAATTAAAACATTAGGGTTAATATCCAAAACTGCCTTTGCTGTCTTTTCCGCAATGTATTTCCAGTTATCTGCATCTGTGGAACTATTCCATATAGCCTTTGGTGTTTCATTGGGCTTCCCATGAGGTTCGTTTTTCAAATCATACGCCAGAATGGTGTCATCTTTTCTATAGCGCCTTGCCAGCCAGCACAAAGAATCTATAAAATCCTGCTCGGAAATATCGTCTCGATACCACATATTATACATATGTCCCGAAGAATCCGTCTTTGCACTATGAATATCAATCATAATTTTAAGTCCATTTTTTCGGAACTGGCCTATTACGTAGTCAAATATCTCCAAGCTATTCATTCCTTCCAAATAGGAATTAGTGGCATGGTTATAATTAGCAGCCGGATATTCTCCCGCTTTCCACTTTAAAATCAATTCACTTGACATAGGAATCCTGATTAGATTAAAGCCATGGTCTGCAATCGCTTCAATCGATGTATTCAAATCTGAATTCCATATTCCATCGAAAAGATTGGTACCAGTATTATATCCAAACCAGTTTACTCCAGTAAGCCAAACTTCCTTCCCTGATTTATCTACAATTTTATTTCCTTTTACAGAAAGCCAGTCGTCTTGGGTTGCCTTTGGAACACCGTCAAATTGTTTAATCTCAACTGCCTGTTCCTTTGTATCCGATCCCTTCTGGTTCGATGACTTACTCTTTTCACTCTCTGGCACTTGTTCCAGGTCATAGTCCAATATAATTTCTTCTTTTGAAATGATTCCAGCGTTTTTTAAAATAGCGCCGATTGTAATAGAATTTGATGGTTCTACTGTCTGATTATAATCTACGCATGTAATAACGATTGTATTGTTATCTAATCTGAAATTACCAGACCAGCTTTGTTCAATGTATGTACTTTCCCCAACAGGAATTGTGATTTTCCAGTCCTTTACCTTGTCTGTACTAGTATTGACGATGCCTAAGTCCAACTGGACAAATTGATCGGCTTCATTTTCCCATTGATTTGAATTAGTAACCTCCAGATAAATCTCTTCCTTCTTTTGAGAAGTTTCTTTTCCCTTTATCTCTTGTTCTAAACTATCATTCGCGTTTTCTGCGTTTTCTGCCTCTTCTGTTTCCTCTTCCTCCACCTTTTCAACTACTTCCTTTTGCTGAATAGATGTTACCTTGGAATCTGCTTCTTTTTTACACCCTGTAAAGCAACCAATGAAACAGAGCAAAATCAAAATTTTTATCCATTTTCCCTTCACTTTTATGCCTCCTCCATTTACAAACAATTTTGATTTATCGCATAATATTTACATCTTACAGTATACCACCTTCTTACTAAAGTAGAAATAGTAAATTTTATAAAACTTATAAGAAAACATATTGACAAATAATTTTGCTTGTACTAAGATATAATAGTATGTTTGCATTAGAACGTCCGTGTCCGGATTTAATGAAACAAAAAAAGAAAAAGAAAAATTAAAAAAATTTTGGAGGTGCTCGGATTGGCTAATATAAAATCAGCAAAGAAAAGAATTCTTGTAAATCAAACTAAGGCTGCTAGAAATAAAGCAATCAGATCAAAGGTAAAAACTATAATTAAAAAAGTGGATGCTGCTATCGCTGCAAATGATAAGGAAGCTGCATCAGCTGCTTTAAAACAAGCCACAATTGAAATTGATAAAGCTTCTAGCAAAGGTGTTTTCCATAAGAAAACTGCTTCAAGAAAAATTTCCCGTTTATCACTTGCTGTAAATAAGTTGGCTTAATTAATAGATCACTCTTTTCGATTTATTTGGAGGGCAGTCGTACTGCAACTGGATAAATCACTCAAGTAAATAGGAGAATAACTGAATGTCATATGCACTCAGTTATTCTCCTATTTTATTTGTTCACGTTCTTATCGTAACCATCCTTATATTCTTCCAGCAGTTTTTCATACTGATCATTTAGTTTATCATACTGATCGTTTTGCTCTAGAAGCTCTTCTATCGTTTTTGCATTTTTAAAAATAGTAACTTCCTCTTCTACCTGAGTTACATAACGTTCCATGCCACTAGCATCCCAGTCTTTCAAACTCTCTTCTATCTCTTTGAATTCAGAAAAAAAGCGACACATATGTTTTGATAAGATAAGCATCTCTAATTTTACTGCTAACCCAATTAATTGCTGGTCCTGAGTCGTAACACATCGATCCAGATAAGATGCCACGTTATCTTCTCTAATTGTTTTCACGACATCTGTATCATTAAATATAATTACCCCATCCTTTATGAAGTACGTTGTGTAAAAGGATTCTGAATTTTTTTCATCCAATTGTTCTACGACATCATGATACAGTCCCTCGTCTACACAATCAATTGTCGAAGTATGCATAATTCGATAGTAATAGCCCAAAAAACCTGCTGAAAGACATATGAGCAAAAACAAAATTCCAAACATCATCCAAAGCCGTTTTGGCTTTCCATATGTACCCAACTTCAATTGTGTGTCGCTTGCAATTCCTGAACTTGAATATTGAAAGGGTTCTTCAAACTCAAGCGTCTCCTTTTCCTTCACTATAGTTCCGCAGTTAAAACAAACTTCGAAGCCCTCTGGAATTTCACTCCCACACTTATTACAAACCATAGTTATCCTCCCTGTATAATTAATTATTCTTGGCTATTATATCAAATTTTCACAACTAATACAACAAAAGTGCTACTATCCAATAAACTGATAATAGCACCTTCCAACTATTCCATTATTGCTGACTGTACCCCAGATCTTTTTTTACAAAATCCGGAACATTCTCTGTAAACATATAGCAAGTCTCCGTTGTCGTATATTGATCCCTGTCATTAAAATAATATTCTACCTGAAAATACAAGTCCTGATTAAGCGAGGTCGCCCATTCGTCCATATTGGCCATACTTCCTGGCTTCAAATTTGGTAAAAATTCTGAAATATCCTTTTGTTCCGTATATAGCTTTTCAACTGGATGTATTTCATAAACTTTATCTGCGTCCTTACTGTCTGATGTATCCTCATAAATTTTTTCTTCTAATTTATTGTAAATAGCTTTTACGGAAACAACTTTTTTGTCAAGAAACCCTACCGTAAGATCCTCCTGCATATACTGATTCAAAAGCTGTATAGATTGGGAGTATGATGGATAAACCGAATATTCCTCCCACTTGAAAGAGATAGTATTATAATATTTACTTTCATCTTCCTCATGCTGATATAATGCAATATATCCGATTGGAACACTATTCTTTTTATCTGACAGCGACATCGCTTTTTGTTCCTCCCTGAATACAGATAAAAATTCTTTTTTCTGCTGCTCATTTAACTGAACTTCTTTGTCCTCATGTATATTATCTCGAAAGGAAATTGTATTCCACTTTCTATCTAAATACAAAGAAGAACTTCCTTCTCTATATTCTGGAGTATCATATATAGTTTCAACCATATCCTGATTATCCAGAGTAGCAAACAGATACTGTCTATATACTGTTTTTCCATTTTTTAACGTAAACTTCACAACTAACCTATTGTACCGATATTCACTTGAATCCATTTTACTTCTTTTAATAAGCTCAAAAACAGGTTTTACATCGGTAAGCTTCATATGCATTAATTGATATTTTTCTGTTGAAATATGACCTTTTTCTTTATCTACAATAGTTCCTTCATTATCCAAATTACCAAAATACACTGCTGCACTTTCTACTTTACTTTCCTTTGGTAAGTATGAGTCAAATCCGGTTAAATCAAAAATGAAAATGCAGGATGCCAAAAAAATCAAAGTTCCATTTACAGCCCACAGTATCCTATGTGCGAATGCTTTTCTAAAGTCCATATTAACAACCATTTCCATCACCGCATTAGCAAATAAAAATCCTACCAGCCCGCCAAATACAAACCAGCCCAGGCTGTTTGTATATGAAATAATCTGAAAAAGCAAAGCAAAGCCTAAGCCAGTTGGTACTACAACAAATACTTTTATAATAGTTTCAAACCATTTAAATACAAGCGCCTTTCCTGCCTGTTCAGACGCAAACCTTTTATATAGTATCAGATCCAAAACTACAAATCCAGCTGTTACAATAAAAATAATTAGCAGTTGAGTCATGTTTAATACATCCATTGATTGCTTTATATTAAACTGCTGCAAATATTTTGCATATACTACAAGTGGAGAGTTGTTTCCAGCAAATTCAAAGAAATTTGCATTAAAATAATAGGTTTCATAAAAAGTATCTTTTAGCGAAACTAACAGGATCTGTGCAGTCGGTCCGTAGAAGAGAAACACTGCTACTCCCAAGAGATTTATAACAAAATTTCCTGTAAGCAATACAGCAAGAATAATAATACTATAGTTCAATAGGTAAAATACAAAATGTACCAGAAACATTTGCAGCCCTAAGCTAATTACTTTCTGGCTTAACACACCATTTATGGCAGATACCCCAAATGCAAGCAGCATATTAACCACATATGGAACTACATATATAAGTATTCCAGCCACATATTTTATCAAGAACAGCCTTTCCCGCTTAACGGGCATACTATGGTAGAAATCCACCTGCTTTTTTGAATGCATGTAACAAAATCCATTTAATCCACAAATTAATGCCCCAACAATTACAACAATTAAGATAAAGTAGTTTTCTGGTCCCAGATATTGATAAAAAGTAGCTAACTTTCTAATATCTATCTGCTTCTCGTCCATTCTTGCATTTTCCAGAAGGACCATCCATGCTACTGGAAAGGTAAAGAATAAAACAAACATTGCTAATGCAATTGACCATATCCTTCGTTTCATTTCTTCCTTCATTATCTTAAAAAATGAGCTTTTTAATATCATACCCAAGAACCTCCGTTTCACTTATAAATATTTCTTCTAAAGATAACTGGACACTTTCATAAAAAACAGGATTTACTGATTCCATACATTGACTAATTTGATCCAGTTCCCCTCGTACAGTCAAATAGCAGATCGAACCTTTTTTATCATAATGCATTACTTGCAGCTGTGACAGCACCTGCTTTTCACTTTCCTCACTGGCAAATACACACTGTAATTTGTGAATGTTCAATTTCATATCATCCAGATCTCTTGAAAACAAAATTCCACCTTTGTGAAGCAGACCTACATGTTCACAAATATCCTCCAGTTCTCTCAAACTATGAGATGCAATGATTGGAGTCATATTCCTCTCCATAATTTCACCAATTAAAATACTCTTCACTGCCTGCCTCATAACAGGATCCAGTCCATCAAAGGTTTCATCGCATAATAAGTATTTTGTTGTAGCACACAATCCACAGATAATGGAAACCTGCTTTTTCATTCCTTTAGAAAAAGTATTAATTTTACGTTTTGGATTCAATTCAAACTGTTTGATCAGCTTATCAAATCGTTCTCCATCAAAAGTGTCATACATAACCTGATAATATTTTTTCATATCATCTGGGGTTGCATTACTAAAGAAAAATTGATCATCTGAAATATAGAAGATTTGTTTCTTTATAGACTCATTCTCATACACCTCGCTATTATCTACAATAACATTTCCTCTATCTGGCTTATAAATTCCACATACCATTCTTAAAAAAGTGCTTTTTCCAGCTCCATTTGTTCCCACCAGTCCATATACACTGCCTTCCTTGATTGATGCCGTTACGCTATCAATTGCTTTTATATCATCAAAACTTTTACTTACTGCTATTGCTTCAATCATTGCTTCCATCCTCCCTTAAAAATAATTCAATCCGCTGACGTATCTCTTCTTTGGAAATTCCAGCACCCTTTGCATCCTTTATCAATCCCCGCAAAGAATTCCACAACTCCTCATGCTTTGTCTGAATAAAGTTTTCTTTGGCAGCCACAAAATTTCCTTTCCCCTTTACTGTGTAAATATAACCATTTCGTTCTAGTTCGTGATACGCCCTCTGTATGGTATTGGGGTTAATGGACAATTCCATTGCTAATGAGCGAACAGATGGCAGCTTTTCATCTGGCTGCAAAACCCCTTTTACAATGAGGTTTTCAAATTCAGCAATTACTTGTTCATATATTGGACTTCTATTTTTGTAATCTATATATATCATTTTACACCTCCCTTTAGTACAGTATATTAACTGTATCAATACTATTAATACACATAATATACACTTATATATTTCTAATGTCAATATCTAGTTTTAGAATTTTTCTAAAAATAATGCCTCTTGTGGCAAGCAAAGTCTATTTGCATCTACCATAAGAGGCACGCTAATATTATTTATTATAATACTTTCCTTCATATATCTCATTTAATTTTAGCCTATTTATTTGAATAATGTTCTTGTTTTAATTTTTCATTACTTTTTCTATTGTTAGGGAAAAAGTAAACTTTTGTTTCAAAATACACTTCTTTTCCATATTGAATATCTGTTTCATGACACCAATTTACAATCTTATACGTTAGTGATGAATATACATCTGAATTTCCATCTTCTAAAATCTCATGCTTATATGGAAAAAATAAAATTAGCAAGAAAATAACACCTATTACAATACTTAATACTTTTTTCTTTTTTTTACTCATTTTTATCTCCCTTTTTAATTTTTATAATTATTTTAAGTTACTGTCTTCTAATTGCATACTTCCAACTTTCCATCTACCATTTTGTAAATCTTGCTACAAAATTGAGCCACTTCATTATCATGAGTTACAATAATTATAGTCTTTCCACTCTGATTTAATGCTTTAAAAATGCTCATAATTTCCATTGAAGTTATAGTATCCAATGCACCTGTTGGTTCGTCAGCAAGGATTAATTCTGGATCATTTACTATTGCTCTCGCTATAGCAACTCTTTGTCTTTGACCACCAGACAGATTTGCCGCCAATTCTTTCTCCTTATCTTCTATTCCCAATTTCACCAGTATATCTCTAGCTATTTTATTTTGTAATCTCCATTTCATATGTTTTTTTGAATACGAAAAAGGAATTCTTATGTTCTCCATAACAGTCAATTTTTCTATCAATGCAAACTCCTGTAACACAAACCCTATTTTTGAATTTCTCATTTCTGCTTTCTTTTTCTCATTCAATTGTTCAACATCTATACCAAATAACTTATATTTTCCAGCACTTTTTCTATCTAGCAATCCCAAAATATTTAGTAAAGTCGATTTCCCAGATCCTGATACACCTTGAATAGCTATCATACTTCCTTTACAAATTTTCAAATTACTTCCCCTTATTGCATGTATTGGATTCTCTTTTTTACCATAGTATTTTTCAATACCTTCCATTTCAATTAAAAAATCATCCATTACTCATCCCTCCTAGTCAATTGACTTATTTTACACGTATACAGTAACTTAACTGGCAACACAGCAGTTAAAATAATGATTAAAGTACTTATTATTATTGAATATATAAATTTTTCACCAAATCCAAAAAAATACACGCTAAACATCATTGGTATCAGCATTGCCATAAAAATTTGATAAAACAATTGTTTTACTAAGTCACTAATTCTTGCCCCACATATTAAATGTATTGCATAATTTTTTACATTTTTTCTAATGTACAAAGAAAGACTTGCAGACATTCCCGATACCGCAAAAATAAAAATAATACTCGCCACCATAAATTCATACATTATCTGCGGTAATACATGATTTATATAATCACTCATAAACTCCTTATACATTTTATATGAAATATTTAGTAAATCAATATTATTACCAAATTTTTCTATACTTTTTATATTTGATAAATTATCAGTTATTAATACAGTAGAGTCGATTGCCATATGAAAATCAGATAAACTAAAACATTTATTAATAAAACCATCTGACATGGGGAAAAAAAATGAATTATTTAAGTTATTATTTATTCCAATATAATACAAATCTGGATAACAAGAATTATAATCTAAAATTCCTACAACAATTCCTCTGTACTGCATCCCAGTGCCACCATGACTAAATTTATACTCTTGTCCTATTTTATATTGATTTCTTAAATTAAACCCTATAACTACTGGTATCACGTCATTGTTTGAAGTAAAATCTTCGTTACTGAACAATCTACCTTTATAAGCACCAATATGAAATGTATCAAAAAAATTTTTACTTGCTACCTTTTCATTTATAACACCTCCATTGGCTGGTATACTTAAATCATAGCCAAAAACAGTGTACCCATTCATATCATCATAACTATATATTTTATCTAATAGTGTCTTTAAACCAATGACCGAATTATCTTCGTTGCTAAACATTCGACTTATGCGTTCATCTGTTGTTGAATCTGTAGCCACATAAAAATCTACACTTTTTAGTCCTTCCATCTTTTTTATACCACTATATAATATTTTTAAGTCTGTAAACGCTACTGTCATTAAGTAGATAATAACAATTAATTGAATAACAAAGCAAATAAATGTACGTTTACTATTTGCTATAGCTCTACAGGCATACTCAATTTGATTCATCACTAACACCTCACGCTAAATAAACTCTTTCTTGCATCTTTATTGAAAAGCATAATACATATTGTAATTAACCCCAATAAAATGGATAAAAAATATGAAATAAATATTGTTGAAAATGAAAAACTAAATCCCGAAAATATCAGCATGTTCACATGTGATAGTATGTATGCAACTAGTAATCCTATTAAATAAGAAAAAGATATCAAACCAATATAGTTAAAAAGTAACATTTTAATAATTTCAAAAGAAGTTGCACCCACAACCCTACGCACAGCAATTTCCTTTTTTCTTCCATCAACCCAATATATATTTACATTTATAAGATTCAGCAATACCATGAGCAATACTAAAATTAAAGCCGAAAACGATGTGTTTTGGACAGATATTGTTCTGTTCAGAATTGTCAAAAATGGTTCTTTTTCATCGTATTTATTAATTTCTATAATATTCTGTAATTCTTTATTTTTATACAATATTTCCTTCCAATTTTCGCAATCAAAATAATAATTCCCCTCCATTTCTTCAGAAAGTAACATTGCACCACTCTTCAGATTATAATAAGCAACAGAATCCTTATTAATTTTATTCTTACGCTTTTTATAAACACCAATCACTTCAAAGCTTTTATTATCATAAATATAATATTGTTTTCCTTCTGCCTCAATACATTGTCCAACTAATTCATCGGAAATTAATATTACATTCTTTTCTTCTAAAAAATCTTTTTCATTCATATTACGTCCTGAAATTAAATCTAATGATATTTCTTTATTATTTGTATAATATATACCACTAATTTGTTTCTCATTAACTTTCATTAAGTAAAAAGGAGCACTCAACTCATCAATAGTATCTAATAATTCATTAATTTTTATTTTATTATTAGTATCATTTGTCCTAATATTAAAGGAAACATACTTTGTTGATAAGCCATCTGGAGGAATTTGTATCATCTTATAGGTATAAACAAGACTAGCAAAAAATAATACCACTAAAATACTAATAAAAGCATTGATAATAATAATATATATAGACTTCTCTAATAAATATTTAATAATAGCACCACCATTCATATTCAAAATTACTTTTTAAGAACGCTATATCTCAATCCTGAAATAGCGTCCTTAAATTTTATTTCTGTAAAAAATATAAATATGTATTATGCAAATGGTATAAAATTATATGAGAAAACAGTTGAATCAGCAAACAAGCTTATTTGATCCCATACACTTACATCCGTAGAATAAGTCGAACCGTCTACCCACGATGGAGCTTTTGCTGTATATTTTGCTCCTCCTATTACACTTTTACCATCTCTTTTGTAATTAATACATGCTTGCTTGATGAATGCACCATCAAAAGCACTAAAATCATGAGATGGAACAAATTGAATATATCCATCATATCCCAACTGTGTTATCCATTCATCACTAGTGCAATAATTAACGCTATCTCCATATCTATAATGTTGAAACCAAGCACTACATTGTTCCGTTTTTGCAGTAATTAGCAAAACCGCTACTACTAAACATACTGATAAAAATTTTTTCATCTTAACCTACATTTGTTAATAATTTATTATAATTGTACAATTATTTACATAGTTTGCATTATTTTTTGTTTTTTGTCAAGTTTATTATTTTTATAAAATATACTCCGTAATGGTATGACTCACTTCTCACTTGCAATCTAATAAACTCCAGAAAAGTAAAAAACACTCTTTCCTGGAGTTTTTATATGATACATTTAATATTTTAGAAAACAGGCGTCCAGCCTTTTAATACATTATATTTTGTATAATTTGCAGCCTGGCTTGCTGTCAATACTTTTCTTGTACCAGACACCCTGGCTCCTGCTCCTTGACTATTATATTCGTAAAATCTTCCGTGTGAGGCAGAAACTCCAGACATGGAAGTCCAACCGACTGAATTAATGTGTGCTTCCATGGTACAATTCAAATATGCAACCGCTGCTTTATCTACTGAGGTTCCACTTGGACACCATGGCCTTCCTAAATAAACTGAGCTATCAGCCATTCCCGATTCCCTCGTTAATTTGCAGCTTTCAAATACGAATCCATACGTTTCATTAATACTGGTTCTTGCCGCTGTAATATAACCATTGTTACTGCTGCTTCCTCTGTCTAATGAACAAATTTCACAATTCTCGAAATATGCCTGGCTTCTTCCAAATATAAAATCCACGTCTCCTTCAATCAGACATTTATAAAAATACTGTGTTCCGCCATCGCATAAAAGAGTATCTTGATTGCCTGAAATCTTACAATTATGAAAAGCAATCTGACTTCCCGTAGCGCTAAGTGCTACTGCCTGCTCATTACTATTCCCTTGTTCAACAAAAGAATTTGATATTGTAATATTTTCAAGAATTATATTGCTTCCTTTTATAAATACAGAAGCACTGCCGCCTGTACCGTATGTTCCTCCGCTTCCATTACTCTTACCATTATAGTTGTCATATGTAATAATCGTCTTATCACGGTTTTCACCTATTATATGCACATTCTTTTTGCCACTATCAATTGTTACAACTTCTTTATAAGTTCCAGCCTTCACATAAATAGTAGTAGTTGAACTTGAATTGTTTGTGACACTGCTAATTGCTGCCTGCACCGTTTTATAATCCCCACTTCCATCTGTGGCAACAATCTTTGCTCCAGCAGGAATAGCGGAACTTACTGGTGTTGGTGTTACTACTGGAGTCTGTGTTACTGTCGGTGTTGAATTCGCTTCAATTTTCATGTAATAAATTCCTACATTATCTACAGATGGATACAGCACATAAGTACCTGCTGATGGTATCTGATATACCAATTTTGATAATACACTTGGCAGGGTGTCATAGCTTTCTAAATCTGTACCATTATAATTCAATGTTAATGCACGATTTGTACTTCCGCCACTCATTGCATATACCGTAAGTGTTCCTTTTGCTGTAGCAGTAAAAGAGATCGCCCGCTTAGTAGTAGTTCCTTTACCACCTGACTTTGCACGTTTTGTAAAACTCATGTCATCCAATGTACGGCTGCTGGAATCAACTGTCCACGAAGCACCTCCCATAATAAAATGAAACCCATTTACCGTAAAATCAGACGTATAGCTGCCACTTGCTATATCAGTTGATACATTTAATTCATGTCTAAAACCTGTTACTGCTGGTGTTGGCGTTACCACGATTGGTGTTGGTGTCACCACGATCGGTGTTGGTGTCACCACTATTGGCGTTGGCGTTACTACGATCGGTGTCGGCGTCACTGTTAATTGTGCTGCATTGTATTCCACTCCGCCAATTGAATAGTACAGTTCATAAGAATAATTTTCTGGTATAGTTCCTGACCCCAGCATTCCAAATGAAACTGTACTTCCATTAGAAATACATGCATTCCATGATTCTGGCTGAATTATGTAACTGCTGTCTGATTCTGATATTTTAGCACACCATATACTGGTGATGGTAAAATCAGATTTACTTAGCTCTAACCGCCAGCTTTCAATTCCTTGTCCAGTGTTATTGGCTAATGCAATACTCATATTATAACCACCATAATATGATGTTGCAGATGTACTAAACGAAAAACCACTACTTGCCTGAACTGGTCTGGTGCCCATATCACCAGCAACAGCTATTAAACTACAAATAAGTGTCAGCGTCAGTACAAAAGATAGTACCTTGTTTCTCTTTGCTTTCATTTTTGTAAACCTCCTATATTTAATATTTACCCTTTTATTTTATCATAGATAAAGTGTGAAAAACAATTTGCAATACTTTTTACTATCCAAAAACCATCTGTTATTCTTAAGATTTTTTAATAATAACTTAAGCATTTTCCATTATTTACATGGTATAATAAAATTTGTTATTATTATTTTTAAGGAGGGTTACTTATAATGAAAAAACGTTTACTATCGATTCTGTTAGCATTATGTCTAATTGTGCAAGGTACCATTATTTTTTCTCCAGACATTTTGTTTGCAGCAGAATCTACAACCACATCTACTGAGAATCCAAATGTAGGTTCTGTAATCTCTGGCTTTTCAGTGCAACAAATCACATATGATACTACAACAAAATCAACTAATATTTTATTAACCCACGTTAAAACAGGAGCTAAAATGCTTGTCATTCAAAACAGCGATCTGAACCGTGGCTTTGCTGTTGGCTTTAATACACCAGCTGAAAATGATAAGGGTACCAACCATATTATTGAACATTCTCTTCTTGGTGGAAGTGAAAAATATCCAACAAATAATCTAATTTTTAACGTAGCCAACACAACCTATACTTCTTTTATCAATGCATTTACCATGCAGAACATGACGATGTTTCCAGTCTGTTCAGCAAGTGAAAAGCAGCTCATGAAGCTGACGGATATCTATATGGATTCTGTTTACCATCCTTTGGTTGCAAAAGATGAAAAAATCTTTCAGCGAGAGGCATGGCGCTATGAATTGGAAAAGTCATCATCTGCCATTTCCGTAACAGGCATTGTATATAATGAAATGAAGGGGAATTTTGGAGATATTCAGTCAACTGCTGTCTCATATGCAAAAAAGGCTATTTTCCCAGATACCAATCAAGGTAACATCTCTGGTGGAGTTCCTAAGGATATCCTGACGCTTACATACAAGGAATTCTTAAAAACTTACAAAAAATACTATCATCCATCTAATAGTATTATGGTCTTATATGGTGATGTAGATTATAAAGCGTTTTTAGAAATGCTGAATTCAAATTATCTGTCTGACTACAGCAAAAAGACAATTTCCATAAAACGCCAGACACAAACTGCCTTTTCAAAATTAAAGGAAAAGACCTTTTCATTTCCAGCAGCAAAGGGCACAAGTACGAAAAATCAAGCTGTGATTGACCTTGTATTTGCAACCTCAGATTTGAAGAAATTAGGAATTACAAATTACGCTGCACTTAGCTTAATTGCAAGTATATTAAATGCTGATACTGGTGAATTTAAACAGGCTCTGGTTAATAGTAAAATTGCGGAATCCTACTCCATTTCCATTAGCAGTGATACCTATCAGCCCGTTATTCACTTTATCGCAACCAATGCGGATTCTTCTAAAAAGAAAGCATTTTATAACTTGGTTATGAAGGAATTAAAGAACACTGTAAAAAATGGCATTGACAAAGAATTAATCAAGTCTGTTATATCCTCTATGAAATTCCAGAATGTTCTTGGAACAGAAGGAAATGTTGCCGTAAATTCCTTAATGACTGCTTGTCTCTACGAAAATATTTTTGGTGATCCAACAATTGACATAACAAGTTATTTTACATCTATTGAAAAGAAATTAGATACTAAATATTTAGAAAACCTTATTAATAAATATCTTGTTAAAAATAAGCTTGTATGCCTGACAGCCACTGTTCCAAAAGCAGGATTACTAGAAAAAGAGGAAGCTGCTCTAACTAAAAAGTTGAAAAAACTGAAAAGTTCTATGACAAAAAAAGAAGTGGCTGCCCTTGTAAAATCTACTTCCTCATTTAACACTTGGAACAGTCAGGAAACATCCTCTGACGTTTTATCCTCAATGAGAGCAATCTCTGGAAAAGATATTCCTGTAGAAGTAAAGGATTATCAGGTAACTGATACTACTGTAAATGGAGCCCGTTTTATATCTGCTCTTGCAGATATAGCAGAAGTTGGTGAGATTACTATGAACTTTAATGAAAGTCATCTTTCCAAAGAAGAGTTATTGTATCTGAATTTTTATAGTGATATGCTAACTTATGGAATGCCAACGAAAAACAGAACAGAAAGCCAGGTTTTGAATCAGCAGATATCTGAAACATATGGATTTAATGTGGATGTGTCTGTCAATAACGGTAACTTAACTGGAACAGCTGCTTATCCTTCCTTTACATTAAACTATACTGGATTTAGCAACAACTATTCCAATACCTTAGACCTTAGCTCAGATGTTTTATTAAATTCTGATTTAACAAAGACATCTACCTATGCTGCACGTGCCATTAGTTATATTAAAGCAGATTATGCTGCTACCTTCTCTGATCCATTTAGCCTGATGGCAATGCGTGCTGCTGCGAAAACAAGTAAACTATGTCAATACTATAATTACCTCAATGGATTAGATTATTATCAATTTGTTATATCATTGGAAAAAGAACTAAATTCTAATCCTAAAGCATTACAGACAAAATTGGAAGATGTTCGTAAAAAAGCATTCACAAAAACCAGATTAACGGTTGGATTTGCTGGTGATATGGCATCTACAAAGGCATTTCAAACAACCCTTCCAGGTTTTTTAAATACTTTACCACAAATGACCTATGCAAATACTTCCTATACCTTGCCTGTACCAGCAGATCGTGAAGCATTTACTATTAATTCTTCCGTTCAGTACGTGCTGTTTAACTCTTCCCCACTGGGAAATGGAATTACTAAAACAGGAAAGCATGATGTACTTGCAACAATGTTAAACAATTTACTTTTTATCCCTGAAATACGTTTAAAAGGTGGGGCTTATGGTGCAGGCGCACAATTTGATTTTTCCAACTATTTGGTCTACTCATATCGTGACTGTGACTACTTAAATTCATTAAATGTAATTAATAATAGTGATGAATACCTTACCTCTATACTTCCTTACTTAACGGAAGATATTTTAGACAGCTACATTATGTCAACCTATGCTGCTGCGGCTGGGTCAAGCACTGGCGAATTAGGAGGTGCAACATCAGCAATTCACAGCAGACTAAATAATATTACTACTGCTGATAAAATAAAATATCTGAATGAAATTAAAAGCACCAGTGCTACAGATATCCAGGGCTTCGTAAAAGACTTATATACGTTAAATGAACACTCTAATTATATTGTTGTTGGTTCTCCTTCCGTAATTGAAGCGCACAAAGATATCTTTGATACGATTACTGCCTTACAGTAAAATTTCATGATAAAATGGTGGAAGCAACCCAACTGCTTCCACCATTTCACTATCAAAAATATTATTTTGGATTTACATGTACCATGCAATGCTTTACTGTAACAAATTCTTTTTCAATTGCATTGTGTACCTTTTCTGCAATTTGATGTGATTCATTTAATGTCAAATCTCCTTTAGCAGCAATTTCCACATCGACATAAATTTTAGCTCCAAATAGTCTGGTTTTAATCTCATCAACCCCTTCAACACCCTCTTGTGCAAGAACAACCTCCTGCATTTTATCAATTAATTCCTGTTCACAAGATGCATCTACCATCTTATCTACTGCATCCTTAAAAATGTCAAAAGATGCTTTCCCAATAAAGAAACAAATTACGATACTTGCTATGGGATCTAAAACAGGAAATCCCAATCTTGCGCCAAGAATACCCACAAAAGCTCCTACAGAGGAAAATGCATCTGAACGATGGTGCCAAGCATCTGCCATTAATGCTCCTGAATTAATCTTTTTGGCCGCTGACCTGGTAAACCAAAACATCCATTCCTTAACTACAATAGAGATTACTGCTGCTACCAGTGCTAATCTTCCTGGAAGCTCTAGTGTCTTAGATGAAAAAATATTCTGAATTCCGCTTATTCCGATTCCAATGCCTGTAGCAAATAAGATGACTGCCAAAATAATTGATGCAACACATTCCAGTCTTTCATGACCGTACTGATGGTGAGAATCAGATGCCCGATTCGATACCTTTACTCCTATCATAACAATAAATGTACTAAATACGTCTGATGCTGAATGTACAGCGTCTGAAACCATTGCCCCAGACCTTGCCCAAATCCCAGCAAACAGCTTTAGCAGCGAAAGAATCAAGTTCACCATAATGGTTACTCCTGACACCTTCATCGCTATCTTTTCATCATTTTGAAATTCTTTTTCCTTGATTTGTTCCATAAAAATACCTCCAAAAACATTTTATTATTTGGTCTTATGGCACCTGCAATGTTTCTCCGAGGTATAAAAAAACACCTGCGGCAGAAGGAATGTAAACTACTGTCCCACAGATGTTATATTGGTCATAATCTGCTGCCACCTTTGTGGCCCGGCCTCATAAATGAATCAATTCATTCACAGCCTGCTCAGTTTGTACTGTAGATTATATGCAGTGCAAAGAGTATATTAATATGATTATATCTTACATCATTGGTTTTGTCAATCTTTTCTATTTATTCTTCATCAAAAAATAATTTCATGTCCTCTTCTACCGATTGAATTCCTGCAATTCCAAAGTTTTCAACCAGGACACTGGTAACATTTGGAGATAAAAATGCTGGCAACGTTGGTCCTAAATGAATATTTTTAACACCTAGATACAATAGCGACAATAGTACAATTACTGCTTTTTGCTCATACCATGCTATATTATATATAATTGGAAGCTGGTTAACATCTGATAATCCAAATACTTCTTTCAGCTTTAAAGCTATCAGTGCAAGTGAATAGGAATCATTACACTGCCCCGCATCAAGTACTCTCGGTATACCTCCAATGTCCCCTAACTCAAGCTTATTGTACTTATATTTTGCACAACCCGCAGTTAATATAACAGTATCTTTCGGCAATGCCTTAGCAAAATCCGTATAATAATTTCTTGATTTTGCTCTTCCATCACACCCAGCCATAACGATAAACTTTTTAATAGCACCTGATTTTACTGCATCCACTACTTTATCTGCTAACGCAAATACCTGATTGTGTGCAAATCCTCCAATAATTTCACCTGTTTCTATTTCCACAGGAGGGGCACATCTCTTCGCATGTTCAATAATAGCTGAAAAATCTTTTTCTGTTCCTGCCTCTCCTTCTATATGCTTACATCCAGCAAATCCGGCTGCACCAGTAGTATATACACGCTCCTTATAGCTGTCCTTTGGAGGTACAATACAATTCGTTGTCATAAGGATTGGTCCATGAAAGCTCTCAAACTCTTCTTTCTGCTTCCACCATGCATTTCCATAGTTTCCAACAAGATGAGTATATTTTTTTAATTGTGGGTAATAATGAGCTGGCAGCATTTCTGAATGTGTATACACATCAATGCCAGTTCCTTCTGTCTGAATCAATAATTGTTCAATATCACTCAAATCATGTCCAGATACTAGAATACCAGGATTTTTTCCTACACCAATATTCACTTTTGTAATCTCTGGATTTCCGTAAGTAGTTGTATTGGCAGTATCTAATAATGCCATGCCATCCACTCCAGCTTTTCCTGTTTCCAGTGTTAATGCTACTAAATCATCTACTGACAATGAATCATCTAATAACTTAGTTAATGTTGACTGCATAAAAATATCCAGTTCTTCCTTATCGTATCCCAATGCGTTGGCATGCTTCAAATATGCTGACAACCCCTTTAATCCATAGGTAATCAACTCTCTTAATGAACGAATATCCTCATTGGCTGTTGCTAATACCCCAACTTCCTTTGAAGCTGCTTTTTGATCCATCTCTTCCTTTGTGGCTCCATTCCACACCGCTGCGTCTGATAAATCTTCATTGTCTTTTAATAATTTAATTAAATTATTTTTATACTCCAACGTATCACTGACTCTATTATAAAATATATCATTATCGAAATTTGCATTGGTAATAGTTGTAAAAAGATTGAGCGTAATAAAATGATTTATATTTTTTCCAACTTCTTTTCCTTCTGCTCTCAATTTGCTGGTAACCTGGGATAATCCTTTTGTAACATAAATCAACAAATCCTGTAGTCCAGCAAGTTCTGGGCTTTTTCCACATACTCCTATCTTAGTACATCCCGTACACCCTGCTGTTTCTTGACATTGATAGCAAAACATATTTTGATTCATAGTTCATTCTCCTTTTCCTCTTGTTTATGAATCAATCATATAGCAGAACAAAACACTTTTCCGTAACATATGTTACATTTTTCTTTTTATTTTAAAAAATGATTGCAAAAAAGCCCAATGTTACCATTGGACTTTTTCATAGTTGGAGTCATTCTAATTTATTTAAAGAAACCTGTGTTGTCAAGGTCATCTTGTAATTTCTGTTTGCTTGATTCAACTGCCTGTGCAACAGTTTTTTCTTTTGTAACACAAATTGGATTGAATATATCTGATCCTAAATCAAAGCTTCCGCCTAAACTGGTCCATAAATCAAGTTTTGGAGTCTCTCCACACTTTAATGCTAAAGCAATATCTTCATCCGTTAAGAAGCAGCTTTCAAACCAGCTTGGATCATCACGGTACTCTGTATCTCCCTGGTGCCAGTTCATAAATTCTTCAAATACCTGATATACTTTTTCTGGTTCACTTACACCGATTGGAATTATATACCAGTTTCCTGAAACTGGAGAATAAATTTTGCTTGCATCTCCACTTGGTCCAGTTGGATAAGGTACAACACTATATTCAAATGCTAATGGTGCTCCTTCACTAACAGCAGCGTCTGCTTCCTGCTTCAAAGACCATGCCTGTGCAGTCCAGAATAAAGTTTTTCCAGTTGACCATGACAATAAGTTATCATTCCAGTCATCTGTATTCCAAGGTCTTGCAACTTTGTCTTCATTATATAATTTATTAATGAAGTCAAATACTTCTGTTGTTTCTTTAGAACTTAATCCTTCTGTACCAGTTGCTGCAATTTCACCGCCATTGTTCATAACAAGACCATTAACTAAATCAGTAAATACACCGCCATAACCATATGTATCTACATTGCTGTCTCCATCTGTATCCTTTGTTGCAGCTGTTGCTAATTCAGCAAACTTATCCCATGTCCATTCACCATTATTATATAATTCCTGTGGATCTTCCAATCCTAAATCCTGAATCATAGTTTTGTTATAACCTAAATAAATTCCGTTTACTGGAAGCCCCTGCTCTGAGAATAAATAAGTTCCGCCTAACGCTTCCAATGGTTTCATAACTACTTGATCATTGTTAATGTCACAGTGACCAATATCAAGTTTTGATAAGTCCTGTGCTAATCCATTTAATACTGCTGGAATACCGAATTGTAAATCTGTTAAATAGATATCACACTCTGGAGTACCAGCTAAAATAGATGTATTAATACTTTCTTTAATACCATCCCAGCCTAAATTTACAAATTGAATTTTAACATTATATTTTTCTTCAATTCTTCTAACATTATCCAGTTTCATCTGTGCTGTTTCTGTGTTTGTTAAACCTGGATCATCTTCGATTGAAGTGTGGTCTGATGTATAAAAATAATCCCACCAAATACCAACCTTAATGGTTCTTCCAGCCATATCAAATGCTGGATACATGTCTGTTGCTTCCTCTGTTGCTTCTACCTCTGTTTCTGCTGGTTCTGATGCTGAAACCTCTGTAGGAGTCTCTGTCTCCGTTTTGTCACTGTTACTGTCCTTTGAGCTGCCACATGCTGCTAATGAAAATGCTAATACAAAAGTCAGCATCAAAGCTAAAATTTTTCTCAATTTCATTGAATAACCTCCTCTTATTTCTTTGTTTTTTATTTTAAGAGGCATGGAAGAATCGCTTAGCCAACGATTCCACTACGCTCTACCCCTTCTATAAAATATCTTTGAAGCACAACATATACTACCAGAATCGGAATAATAGTCAATACAATTCCGGCATTTAGATATAGCTGAGAAATCATTGGGTCTTTAACTTTATCCACAAATTCTATAGTCGCCTGTACCGTAGATACACTAAGACTCATCAGACTTTTCGCATTCAAAGAAAATAGCTTGCAATAAAACATATCGTTATACTGCCATACCAGCGAAAAAACAGCAACTGTAATCACAGCTGGCTTTGCATTTACCAGCATAATTCTAAGATATGTGTAGAAACTGCCAGCTCCATCAATAAATGCTGCCTCCTCAATTTCCTTTGGAAGTCCCCTGAAAAACTGATTGAAAATATATATATACAATCCTGAACGCAATCCACATCCAAACAAAGTAAGTATATACATTGGTTTCTTAGTTGTCAATAAATTCACTGCACTTCCCGTAAACAATTCTTTTAACCCAAAAACATCAAAGTTACGAAATTCCATATACAATGGCAGCATAATAGTATGGGTTGGAATTACAATTGTAATAATGACACAAGCAAACAATAATTTCTTTAATGGAAAATCGAATCTGGCAAAACCATATCCAACCATTGAACAAATTAAAATCTGCAATCCCATAAGGGTTATAACATAAATCATAGTGGATGACAATGTCTTTACATAGCTTAAACGTTTGAATACCAGTGAATAATTTTCCAACGTTCCTTTTAACGGTATCAAGTATGCACTTGGGTTATATACATCGGTTGATGAAAAAAAGGAATGTGATACAATTGTAATAAGAGGACCTAATATGACAAAGGAAATCCCCAATAATATCAAAAAGCGCACAAGGGAAAACATAATTTTTTTGCTTTTCGTAATGGCTTTCTTTTTTTCATTTTGAAACTGCGAATTTTCATTTAATTTGGAAAACCGGATTTTCATATCCATAACTTTTGCCTGCATATATGCTATCCCTCCTTCTAATTATAATAAAATGTCTTTTTCGAAATAATGGCACCAGTTACTACAAGAATGAAACAAACCAGCACTGTACTTAGAATACTCATTGCGGAACTTAATCCATAATTATACTGAGTAAATGCCGTATTATATGCTGTTTCTACAACATCGCTTGTAACAAAAGAATCTACAATTGTGTATACCACATTGGTTAATATCAGTGGAGATACCATAGGAAATGTAACTTTCCAGAAGGTTTCATATGCCGTAGCACCTTCAATTTTCGATACCTCATATAACGCGCCTGGAACTGATTGTAATGCTGCAATAAATATAATAATCTGCACTCCTGATGCCCTGATAATTTCATAAATTCTTGCTACCAAGTCTGTAATATATCCGATCAGCCCATCTGGAACTCCTAGATCAATAAAAATAGATAAGAAATAGTCCATGTTTACGCCTGCTGCGGAAGCAGCATCTCCTACTGCTACTGTTGCCCCTCCTTGCAGAAGAGTACGTGCTGTTTCGATTGCATCATTAATTGCTCCTGCATTCATAATAATGGGAAGGAAAAAAATCAAACGCACTAATGTTCTTCCTTTAAAGTTTTGATTTAATAAAATTGCAATAAATAAACTGAAGAAAATAATAGCTACCACATCTACCACAACATCAATGAGCGACTGTACTAATATCTGGTTATAAGTTCCATGCTGCAATAAGGCATACTTAAAATTGTCCAGTCCTGTAAAATCTAGATGATAACCTCCTGTTTCTCCAATCGAAACTTCACTAAGAGAAAACTGTACGGTCAAAATCAAACTCTTCAAGTAATATACAATAAATCCAATAAGCCAAGGGGCTATAAACAGCAGGCCTGTAATTGCTCTCTTATTTGATAACGTTAATCTTTTCTTTTTCATTCTGCTCCCCCTTTCATCGCATAACCGTTTGCTGATACTAAAACATTATCTACTCTCGCATCTTCATTGGTAAGATTTACATAAATAACAATGCCATTATCGTACGTAATTTTACGAACACCCTCTATAATTTCATGTTCGATCATAAAGCTGTTGGATACCTTAGCCAACACTTCATTTATTGTACTATAAGTACTTGATAAATCCTCCATCCACTCTTCATATTGAGTGGAGTATAAAGATGCCAGTCCAGAATATTTTATTTTACTGGAGTCCTTATAAGATAATGTGTATCTAGGGGAAGCGCCTGCTTCAATCAGCTTTGCCAATGCTTCTGTTGACTGAAGATTTCCATCTAGATTTAATGCTGTTCCGGTATAATTTATACAGCCATGTACAACCATCTGGTAAAACGGAATTTCTTCATCTACAATATAAAATTCGTTATTGGTTAATGGCATATTAACAATATCATCTACATACGCCAAGGAATAAAAATCCCCGCCATTTACCATAATTTCCTTTCCCGTTTCTTCCAATTGAGCAATGCTGCTTTGCACTATATACTTTGATTCTTCTCGGTTAATAATCTCTGTTCTCTTTCTATCAGCATGCAGATCATCTGCCATATCCCGCAGACTAATACCTGTAATATCAATCTTGTCAATTTTGTCAGAAAATTTATCCACATAGCGAACTAAAAATTTAGGTGATAACGCATCATTCAACGTTTCCATATATCCACCAACGGAACTAACCTGACTCATTGTTACTGGATTTTTCCGACCTCCTGTAACGATGGAACCTGCATAATATCTAGAACTTTCCATTTTGTAATTAAATCGTTTTGAAGAAAAACTGACTCTTTGGAATGCCACATCACCAAACAATGCTCCACCTTGTTCCTCTAGTTTCTGTGATAAACTTTCCAAATCCTTTTTCCCACCTAGCTTACTAATTACTTTAATCTTATCTGGCACATCGTGGTAATACCCTCTGTTAAACCATCCTAAATAATTCATTTTAATATTACTTATATTTTCATCATTTAATGCATCTACTATTTCCCCTGCTTCATCAAACGTAGTCAGTGGGTAAGATGCATAATATGGAATTCCCAAAACATCTGCCTGCTGCTGAACGCCGCCCACAACATCCACATACAATGGTATACTGCTGGATTCCTCCAGTTTGGTTAACGTTCCCTCGATTAGCAATTCATTACGAAAATAATTAGCCATTCCTGAATAACTTGCTTCGTCTGTATCTAAAAATGCGTACTGAATCGTCAAATTTAATTTATAAAAATTCTTTTCCGCAATTGGCATATCGGCTCCAGCACCAGTTGCCCCAAACATAGAAGCAACATCTGACCCCCTTATTACGAAAGTAGGATACACATAATTGTAACTGTTTAATTTTCCAGAAACATCAGCAGTAATAGACGCAACTGACTCACCAGAAGTAATTCGGGCAAATATGGCATTATTCTCTTTCTTGATACCATAAATAGGAAGTCTTATTTTTTCTGTATTTTCTACCGAAACTAAAGACTGCGACACAATATCCATTCCATATACATACGCATTATATTGCTCCGTCTTTTTTCCATTATTAAAATTAATCAAGGAACCTGAACCATTTGGAACAAACATATATCCTTCTTCATCAGAAGCTCCTGCACCAAAATAACTTAAAACCTTCATGGCTGCTATTTGTGCATTCCCAGTTTCCTTCACTTTTTCTGTTGGAATGTTCACTTCCAGCTTATCGTCAATCAAACGATACTCCAGCGGAATGGTAAATGTAACCTTTTCCTTAACTTCCTGTCCAGAAGCTGCTGCTGCATCTTCATCACAGTCTTCCTGAGTATAACCGGCTTCTTCAAAAATAGCCTTTAGTTTCTTCATACCCACCTTAGAAGCTCTTGTTCCTTTTGCCAGTTCTAGAAAACCTTCTTTATCCTTCATATCCTGATAGCTGGCTTTTACGGTTCTTGCCTGTTTTTCTGTAACATGATCCAACACTAAAGTAGTTAATCTTTCCTGAGAAATAACTGGTGGTACAATCCCCAGTTCATTTTCCAAGTCTCCCAGTAAATAAGTAAAACGAATGCCATTTTCAATTCTTTCAATTGTAAACTGGTTTTTTAGAATACTTTTTTCATAATTATTCATAGAAGCCAGCGTTAAACCTGAGTCAAAATAATCTACAACAATCTGTGAACCCAGCAGATTCTTATTTACACCAGTGGCAATCTCATCTGATTCCCGATCAACTGGATTAGAATACGTAATCTGACCATTTCTTTTATCATAAACAGCCACCTCTGTTGTTTCCAAATTAGCATATAGCATCAATGTGTCATTTTCTGCTACTAGATCCATTCCCTGTACATAGTGGGCAGAATCCTGTAAAGCAACAAATTCTGTTCCCTCCTCATACGAATAATTCACTAATAATTTTTTATAATCATCAAACAGATAGAAATGAAATGCTAAGTATGCTACATAGGTCCCAACTAATACAAGGGCTGTCAAAATTACTGGCAATAAATATTTCTTTTTCATAACATAGCCCCCCTAAATTCGAAATAGTATTTCTGTATAAATACTTTCTAAAAACAAGTAAACCTGTTGTACTAACGATAAAAGCAGCGATAACAGAAATATAATAACAAGCATCGAGACACATGTTAAGCATAAAGTAATCATTGTTTTTCCAATAGTAAAATTATGAATTGTCATTACCCCTATCAGCAGTAAAATAACAAACCAGCCAATTGATACAAACAATAACAAATAATAAAATGCTTCTTCGCCACTTGCAATAAACTGTGAAATCAAAGTAGCTGGAAGAAAGGTCAAAACCATAGGTGTCATAGAGTATCCCGTAATAGTCAGGATATCTTTAAACCTTCCTTCTCCTTCCATCAAGCAGGTAATCGACCAGTTTGCTGTCGAAAACAATAATACAAATGCAAAAATTGCAATCACTTCCGTAACTGTATTAACAGTTCTGGGATTAATGTCATTTACAACAAAACCTGCATACTGGCGATTAAGTGAAAAAGAAAGACCAAACAGTAATATCAAAATTAATGCTAGTAGTACACTGCCCTGTTCACGATGTCTCACTTCATAAAAACCATCAAATGGATGGGATACCACATGGAAAAGGTATTTTATCTTTTTCTTATTCATATTTTTTATCCCCCTTCCGATGCTTTCTAACCTTGTTAAAAATAACGGAACCTCCGATTATAACAATACCTGCTGTCAAAATCATATTCAAATGTTCCTTAAGCCATTCATTCCGGTATCTCTTATATGCGATTGAGTAATACTCACGATCCATGCCTAATTTCAAATACTTCATAGCTGTTTTATTGTCTCCAGAAGACAAATATGCCTTACCAATTCCCACATAAGCCAGTTCAAAGTTTGCATTGAGATTTAAAACCTTTTTCCAAACTTCTACCGCCTGCTTTTCATCTCCATCATATCGGAGACTAACCGCATCATTAATCAATTGTCCATACTCTGTACTTTTAAAGCACAATACTTCGCCTCTTTGTGCATCCAGTGCCAGAATTTTGTCATCATAGGATTCAATTGCAACTGGCGTTTTGAATGTACCAGACTGGCTTCCCAATCCGCCAAAAATATACAATAAATTTCCTTCGTGATCATAGGTGAAAATTCTTCCTCTTGTGGAATCAATGCAGCTATAAATACCATGCTCCCGATATACTACATCTACAATATGGGATGCCCCGCCATAATCACCAACTGGTATAAAGAATTTATCACCGCTGATTTTTACGCCATCACCTTTTTTAATAACATCCTCACCCCTTGGATTCAGCCTTCGTACTGACTGGGTTCCTTCGGAATCAATGTTGGTGGCATAAATAAATCCTTTTTGATCAATATCAACACCTGTAAATTCAGTTGGAATGAATAACGTCTGTCTTGCTCTTTGTGCTTTTGTTGAAAACTTTCTCCATATCTTTTCAATCGGGGTAATATGTACATTAATGGTTCCACTATACCCTGTAAATTCTCCATTTGCATCAAAACACATAATTCCTTCAAAAACACCAGCTGCTATTACATATGCTCGGTCGGCATAGTCCACAGTAACCTTTGTCGGTTTAAACTCAAAATCATCTGAAAAACTTTCAGATTGTGGATTTTCAATAATTTGATACAAAGTACCATCCATTTCTAATGCTACAACTCTCTTATTATTTGTATCCGCAATATAAATTCTTTCATTCTGTGAAATACAAATACCACTTGGTCCATTAAAGGTGTCCTTTGAACCATTATGATCAAATCCTGTAATCTCTCTCACAAAGTGAAAGGTTCCAGAGTAAAAATTACAAACAACAATACGATTATTACCCGTATCAACAATATACAATATTCCATCCTCTGTAACACATAAATCCTGAGGTGAACTGAAATTAGTAGTTCCGATAACTGCTCCTGACAGATTGCTATCCGGAAGATAGGCAGCAGGCGTATACACGATATCTTCCCAGTAATCAAAATTATAGGTTACATAAGGTACCTCATCATCTGCTAACACCTGTATACCATTCACGAAAAAGGCAATTGTCAGGAATGGAATCATTATCATCATTAAAATAGAATCTCTTTTTTTCATCCTTCCCCTCCTTATTCTTTCATACCAGATGTAGTCATAGTTTCAATTACATTGCTTTGGCACATCACAAAGAATATAATGGGAATTGCTGCCAGAATAAACTGCACCGCAGCAACGGCTCCTCTTCTTGCATCTCCACCTAATGTAATTTGATTTAACGCATACTGCAACGGCTTTAACTGCTCACTTCTTAAAAATGTACTACCAGTGTTTGACCACAATGTCTGAAACTGAAAAATTGCAAGCGTCAGCCATGCTGGTTTTACATTTGGCATAATAATAGACCAGAAAATTTTAAATTCACTTGCTCCATCCAAACGACAGGATTCCAAAAGTGAGTCTGGAATCTGCTCAATAAACTGTTTCATCAGATACAACCCCAAGCCATAGGAAAATGCAGGTAATACAAGTGCAAGATAAGTATTATTTAAATGCAGCCATGAAACAATCATGTAATTAGGAATTGCCGTAACGTTATAGGAAAACATCAGTGATAATACAACAATTCCAAAGAGCAGATTTCTTCCTGGAAATTTATTCTTTGCCAGTGGATACGCTGCCAGAGAAGCCAGCACCACATGGCCAAATGTTCCTACACCTGTAATTATAAATGTATTCATAATATAACGGCTGAACGGTACCCATGAGTCGTTCATTAAAACAAATAAATCTGTAAAGTTATCCAAATTTGGATTCCGTACAAAAATCTTTGGCGGAAATTGAAATAATTCATCCAATGGCTTCAATGCATTATTGGCAATCATAATAATCGGCAATGCCATAAACGCACCACATATTCCCATTATAACAAAAAGTATTGCATTTCCCGCTGCGGAACGATTCAACTGCTTTTGTCTGCGGAAGAAACGCCTTTTCGGTTTCATATAATCTCTAGCCATTATTCTCCCACCTTTCGCAATACTTTTTGTACAATTTTATTTGTACCAATCATAACAATAAATAAAACGGTTGCGATAGCTGATGAATAACCCATATCAAAACGCACTGTACCATAATCTATTAAGTGGGTTACTACTGTAGCACCAGCATAATTTGTACTCGGATTACCTGCCAGCTGAATTGAAATATCTGCAACAGCAAATGCCTGTGTAATCTGCATAACTGCACCAAACATAAGCTGTGGTCTCATGGATGGCAGTGTAACATACCATAACTCCTGCCACCGGTTCTTCACACCATCTACTGCGGCTGCCTCATAAAGTGATTTATCTACTGTCTGCAAGCCTGCAATAAACGTTAGAAATCCAGTTCCCAGACTTAACCAAAGCTGAACAACAATTAGCAATGGCAATACATATTTCTCTGTTTTCATCCATACCTTAGGTTCAAACATAAAACCATATTTAATAAGAATACCGTTTAAATATCCATATCTGTCACCAGACAAAATTAAACTCCATACCATAAACGCCTGACCTGTTATGGACGGTGCATAGAAAATCAGAGTTAACAGCGCTCTTACTTTCCCTTTAAATTCATTGATAATCCATGCAAAAAGCAGACACATAATATAACTAATTGGTCCTGTCACTACTGCAAAAATAAATGTGTTTTTTACAGCTGTCATAAAAATATCATCTTCTAAAAAGAGTCTGATATAATTTTCCCATCCAATAAACTGTGGCATCTCAAGCATATTAAAATGCGTAAAGCTCAAGAAGATGGATGTCAAAACTGGTAACACTGTAAATAAAAAGAACAGAATAAAATATGGTGCCAGCATTGCATAAGAAACTTTATTTTTTCTCATCAGTGCCAATGTGTCCTGAACTTTTCTTCCAACCTTTTCTTCTTTTTTCTCACCTAAACTGTTCAAAGTTTCCCCTCCCAAACCTATTTATCATCTATTACCGGCAAACCAAATTCTTTGCGCTTATATGCTATTTCATCATTAATGTACCGTACATATTCCATCAGCGCTTCTCTCGGCTGCATTTTATCATCGTCCTCAGAAATAACAACCCGATAGAATGCGTTATCCACATTTCTCCATGAATAATAACCACCTGGAACCTGTGGAATTCCCTTTACTGACTTAAACTGTTCAGCTAAGGCCTCATAGTCCTTTGTTGTCCATGGCATTCTGGAAAACGCTTCAACATTAGCAGTAGGATGCCTTGCCGCTGCTCCCATCAAGCCTTCCATTTCGCTTCCATACTTCACCTGAATATCTGCTGAAGTCCACCATTTTAAGAACTCCCAAGAGGCTTCCTTTTCGTCGGATTCTTCCATAATTACACAGGCCGTTCCGGTACTGGATACAGAGTTATCTATTGTCCCATCTTCCTTCACCGTTCCTGGAACTGGTGCAAATCCCCATAGTCCTTTGATATCTGGTGCAGATACCTGTAACTGGTTATATAGAGTATAATCCGATATAATAATCGGACACTGTCCCGTACGAAATCTTTGATCAAGTGCTGTCACTCTGTCCAGCTTATAATCTGTATAAAATTCACAATACTCTTTAAATGCTGTAATTGCTTCATCACTTTGTAAGTTGGAAGCTGTTGCATCTTCATTGTAATAGGAACCACCATTTTGATACAAAAGCATAGCCCATACTTGTTCTGCTAACGCTGGCGAAGTTGCATGTGCTGGAAGCATACCCAGTTCCATCTGATTTTTCGCAAATACAGACATGGCAACCTTCATCTCATCCCAGGTTTTCGGAATTTCAACATTTAATTCTTTTAAAATATCTTTTCGGTAAAACATCATTAAAAATGTCTGTGTCTCTGGCAACGCGTATGTTGCTCCATTAAACTCAAATGGAACCATGGCACTTTCATTAAAACGTGTCTTAACTTCATCTAAATCTTCAAACTGGCTTAAATCAGCTACTGCATTTCTCAAACCATAATTCATAGGGAGGTCATTACCTACCTGAATTGCAACATCTGGTCCCTGCTTTGCCAATGTAGCTTGAAGCAGCGTACCCATATCTACTAACATAACATTTACGTTAATGTTTGTTTTCTTTGTAAAGTCCTCATCTACCAGTGCTTTTATTACATTTGCCTGATCCCTTGCTGTACCTACCCAGACAGTAATCGTCTTTGATTCTTCCGTATCCTCTGCCACATTTCCAATTACATTGTAATCAATAATAAAGGAATAGAACAACTTTTTCACTTCATGCACAACCTGCGCAAAAGCTGAATTATTCAACTTTTCCAACTTCTGATCTGGCGAATAGATATAAATAGTATCCAACGCAAGGGGCTGTTCAACTGCTGATGCAATCCAAGTTCCCAGTGCACTCATATTTAATTTATATGTTGTAACAACCTTAGTAAATTTTTCAACGTTCTTACTTAACATTTCTACCTGATCCCGCATAGTAAGCAGTACATTTTCCTTACTATTTCCTTTACCTGCGGTTTCACGAAGTCTCGTAATTATATCGTTAAGCTGCTCCGCCATTACTTCCAGTTCTCCCTGAAGCTCAGGCAGGTTCTTTTCCAACTGGTAATCTCGGTATTTATCAGGAGCTACACCCGTAATACGAATTACCTTACGATATATTGAATTTAATTCTATTACACTTTTCTGTACATCGCTGATAATCTCAGCCATATCCCCAAGCACCGCTTCCATTCTCAGTGTGTGGGTTCCTGCCTCTAGATAAAACAGATATTGTTCACCGGATTCACTGTCCAAGTTTTCTACACGCCATTTCTGTTGATACCCAAACCCATACTGTGACATTTCCGTAAAAGGAACCTCTCCATCAATCAAAATTTTCCTGCTGCACTTCATTCCCTTTACAAAGTTTTGTCTAGCATGCATGGAAATATAATAAAGACCACTTTCTGGGATCTCAAAATCCCACTCCATCCACTGCCCCAACAACCGCCAGCTGTTTCCGCCAATTGTATTATTTTTAAGTTCCTTAGCACTATACGGATAAACTGCTGGTGAAGATTGATCCTGCTGTGGATATAACATCTGTGATGACTTTCTGTCAGCATCTTCAGCATTTATTTTCTTCATAACGCCAGAAGATTCGGTATAATTATTCTGTTTATAAATCTCCTGCATTTCCTCATAGCTTTTCGTCTTTTCTTCATTACTTAAAATAAGTTTCCGAATTACCATCGGTTCTTTTAAAGAAACCAGAGTAATTGTATGTACTCCTTTAGTTAGATAAATGGCCATTTGATTACCAATATAGCCCTCGGCATCAAATAAATATCCTGTCATCCACTCTGGCTGTTCCATCTGTTCTGGTTTTAAATCATTCCCTTGATTGTCAACATCCCAAACGTCCTTAACATTGGTCCACACTCTGGAAAACTCAATCTGGTTCAGTTCTTCATATGGTAATTCACCATCTACAAAAAATGCTCTCTGAATTGCAGAACCTTTTCCCTCTACTGGATAATATTGAACTGAGAGATTATAAAAACCCTCCTCCTGAATATTAACTTCATATTCAATCATTCCATCATCCTGGGTCAATACAGACTTTCCTTCTGCGCCTTCATAATTTTCGAGAACCTCAACATCCATATCCTCTGTTCTTACATAATCGGATGCATCCATTACATACTCTGTGGAAGGTCTCTTTGATTCATCATATTGGCTGCAATATTCTTCATAGTCTGTCGCTTCTGTATAATTATCAATAATATAATCGAAATCCTCCATTGACAACGATGTCTCTGCTTTAACTGTCTGTCCGGCAGCGGAAACAACAAGTGCGACTACTAAATATGCCCATATTGCAATACTAAAACTCAACCTTTTGACCATAACTACGCCCCATTTTCCTTGTAATATTTTTTCATATTTTTGTATAATTCTTATACCAGTTGTAATGACATAAATTTGCTTCGTCAACTTCTTTTAGGTATATTAATTACTATTAAGGTTATTATACTAATTAATTTAGCTAATTTCAATAAAAACTTTTCAAATCAGTAAAATATTTTATTGTGACAATTATACTAAAACAATTAAAAACTTTGCACTTTGCTAAACAATTTATCTGTTTTTTGTGCAAACCCACTATTTTCAAGACATACACGCTCAAATTAATATTTTAGTTTTTTTTAAGTTAATTTTATACTATATTGTTTTAGCATTAGCTTATATAGGCTTTAACTTATAAGGCTACAAAGAAAAAAGCACACTATTTTTCGTGTGCCTCTTCTCTCTGCTGTCTATACTTCTCTATTTTCTTTTAATAAATCCCTTATTTCAGTAAGCAGTACTTCTTCCTTGCTCGGTGCCGTTGCCTTTACTTCCTCTTTCTTTTTCTTTTGCAATTTACTAAGCAGCTTAATCAATATAAATATAGAAACCGCTATAATCAGAAAATCAATAGTAGATTGAAGAAATGCACCATACCGAAAAGCAACTTCCCCGGTTTCCCCTTTTGCAGGAGCAAGTACAATTCTTAAGTCTGAAAAATTAATTCCTCCTGTCAAAACACTCAACAATGGCATAATAATGTCGTTTACTAATGAGGTTACAATTTTTCCAAATGCACCACCAATTATTACACCAACTGCAAGATCCACAATATTTCCTTTTAGTGCAAAATCCTTAAATTCTTTTAACATGTTTTTCTCCTTTTTCACCTATACTTGCTATATTCTAAAAATTTGTTCTAATTCTTCTATCTCCATATGATATGAAGGCTTAAATTTATCTGAACAAATATAACGATGCATACTATATTCCAACCATTTTGATGGATTGCTGTCTGAAAGTCTACGCAAATCAGAGGTGCATACAAGAAGTTTTCCCTTACCTGCTTCAACTTCAAATATATTTCCCAGCTTGTGATTTCGTTCAAAATTATCAATTGACCAGACAATTGGCTTTAAGTCGCATTTGTCAAGTATGAATGCCCTGGAATTAGATACAAAGTCATACCATTGAGCTGTTGTATACGATTCTGTTGGAAAATACTTGAAAACTGGATGCTTGTCTTCAATCAGCAGACCTAATGTTCCAATCGGAACCGCTTTGCCCATGCTTTCTGAAATAGTACGAAACATAGGATAACACCAAAAATCTGTACAATAGGTTCCCTTAATTGAATTATCCTCATTTAAACTTTCAGGATATAGTAAAACCTTCTTTCCTAGTCTCAGACTTTCACAAGCTTCCTGTATGCTTTCAGTAACAACAAAATCCTCCTGCCATTTCTCCTGCTTACATTTCGGATAAATCCATACCGTATAACTATTTTTAATATCTGTCCCCACTATTTCTGCTGTAATTACTAATTTCTCTGGAACATTTCTTTCTGGAAATGCAATCGAAACGTCCTCTAGCTGATAAACACCGTTGTGATAGCCATTTGTCATTTTTCTTTTTTCTGACAACAAAACCTTATTCTGGTCCCGAACTATAATGCTGACTTCTGGGCTTACCACTGGCTTCAGCCCAAAAGCTGACAGCTTTACGCCCACATTAATTATCTCTCCAGCGGTAAATACCAGTTTGGGTAATTCTAAAAGTATAACTCTGTCACTACAAAATTGCCGCCATTCACCAGGCAAAACCAATCCTTTGCTTTCCATTAAGGCATTTAGAATCCCAATAATTGCCGTTCCCTGACCAGTAAAATCCTGCAAATCTAATATCTGAAAGCCTGCCAGCTCATTGCTTCTGAAAGCCGTTTCCAACTCAGCTTTATAGCAATCCACAGCCAGCTTTCCAGATGCCCGAAAGAAGGAATCCGCCATCGAAAGCATACCTGCCGCCTCTAATCGTTTTTGAAAAATCTCAAAATTCCTGGCTTTTAGTACCCCTGAATATTTGGGTATTTCTGAAAAGTCTGGAAACATGGCATACTGTCCAATCTCATGAGAAACAACGGGAACCTCAGGTATCATTTCCATAGAAGTATCCATTTTGACTGATTTTGTTCCCGTTCCATATTGAATGGTAATCTCCCCTCCCTGGGCAATTTCTCCTTGAGCCTCTGCTGGCCTTATCATCTGGTCATAATTGTAACGCAGGTCAGGAGCCATAGTCTGAATATGCCCCTGGGGAGCATCACACATTGCATAAGACCCACGTAATAGTCTATCTTTGGAAAAACGAACTCCACAGAAAAAATCTTCATTGTCCAATATGCATGGAACAAATTGAAAGTTATTAGAACCTTGGGTATATAAATGTCTTGCATCATAATTTCTATATTCACCAAGAATTTGATTCAATCGTTCCTTACTGCCCCAAAGTTCATTTCCCATTGACATCATAACAAAGGATGGATGATTTCCAAATTCATCTAATATACGGAATCCCTCTTCAATTAAATACTGCTGTCCTTTTTCATCGTGGTTTTCTTGCCCTTCCTCTGTAACAGTTCCCCAGAAAGGAAGTTCTGGCTCCATATAAATCCCAAGCATATCAGCTGCTTCAAAGGCTGCTTCTGTCGGACAACAGGTATGAAAACGATAATGATTTATCCCATATTGCTTTGCCGTCTCAAGAACCTTTATCCAGCTTTCCAAATCAGTCGGTGCATGTCCCGTTAAAGGAAATAGTAAACCATCATGCTTCCCCCTAAGAAATGTTCTGACTCCGTTTATTTCAAAATACTTTCCAGTTGCTTTAAAATCTCTAAGTCCAAATGTGTACTGCCAGCTCTCTTTTTCCATCTTATCTTCCTTGTAAAAGCCCATATGGAGCTGATACAGATTTGGTGTATGCTCACTCCATGTTTTTGCTTTATGCCCCATGTAATATCGAACTGTATTTTCACCGCCCTGCAACATATATTCCTCTATCGGAAAACTATGCTCTTCATCAGATACCCATACTTCCAGACGTTCCTTTTCAGATCCGTTGAGCGTTACCTTAACTTCAATCAAACTTTCCTTTGCATTGGGATAAATTCTTACTTTCGTAAGATAGCTTTTGCTGCACTCTTCAATATATAGCTTCCCAGTAATTCCATTCCAGTTCGTCTGGGTATCTGGTGAAGTCATATGACCTCCCTTAACAGGATAAGAAGTATTATCTATCATAATAGTAAGCCAATTTTTTTGCTTCACATAAGGCGTCAGCTGATATCTGTGAGAAGTACACAAACTAGTATTACTGCCGATATACTGTTCATTCAGCCACACATGGGATATCCTTGTTCTCTCTAATACCAAAAAATATTCTTTTTCTTCCTCAGTTGAAAGTTCCACCATTCTAGTATACCATGTATAACCTTCAAATGAATAGGGATCTGTCAAAAAACCTTCGTGCTCTTCCTTTGATGGCACTCCCTTCCTAGCTGTCGAAACAGTTGCAGGAAGCTCAATATAATCCTGGAATTTTTGTTGACAATAATTCTTTTCTATCCCTTCCTTTTCACTATCCAGACAGAATTCCCATTTTCCACTTAAATCTATCTTTTTCATGTCACCCTCCGCCATATATATTTTACTCAAAATTATATAACAGATTTTTATATTTTAAAAGATTTTTTTAACCAAAATTTAGGGAGTATCCTCTCAACTGGATACTCCCTAATTATTTTACAATAGCAGCATATACATATTTTTTAAACTTTAAAACTGGATATGGTAGTCATTAATTGTCCTGCTTCCCGCACTAAGTTTTCTACTTCATTACTAATATGCTCTACAGACATGCTTTGTTCCATAGTCGCACTTGCCACCTCTTCTGTTGCCGCTGCGCTTTCCTGGGTAATAGCCGCTACATCTGTAATAGAACTAGATACATTTTCTGCCTGCTTCTGAAGCTGTATCGTCTCTTCTGTAATCTGAATCGTCCTCTCAACAATTTTCTGAACTGCCTCTTGAATCTCCTGATAAATCTGCTTTGTTTCCTTAAGCGATTCCTCCTGCTGTGCAACAATTTTCTGAACTGCATTAACTTCTGCTACACTCTGCAATGTTTTTTCCTGTATATCACTCAGTAAATTTTCTATATCTGTACTAGATGCTGAAGACTGTTCCGCCAAATTACGTACTTCTTCAGCTACAACAGCAAAGCCTTTTCCATGCTCACCAGCTCTTGCTGCTTCAATAGCTGCGTTCAGCGAAAGTAAATTCGTCTGCCCTGCGATTTCAGCAATAACAGCAACAATTTTTTGTATTTCACCAGACTTTTCTTCCAAAAGAGTAATCGCATGTCCAACTTTCTCCGTTGAAGTATGATTCTGCTGCATTAAGTAAACCTGTCTTTCCAGTGCCTTCACTCCATTTTGAACCGAATCATTTACTTGAGTCACCATCTCATGAGATTCCTTGCTGGAATCTGTAATAATACCAATTGCATGAGACATATGATTAACCATTTCTGCCTCTTCTGATACTGACTCTGCCTGATTCTGGGCACCAATCGCAAGGTCATTGGAAGTCTTTGATATTTCATCAGAAATCCTTTTTGTATTAACTGCCATCTCATTAATTTCACCTGATGACTTGGACACAAATCCGGCTGCTTCTGAAATATCTGTCACCAGCTTGTTAATATTAGTTACCATAACCTGAAAAGCTTTCCCTAGTTCTTGTATCTCAGTGGCTCCAGAAGGCTTTATCTCAATTCGCAAATCCCCTTCCGATGCTTTTCGTGCATCCAAAGTAAGCATTTTTATCGGCTTTGCAATCTTACCTGCTGCCATAAAGCCCACCAGAAGCACAGCCAAACAAACTAATACAATAATAATCAAAAATGATATTCTAGATTTGGAAAGCTCTGAATATGCTTCCTTCTCCTCAACTGTCACCCCTATAATCCATTTAGTAGATGGAAGCTGTCGAAACACCAAAATTTTATCTTCGTCATTATAAGTATATCTTTCTATGCCGCTTTCTCTTGTCAGCATTTGTTCTGCAACTTTTTCAAGCCCATTCAGGTTATTTATATTCGTTTGCAGAAGGCTGGCATCCTTATGTGCAATAAAAACTCCATTGGGATCCAACATAAAAGCATATCCCGTTTCACCAAAATTCTTTGAAGAAACCTTCTCAACAATGGTGTCAATTAAAATATCCATTGCAAAAACACCATGCATCGTTCCTGTATCAGATTTTATTGCTGTTGCAATACTGATTGCCATCTTATCTGTTACAGCATCCAAATAAGCATCTGTAAACACAACTCCGTCAGCGTTCTGTGCCATTTCATACCAAAGTCTTTTACGGGGATCGTATCCAGCATCTGGTTCCCACAAAGCACCATCTATCATAACACCGTCTGTTGTACCAATGTATGCATCTGATACAATTCCCTCATTATTTTTAGTATGCAGCATCTGATTTAAATACTCTGCCGAAAACTCAGCGCCAACACCATCTGTCATTAACGCAGCAACAGACTCTACTACCTGAGCTTTCCCATACATCCAACCATCAATTTCACCTACAAGCTGCTGGGTTTCTAAATTAAGTTCTGCCTCAATTTTTTTGGTTGTCTGCTTTTGTATTACATTGTCTGCTACACCAGCTACAATTCCCGTTGACACAAGCGTAACAACGGAAAACATGAGAACTAACCGTTTTTTCAGAGTCATATTATAGAATTCCTCCCCTATTATGTGTGAAAAATGTATTTTCTTGTATTTTATTATACATTATTCCGAATAAAGAAGTCAAGATAAATATAATATTAACAGTATTTTCATTCTTTTTGTAATGTACTAAATAATACTGTACTCAAATAGCTCATACTTTAGCCTGGAACCCATCATAATAGCTGATGGTAATAGAGCACGGGCAACTAGCTTCAAATCCTCCTCAGCTTGGTCAATTCTTCTGAGGTGAGCATAATCTCCATCGATGTCCTCCACCATGTATTCTATCGCCTCCATAAACCTTCCTCCCAGTTCTATTCATTTTCCTTATAGAATGACTATTTTTTTATGGGTTGTCAATATTATTTGTAAAAAAATAATTAATCAAGGTAATATGGATATCCTCCCAAATAATCATTTGTCCAATTTGAATAAAACCCTGTATTATTAAGCATATCTACAAACACTCTGCCTCTCATGTCGCCATCACTCACGCCAGTTACATTTGGTGAAGAATTACCATTACCAAAAGCAACGTTATTTGTCCGGATAACTCCATTCACAATCTGCTGCTTATCCTTGTTCCAAAACAGACTCCGAATCTGATCATTTCCTGACGTATATCCTATAGCCCCTCCTACTAAACTGCTGCCATTAGCAGATACTATTCCCGTACAATAGCTGTCACCTATCATTTCACCATCATAATATCCGGCATATCCACCTGCCCTGCAATTATTACCAGAATAAATATCTGTAATCGTATAGGTTATAATTGTAGTTCCTCGTGCAACCCATCCGTAGAAACCGCCCACATTAAAACCATTACCAACATTCACAGTCCCCTGTTCATTACACAGCTTCACACAACTGTCACAGCAAAATCCAATAAAACCTCCTGCACAGCCATATCCTGCTTCCGCATTTTTTGCGGTAACGTCTTCCTTCGCGGAATTGTATCCTAGCTCACAGCGTTCTGCCAAACCACCAAATCCGCCAGCATAACCACAGAGTTCTACAAAAACAGTTCCTTCAGCGTTACATTCTGACTGGGAAATTCTTGCTGCAAATCCAAAAAACCCACCTACTGCTTTGCAAGTTGTTTCATCTAGTTGTATTACATTTCTCACATCACATTGATAAAAAGCGTCATTTACTAAAGAAGCGCCAATAAAACCGCCGACAAATGCAATAAAACTCTTACTGCTTTGAATTTTTATGTAACTGTTGCAATACTCTGCACTTCCTAGGTTACTTCCGGCAAAACCACCTACATTTGTAATGTTGCAGTCTTCTGTTATCTGGATTGCCTTGCTGACTTTTGAACCTACGACTTTGGTTCCCGCATTACCGTCTCCAATAAAACCTCCAACATTTAACACTATTGACTTTACAACATTTATATTGTTGATAGAATAGCAGTTTTTAAAATACCCTTTTCCTCTTGCCATGAAACCTGCAATATCAGGCACAGACGAAATATTCTTTACGTAAATGTACACATCAGCATCGCACATTTTTACCGTTTCTATCTCCATTCCTTCACCAATAAAACCACCTAGTACTTTGAGTGGGGCTTCTGCTGCATAAATTTTTCCCTCTACTGTGCATGATTTCATTTTACCGCCAGCTATTGCCGCAAACCCACCTACGTAAGTAGAAAAATCTGCAACATAGTTTATTTTATAAAGGTTTACATCTGCTACCTGGCCATAAGAGCTTCCAAAAAAACCCACATAGGTATAATCCTGGGATTGACCGCATCCCCCTATTAGTACATTATAAATATTCACATCATTTCCGATTATGTTTCCATAAAACGGATAACTGGAACCAATTCCAGTCCATTCATAATTTGATAAATCAATTCCATAGACGTCAAATTCAATATACTTGCCTGAAAAATTAGAACCGCCTGCGGAAGGATTCAAATTAGAATAATAACTTAATGCTGCTAAATCCTTTTCGTTGCTGATTACATAAGGATCTCCTTCCGTTCCTGTATTCCCCTGATAATCAAGCCCTGTAGCTGCGTCATACCATCTGTCTGTAAAGTTTCCCCTGTCCGTCCAAAAGCCTGATGTCACAGCTTTTACATTTTCTTTTGGCAGCATCACTGCAATCGAAAACAACATAAAAAATAATAATACAAGTATCCTTTTCTTTCCCTTTTCTCTCATAAGAAAACCCCCTATATATACAAAATTTTATTAGTTTGCAAATAGCTATTTTGTTCTATTTGCACTTTGATTTTACCATATATTTGCATATATAAATACCGCATTACCTATCTTGTATATTTTTTCTTCACAATGTGTATTTCTGGTTATTCTTTTTCATTCACCCACAGTCCATGCTGGCTGCACCCAAAGAACAGCTTACCCCCATACAATTTAGGAAAACGTACCTCTCCACTTTGCTCAGGATACAGTCTGACTATGAGAACACGGTCGCATGTTACATACGAAATAAAGTTTAAATAATGTTTTTTCGTCATCTCATGAGAAAATGTAATATAATAATCTTCTTCTATTGTTTCAACTTTAAGGTAATGTTTTTCGTCACTTGGTTTTGCATTGAGCGCGCTTAATTTCCGCCCACAACAAGATATTTCCGCCTCACCTGTGGATGTAATAATATTCCCACAGGTTGGACATACATAAAATTTTATCCGTTTCATATTTCCTCCATCTGCATTGTTTGGGTCCAACTCACCTAATAATATTTTTTCAATGTTTACACTTAATACCTTTGATAATTCATGAAGCAAAGATACATCGGGGCAGCCAATTCCACGTTCCCATTTTGAAATAGTTTTATCACTGATGTTCATGGCATCGGCAAGCTGTTTCTGTGTCATCCCTTTTTCTTTGCGCAAGCCTAACAACAAATTTCCTACTTTTTTGCAGTCCATGATACTTACCTCCATGTATTTCATCATAATAGCAGACAGATAATAATGCAATAAACGCTCCGTAGAGTTTTAATAGAAAATAGCATATGTATCAAGATTATATTATTTTAAACCTTTCTAATTGGGAAAAACATATAGTTTTTACCTGATTTGGGACATGTAAAATCATGTACTGCACCAACTAGTAAAATTTTATTTATTTTCAAATAATCCATCATTTCAGAGAATGTATTTACATTTTTACATTCAGCATATAGATATTCATACCCTGGAACTTCCCATCTTGTCCATCCAACAGGAGGTTCTGCATCGCTACTGCACTCCACACCAGCAAGATAAAGACCCTTCTTAAAATCATCCTCCCATGGATTAAATGAACGTGAAAAATCTGACATCACACCCCATATCCCAACCACGTTCCCGTCTTTATCCTTTTTCGCCAAATGTTGAATTTCAATAAAATTGGCGTTGGCTACCTGCCACAATTTTTGAATAAAATCTTCCCCCTCTAAGGTAGAGCCTTCCTTACCAATTACTACAAAAGCTTCTTTCACACATTTTTGTATATCCATCGTTACCTCCTTGATTCATGTCAAATCAACCAAAAAAACTATAATTTCCTTAATTTAACTGGACGTTTCCCATAGCTATCTAATATTCCTATATCAACTAAAATAGCAGCAATTGCGGAGGCATGTCTTGGTGTAAACTTCTTAAAATTATCATCTATAAACTTACCAAATCCCTCTAATATAGGGTTCGTTTCACTTGCCCCCAATAAATACCACTGTTCTTTTACTGTAAAAAATTCTTCCAATATAAAATCTAATTCCGTTTTCGTGATTTCAAACTCTGTTTTAGTTGCCCACTTAACATAATAAATGTTATTTTCCAAATAATAAGATATGTTCTTATTCTCCTTAGTTAGTGTACTTATACATTTATAATCTTTGTTTTTTCCCCACATCTCCATATTTTTTCTTCTACCTCCTCATAAAACCTTGCTAATATAATAATATTTGAATCTCTACATTTCTCTTAACAATTTGTAACCTCATGTGTTATGATATTAGTATTCATTGACAACAGCATATTTGCGTATTTCTTTTAACAACGACGTAAATTCAATTCATCAATGGGCATAGATAAAATATAATTTCTGCCCCATAATGTTCAGAAGAAAAACCATAGGAATACCCTGACTTCTCCTGAGCAACATCTCATTTATTATGAATTTTTAGAATTTCTACTAATTCATCTGCATTGATGTCAAAAGCTTATCAACTAACTTATTAGAATTTGGTGCTATTCAGAGTTCTTTTATTAGTTTCACTCGCAAAGGGCGATTAGTTAAAAATTCTGCATTTAAATCCATAGTTGTTCCTGGATGTTGGTAAACATCTTTTCCAACTTTAATTGATTCATCAATTATATACAAATAGCCTTTTTCCGTTCCATTGTGTTGGATTAAGCCATCATCGTCGTATCCAAGACTCAACGGTTGATGTGAAAAAGCTTCTGCTAATTCTCTCCATTGTGTGATAGTACTTCCTTTTCTCAATTCAGAAAAAATATTATTGGAACCGTGGTACCATATTCCATTTGGATTAATCTCAATTCTCATATTTATTCACCTCATTTGTGTAGTTCCTTAACTTTCCTTTGATACAATTCCTTTCACCCGTTTAAACATTCTAATTTATCTATTTTCTATCTTTTGTATTTCAGTAACCCTCTTAATATAAGGAAAAGTTATATTAACTTCTCAGTTTACTCATTTTGTGTACTTAGATATTAAAATCTTCTTTTCATTCGAAGGAAAACCAAATATCCCGTACTACCAACAGCCTCCATTCTTCAAAAGCATCAGAAACTCACTGCTTCATTTCCCTAGCTGAGAGCATAAATATCCACCTGTTTTCCGATTCAACAACTCATGCTTTTTTGAAATTCCATATGTATTTTGTAGTAATATTTTTTCCATTATACTCCCCCATTTCCACTTAACAAAACAAACACCTGATTTTTCATCAATTATAATGTCTTCTACATAAATCGTAAGTCATTGATAATATCCAGCAACCCCAATTCCAATAGTTGCCCAATGTTCCGCTTTCTTCTTTTCAAATTCTAAATCTGCATTCTCTTCAATTGAAACCCCATTCTCTTTCATTTCTTCAATCATTTCTAAAATATCTGTTGGTGTACTTTCCCTGTATACACCAACACTAATATTGGAAAATGTATAGGAATACCCTGACTCTTCTTCATCAACATCTCCTTTATTATGAATTTTTAGAATTTCTACTAATTCATCTGCATTGATGTCAAAAGCAGAAACATCGTAAATTACAGGTCGCAAAAAGCTTTCGATTCCATCTAGAAATTCAATAAATTCCACTTTATCCTCAGAGTCATAATCTATTGCCATTTCACTATTGTAGTAATAACAACGCCTTCCTGCAAGCTCGCCTGTTCCAATAAGCTGCTCTGTTATTTCTTTATTCATCCCCAAAGAAATTCCTATATCATTTATTTCAACTTTATCTAATGGTACTAATCTAATATTCAATTAAACGTCCTCCAAAACTTAATTATACGTAATATTCTCTGCTTCCAATCTTATGAAATAAAATGGTTTTAGCCATTCTAATTCATTTTCAATCCGCTCCATAAGATTAATAAGTGTACGTTTTCCTACACGTCGATCAAGAATTGCAAATAATCTCACGATTGGATTTTCACTTACAAGACTTTGCTTAATATCCTGATTATCAAATTTTCCAAATGCCTCATAAAAATATGTCTGATCAAATGTACCTTCATTTAAAGCCAAATCAAAAGCTTTTCTCCATTTTTCTGAACTACTGAGACCTGATTCATCATCCTTACTTTTATAATACTGAATACTTTGAGAAATCATATGCTCATAATAATTACTTTTTAATATTTCTTTGCCATCATACAATACAGCTGCGCGGCCCTCATGATCAGGACACCTACTATATGATGTTGCAAAATATGTTATATGCCCTCGTAAAGATGGGGCAAGATACTCTTTTTCAAGTTTTGCTCTTATTCCACTCCAAGTTGCCATACTTCCTCCACTAATCTTCTTCAATTAAATTTTCTAGTATATTACCCGCAATTTCTCTAGCCTTTTTCCCATTTATGTTATTTGCATTTTTTGAGTCATCCAAATATATAGCAAGTAATTTGCATTTATCTCTCCCCTCTGCCCAACCAACAAACCATGCTTTCCCATTCAAGCCAGTTCCCATTTTGCCATATATACTATTCCCTTCCAAAATATCTTTCAAAACCATTACCCACTCATAAGGAGAAATTTTGAGCGTAGAGTCTATCCAAAATCCATTCAAATCAGGCAGCGGATTAACTGCATTCCCATTCCATTCAGAACAATCGCAGTTACCAAAACCAAGTAAAGTAAGCTCCTTTGCCACTTTATCTTGTCCCACACTATTCAACACCTGTCTAAAGTACCATATACAAGAGGTCCGAAATGCTTCTGCCAAATTAATATCCGTATTCCACTCCTCTATTGGATAATTGATTGAATCATCATACAGCATATGGCTATTTTGATTATCAATTACATTATTATGCAATCCCATTAATGTAGAAATAATCTTGAAAGAAGAATATGGTGACACTTCTGTTTTACACATCTCATCTTGATATAAGTATACCTGATTCTTTTGTTCATCTAAAACTACAGCACACCCATTAATATCTTTAAAGTCCTCACTGTAATCAACGTCAATTTCTATTATTTCATCTTCCTGTTCCTGCATTTCAGTTTCCACTTCAGTTGTACTATTTTCAATCGGTTCTTCTGCCTGGCTCAATATATCATTTTCACCTAATTTATTTCGTTCACTGCATCCGCAAAGTAAAACACTCAATAGCACAAGCACACAGAACAATTTCCTGGTCATATTTTTCTCCCATCAGTTGTTTATTTATCATAGCTTTCTCATTTTGCTTATATTTTCATCAGCCTGCTGCAGCTAGAAAAAGTGTCGGTATTCCGTTAAATGACATAATCTCATTGTAATCTCCGTAGTCATATTGATCCAATGAGGGATAATCCTCATTCTTCTCGTAATCAAGCACACCGTCTGCAATTTTTATCGTTTTAAGCGTTGTTCCCTCCAATGTTGATACATCAATATTATATACCCCCATATGACCATCATACCGCACAAATTTGCCAGATCCATTGGTATACAAACTGGCATGGCTGCCGCTCAGTTCCCCGCAATTAACAAGTTTATCATTATCGACCATATAGACTGTATACATATAATCCGCTTCACAAGCACCTGTTTTTAATATAAATTCTGGAATTTCATCTTGATTCATATCATATAAGCAATACTGACAAAACTCAAGATAAATACCGTATGAAGGATCATTCATACCTTCGCCTAATACTGTTGTATCGGCAGCTATCAACTGTAAAAGTAATATGATATAATTTCGTGTAAGATCATCAAATTGCTGAAAGTATTTCACAAATTCATCCTGATTCTCTGTTGTCATAGTTTGGCATTCAGGTAAAAGACCTGACAGTTTCCATTTTTCAATAAAAGCCTGGAACTCATCATTAACAGTGGCCTCTTTCACAGTTTCTGACGGTAAGATAATTTGTGACGTTTCGTGGTTGGTGAGACGTGTTACTGCTGTTAACACCCTATGTCTGTTTCCATATACGGATGCTATCAATATCAACACCATTATCAAAATAAAATTTTTTTGATTTTTCATTCAAATACCCCTTTCAACTACAAAGAACAATATAATTTTTACCAAAACTCCCCGAAATTAAAGCTTAGCCTTATATATCCATCCACTGAACAAATGCTGTTTTATCTGAACTGTTATAACCCACTTTTTTATAAAAACTCAAAATGTTTGATTCTCTTGAACCAGTAAGTAACATCATTTTATAACACTTATTCTTCTCTGATATCTTCTTTGCATAGTTTAAGCAGTCTGTTGCATAACCTTTACCACGATAATCTTCATGTGTAACCACATTTTCTATGAAAGCATACGGTCTTACATTCCTTGTCAGGTTAGGTATAATAACGCAAACACATGAAGATACAATTTTTCCACCAATCTCACACACAATAAGATGATGATCACTATCCGTTATTATTTTATTCCAAGTCTGTTCTAAGTGCTTTGATTCTTCTGGTACATTTTTTTCATGTAGAAACAAATATAACTCCAACATTTCTTTCAAATCGTTTTTGCAAGCTTCTCTTATCATGTACACCTCCACAACTTCAAACTATTATGGCCTTTTAGTATTGTCTGATTTTGGTATTACAACATATTTTACCACACCTTCTCCCAGGTCCTCAAGTCCTAAAAACCGCTAAAAATATTAACATTTCAATATTTTTAGCGGTTTTGTGTTTACTCTATCATTTAACTTTAAGAAACTTACATCTCAAAAGAATTATCACCAACAATATATGTAAAATCACCTACCTGCTGGTATTGTGTGTTCCCATTTACTGTATTACGAGCATTTGCAGAGATAGGAACCCTCCATTTATCAAAGAACGGAATTAAATTGCAACCAGTAACTTTAGATGCCGTTACTACAATATAATCGAACCGCTCCTCATTTGTAGTAGGCAAAGAGGATTCTGGAGCATTTCTTGCTTCAATCATCATGTCCCTAAAAATTCTAAATCCAAATTTCTGTCGTAACTGATCAAACATAATCAGTTCCAAGAAAACGGAGCCCTCTTGATATGGTATGGTAGAATTGTAAAAATAGTTATTCAATGTCCCATTCGTATATAAGCATGCTACGTTTTGTGTATAGAAACTCTCTGCTTGATTATTATTCATTAAAATTAAATCCATCATCACGGAATATATATTTTCCGTTACTTCAGTGAGATAAGAACCTGTAAATGCATCCATCTGAAAATTATGTCCCAGTTCATGCCATGCTCCCCATCCGCCTAATTTATTTGGATTTAAGAAATCATTGATTTGTGCATCATCATAATACATGATAGGATATCCCGCATACATATATCCATATGATATTTGAACATCCTTGACATATCTAAACTGACCTACCGGAGCTTTGTTCGGCGTTGCTCCTCCTTCTGACAAACCAGCTAAATCAAAATAGGAATGAGCCATTTGATCGTAACTCTGCATTAACGTCTGTGCATTAGAATAAGTCAGGGAATTTGCAATAAACTTAGTTGGCATTGTAAGAATGATATGATTACTCTGAAGTTCTGCCATAGGAGCAGGATTATTTAACATACTATTCCATTCAGATTCTGTTGTTTCTCCAAGGACAAAACGTGGTGCTTTGATTGCTCCACTTATTGTAACTTGAACATCAGGTGCATTTTCTGATGTAGGAGCAATGATATAGACTAAGCCTCCGAATGGTGTATAGAAGTCGTTACTTCCAGGTTTCAAAGTTTTTTCAAAGGAAATCACTGGATATCTTAAATATTGGTTAAACTGAGTTTCTGTTTCTTTTATATCAAAAGATAGCTTATCAATAGTTGAACCGATTCGTACCTTTAAATTCGTCACTCCATCAGGAACATCAATTGTCAGCTTTTGCCCTGGTACGGCATACAGGCCAGTAGATTGCCAGTCAAAAGTCATTCCACTTGTACTGGACCTTAGATAAGAATTGTCTTGATAAATGTATTTTACATTAAAAGGAACATTTGTTAGAGCAGACACATTTGTAGGTATGTCACCCATAAAGCTTTCAATCTCAGGAGCTTTTTCATTATACTTACTAATATCAACAAATCCACTCATTGCTGCCATCACAGCAGTATACGGCTTATCAATAATTGAAATTGGAAACGAAATCGTATTCCATACTACCTTTGCATTGTTAAGCAAAGCCTGCGCAAAGTAATTGGTACTATCTAAAAACTTATCGCAGTATCGTACTCTATTAACCAACTGTGTTAATTTTTGAAAATCTGTATAACTGGAAAAATTTTGAGGTAAGAGTATCTCACTTTTTGATTTTATACCATTTTCTATATTTTGGAGCATGTATGTATCGTAAGAAAGATTTACAATTTGATAATTCTGAGCATTCCAAGAGTAGACTAAATCGAAAGAGTTGTTTGTATTTGGTGCCGCATATTCATAAATTCCCATGAAGCCAACTCCCATCTGAGATATAAGCCTGTCAAAAGGATAATCATAGACATAAACTGGATCACCATTTTTCAAATCCTTAATTGCATTATCTGGATAGCATTCCAACACCCAACCCCTTTCACCAGTGACTATTGAGCCTCCATTTTGAACATATGAATCAATCAAAGCAGCTTCATCATCCGTAATATCACTTGATAAATAGACTACCGGATAAATATTTGGATCAAGATTTTCCTCAGTAAATGCAGTTACAACTACATTTTCTATCTTGCTATCAGAAGCAGGACTTAATGCTGATTTTGATAGCACCTTCATCATTTTATCTTGCGATAATGCTTCTGAATATGAGTTCGTATATCCTGATTGTGTATTTTGTATTGAACTTTCCGTAAGCCATTTATATATATTTTGCTTTAATACAAGATTTTGAGCTGATGCACTTGAGGGTGATAAATCTGTAAGTGAAACATAATCAGGTGCAGCAGCTACAACGATTCTCCCATTACCATACTTACTTGCTGCTATAACTGCACATCCTTCAGCATCTACAGCAATTGGGAAAGCTTGATTTCCAAATACACTGATCCTGCCTGTTGTACCTCCTGCTGCGCTGACACTAGATGAACTAGCAGTTATCTTTTGAAGTTCACTCCTCCAGTTATCAAGGTTTATTTCAAAACTAATGTTTGTGGGTGTGGTTTCAAGTGTTGCCGCGTATGTACATGTATGTGCTGGTGCTAATGATATCTCATTTTGGGATAAGTCTTTTATCTCATTTGTGTCCAAGCCTTGTGCCAACGCTGGTACAGAACTTGTTGTTAATAAACAACAAGTTCCCAAAACTGCCAGGACCTTATTAAACAACATGTTTCTGAAATTCATATCAATTCCTCCTTAGATTAGGCTAACAAAACTAAACCATTGTTTCAAAATACATATTACTAGCATTTTTTCACTTCGTTTTTCCCATTTTTCTCCTTTCTACAAAAATTATTTACATGTTTTTTCATATACAGCCATAATTATATACCCATCTCTTTTAATTTACAAGCTAATAAATGTTAAATTTTCCACAAAATAATTGATAAGCATTTTTCTAACACTTTATTGGGTTAATTTTTAAATGAAAATTTCAATTAATTCAATACAGTCTTTAACTATTTTGTTTGCAGCAGATCTCCCATTTCGCATATCCTTCCTAATCATTAATAATTGAGAAATATATTAAAACAAAACTTTACTCTCTTATATCTTACTGCTTATGAATATAATTTTCTACTGAGTCCCTACATACTTTTAGAAATGTTTCTTCTCCAGTACCAGTAATAGTTATGTTCAAACTTACCCTGTTACCTCCAGCCAAACTATACCGTTCATAAACCCTGACAGCAACGCGTGAATCTCCTAATTCAATATCGCTGCCATCCTCATAACTTGCTGATGAACTGCCATTGGTAATATCTTTATGCAGCCAATTTAATAACTCATTGAAGTTTCCCTTCAGTCTTTGTTCATATTTAGCCATAATTTGAATCCTTCCTTTTCAAAATGCTCTCTCCATCTGATATCAAATGAATAGCCTTATACTAATAATTTGTATAATGCTCCTCTTTCAAAATCACTTATTTTCCCAAAAGTTAAGTTCATGCATATTTTCCTCTATACCTTAAAATTTACTTGCCACAATCATTAATTAACTTTACTAATATAATAAGAAATTTGTCTTATCTAACAATTGTTATTTTATTTGTTTACCTAATTCATAAGCTTCATGTAATGCTTGATTTCCAATAATATCTCCTTTGTCCTTTACTCCCTTTACAAGAATCCTACCCACATCTTGCAAATTGAAATAATCCAAAACAAGTTGATATTGTACCTCGATCGAATCAAATACTGCCGGAATTGTTGCCGCTGCTACTAGTAACAGACCTAATTTTCTTACTTTAAAAGTATTTCTTAATGGCGTATGTAAACGTTCAATAATCGTCTTTAATTGAGCACTAATTCCATAAAAGTATACTGGTGATGCAATAACGATGACATCTGCTTGCTTCAACTTATCATAAATCTTTTGCATATCATCCTTTTGAAAGCATGTATTACCATCTCTTTTGAAACATATATTACAGCCAATGCATGGCTTCACCTTATAATCCGCTACCGAAATAATTTCAACATTATTATCAGCTTGCGCTCCATTAGTAAAAGCTTTTGCTAATAATTCAGTATTTCCTTCTTTTCTAACACTTCCTACTAATATTACTATATTGCTCATGTTACCCCTTCTATTCTGTTAATAATGTATTTTTCACATACGTGATCCTAGCTTACTAATAAATATAGTGAGTAGTTCAGAAATTCCACAACTTAGGACTAATGCAAAGCAAATCACTTCACGCAGATTCTAATTTGTTTATTTCAACGTAATAGCTTTCTTCTGATAATGGCCACTCCATAATATTGAACACCTGTTTTAATATAATGGCAAATTTGAAATATACAATAACTTTGATTATATTTATTTCTCAAAGTTATTTAATTTATCTTTTAACGGTTTTCTGACATATTGTTTTATTTAATTTCAGATGCACCAAATAACTTGTAATCCTTGCGAGCCTGATTTAGACTGACATTATTAGTGCCCCCTTCGTAAAAAGGATTATCTAATTGAATGGGAAATTATTCACTAAAATTATAACCAAACTCTTTCAATCTATTATAACAAATGTTTATTTCTTCATCATTAAACAATTCTCTATACTCTGTTTTCAATACATGTGCTTCAATTGACAAATCTAATCTATTATTTTCCCACAAAACCTCAAAGCCATATCTTCATTAAATTTTTTCGCTAATAATTTCATATTTTCCTCCCATTGTCGTCTAAATTTAACCTAAATCCATGCATCTACATATTTTTTTATACCTAGTATGATTTAGGCTTTAACAGAAGCTTATGTGTTCTCTTTGTCCAAAATAACAATTCTGCCGCTCCCGCCATACCTCCTTGTATAAATCTTGTTCCATTTCTTGTTAACTATAAGAATATTTCAGTGTTTCTCTCTCCACAAAGTTTAAGTTGTCTTATAGGTTAGTTTTTGTTAATATACTGGGAAGTGTACGTTATTACTTGAACATCATATTCGTTACATCCGCCACATATACTGTTATTGTCTATTATAATATTCTATTCCATCTTCTGGTTTGAAATATGTTCGGATATACCCCTCCGTTGACAAAATGACAAATTCATTTGTTTCCTCAATATAGTAAACACTATCACCATCTTCTGCTTCTGTTTTATGTAATGCCTCAGGTGAATTAATAACTGCATTCGCTCCACTTTCATATTGAGAAGTACTTGTATATCCAAATTCACTTCCATGCTTATTAAAATGTTCTTGCAAAAGGCTATCACTTTTGAACATATAACCATCTGAATCATTTACTTCCTGTTCGCTTTGATATTTTTCTTGGTCACTTTTACTATTGATATATGGAATGCAAAATACAATTAATAGAATCGAAATAATTAGGTATGCCCTTCTATTTATAAATACTTTTTCTTTTCTTAATATTCCTTGGTGATTATTTGTTTTCACTTTATGCGGATTATTCTTTTCCCTACATTCCTTACATCTTTTAGGTAAATTCAAATTTCTATTTTCAAAAAACAACTTTTCAGAATCGGTTATTGTAAATACTTTACCACATTGTACACATTTTTTCTTTTCCATTTCTCCTCCTAAAAACATCTGTAAATATGAAAATAATGGGATGTTTCTTAATTATGACTGTTATCAATATAATGGGAAGTACATCTTTTTCCGAATTTTCTTTCGAATATGGACTTTGGTTAACTCAATCTATTTGCTTGGGAAATCCCCAAGCATTATTGGCTTATTGCAAAAAGCTTCCCATACCATTACTTTGAAAATAAATTAAAAATTAATATGAGGTAACTTTCGTTCCTCAGCTGTTGGATGAATACAATACGCTACTATTTTTACTTTTTTCATAGACTTTTTTATAAAATTTCGATTCAGCCAGTCAACAAAATCATCTGAACCAAAACACAAGGCATCCCCCTGCTCTGCATCATGAATCCAATGGTTATGATTACTTACAGGATCGCTTAACCATAGATCAAATTCAATTTGATAATATATTAGATTTTCACCAATAAAAGTGCACATTTACCATATTATTATGTACAGCAAAATTATACAGCATTTCTCACAAATAATCCATATATTTCAATTAAAATTCCAACTAATACTTATCCAATATAAATTTCTTTCGCCAAATCCCGCTCATGATAATATATTTTTTGACAATAAGAAGAAGCCGTTACACTTTTCCATGCCAGCTCCTACATTTTAAATTCATTTTCACTTATTTATTCAGCAAAAGAGTATATTCCTTTGCTCTGACTCAATTTTCTATCTACATAACTCATCCAGAGATACTTCCAGAGCATCCGCCAACTTAATGAGAGTTGATACTCTTCCATCATCTCGTCGTTCCAAATCCTCGATGGTACGAACTGGAACGCCGCTAATTTCAGAAAGTGATTTTGCTGATAGTTTTTTTTCTATTCGTATTTCTTTTAATTTCATATTTCAACCTTTCTAGAATAATTTTAGCAGAGGGCTTTCATCCTAACCTTTATGTAAAAAATAATTTTTGAATTAGTATCCCACCAATAAAAGATATTACTTCGATTGTGAGTTTAACAATTTGTTCTATCAACTTATTAAGCTCTTATATTATGTCTATGGTAATCTGTATCTTATCTTTCACCTTTTCCCGTCCTTTCTAAATATATTGCACCACGTATATACATGAATGCCAATGCTTTATTCTTAAATTAATGAAATACCTGATAATGAGGAATCTATAAAAAAACTTGCATCATATATGCAACACAAAAAATAAAACCCCTAGTAAATACTAAGGGTTTAAACGGAGACGGTGGGATTCGAACCCACGTGGGTGTTACCCCAAAACGATTTCGAGTCGTTCTCGTTATGGCCTCTTCGATACGTCTCCATAAAAATACAAAAGTGATATTACATTTCTTTCTGGCTAAGCTTTACAATCAAAAGCTCTACCGCCAGCTGATCCGACAACAAGCCTTTCTTCACCTGCTCCTCCATCTCAATGCAGAGTCCCAAGCCCTGTAACAAATCCTGCCTCTTGAAATTACCTGCCTGGGCGGCATACTTGGCAACCGCAAAGGGCGGCACCCCTGCCTTCCTGGCAACCTCATTCTTAGGCTCTGAAGCAAGTTCCTTAATCTGTAACAAGATATTAAAATGCCTTCCAATTAAAAACAAAATGGACATTGGCTTTTCTCTTAATGCAAACAAATCATAATAAAGCTGTAAAGCCCTTGTTGACTTCTGTGATGCAATGGCATCAATCATCAAAAAAATCTGATTAGAAATCTGAATAGTACAAATAGAATCAATATCTTCGATGGTAATTATCTCTCGATCCATGGCATAATTCGTCAGCTTCTCCAGTTCATTGCTCATGGCATCCATGGTAGTACCTACTTTTTCCTTAAAGTAAGCCAGCGTCTTTCCATTGATTTTCTTTCCCTTGTGAGAAAGAACCGCAACAATCCACGCATCAAGTTCCGACTCCTTCAAGCCATTCAGCTCTGCCACCGTTCCCTTATCCTTCACTGCCTTATATAAACGGTTTCGTTTATCCACCTCAGACTCCACAAAAATAATATAAGTAAAATCAGGAATATTCTTCACGTAATCTGCAAAATCATTTTGATTTTTAAATAAACCACTATTTTCAATTAGAATAAGACGGCGCTCACTAAAAAAAGGAACCGTTTCGGCAATCTCAATTACTTTGTGAAGTTCAATTGCCTTTCCTTCAAAATAAGAAAAATTCATGGAATTTTCATCTCCAACGATTCCACTCTTCAACTTATTCTTATAAAATTTTTTCAAATAATCCTCTGTACCATACAACAAATAACAATGTGAATACTCATTTTTTTTGATATGTTCTTTTATCGCTTCCATTTTTCTATTTTACTAAGAAATCTCAAAAGTTTCAACCCTAAAATAAAATATTTTGCTTTCGTTGCACCTATAATAGGTGCAGTAACACCCTTGGCATATTGCCATGCCAGAGAAATCTGCGTCATGGTCACTCCATATTTCTGAGCAAGTTCGTGAACTCGAAGAACAATATTATAATCCATCTCCTGAGTACTGTCATATTTTGAAACTGCCATTTTATCCGTCTGACTACGTTTCGTATCTGTATTCCACTCAGGACACGCTAGCCTGCCTGCTGCTAAAGGGCTGTAAGGAGTAAGCGATACATTCTGCTGTTTGCAGATAGGAATTAGCTCTCTTTCATCTTCACGGTAAAGAATATTATAATGATTCTGCATAGAAAGGAATGGAGTCCACCCATTCCTTGCAACGGCAAGCTGCATATTGTTAAACCATCGCAGATGCACCGAGAGCTCGAACCTTACCTGCTTTGACAAGACTGTCCAGTGCCTCCATCGTTTCCTCAATAGGAGTATCATAATTAAAGCGATGAATGATATTCAATTCAACATAAAAATAAACCTTCGTTGCAATAACCACCTTATCCCGTACAATATTTTTTTAAGTGCTCGCCCCAGATATTCTTCACTGGTTCCCGCAGAATATATATTTGCTGTGTCAAAGAAATTAATGTCTAAATCAAGAGCTCATGCACCCTACACATAAACGCAATACCTGCAAATTTGAATTTCCTAAATTTATATATTCCATAGTTTTCCTCCTAAATATTTTTTATAAACACATACTATTGATGTTCTCTACATCTTCAGGCACCATAGCTTTAAATCCCTTTAACTCCTCACCTATGCTTATTTTTTGTAGTATTTTGAAATGAAAAATTATACATACTCCTTACTCCAAATGATTTTTATCTGCACTTAACGATGTTATTCCTTACTTTCGACTGCATCATTAATGTATCAAATTGCATTTAAACTTCGAGGATAACCGATATACGAAAGACATTGTGACACGATGTTTATTAAAAAATCTTGTCATTTCACGCTGTTTATAATCCAGACCACCTCTAGTATAATAATCACCAAAGCAGTTATCTGTGAAGCCAACGGTTAATATGTTGAGTTTCTTTTGGACCGAATTTATAAAAATTCTTCATCACTTCATTAGTTATTCTTATGAATGGGAAACCAAAAAATTTGACATATTCAATCATCACTTCAACAGGAATACCTGCACTCAAATTTTTTACTTACTTCTTTAATAGTAATCATTTACCTCTTAATACTAACAATACTAAAAATGTTACACATTTAATTAAAAAATGCATAAAATAAATATTAATGATATTAATAAGAGGATTATATGGACATTTATGTAGTTCAACCTGGTGATACTATAAATTCAATTGCAGATAAATATGGTGTATCCATTGAAAGACTAATAAGTGATAACGGCTTAATTAATCCGTATACTCTGGTTGTAGGTCAAACTATAGTTATCCTATATCCCAAAATTACTTACATCGTAAAGCAGGATGATACATTGGAATCAATTGCTGATAAAAATGGAATTTCTATTGTACAGTTAATGCGGAATAACCCTTATTTATATGTAAGAGAATTTATTTATCCTGGTGATGTATTAGTCATAAGTTATAATACAGTGAAGGATTTACAGGTAATTGGTTATGCTTATACATTTATTAATCATGACACGTTAAAAAGAACTTTACCTTATTTAACATATTTGTCCATATTTAACTATCGGGTAGCTGAGAATGCTGATATAGTTGATTATGGTGATGACACAGAATTAATACAAATCGCAAAAAGTTATAATACCGTACCCCTTTTAATGATATCTGCTTTTTCACCAACTGGAGATCTTGATTTAGAAAACGTTTACGATCTGTTATTAAATGATGAGAAACAAGATAAATTAGTTAATGAAATGCTTGAAATTGTAAGAAGCAAGGGATTTTACGGAATTAATACACTTCTAAGTAATATTAGTGAGTCAAATCAAAAACTATATTTAAATGTTTTGACTAAACTTTCAATGTCACTACGAAAAGAAGGATATATTTTTATGGTTACTATGCCACCGAATTTAACAAAGTCAGGTAATAATGTTATTTTTGAAAATATTGATTATAAAAGTTTAAGTTTAATAGTTGATAGGATAATCTTTTTGCAAAATGTTTGGGGTAAAAATAAGCAACCTCCATCACCTATTAGTAATATATCATTAATCAGACCTTTCATTGAGTATGTTACCAATACAATATCGTCTGAAATATTATCAATTGGAAAACCGCTAATAGGATATGATTGGGAATTACCATTTTCACCTTCTTCATCTTATGCTAATTCAATGTCTCTTGAATCTGCAATTACACTAGCCTATGTGCAAGGAGCTGTAATTCACACGGACGAAGAATCTCAAACACCATATTTCACCTATAGTAAATCTGAACAAGTAGCTCCTGAAAATCATATCGTATGGTTTATTAATGCCTTTAGTATAAAAGCATTAGAAGATGTTATCATAGAATATAATTTAATAGGCTCTGGTATCTGGAATATTTCAATTTTTTATCAGCAAATATGGTCAATCTTAAATGCAGTTTTTAATATTTTAAAATTTCCAATAATATAATCTATCATTATTGGGCTAATTAATTTCTAATAAAATTCCTGCCAGAAAGACTAACAGAATTAATACCGTTGTGAATGGAAGAACCAGTAAATTAAGAAAAGGACTAAAGGGTGGAAATTCATAAAAGAACCACAGAATCACTGGCAGAGTTGCCATTTGAATGGAGAACCCCATTAAAACTCCCAAAGCAATCCAATGGCAAAAGTTCCAAAGACATTTTTGCAGGCCTCCTCCTTCTGCAATCCCTGTTTCCTTCCTTTTCCGAAGCTGTTCCTTAACCAGTTCCTCAAACAGTTCCAATAAGACAGGATAAATATATTGAATACCTAGAAGAATACACGCCCCGCTAGCATAAAAATGATGCAGCCCTGCTTTTTTCAGAAGCTGGAAGAAAAACAGACACAAAACAGAAATATGTAGACCCGTCTAAACATACTTTCTTATTACGAATTAGCAAAAGCAATGGAGGTAAATTGAAATACCCCCTACGGCTATCCCCCTTTACCCCCTTTGAGTTAGGGGGATACCAAATACCCTCCCTTAAAAGATATTGCTTCTTCTCTTAAATCTTTTTTATTACTTCCGCATAACGGCAGAGTCCAGATAGAAAAAGCATATTATAATAAGCACTATTTCATCTTTCTACCTAATTCACGTATATTTCTTGTACTAGAAAACAAATTTTTCATGTTTATCAAAAGGTTTGTCTGATGACTTTTTATAAAGATAAGTATCTATATTTGAATACTCTGCCCAATCCTTGCTAGTAAATGTTACCGTCGCTATATCACCATTCAACTCTATTGTACCTTCTATTTTTCTATCTGAAAATTCTGTTGAAAACTCAATTTTATCATCCACCAGTATTCCCTTACAATTCTGAAATGTCGTTATTCGATATATTCCGATTTCTATCTCATAAGAACCATCTTCATTTTTTTCGATTTCTAGATTGGGTTCATCAAAATCAAAATCATTGTATTCACCGACATAAGGGGCTTGCTTTTCATTATCCATATTGTCTGAAACTGATGGCTCTGGTAATGGTTCAATAGTTACTGAAGCTACTGGATTATCTGCTACAGCATTATTTTTTGTACCGCAAGATACCGAAACACACATTGATAAACATAAAATACACAGTATTAATTTTCGTTTCATTTTTCATTTTGCTCCTAGTTCTTTTTTATCATTATATTATATATTGTTTCTGCATTATCTGCTCTTATATTGGATTGATTTTCCATGTCTCCAGGTTTTTCATACTTTGTGCAAATAAGCCTACCCGCCTCACTAGCCGTCTTATCTGTTTCATTCCAATCCTCATAAACCTGTTTATAGTCGCCCTCAAGTTCCTTTACCATAAATTCTGCTTCTATTTCCGCACATTGCTTCTGCGTTGGATGATTATTTTTTGTTTCATCATAAAACTTTTGATATGCATCAAGTACATCGCTTGTACGACTGCCTGTAAACTGACACATTCCAAATCCAAATTGATCTTGTACTATCTTTTTTTCACCGTTCACTGTTATGGTATGCTGTATTTTAGAATCTTGCTTCTGTAGCTTAATCGCTTCCTTTATCCCAACAACTTCTATTGTGTTACCAGAAAACTTATTGGCATAATCAAAATCTTTTTCCATATATTTCACTCCAAAGCCTGTCAGTATTCCGTACAAATACACCAAAAGAATACACGCCCCGCTGGCATAAAAATGATGCAGCCCTGCTTTTTTCAGAAGCTGGAAGAAAAACAGGCACAAAACAGAAATATGTAGACCCGTCTAAACATACTTTCTTATTACGAATTAGCAAAAGCAATGGGGATAAATTGAAATACCCCCTACGGCTATCCCCCTTTACCCCCTTTGACCTAGGGGGGATACCAAATACCCCCCCTAAAAGATATTGCTTCTTCTCTTAAATCATTTTTATAAGAACCATCTTCATTTTTTTGCTCCATAGCTCATTCATTCATAACTTGCTTAGAGATATTAGCTGAGAAAAGTTGTCCCTATAATTAATTAAAGTCATATGGTACATCAGATATCTTCTCAAATCTGCGAAAATTGAATCCTGCAAAATCTAGCCATTCATCGCCCAAAAACACTACTTCTGCAATATCTCCATCTAATGTTATTTCTCCTTTTAATTCATCCTCGAATATTTCATTTGTACTAAATTCCAGTTTATTATCTTTCACGACTCCTTTGCATTGGTTCAACTTTGCTAATCTATACAGACCAATTTGTATCAAATATACACCATCCTTATCCTTCTCTATGCTAAGGTTTGGCTCATCAATACTTGGATCGTTATATACTCCCACGTAAGGATCAGCACTTTCTTCCATCTCCTCATCTAGCGCTGTGCTCACTTCTATTTGGTCTTTGTTGTTTGAATCATCCAACTCTTTTTCTGGCTCTACCGTAACTGAAATGTTATCTTCAGTTGCGTATGGAGTGTTCAATATGGCTTCTTCACTTGTAACATTTTCTTCACTTGCAACATCTTCTTTGATTCCACATGATGACAGTAGTAATACGACCACAATCAGGATTATGTAAATTAGTTTAACTCTCTTCACTTTTTTCACCTACTCCTTCATTATATTATATATTTTTGTAGCATTTTTTCCTCTTTCTGTTGCTTGATTTTCCATATCGTTTGGTCTTTCGTATTGATTACAAAATATTTCACCTGCACTTTTTGCAGTTTTACTTCCTTTTTTCCATGCTTGATAAACCATTGTGTTGTAACTTCCATCTAGTTCTCCTACCATAAAGTCCACTTCAATTCTAATACAATCCTCCTTCGATGGATGATTGTTTTTCGTTTTTTTATAGTAATCTTCATAACAATCCAGTAATTGTGTAGTTCTTGAACCTGTAAATTGGCATGTACCTAATCCAAATTGTCCTTTGTAATCGGCATTTCCTTGTTTGTTGTAATACATTGTTGCCTCTACCTTCTTCTGCAATTTAATTGTCTCTTTTATCCCGACCTTACTTATGTTTTGACCTGAAAAGTTCTCTCCATAATTAAAATGGTTATCCATGTATTCCGTACAAATACACTAAAAGAATACAAGCCCCACTTGCATAAAAATGATGCAGCCCTGCTTTTTTCAGAAGCCGGAAGAAAAACAGACACAAAACAGAAATATGTAGACCCGTCTAAACATACTTTCTTATTACGAATTAGCAAAAGCAATGGGGGTAAATTGAAATACCCCCTACGGCTATCCCCCCTTTACCCCCTTTGAGTTAGGGGGGATAGGTGTTTACCCCCCCTAAAAGATATTGCTTCTTCACTTAAATCTTTTTCATAAGAACCATCTTCATTTTTTTCAATTAATTCTTCTCATTTTAATCACTACTCATTCATATGGTCATATGGTATATCTGATGACTTGAAGTATTGATATGTATTTGTATCGGAGAAATCACTCCAATCATCACCGAAAAATGTTACGATGGCACAATTTCCATCTAAAGAAATCGTACCTTCTAATAAATCTTTATGATCTCCAAACTTAGTTATAAATTCTATTTTACCATTATTATAAACACCTCCACAACAATCAAATTGATACAATCTATATATACCTATTTCGATATGGTAAATACCATTTTTGCCTTTTTGAATATCAAGATTAGGCTCATCCCAATCTACATCATTATATTCACCAATAAATGGATCTTTATCTAGAAATGAATCTTCCGTTGTACTATATATATCTTCTGTAACTAAAGGTTCTGGAAATGATTCAATAGTTGATGAAGCTACAGCACTGTCTGTTTCAGAATTGTCAATTGTTCCGCACGAAACAGAAATGCACATTGATATAATAACTAGAATACATAGTATTAATTTTTGTTTCATTTTTTTCACCTAATTCTCTATTCAAAATAATGGTCATATGGTATGTCTGATGTCTTGTGGTATTGATAAGTATTTGTATTATCAAAATTACACCAATCATCACCATAAAAAGTTACGGTAGCACAATCTCCATCTAATGTAATCGTACCTTCAAATAAATCTTTATGAGATTCATGTCTAGTTAAAAATTCTAACTTATCATTATGATGTTGTATAATAAAAATTGCCACCCTATTCTCAAGGATTTTGATATATAATAAATACAAGAAGAGGAGAATTGAGATGGCAGAAAAACGAATTACAAAATCATATGATCAAGAATTTAAAGCACAAGCAGTAAAACTTGCACAGGAAATAGGCGGGCATAAAGCCGCTGCAGAACTTGGGCTTCCAACAGGTACTATTTATACATGGATAAAAGCATTTAAGGAGGGACGCTTAGAGGCAAAAGAGGCTGTTCATACGCCAAATAATGCATTATCTCTTAATGAAGAGTTAATTGAGCTCAGAAAACGCGTTAGAGATCAAGATAAAGAGATTC
>NZ_FOYZ01000019.1 GCF_900112775.1 Anaeromicropila populeti
TACATGTTATTATCAATACAGTAGTCCACTACTTCCTGCACACGATTTAACCATGCTGCACTGATTTGAAAATCATCTCCACTTACGTGATCATGCCACGAAACTGGAATACGTACTGTGTTAAATCCTTCTGCCTTTAATGTATCAATCAGATTTTTGGATGTATATGCACCACACCATGCAGATTCATACGCAAGTTCATCTGTTAACCATGTACAGCTATGTGCATCAAAGGTATTTCCTAAATTCCAGCCGATTTTTAAGTTTTCTACAAACTGCATTGCATCATTCTCTGGAATACTATACTTCTCAATAGTTATCTCTGGAATTAACGACGTTGCAGTTGGAGTTGGGGTTACTACTGGGGTTGGTGTTACCACTGGAGTTGGGGTTACTACTGGGGTTGGTGTTACTACGATACCAGGTTCTGCACCAAAAACCAATTCATTTTTAACATAGCCTGTAATCGTTGTCGTATGAGCAAATGAAGCCGCGGAAGCATTGAAAGAATAATCATTAGCTTGTGAAAAACTACTCCAGTCAGATTTCCACACTCTAACATATATCACGGCACTTTCTCCTGCTGCTAATGTTCCAGCACCACTGGTGAAACCAACTTCCAGATATTTATCTGCATTCGTCTCACTTAATGTACCAAATGTTCCTGTTACATTAGTGGAGCCAATAGATGAATAATCACATGCAAAATTATCCACTTGTGTTCCATCATTGGTAAAATAATATCTCATTTTAGCATCAGAAAGACTGATTGCTGTTGTTCCTGCATTAGCAATCTTAAAATTTAATGCAAGATAATTTGTTGTATCTACTGTATTTCCATTATAGAAGGTTATGTCTAATGATTTTGCTGGTACCATAGTTTCAGTTGGCACTACTGTCTGTGTTGGAGCTGCTGTCTCAGTTGGCACTACTGTCTGTGTTGGAGCTGCTGTCTCAGTTGGCACTACTGGGGTTGGCGTTATTACAGTGGCTGCGCCAGGTTCTGCTCCCCATATCAATGTATCATTTATGTATCCCGTCGTTGATGTTGAGTCAACAAACGCTGTTGCAGAAGCATTGAAAGAATAGTCATTGGTTTGCGCAAAAGCAGACCAGTCTGACTTCCATATTCTTGTATGTACAACAATGCTTTGTCCTGTAGATAATGTACCTGCATTACTGCTGAATCCAATTTCAAGATATCTGTCTGCATCAGCACTATCAGCTGTTCCAAATGTTCCAGTTACATTAGATGCTCCGACCTGTGAATAGTCACAAGCAAAATTATCCGTCTGTGTTCCATCGTTAGTAAAATAATACCTCATTTTAACGCTTGAAAGTTCAATTTCTGTTGTCCCCGTATTAACTAGCTGAAACGTTGGACTTATGCTGCTCGTTGAAGTATCTCTGTTTCCATTGTAACACTGAACCTTTATTCCACTAGCTGCAAAAACATCTGTCACTGGTGCAATTGATACAAAGATCAACAGAATACTCAGTAATAAAGCTACCTTTCTTTTCATTTTGTTACCCCCTTGTTTTTATATAGTCATAGCAAAAGCTACGCTATTCATTAGTAAGCCGTCTCCCATAATCATCCTAATTTTTATATAGTATTGTCCACATTAACCGTATCTTATTGACATTATACTTTTGAATGCTATATTATTCAAATAGTTATATTTTTATAAATAGTATAGGAGTTTACGTATGAACGAACAGCAGATAACTTATTTTATGGCCTTAGTAGAAAAACAGAGTTTTTCCAAAGCTGCTAAGTCTCTTTATGTTACACAGCCTTCTTTTAGCCAATACATACAAAAAATGGAGAAACAGTTTGGTACAAAACTTTTTGATCGCTCTTCCACACCAATCCGTCTTACACCTGAGGGAGAAGCTGTATATGAAGCAGTATGTGAAATCCGTTCCATTCATGCCAACCTGAAAGAACGAATTACCTCTCTCACTAACTTACAAACAGGCTCCTTATGCATTGGAACTACCCCCTTGTGTGGTTCTACCTTACTTTCAAAAAGTATTCATGAATTTCATAAACGCTATACTGGAATTCATATATCCCTTGTAGAAAAGCCGCTTAATGAATTACAAGCTAGTATTCATAATGGTGAATGTGACATTGCCATCTGTTCTGGTCAAATCAGCCCAGTTAATTTTCACTTGGAAATTCTGGCTACTGAACAAATTTATCTTGCCCTGTCACCAGATAACCCATTAACAGAAACATTATGCAGCTATCAGTTACAGGCAGAAGATATCATAAAAAATTCTCTTGCTTTACTTAAAACACCCTGCTGTCCACTGGAAACCTTTCAGAAACAGCCTTACGTTCTATTTGAAGGCTCAGAAAGTATTGCCTCCTGTGCAAAAAACATCTTTGAGGAAGCTTGTATTGAGCCGAATGTCTCTCTACAGGTCCGTAATATGCATACCGCATTTGCATTTGTTCTTGCAGACATGGGCTTTTCATTTTTCCCTGATACAATGATTAAATATGGTAACTTCAAAAAGCATCCCTGCTATTATAAAATTCAGAATCGATTTAATGAGCAAACTATTTATCTGATAACAAAAAAGAATCGGAATATACCAAAAACAGCTATCGAATATTGCTTGCTCTTAAAAGAACTAATTGTGAGTGGTACGTGGAAAAAATAAAGAAAGATAAGAGGTGTCTTATGAACATATCCTGGAGTATAAGTGAAATGAATTATACTAATCTAATTTCAAAGGCTGTTACTGTATATGAAAATAATTATGACCTGCAAAAATTATTCAGACGTTTTTCCTTAACGCCAGATGAACCCCTGGAAATTCTATTCCTTGGGGGTTCTATTACAATGGGTTATACACCACAAGGAATGTTGCCAGCCTGCTACGCTGCATTAACAGTTGAGAACTTAAAAAAAACATTTCATATTCCCATAGTACAAGAATACAATTTGGGATATTCCTCTTTTTCAGCTATTTTAGGCCTCTCAGTACTAAATAGAAATAAAAATACCTTTCACCCCCATATTGCTGTCGTTGAATTTGCTGTTAATAATGGTTTTGAAAGGGAATATGTCACATGTTTTGAAGGCATTATCCAAACACTTCTTTTCAGTTATCCCTCCAGCTTCATTATTATAATCAGTGCTATCAATGCAGAAGGCTACACTTGTGAAGCGTATATGAAAGAAATTGCCTCACACTACCATATTTCACATATTAGTATTTCTTCCGCAATAAGCTTGTTTTCTGAATATGGACTGTCTTGGAAAGATTATTCAACTGATATGGTTCATCCCAATCAAGATGGACATATTTTTCTATCTGATTGTATCCGCTACATTTTGATGCAAGGTTATCGTTCAATTCAGGCATCTATCCTAAATACGCTTCCATGCAGCCAGCCAGACATTTTACAGAAACAAGCAGCTGCACAAATACCACCTTGTTTTGGAGATTCTTTTGCCTCTGCTCGATATTATGATGCAGACAAAATGCCTGGATTTCTTTATAGCAGCTTTCACCCTGCCCTGACTCACCCTCTTTTTCCTTGTGGTATCGAATCTGTTGCCTGTGAAGAATCATCTAGCTTAATGATTTACTGCAAAAAACTGTATTTGATTTACGAACAGTCAAATCAAATGCATCAGCAGGGGCAGATTCACATATTGGTATTGCCAGACAACCAGGAGCATTACATCAATAGTTACAGCATTTGCTCCTGGGGTAACCCAGTAATATATAAGTTAATAGACGGCGCCACAAAAAGTTATACTATAAATATTCATTTTACAGAATATAACCAACTAAAAAAATTTACTATTTTAGGTTTTCTAGTGGTATAGTAACTTTTTCAAATATCCTTCATTAAGCAAGTGTACTGTTTCAAATTTGCCATTATAAAAAACTGCCCAGTTATTAAAAATACAAGGTACCGCTTTTGCTTTTTCCAGACTATCCACCTGGATAAATTCAACAGGAATCTGATTATCCATGCAGAAGTTTCTTATTTGTTCTATACAGTTTGGAATATACGGGCACTGCAATCCATAATAAATTGTAAGCTTGTTGCTATTATAACTTTGTATTTTTGTATTCTCTGCAAAAGATGGCTCTTTTCCGTTAAATGAAATCGATAAAAGCTCGTATTCACCTATATTGTCTGCTACCTGAAATCCAAATTTCTCCATGAACCTTTTCTCGCTTAAATATGGTTTTTTCTTTTTAGAACTTAAAATACAAACACCTGATTTTCCTTGTGCTTTTGCATCCTCAATACAATAGGACAGCAGTGATTTTGCATATCCTTTTCCTTTAAAAGATCCTGACACCCAAAGGCAATAGATATAAATATAGTTATCTCCCTCTATAGGTACCCATGCTGTTTCAAGTGGAGCATATTCAATAAATACTTTACCTTTTTGATCAAGCTTTCTAAACACATGCCCCTCTGGAATCCGTTCTTTCAGCCATTGTTTTTTCGCTGCAACACCACATTGATGTTTTTTATCCGCTATCGCACAACAAAGATGCTCATTGTCTAAATTATCCAGTGCAATATTTAAAAATGATTCACTCATAGGATTATTACCTCCAACATTTTTCATTATTATAATTCATATAATAAGACGCTAGTATGTCATATTATAAATAATTATTTAATGTTTTTTGAAGTTCTTCTTTCACTTTATTTCTTAAATCCAGTGGTTGTATTACTTCGCAGCTGCTTCCAAATGAAGCTATATAAGGAAATATCCATTCTCCTAAGGGACAATTCATCTGCACAATAAAATTGCCATCGGGTTCTCTGCTATAATTATCAAATTCATCATAAACCCGATATGCCATTTTAGAAGAAATTCTTAATATTATCAGACTAAGAGGTTCTTTATTAAAAGGTTCTTTACTAAATAGAGGGCTTTCTGCTGTTCTCTCAAACGGTTTCTCAGTAATAACAAGTTCCTGTATTCTGCTCAGTTTAAAAAAGCGAAAATCATTCCTTAATGTGCAATAGGCATATAAATATCGAGACATATCTTTAAAACAAAGCTTTAATGGTTCTACCTCGCGTAAAGTCTGTTCTCCTTTGCTGCTTAAATATATGAAGCTTATTACTCTTTTAGATAAAATAGAATGCTTAATTGCATGAAAGTTTTCAGATTCTTTATTCATATTATACCAAGACGAAAAATCAACCTCGATCCAATCGGTGTTCTTTTCACCAAATAGACTACTTAACTTTTTTAGTGTAGAATTAGATGAATTAAAGCGGATTGCATCAATTGCTTTCATGGCAGATAATATGTCATTTCTTTCTTCTTTTGTCAGTACTGCTTTATTTAATACGAAATTATCTAAAATAGATATTCCGCCACCTTTACCTTTAGTCATAAATATTGGAATTCCAACTGCTGACAAAGCCTCAACATCACGATATATTGTTCTTTGTGATACTTCAAACCGCTCGGCCAGTTCTCGTGCTGTAACAATTTTCCTATCAAGAAGTATATATACCATTTCAAACATTCGGTTAATTTGCATTCGATCACCCCACATACAATTTTGCAACACATACATAACAATATTATGACATAAAAAATTATCCATTTCCACTAGCTATTGACCGAAGTGCAAATCTTCTGCCTTTCAAACTAAATGGAAATGGATATTCCTTTTTAAATACCAGAATTAAAGACTTATTAAGTAGCAAATAGCTTTTTCAAGCCTTTTTCTGGCTTCTTCTTCACCTAAAATTTGTAAAATTGAAAATAAATCAGGAGAATTCCTTTTTCCTGTAACTGCAACTCTTATTATATTGCAAAAATCAGTAATAGAACCACAGTACAAATTGGGATTTTCCTTATATTCTTTTAGTTTTGTGCAATACCCTAATAAATCTGCTTTATCTTTTATTTTGGCAAACCACTCAGAGGCTGTACCCTCTAAAAACAAATCTGTTTTGTATTCTCCTAATACTTGTAGTATATCATCTGCTTTCCACGCTGCATCAAATTCATAAACACAATTGTTAGTTAAGAAATCACAATACAGATACGAATACTGTTCTGACAACTCAGACCATTTTCCAATATCCTTTCTTACTTTGCCACCAGAAAATTTCCAAAGTTCGATGGTTTTTATAAAATTATTTTTTGATAAAACAGCCTTTTGATAAATCTGATTATCCCAAAGCTGTGACCATTGGACAATTTCATCGTAACATTCCTCAACTGTTTTTGAAGCAATGATATTTCTGCTTATGTTCATCAGCTTTTCCATGTCAAACAATGCCCCACTGTTTGACATCTTAGCTGTAGTAAGTTGAAACTCCTGTAAATTCTTTTGAGGATTCTTTTCACGCCACTCCTCATAATTAGAATTGGTAATGGTCATTAAGTATTCCTTTACTGCTTCCTTAGGAATCCCTTGTTTCTTGTAATAGCTTACTGCTGCTTCTGGATCCTTTCGCTTGCTCAGCTTCCGCTTTGAACCTTGATCCATTTTCATGATTGGTGCAATATGAAGATAATTTGGTGCTTGAAAACCACATACTTCAAACAACTGTTTATGCAGCGGATAGGATGCCAGCCATTCATCCCCTCTGATTATTAAAGTAGTCCGCATAAAATGATCATCTACAACATGTGCAAAATGATAAGTAGGAATTCCATCTGTCTTTAGCAATACAATATCTTGTATATTTTCAGGCATTTCAATTATTCCACGTACCTCATCTTCATATTTAATTCTGGACAATGGGTTTCCTGGTGATTTCAGCCGAATTACATATTCTTTTCCTTCTTCAATGTAAGACTGGATTTCCTCAAGGGAAAGCCTGCTGCACACAGCATATTTTCCGTAATAACCAATATCCTCTTTTCTCTCCTGCTGAATTTTTCTCGTTTCCTCCAGCATTTCGGTAGTACAAAAGCATGGATACGCCATCCCTTTTTTTATCAATTCTTTCACGCAAATCTGGTAAATTTCTTTTCTTTCACTTTGCTTATAAGGACCATACAGCTTTTCTCCGCCTTCAAAAGGACCTTCCGCAAAATGTATATCGTACTCTCTCAATGCAGAAATGATTTCCTCAACGCCATCTAAAAGTTCTCTCTTTTTATCGGTATCTTCAATCCGTAAATAAAAGATTCCATTGGTTTGACTGGAAAATTTACTTGAAATCAATGCAGCATATAATCCTCCAATATGCATATATCCTGTTGGGCTTGGTGCAAACCTGGTCACCATAGCATTTTCATCAAGATTACGTTTTACAAAACGCTTTTCTAAGTCCTCAATCGTCTCTGATATTTCTGGAAACAAAAGCGAAGCCAGTTTTTCGTATTCACTTTCCATCCTATACACCATCTTTCTATCAACAAACTGCTTTTAATCAAGGAAAAATCCCTTTAATCTCTTCTGCATAGATTAATCTGCGTAATGCAATAATATATGCTGCCATACGATATGAACAATTACTGTTTTTTCTTTCCTCCAGCATTTCATTAAAAGCTTTAGACAAGATATTTTCCAGCATATCATTAACCTGAGACTTTTCCCATGTTAATTCCTGAAGATTCTGTACCCATTCAAAATAGGAAACTACTACACCTCCACTATTGGCAAAAATATCAGGGATTAACGTAATTCCTCTTTCCTCTAATATTTTATCGGCTTCCACTGTTGTTGGGCCATTAGCTCCTTCTACAATGTAACGGCATTGAAGTTTTTCTGCTGTTTCTGCATTTATCTGATTTTCCAGTGCGGCTGGAACCAGCAAGTCACAATCACAGGTAATGACTTCCTCATTGGTAATGTGTCTTATACCTGGTTCATGATAATCCACTAACAGCCCTCCTTTTTCAACGAATTCAGAAACCTGATCTGCATTCAATCCATCTTCACTGAAAATGCCGCCAGAAACATCACTTAATGCAACAATTTTAGCATCTCTGTGATAAAAAATTCTTGCCGCATTGCCGCCTACATTTCCAATTCCCTGAATGGCTACACGACAATCCTTTAACTCTTTCTTTTCCTGTTCCAACAGAAGCTTGGCGCTGATTACCACACCGCGGCCTGTTGCTGATGCTCTTCCTTTTGAACCACCAAGTTCAACTGGCTTACCAGTCACAACACCAGGACATGGTTTTCCTTTTAACATACTATAGGTATCTAAAACCCATGCCATTGTCTGTGCATTTGTATTGACATCTGGAGCTGGAATGTCTGAATCCGCTCCTATAATAGGCTCAATGGCGTAGGTATATCTGCGGGTTAACCGGCACAATTCCCTTTTAGACAATGTCTTTGGATCTACTTTGATACCACCTTTTGCACCTCCGAAAGGAATATTTACAACAGCACATTTTAAAGACATCCAGGTTGCAAGGGCCTTTACTTCATTCAAATCACATTCCTGATGATATCGGATTCCTCCCTTAAAAGGTCCTCTGATATTTGAATGCTGTACCCGGTATCCCTCAAAAACTTTTACCGTTCCATCATCCATTTCCACTGGCAGATATACCTTTGTTTCTCTTTGCGGGTTTTTTAATATTTCGAACATATATTTATCAATTCTGCCTATCTCCATCGCCTTATCCATAACAGAAATTACATTTTCATACGGATCATATCTTTTTTCCATTTATCCATCCAGCCCTTTCTTTCTGTCTTATGTCTGTAAATACTATTTTAAATTCTCATCCAAGCTTACATCTACATGAATTCCAAACTCATTTCCATATTTCTTTTTGGAATAGAGGAAAAAGAAAAATCCAAGTAAAATCCATACACCTACTACCACCCATTCCTGCCAAATTAAAGCACTGGCTGCAAAAGGAACTGGAATGATGTATAAAAGAGATAAGATACCTGACAAAATAATAGCAACACACCCAACAAATTTACCATGCTTTACTTTGTATGGCCGTTCCATTTCAGGTGCCTTTTTTCTTAAAATAACAAAGGAAATAGATACCATTAAGTAGGCGATACAGCATCCAAAGCTGGCTGCATCTACTAACCAGATTAATACTGGTTTTCCGAAAAACGGAGCGAAGAAGCAGGCAACACCGACTAATACGATTGCCGCAACTGGCGTTTTATATTTACTGTGAAGTTTTGCAAAAATAGCAGGCATCATTTTGGATTCTGCAATGGAATACATGGCACGGCTTCCACCTATTAAGAAGGAGTTCCAGCTTGTTAATATACCGCATATACCACTAATAATCAGAACATTTGCCATTGCACTGCTGTTAAATGCATATGCCATTGCATCTGCTGTAACAAGGCCATTGTTTAATGAATCTAACATCTCATTTTTTGGCATTACATAAGCTACCGCAAAGATAATTAATAAATACCAGGTTACTGCCAGTCCGATTGAAAAGAGCATTATTTTACCAATTTTCTTATACGCAATGTTGATTTCCTCTGCTGCCTGAGGAATTACGTCAAATCCAATAAACAGGAATGGCGTCATACAGGTAACAGTTAAAATTCCTCCAAAAGCTGTTTTTAAGCTACTTCCAGTATTACTCACATGAAACAAATTTGATGTAATATTTGCTGTGTCGCCTCTTACAACAGAAGCTGCAATTAATAGCAAACCAGCAACTGCTATAATAGACGTAAGAATCGTCTGAAGAATTGCTGCTGTTTTCGCTCCGCGAATATTTATTAATGTAATAATAACAGAAACAATACATCCCACAGCTACATACGAAGCATAAATAGGAGTATCGCCAACATTATACATATGACCAACCATAAATCCGTCACCGAAAATATATTTAAATACAGTTGGTAAAGCAGCGGCTTCGAAAGCAGCTGTTGCTACATATCCTAATATAATGGCCCAGGTACACACAAAGGAACCATTGGGTCCCATGGCCTTATAGCTAAAAACATGTTCTCCACCGCATTGTGGCATGGCAGCCGTTAATTCTGCATAGGTAAGACCAACAAAAATAACCATTGTGCCACCTAGAAGAAATGCTATAATAGCTCCCAGAAATCCTGCACTTGTAATCCAGTCTCCTGAATTGATTACCCATCCCCATCCAATCATTGCTCCGAAAGCAATTACAAGAATGTCTTTTGTTCCAAGAACTTTATCAAATTTCGAATTCGACATACAATTCCTCCTCAATTTTTGTAATTTAATGTAAGTATTGAAAAAGAGATTTCTCCACAGCTTACTTTTACTGCGAAAGAAACCCCTTTGTTTCAATCAACTTATCTATTCTGTTTTATTATAGTGTTTTAATATAGTGCTTTATATATCCCTAATACTTTTTCTTCACTTAATTCAATATAATTATTATTCATTAATCTAGTTTGTTTCGTCATTACAGTTTCCGTAAAAGTAATTAAATCTTCTTCTGTTACTCCATATTCATGAAGTGGCTTTTTAGGAAGAATCTGATTTAATAACGTTTCAATTTCCACGTAAACTTCATTTGCATCACACTCTAAAATTTCAGCTAAAAATTCATTTAATACTTTAATTCTTCCATTTGGATTCATTTCCTGATATGTTTTATATACCTGTGTAAAAATGGCATAGTTAGCTTCACCATGAGCAACATGGTAAGCTGCTCCAAGAGGATAACTCATAGCATGAACTGCTGCACAGCCAGCATTCCCAAATGCAATACCTGCATAAGTAGATGCCATTAAGAAATCTCCTAACAATGGTTTTCTTGCTTCCTCTCCATTTTTAGCAATTTCTTTGTATCCACTTAAAATCATCTGTATTGCTTTCAGTGAAAACATTTGTGTGAATTCATTTGCCTTTGGAGAAGTATAAGATTCAATAGAATGAATCAGCGCATCAATGGAACTTGTTGCAAAAAAATGCATGGACAAATCATTGAGCAGCTCTGGAATTAATACGGCATAATCCGCAAATAACTCTTCTACCGCCAGACCCATCTTAGTATTTCTCACTTTGAGTTCCAAAATACTAATATTAGTCACTTCACTGCCTGTTCCACAAGTAGTTGGAACAAGTATCAGTTTCTTTTCCTTCTGCAACTCAATTTTTCTATCAAATAAATCGATAACTGGTGAAAACTGCTTTAATGCAAATAATTTTGCTACATCTAAAACACTTCCCCCGCCGATTGCAATTACACGCTCATATGGAATATCTTTTATATCCTGATAAATTTTTTCAACCATTTCATCAGAAGGTTCACCTGAGCCATAATTTCCTCTAAAAATAACAACCGCTTCTTTTACATATGGCTCAAAAAATGAATAGGAGGATTTGCTCATAAAAAGCAGATCTCCTTTACCAATTTGAAATTCTTCACAAAACTGTTTACATTCTTCAAATTGAACTATTGTAGGAACTACACTGAATTGTTTCACGCTAAATCCTCCCTTTAAGCAATTTATATTGCTTCCTTGATTGCATTTTCAAATATTTCAAATCCAGCTTCAAGCTGCTCATCTGTAATAACAAGTGGTGCAAGAAAACGAATTACGTTTCCATATATTCCTGCATTTTCAATTAACAGACCTTTTTGTGCACATGCCGCTACTAATTCATTTACAATTTGTGCATTTGGCTCTTTTGTCGTCTTATCCTTAACAAATTCAATTCCGATCATTGCTCCCAGACCTCTGACATCACCAACTACTTCATATTTTTCTTTCCAGGAACCAAAAACCTCAAAACATCTTTTTCCAATTTCAGCAGAACGCTCTACTAAGTGATCTCTTTCAATTACTTCCAGAACTTTTAATCCAGCGGCACATGCAAGGGCATTTCCACCATATGTTCCACCAATTGTTCCTTTAGGTACGGCATCCATAATTTCTGTTGATGTAATAACTGCACTTAGTGGCACACCACCTGCAATTGATTTTGCTGTTGCAATGATATCTGGTGCACATCCTGCTTCTTTCCAGTATTCAGATGCAAATAATTTTCCAGTACGGGCAAATCCTGTCTGTACCTCATCAGCAACCATTAAAATACCTTCTTTATCACAAATGCTACGTACTGCCTTTATCCACTCGATTGGAGCTGGGATAAATCCACCTTCTCCTTGTAATGGCTCTAATACTATGGCTGCTACATATTCTGCTGGTGAAGCATTTTCAAATACCATTTTCAAGCTGTTTACATAATAATCAATTGCTGCTTCTTCTGTCATTCCTTCTGGTTTTCTATATAAATAAGGGTATTCTGCACGATATACTCCATCAGGGAACGGTCCCATTCCATGTGCATATGCTTTCTTAGCAGTCATGGTCATGGTTAACATGGTTCTTCCATGAAATCCTCCTGTAAAAACAATAATGTTTGGACGTTTTGTATAACCCTTTGCAATTTTCACGGCATTTTCATCTGCTTCGGCACCACTGTTTGCGAACATTACTTTTTTTGCATCTCCGTTAACTGGCGCTACCGCAGCTAATTTTTCTGCTAACTCAATGTATCTTTCATGGGTAACTACATTAAACATTCCATGAAAATACTTTGTTGCCTGCTCTTGTACTGCGCTTACTAAATCTGGATGGGTATGTCCTACATTAAGAACACCTACTCCACCAATCCAGTCCAGAAAAATGTTCCCATCCACATCTTCTATCATAGCCCCTTCCGCTTTTTCCATCACACAAGGATAAATGCAACGAACAGCATCTGGTACAACATTCTTTCTTCTTTCCAATACTTCTTTCGCTTTTGGTCCTGGTAATTCTTCTGTAACAATTTTTGGTAATGAATCCTTTAACATCATCTTCTCCTCCTTAATAAAAGTAAAGGGACAACGGAAGTTCGTGTCTATACATGAACTTCATTGTCCCACTTGATAGTAATAGAGTAACATACAAAAATAATGAATACAATGATACCAGAACCTAAACTTTACTATTAAAATTTGTGCTGGACGCACATATCTTTTTTTTATATAATAAGATATAAATTTATCTGGAGGAAAAAGTATGGCATTGATACTGAAGGAGATATTGAAAAAGTCAAGAGAACAATATCAGCTGACTTTAATAGCTGGATCTGCTGGGATAAATAATTATGTATCCTGGATTTATATTACGGAAGATATTAATAATACTGATTTTTTACGAGGAAATGAACTGATAATCACTACAGGAATGTTGCTAAAAAATGAAGAGACTCTGTTTCATTTTATAAAAACAATGCATTCTCATAATTGCAGCGGCATAATTTTAAATATCGGCAAATACATCCATAAACCAGATATTTCTCAATCTATTCTACTGTATTGTGATAATAAAAAAATTCCTCTATTTTTGATGCCTTGGGAAATACACATATCAGATGTTATGCAGGATTACTGCTTACAGATATCCAGACAGCTGCAAAAAAATGACATTGTTACACTGGCTTTTCAAAGTGCTATTTCCTCACCTGACGATAAGAACCATTATATTCCAGCTTTGATTCAAAATGGTTTTGAACTAAACGGTACCTACCGGATTGTTATTATTTATGGATTATTTAATATTACCCGGATTAGAAGTTTTTTAACTAGTTATGTCAAGTCGTTTTTTGTCTTTCCATATGAAACCAATTGTATTATTGTATTCCAAACTATCGACAACATTCTCCTCCAAAAAATAATTTCTGACTTTTTTATTCTTTTACAAAAAAGAATTCAATCCACTACTACTATTGGCATTGGAAATGAAGTTACATCCTTAACTTCCCTCCATACAAGCTATCGGCAGGCTGATTTTGCTTTACATTATGCTCTGTTCTATCAAAAATCATATTCAACATTTAACCAACTAGGAATTTTTCAAATTTTTTCTCAATTTACTAATATACAATTATTAGAAAGCATGTATAAACAGCAGCTTGGAAAGCTTGAAGAATATGATAAAAAAAACCATAGTGAATATATGGAAACGCTTCGATATTATATTACCAACAACGGAAGCATCCAGAAGACCGCTCAATGTTCTGCAACGCATAGGAATACTATTAATTACCGCATTCAAAAAATTAAATCCATTTTAGAAATTGATTTAAGTTCAATCGAAAATCTCTTTCAATTATTTCTTGCATTTTATATAAAAGATTATTTAAACTTAAAAAAAGATTTATAACTATTTTTGGGGGTACACGGTGTATGTTACAATTAAACTGCAATGATTAATCGGAATGAAGACACAATTAAAGATCTTACATTAATTTTTTAATAGGTGCCACTCCCATTTTGTTCATTGAAACTTCTTTCATAATTATCTCCTAATATAAAGTCTTTCATTTTAACGCAAAAAATGCGTAAATCCTTAATCTGGATTTACGCATTTCAGCCTGGAAATAATAAATTTCTTTACTTCATTTTTATTCATATTCAGCGATATCGCCAATTCACCATACAAGTTACTTTGTAACAGAAGAGACATGCATTTTTTGTGCAGTTTTATCACATCTACAGACTATCCTTCTATAATCTTTATATGGACTTTTCTACTTCTTGCGCCATCATATTCCAGAAAATAAATTCCCTGCCAGGTTCCCAAAAGCAACTTCCCCTTATCTATTAAAATAGTTTCAGAAAAACCCATCATACTTGCTTTCAGATGGGCGGCTGAATTTCCTTCCATATGGGTATATCCATCCTCCCACGGAACTATTTTATTAATTTCCTTTGTGAAATCCTTTACCACATCAGGATCAGCATTTTCATTAATTGTAATAGCAGCTGTTGTATGTGGAACAAACAACACACACAAACCACTCTCAACGTTACTCCCTTGAACTATTTCATTCACTTGATTTGTAATATCAATCATCTGCGTATGCTGCATTGTTTTAACCGATAATGTATATACCCTGCTCATTCCTCTGCCTCCTCTAATTCTTTGACCTGTTCGCCGCATCAATGGCTATGACAAGCAATAATCCCATTAATTCATCTTCTGGATTTTGAAAATTAATCACATACGTATCTCCCCAGTGAAAAGGTTCTTTTGTAATGTGCATTCGCGCAGAGCACCCACTCAGCACCTCATAATTCCAACCCAAAAAATCTCCTTCTACTCTCCATCCATTATAATCAATTTCATACCTAGGCTGAAAAAGTGTAAATTTCTTTTGAATTACTCCTGCTGTTCTGCCACCCAGTTCTATCTCAAACGCTGGAAGAAATGACATTAATCTCTGACGGATTACTCCCACTTCATTGGAAAAACTATCGTATATATGAATCTGATGTCTCAACGAAAATAATTGAGCTTTTACAAAGTACTTTACATTTTCATTTTCGTCATAAACATCATAGGTATCTGACCACGAAAACACTCTCTGTTTAATTAATAATCTCATTTTTCCTTCTCCCCTTCTTCATCTTTTGCTAAAAAAAGCTCAAACTCATGGCTTTTTTCTTTCATGCCCATCTTCTGATAAAATGCAATTGCTTCTTTGTTGAAATGCCAGACATTTAATTCAATTGCGTCTGCCTTTTGTTCTTTTGAAAAATCTATTATAAACCGAAACAGCTTTTTGCCAATTCCCTGCCGCTTATAAGCTGTCTCCACACAAAAATCATCAACCATTAGAATGTGCCTTTTCTTTAACATAATCAAGTTTGTATAATTATTCACAGTAACAATACTGTATCCATGTACCTGATCCAATTCATCTCTTGCAACAAAAACATACGTATTTTCTTCACTTAACATAAGTTTATAAAATTCTTTTGAATATGGCTGCACCCTGGCAAATGTCTCAGGCCTGTACTGTCTGTGATACTCCTGAACCTCTCCGGCAATTCTCAAAACACTGTCACAATCCTTTTCCTCTGCCTGTCTGATATCTATAATCATACTGCAATTCCCCCAGTCTCTTATCTGCAAAAAAGGAGAAAAATTCTTCATCCTTGAACCAATCAAAGTATGCAGATTCTTCCCCTTTCTCTTATTTCTTAAAGCAAGGACTCATACAATGCTGTTATCTCTTCCACGCTTGTCTCTCTTGGATTTCCAGGGCGGCAGGCATCATCGTAAGCAGACTGTGCCAAAAATGGAATGTCCTCTCTTTTAACAATTTCCTTTAAGTCTGCTGGTATTCCGACATCCTGTGATAATTGCTTCACAGCATCAACTGCTGCTTTTCTATACTCCTCCATTGTCATGGACTCTACATTTTGAACCCCCATAGCCCTGGCAATCTCTCTGTACTTTTCACCAGTAGCTTCTGCATTATATTCCATTACCGTTGGAAGAATAATGGCATTTGCCACACCGTGAGGCGTGTCATACAGTGCCCCCAGTGGATGCGCCATAGAATGGACAATTCCAAGTCCCACATTAGAAAATCCCATACCAGCAATATATTGCCCCAGTGCCATACCTTCTCTTCCCTCTGGTGTATTCGCGACAGCACCTCTCAGGGAACGTGAAATAATTTCAATTGCTTTCAAATGAAACATGTCCGATAATTCCCATGCAGCTCCTGTTATATATCCTTCAATTGCATGAGTAAGTGCATCCATTCCTGTTGCTGCCGTTAATCCCTTTGGCATGGATTCCATCATATCAGGATCAATAACAGCTACAACTGGTATGTCATGTGGATCAACACAAACCATTTTGCGATTTTTTTCTACATCTGTAATCACATAATTAATTGTTACTTCAGCTGCCGTTCCTGCTGTTGTTGGCACAGCAATAATTGGAATCGATTTATTTTTTGTATCAGCTACTCCCTCTAAGCTTCTGACATCTTCAAATTCCGGATTCATTATAATAATGCCAATTGCCTTGGCTGTATCCATCGAAGATCCACCGCCAATTGCTACAATATAGTCGGCACCAGACTTTTTAAATGCCTCAACGCCAGACTGTACATTTTCGATCGTTGGGTTCGGTTTTATATTTGAGTATACCTCATAGGAAAGCTGGTTGTTATCAAGCACATCTAATACTTTCTTTGTAACTCCAAACTTTATTAAATCCGGATCAGAGCAAACAAAGGCTTTTTTTCCTCCTCTCATCTTGATTTCATCTGCAATACTGCTAATTGCACCTGCTCCATGATAAGACGTTTCATTTAATATAAATCTGTTAGCCATAATATTGTTCTCCTTTACTTTTTTAATATAAACTCTTCTTATATTTTAACATACCTGCTTCTTTTTCAGTAGCTATTTTTTCCATTTAGTCCGTTTTTTTCATAGGTAAATCCTTATGTATTCTATAGCATTATATTATTTTACTTTTGTATATACTACCCATATACTACTTTACAGAAAGTGTTATATGGAGGAGAAACGAATGAAAAAATATTTTCAGCTATGCCTGACCTTTATCAAAATCGGACTATTTTCCTTTGGTGGAGGCTATGCCATGATTCCACTGATAGAAAAAGAAATTGTAGAAAAAAATAACTGGATAAAAAGGGACGACTTACTTGACATGATTGCTATTTCAGAATCAACACCAGGGCCGATTGCAGTCAATCTGGCAACCTTTATCGGCTTTCAGTGTGGAGGTCTTCCAGGAGGAATTCTGGCAACTCTCAGCGTTGCCCTGCCTTCTTTTATTATTATTTTGGTACTGTCATCTATATTACGAACATCTGAATCATTGAAAACCGTTCAATATGCTTTTATTGGCATTCGTGCCGGCATCCTTGCCCTTATATTGAAGGCACTTATTTCCATGTACCAGTCCTGTCCAAAAACAACCTTCAGCTATTTTGTAATTGCAGCCGCCTTCTTTGCAAAAATCATTTTTCCAGCTCTTAGTGCAATTTATATTATTATCAGCTGCGGTTTAGCTGGTACCATTCATACCTTGCTGCTTCGTAATAAATGTATAAAAGGAGGCACCGGCCAATGAAATATCTTGACATATTCCTGGTATTCTTCAAAATTGGACTATTTTCTTTTGGCGGCGGCTATGCTATGATACCTCTAATTCAGTCAGAAGTTTTAGCAAGAAACTGGATGTCCTCTGAAGAAATAATTAATTTTATTGCTGTTAGTGAAAGTACCCCTGGCTCCTTTGCCGTTAATATTGCAACCTATATTGGAAGTTCTACAGGTGGATTCCCAGGCGCCATCTTTGCCACCTTAGGAGTTATTCTTCCTTCCTTTCTCATTATTGCTCTGATTCAAAAAGGTTATTCAAAATTTCAGAACAGCATCTATGTAAAAGGCGCTATGTCTGGTCTTCACCCAGCCGTTATTGCAATGATTGGAACCGCCTTCCTGTCCGTTGGCGAAACAGTGGTAAAGCAAGATTTCTATTTATCATTATGCTGTGGCTTACTTTTCTTGCTTTCCTTTTTCCTTTTAAAGAAAAAACTGCATCCAATTGCAATTATCGTTTTGTGTGCAATAGCTGGTATTAGTATAGGTTTCATAGGGGAACAGTTTCATTTTCTATAAATCACAAAAAAATAATAGAACCAGAAGGAAACACAAGAAAGCATTTCTATTCCTTCTGATTCTATACTATTTTCTCACCACTTAGCTGGAGCTGTGGGGCAATAATTTTTTAAAATGGCAGCCCGCATCTCAACAAAACAGCCACAAATTTTGCACAGTCCATTTATAAGATTATCACAGTCTTTGCATATGTTCAGTCTTTCTTCATAAATTTCCTGATTCGCTTTGATTTCCTCATCTAAGTTTGCAAGATACGTATACATATTAGAAAAATATTCCTCTTCTGACATGTCACGAATGAGACATTTTTTACATACCCGCTGTTTGTATTCCATGAAATGGCTCCTTATTGAATTGCAATATGAATCACACTACAAGCTGGTATTTCAAATTTAATTCCCTGATCTGTCAGTTCAATTTTATTAAATTCTACTGTATGAACAGCCTCTGGTTCCTCAAAAGTATTTTTAGCCCGCATCTCATTTACCAGAATTTCACCTGTTACAGATTCTACTTTCTTATCTATAATAGTCGTGTCAATGGTAAAGGCTTCCTCCACAGAAAGATTGGCAACGGTTATATGAATCGTTCCCTCCTCATCTACTGATACAGATTCGCTTAAATTTGGAACCATCCATTCTTTTTCTAAACCAACTTCTTTTGTCTCAATTGAGCTATCCAGTAAGGTACTGCCCTGATGATATTTATACATATTAAATACATGATAAGTTGGTGTTTTAATCATCTTTTCTCCCTCTGTCAAAATAACAGACTGAAGAACATTTACTAATTGAGCAATATTAGCCATTTTTACTCGGTCACAATTCTTATTGAATAAATTCAGATTAATCCCAGCTACCAATGCATCACGCATTGTATTCTGCTGATATAAAAATCCTGGATTCGTTCCTGGTTCACATGTAAACCATGTCCCCCATTCATCAATAATCATACCAATATTTTTATCTGGATCGTACTTGTCCATGATTGCTCCATGACGTTTAATCAATGTTTCCATATACAGTGTTTTTTTCAGAGTCTTGTACCAGACTTTTTCATCAAAATCAGTTGCACTCCCCTTAATTTCCCATCCTTCTGGATGTGTGTAATAATGAAGTGACAACCCATCCATAAAACCATGTTGGAAAGGCAAAGAATGTTTAAAGCACGTTTTCATTACACCTTCTGTCCATTCATAATCATCCACATTTGCACCGCAGGCAATTTTTTTAATTCGCTTACCATGCTTATAATCTCTTACATAGGTCTGATAACGTCTATATTCATTTGCATAATGCTCTGGATTCATATTTCCACCACAGCCCCAGTTTTCATTTCCAACTCCAAAAAACTCAACATCCCAAGCTTCCTCATGCCCATTTGCTTTACGAAGTTCAGCCATTGGGGAAACACCTTCAAATGTTAAATACTCCACCCATTCAGACATTTCTCTTACTGTACCGCTGCCCAGATTTCCATTAATATAAACCTCACACCCTAATTGACGGCAAAGTTCCATAAATTCATGTGTTCCAAAGCTGTTATCCTCTACCACACCGCCCCAATGTGTATTTATCATTTTCTTTCTTGTTTCCTTAGGACCAATTCCATCCATCCAGTGATATTCATCAGCAAAGCAGCCACCTGGCCAGCGAAGGACTGGAATTTTCATTTCTTTTAGTGCTTCCACAACATCCGTTCTCATTCCGTTTGTATTGGGAATCTCACTATTTTCTCCTACATATAAACCTTCGTAAATGCATCTTCCTAAATGCTCTGAAAAATGTCCGTATATTTCTTTTTCAATTTTACCCTTTTTTCTCCCTGGGTGAATCACTAATTTTGCCATATTGATACCTTAACCTTTCCACTTTCTTTTAAATATTTTGAAGTGCCCATCATGAATTGCATAATGGACACTATAGTATTTCTATTCACCAAAACAAGCTGTCATAGCTTCTTGATTATATGTGTTTGCTTTTTCTTCTAACTCAGCTGCATAATCCGCTGCATTTTTTCCATCTATACGAACTGAATCTTCAATCCCTGCATAAGCTTCAGCAATAAAGTTTACAAATCCAGGAATTTGTGTATCACCAAATGGTATTACATTTATACACTTTTCAAAGAATGCATCAAAATATGGACCATATTTCAAATCTTCCTCAGTTGCATTTTCTTTTTCTGCTGATGGATAGAACGCTTTGATTCCGTCCCAAATTGTTTCGTCTAAAGTAATAGGCAATGGCATAGATTGTCTGAAAATATCTACTCCTGCTTCATCCTTTAATGTGCTGTAAGCTTCCAGCTTGTATTTCCAGCCTTCTGATCCCCATCCCATCCATTTTAATAATTCATATGCTTCTCTTGGATGTTCTGTTCCTGATGAAATACCGCCAAAATCAAGTACACCAAATACATTTTTAGAACCAGAACCTTCTACTACTGGTGTTGTATAAGGTACAAACTCAATACCTTTTGCTTTATACTCATCTGTATCAAATAAGTTAAGATATGTCCACCATGCATCTAATTGAAATCCTAATTTTCCTGAGTTACCAGCCCACGCTGTTCTGTCTCCCAGCCAAGCTTCATTTTCATCAGTATCAAAATATGGAGCATGATATTTACCATTTACTAATTCAGCCCACTGATTCACACCTTTTGCCCAGTTTTCCATATGGAATGACGTTCCGTCCCATCCAAATTCACCAATACAATTTGGATCAGCGGCTACTGGATAGTAAGTTACGATAGAATGAAACTGATTAAATCCATAAATTCCATCACTTGGAGATGTTACCGCTTTAAATGAATTAATCATTTCATCCCAAGACCAATCAGTAGAAGGCATTTCAACATTTAATTTATCAAAAACTGCCATATCTGCATAAATTGCATCTGGGAAGAATTTCATAGGTGAAGCGTACTTTTTATCTGTTCCATAATACCCCATTTTTGCTTCATTAATAGTTGGTAAAACATTTTGACTTTCTGGATCTGTTTCCCAGTATTCTGTCATATCCCCAAGTAATTGGTTAGATAAAGCAAAATCACAATTACCAAGAATCATCATACAATCCGGTGTTTCACCGTTATTTACCATGTTAAGTAATGTATTGTTGTACTCTGCATCTGCTGGATAGTATTGCGTTTCTACTGTAATATTTGGATACTTTTCCATAAACTTCTCAGCCAGATAAGGAACCAATGTCGCATTGTCAAAATGCACATAAGTAAGTGTAATATTCTCAGTTGTCATTTCTGGTAAACCTGCTGGTTCTTCTGTCGCTGCTTCTGTTTCTGCTGCCTCAGTTTCTGTTACCGTTGTGTCATTGGTATCTTCTTCTTTTACAGTACTTTTTGCACAGCTTGTAAACATTGTAATTGATAATGTTAAAACCATCAACAAGCTTATCATTTTTTTCATATTTCTCATAAAAATCTCCTCCTATTTTTTATAAAAATTATTTATGACTACTCATATTTTTCATGATAAAAAATATGATTATTCACCTGTAATACCTGTGCGATCAACACTTTCTACAAATTGACGCTGTAATATAAAATACATAATCAGTAATGGTAAAATGCTCAACATGGTACCCGCCATTTTTATTGATTCATTTAGACTTAACATGCTGTTTCCTGATACACTGGCTTGAGCTGAATAAGTATCTGCAAAGTTTTTCAATGATACAACCAACGTAGTCCAGTCACTTTTTGATACGGCACCGCAAACATATAGTTGTGTTAAATAAGACTCATTCCAATACCATACAATGGAAAAGAGAAATACAACAAGTATTGCTGGTGCCGCAGATGGTATTGCAATTTTTACAAAAGCTTTAAAATGTCCTGCACCATCTATTTTTGAGGCTTCAATTAATGCCTGGGGTACCTGCTTAAAAAACTGATAAAAAATCAATATAAAAATCTGGCTCTTTAGTCCTTGTCCTAAAAAAGCTGGAAAAATAAATGCTTTTAAGGAATTGAGAATTTTCAAATCAGAATACCATACATAGTTTGGCATCATAGTTACCTGGGGAGGAAGAATAAAAGAAAAAATCAAAATAGCCATCATAATCTTCTTCCCTTTAAAATCATATCTTGCAAAACCATATCCGATTATCGAACACATAACAACATTCAGTAAAGTGGGGATGCCTGCAATTATTACTGATTGTACAAACGTTTTCCAAAAGTTCATGGATTTTGCCGCATTTACATAATTGGTAAGGTAAAACTTACTAGGCAGCCAATTAACGGAAGTATCAAGTAAATCATCAATTGGCATAAAACTCCGGCTAATCATATACAACAGTGGATATAAGTAAACAAACCCAATACAAATTAGTAATAAATAAATAATTCCCAGCTTTCCTATTCCCTGCTTGTCTTTCGAGCCTAACATAACTTTTCGGAATTTATCTCTATTGAAGACTGGCATTTTTATTCCTGTTCTTTCTTTCATACCGTTCCCCCTTCCTGCGTGTTTTCTTCAGTGCCCTTTCTTGGCGTTTTTGCATTTTTCTAAATGACTTTGCTTTCTTTTCATAAATATCCTTCTTTACAATAAAGAGAACTGCTACAACAGCAACCAGAATAGTTACAATAATAGCATACATCCATGCCATGGCTGAAGCGTATCCATATCCACGACTGACATCAAACATAGCACTCTGGATTAATACAATAATTTCATTTTGTTCGTTATTGGATAAGAAAATAACTGTATACACAGCATTTAGCAAAAGCATTGGCTTAATAGTAGGTAGTGTTATCTTCCAAAATTCTTCCCACAACGAACTTCCATCTATTTTGGCAGCTTCATATAAAGAAGTGTCTATTTTTTGTACTGCTGCCAGAAAAATAAGAATTTGAACACCCGAATACCATAAAATCATAATCATATTACTAAATAAATCTGTAATTGACTGTGCCAACATACCTGGCAGATATTGATCTAGTACTTGATAAATCATAGTTACATTCATTGCTGGTATAGATGCAGCGCCCTGCTCTGCCAGCTGTCCCATAACAGGACCACTTGCAATGATTACCGGCAGAAAGAATACTAGTCTGAACAAACCCTTCCACCGGATTTTACTATTTAAAAGTAATGCAATGATTAAAGCAAATACTACTATAACGGGAACTGCCAGAAGGGTATTGATTGCGTATCCTGTTAAAGCAGTTGGAAATTCCACATCTCTTTGCCATATATCCAAATAATTTTTTAAAGCAACTGGAGTTAATATCCTTCCTTTTGGTGTCATCTTAATTTTATAAAAGGCATACTGGAAGGACTGGATAAGGGGATATATTACAAAAAGCAAAGTTCCTATAATCCAAGGAAGTACAAACAGATATCCAACACGTCCTTCTCGTTTCTTAAGGCGGCCAGGTTTTAATTTTTTCACTTTTTCTCTACTCATTCCTTCACCACCTTATATGACATTGCTTCTACGGATACACCCTCTTCCGTTTTCTGCTGTTCAGAATAATTTACATAAATTTTAATACCGTTACTATAAGAAACAATGGTAACACCAGAAGACATTTTTTCATGCTCCGTAATATAAGCACCTTTTACCGCTTCATTTACTTCTTTTAGTTTTTGATAATAATCTATTATTTCATCTTTATATACACTATACTTAGATGAGTATACATCACAAGAATTAGTATATAATAACTTGACTGGATCTTCCCACGTCAGGTAAAAGGATGGATAGATGCCTGTTTCTACTAATTCCAAAAAGTATTTCTGCTTGTTCGCCTCAAAATTGATATAGTCCCCATACATCGGGATAACCCCTTTTAAAGCAATGGATAAAAACGGCACATCTTGATCCGTATAAATGTAATCCGAAGACCCAGTAGGAATATTATTAATTGCAGATGCGTATTTCCACAAATAAGCAAAAGGTTCTTCCAATACTAAATCCATGGTTCCATTTAATGTTTCAAACATTCTCGCGTAGGTATTTGCTGTTTCCAAACGATTATATGTCTGACCACTATAGGTATAAGAGAAAAGCTCATTGGTTACACCAGAAACCGCCAGTTTGTCAATCCCTTCTTTTTTATAGCTTTGCATCAGACTGTCCATATTCTCTAAAGTCTTAGAAGGAGTTAGATAAACCATTGTTTCATACACATCTTTATACGTATCTTCTTCAAATAATCTCTTATCCATCTTCTTAATAACGTTAAAGGTTGTATTACTCGTATCTGGGTTTGCTCTTAGTGCATCTTGGTACAAATAGAAATCCACTCCCATATCCTTCATACTTTCTACCAGTCTGGTTACACCACTTGTACCACCAATACTGTTGTCGGCCTTGTATTTGGTAACAGGAAGATTATATAGACCTCCCTTTTGCCAGCCACGGTACACAGCTAATATATCTGTAACCTCCTGCTTGTTAAGATCTTCGATTATTTCTTTTACTTGCTTAGTTGTAGTTACAGGAACATCTTTTTTAAAGATCATCCAGTTTTCTACATCATTAGCAAGGATATCAAGTCGTATCTTAAAGTCATCTTCTTTTTCTGCTAAACCAGCATCCTCTAGTAAATATGCTCTGTATTTTTCAGCAAGCCCCACATAATTGGCTTCGTCCTCACGAACTAATGCAAATCTTACCCGAATGTTACTGTGGGTACGTTCTTTTTCTACTATAGTAGTGGAACCACCGGATTTACTGGTTGGCTGAACATACACCTGTCTCAACCTGAACTTTGAAGTAATCCAGTTGTAATCTGTGTATGCACCATTAGGATATGCTTCTATAGCTGCATCAAATGAACCTTCTTCGATAATTCCCAGGTACCCAAGCTTTGTATCTGTGTGAACCATCCCGAATACAGGTGCCATAATATACTCCGAGTTGTTTACGGTCTGAAACTTATCCCAAAACAGTGAAAGCACATAAGATTCATCAAATCCAATATTTTCACCATACACCTTTTGAGAAAAACCAGAGCTGTATTTTCCTTCGTTATCTTCCAAATATATTAATGCACCATTTCCATCTGGAATAAACATATATCCCTGCCGTTCCCCTAAATAAGTATTTCCCATAAACGGGTACACATATATGTTACCTATTTTATACTGTTCTGAAGTTTCTTTAATGGACGAATCTGGTATCGTCACGGTAAACCCTTTTTCTGTCAATGTACCCTTAACTTCTAAGCTAAATCCATATTTTTCGTAGGATATTTCTGCAAGAAAACCATCTCCAATTAAGGACACTGACACCTCTGCTTCATTTAAAAGACTTACTCTGGTCAATTGTGTAGAAACATTGTCAATTACTTCCAGCACAATACCTGACTGCATAAAATTTTTCCATGATTCATTGGTTTTCCCATCATCCTCTGCGGTTGATTCCAACATTGCTCCTGTAGTCTTATCCACAATAATAACTGATAATGTATTTTCTTGAAGATATAATTGGTAATCCTCAGTTTCTGCAATTAATCTATGTTCTTTTATTGTTTGATTGGAATTTTTAAATGGATTTGGTTCCGACTCTCTGGCATCCTCTGCCCCGGCTGTTTCTACAATATTTATAAACTCTGCTTTTTTATTCTGCACCTTATCTGAGCTTATGGTTTTATATAAAACTCCAGCTCCAATCAGAACCAGTAACAATATACTAACAAACAGATATTTTATTGTTTTCCCTTTACGTTTCAAGTCGATACACCACCTCTCCAGCAATTGTCACTACGAATTCAAGTACCTGCGTGAATAAAATGTAAATAATAAATATAAGCAATGCAGCAATAAGTACAGTAAATATAGTTAACAAAAGTATTTTAATTGTGCTGCGGATTGTATAGTCATTTATTTCTTTTAACGCAATAAAGAGGAGAACTGCAATCCAGCTTATCATAATGTAGTTTGTCAGCTGTACTAAAAATACTTCACTATACGTAATCACATTACTTAACAGAATAACAATAGGTTTTATAAAAATATATGGTGTCAATGCATACGCATAAGCACAGTAAAGTTGTTTAAAGGTACCTTCTCCTTCATTAATTGTACACATCAAGTAGTTGCAGGCAATTAACATTAAGAAGATAACTATCACGGTACCTGCATCACCAATTAAATCATATTGGCCATCCCGGACTGTTTTTAGTAGAAAACCACATCCGTATTTACCAATAATACTTAAAATAATAACACCAAGTAAAATAAGATTTGCACATAAATAGGATGCTTTTTGTTCCCTCTTTACACCATAGCAGCCATCTACAGGATGCTTCATAAAATAACGTGAATAAACCATTTGTTTTACCAGAAGCCTGTCATAAAATCCTCTTACTTTTTTTTGTAATGGATTAAAAATGCCCTTTTTCTTTTGCAGCCTTTTTAACACCTGAACACAGGCAAAAACTAAAATCAAAACACCCATTGACAAAATTAAATTATCACGTATCCACTGATTTCTGACTTCCCAAAAGGCATCTGAATATCCGTCAAAATCCTTTGCTAACCTGGCGTACTTTAAAGCTTCACCATAATTTTCTTCTTGTAAATAAGCACGGCACATTGCCTTATTGGCATAATCAAACAAACTGTTCATTTCCAAAACCTGGGTGAGAGGTTCTTTACTTTCTGTGTATCTTCCTTTTTCATATAGGAACAATGACTCGTGAAGCAGGTTTGTAAATTCAGTGGGTTTAAAAATCTGTACTTGTTTTTTCTCTGCATCCAGCAGATACAGATTACTTTCGTTATCGACTCCAATTGCTGCCACTTTGTCACATAAACCAATTCTGCCACGTCCATCATCTCGACCACCAAATACAAATAGTAACTCACCATCACTATTATATTCATAAATATACCCATCTTGGGATGCAACATAAATGTTATCATATGCTCCTGTTGTTACAGACGCCGGCAGCTCATCATAGGCATCTGGTACGATTAAATTACTGCCCGCAATATTTAGTTTCTTTAGCGTATACTGATAATCTCCCTGAGTAACTGTATAAATCAGTCCACTTTCATCTATTGAAAGATTTGTTGGGGTAGATGGCAGCTTGCTTAGCATTTTAGCCTTTTGCTCATCGGTAAAAATAGCTCTCTGAAATACTTCCAACAAACTAACCGATGTATAGTTAGTACCGAAATACCCAATAAATGTTCCTCCATTGGTTGGAGCTATCTGTACAATACCATTGGTGTTTCCTTCACATATAATATACATATTGCCACTTTTATTCACAACAAGCTTTTGTGGCTTAAAATCCATGCTTTCTCCATATAAAGGATGATCTGGCTTTCCATATTCCTGTATTTTATTTCCTTCTTCATCAAATACAACTACTTTTTTGCCATCCTTATCTGCAACATAAAGTGTTTTGTCCTTTGTTACATAAATACCAGTCGGAGCAGTTAATTCTCCTTCTCCAATCGTTCTTATATAATTACCTTCTAAATCAGAAACTAACACCTTCTTGCTTCCAGTATCTGCAATATATATAAAGCCATCCTCTGTTACAACCATATCCGAAGGTGACAGCAATGCATCCTCACCTACTTTTGTAATAGAAGCATCTGGCATATATGCGCTTTGCGTCTCTGTAACATATCCATAACCATCAATTGTATAGGTTTTATATGGTGTAGAAGCATAGGAAATCTCAGAACCAGTTACGATACAGGTAATTATAAGCAATAACAACGCGCTTAATTTCCTCTTCATACTTAACTCCCATCTGTGCGCCTTCCGCACGTCTGATAATCAATCCAACTCTAGTTTGTCTCATTTACTTAATACCAGAATGTGCCATAGTATTCATCATACTTTTCTGTAACACAATGAACAGTAAAAAGTTTGGAATAAACATAATTAATCCTGCTGCCGCTGCGACTCCCTGACCTGCAACTGTATTGTTTGCCGAAGCCAGCGAATTCATATAAAATGCTAAGGTTTTAAATCCTTCTGAACTTACATAAAGATTTGAACTTTCTACATTTATCCAAACCTGTTGAAAGGCTAAAATAGCCGAAGTCGCAATCGCTGGTTTAATCAGTGGAATAATAATTTTAAAATATACTCTTAAGTCTCCTGCACCATCCATATAAGCCGCTTCAATTAAGGCATCTGGAACCTGGTCAATAAACTGTTTTACCAAAAACAGACTGACTGGCATTGCCAGCAGTGGCAAAACATGAGCTAGATAAGTGTCAGTTAAACCAAGTACATTTATTGTCAGATATCTAGGAATCATTACTGCAACTGGTACAAACATTAATGCCATATTGTTCACTTCCATAATGGCGAATTTCCCTTTAAATTTAAGTTTTGACAACGCAAATCCAGACATGGTAGACAGTAAAATAGAACCTCCTACTACTGCAATTGTTACCAGGATACTGTTAAATACATACCGGCTTAGTGGTATTCCAGACGTCTGAGAAGCTTTCATAAGTTTTGTGAAATTATCCAGTGTAGGTCTTGAAACAAAAAACTTTGGTGGAAATGCAAATAACTCGTCCATTGGTTTAAATGCGTGACAAATTATAAAAATAATTGGTAATAGCATGAAAAGTGCTAATGGTAATATAGCTATTATAATTTTAAGCTGTCCACGTTCAAACTTCTGGGGATTAATATTACTACCCTTATATCCTGCCATACTGCGCCTCCTCTCTAATTCTTTTCTTGAAACAGCTTTTTAGAAACGGTTGAAAAGAAATAAACAATTCCCAGTAATACAACTGAAACCGCTGCGGCATAACCCATTTCATACCGGATAAAACCATAATCTTCAATATGGTTTACAATTAACTGTGCTGCATAACCTGGTGTCGGATTGATTCCTGCAAGCTGAACACTAATTAATCCATTCTGAAAGGTACCTACAATTGCCATTACAGCACCAAATAACATTTGAGGCTTCATAGTAGGAATGGTAATATAAATCATCTCCTGAAAACGATTTTTCACCCCATCAATGGCTGCTGCCTCATATAGAGATTCATCTGCATTCAAAATTCCAGCCAGCATGGCCAAAAATCCAACTCCCATACTGCTCCATAGCGCCACAACAATTACAATAGGCAACAGATACCTTGCATCTATCAACCAGATAACAGGTTCTGTTATAATACCCAGCCGCATCAGCCAGCTATTTAAATAACCAGTCTGATCCCCACTGAAAATAATTTTCCATAATACCGTCATTGCAACACCAGAAGTCATGCTTGGTGAATAAAATATTAATGCAAGAATGGTTCTTGGAACTTTTGGAAGCTGAGCTAATGCCCATGCCAGCAGGAAAGACAAAATATATCCCCCTGGTCCTACAATCAAAGCATATAAAATTGTATTAGGCAGTACATATTCCATAAAAATATCATCTCTGGTCAATAGATTTACATAATTTAAAAACCCTTTAAAACTTGGCATTTCAATTGTATTAAAATTTGTAAAAGACAAACCAATTGCGATAACCGTAGGAATAATTATAAATGTTAAAAACAAAATCAGGTAAGGTGCCAGAAAAGCATATGCCGTCTTATTACCGCTTTCATGTTGTCCAATTTTTGTTTTTTTCGTTTTCTTCTTGGTACTCAACCTTTCTACCCCCTTACTCATTGTTTTTCAATATTTCTTCAACGGTTTCATTGTTTGGAATTTTATATTGTTTCAATACTTCTCCATCTTTCAGATATCCAAACTCTTCCAGTTTCCGTTCTGTTTCCCGATTAATACGCTTTACTGAATTATCCAGTGTTATTCTTAAATCTTTACCTTGTACTACAATTGCATTGTATGCATTGCTGATTTCCCGTTCCACCAAATATGAACCGAAAATTCTTGGTGCTTCCATAATCCATTCATCCTGACTGACAATCACCTTTTTATCCTCGGATTTAATAGGAAGACTTTGAAAGGCTTCTGTGTTAGCAGTACTCCAGATATATTCATCCCCGTAAGTGATTTGCAGTGTTTGTCCATACTCTGCCTGAACTTCTGCACTAGACCACCACTTCATAAACTGCCAAGCTTTTTCTTCTCTTTCATCATCCGACTTAAACATTACGGTACTTTCCATACCTCCTGATGTATAGCGGAGTACTTCTCCATTCTCATCTACAACACCTGGTACCACAGCAATCCCCCACGAATTTGCGATTTCAGGCGCAGCATTGGTAAGCAGGTTATAAACTGAATAGTCCGCAATACCTACCGGCAAATCTCCATTCCTAAAATGCTGGTAAAAGCTTGGAATGTCTTTTGGTAAGTTATAAATAGTAAAAAGCTCTGTAAGTTCTTCAAAACCAGCTACTGCTTCTTCGCTGTTAATCGTTGTATCACCTGCGTAATCACCATACAGGCTTGCCCCATGCTGAAAAAGCAGCGGTGTCGTACCATGAAAAGTTCTCATTGCCAACATGCCTGCTGTAGGATAATAAAAATTTAATCCTCTCATTTGTAGTTCAGGAAGCATATTCTTTACATCTTCCATCGTATCCGGCACTTCCAGATCTAACTTTTCTAAGATATCTTTTCTATAATATAGAACCCAAAAATTTCTTGTTTCTGGCAAAGCGTAAATTCCGTCCTCAATTGTTGCTGGTACTAATAATCCTGAAGAATACCTTCCTGCAACTTCTGAAAAATCTTCAAACTTTGTTAAATCTTCAACTGCCCCACGAATTCCCAATTCAAATGGAATTGCATAGTTAATGCCAGTAGCAATATCTGGCGCATCTCCTGATGCATTGGCGAGAACCAGTTTGTTCTGGTCAGGCATCAAGGATAAGTCAACCTTTATTCCCGTTTCCGCTGTAAACTGCTCGTCAATCATTTTTTGCATTATTTCCAAATGCTGTCTTGAACGGTTTACCCAAATTTGTAAATGCTCTTGATTTGTATTACTTGCAGAATAATCCTGCTTAAAGAAGGATGATACAAATCGTTTTATACTCATTCCAGCAGCTCTAAAAAAGCCAATTTTTTTAGGAAGTTTTGCCCCTTCCTGATACAAATAAATTCGATCTACTGATAATTTATTTTTGTTTAATCCATCAAGTAGATTTGCCAAAAATGTATTGACAGAATTGACACTTGTAGCCAATTCAGCCATTCGATACGGCAGTTTATCAGGTTCTTTACCTAAACTTCTTAATTGTGAAGACGCAACTGAAATTTGAGAAAAAGCACCTATTTTACTTTTTCCAGGACTATAAACCCTTGCATCTTCCATTAAAGAATCCAGTATATCCGCATAATCAATTAACTGTTGTCCTACCCCTGGAATATAAGCTTCCATATCCAAATCACGATACTTATCTTTGTTAGTTCCTGCAACTTTTACTATTTCCAACGACAGGTTGTTTACTTCTGACATAATTCCTTCTACAGATTCCAATACATATCGAATCGGATCTATGCTTATAGTAAAAGAAATAGTGTGAACTCCCTTTTCCAGATAAACAGAAAGCTTATTGTTGTCATTGTCTTGTAAGGTTGTCATTTTATAGCTTTTATCATAATTTAATGGATAATCTTTATACTCAGTATTGGGAATCTTACCATCTATCTTCACATTAATAAACACTGGAAAATCAGCCTTGTCACTCTGCCTATAATTTAAAGCAATATTAAAATATCCAGACTGCTCTACTTCCTGTTCATAAGTTATTGTCTGTCCCGCATCCTTAAACGATGTCCCATCAATCGTATTCAGCACTCTGCTGTCAATTTCATAAGGTGTCAGATTTACATCGTACTCACAAATACCATGAATTGAAGAATCATTTCGGTATAAAGGTTCTTCTGCCTGTATTTCATAACACTGTTCTCCTGCTGCCTTCTCAGAACCAGAATATTCTGGTATGTTCTGTTCTGGATTTAAATATATATTTCCAATCAGAATATTTCCTTCTGAAACAGCAAGTTCTAACACATTAGTGCCTTTTTTCAGCTGTACCCCTAATGGTAAAGAATACCTGTAACTTGCATCCATTACATATTTGTTATTCCATTCCTTCATTTTTTCTGGAACAGCTACTATTTGATTTCCATATCGATCATAAGATTTTTCTTCATTATCCTTCCAAAGACTTTCAAAGACCAGCCTTCTAGCCTCATAAAAAGGATATACTCCATTTACTTTCATGGACATTTCTACTGGCAAAATTGCTTCATCATAAGATAAATAATCAAAACTAATATAATAAACTGCTGCTTCAGGAGCCTCAACTACAAATTCTCCTTTTTGCCCAATATTCATTTGAACTGCGTCATTTTTGTACCCAAAAGAATCTGTAGCTATCTGAAGTTCTCCATCCTTATTATATGCCTGACCAATTGGTATCTCTATGACCTCCCCATGATAAGGGCTTGTCTCATACGTCTGGCTAACATATGTATACCTTTGGTTTAATATTTCACTTGTATACGCTGACGATGCAGTTGTGTTATTGCTACCCTCTGCTGCAACCCTGTTCATATACCCAACAGGTAAGCTGATAATCAACATGGTTATAACCAGCAGTAAAGCTATTGCATGTGAAACTCTTTTTTTCCCCATACCCTTCCTCCATTTCTTAGCAAGCTTTTTGCAAATTGTTTAGGTATTTTTAAATTAATTTAATTTTAACACATTTATACCACATCGTCAATTGGTACGTACAAGTTATTTAGTCGTTTTGCACATTTTTTAAATAAGTACTTTCTACATTATATATATTTTGAACATCCACTTTTGTTTGCATTTAAAAAACTATAGTAATTTATATTAATCCAAACAACTAATTAGTTGTGACTGCTTCACATCCACTGCCTAATATAGATGTTCCATCTTCTGATAACGCAGAAAAGGTCAGTACTGTTTTCAAGCCATATTCATCCCACTGTTTTAACAATACCCCTTTATATTCTGTCTTTCCTAGTGTAATTTCCATTTGATTATCACCTGATAATTTCCACTGGCCTGAAACCTCTCCTGTAACAGTATAATCTTCATTCAATGAAATCAAAACCGATTTCTTAATGAAACTTGAAATATCTCTCATCTGGTTGATTAACTTGTACGTTCCAACTACTTCTGTATCTTGAATTACTTCTAAAGATTCACCAATATAACGATATGGTGCAGCTACAAACCAATCATCTTCATTTAAAAACAACTGATGAACCCGGACCTCATGGGCTTCTCCTCTATTTTCAAACCTTGTATGAAAAATCATAAAATATTTACCTGTTTCTTCGTCATATGCTACAGAATTATGACCTGGGGATACATATCCATTTCTTAACTTTCCGTTTTCGCCCTCTAGCCATTGAAAGCTAATATTTCCAAGAATTTTAGCACCAAATTCAGCTGCTGCTGTATCATCAAAAACAGTGTTAGCAGGCCCTTTACAATTAATCATATCATTGCCTGCCGAATCATAATATGGTCCATCTGGAGTTTTAGAACGGCAGACACGAATGTTATACCCTCCATCCGCCGCCAATCCGCCAAATGACAAGAACATGTAATAGTACTCTGATTCTGGACTATAAATAATATACGGTGCTTCAATGCGAAGATGGTTTTCACCCAATAATTTCTTTCCATAGCCTGTCTCCAGCGGAAACCCTGTTTCTGGATTCAATTCTAATATAAATACACCTCCTGAATACGAGCCATATACCATCCATAGTTTTCCTTCCTTGTCAAAGAAAACACAAGGATCTACTACATTGGGCTGCTCCGCTGCATTATAAATGCCGCCATCTTCACTTTCTATATCACTGCCCATTCCTGATTTCAATATGATTCCAAGATTCTTATAAGGACCTTCTACATTATCTGATACTGCTATTCCCAGCGCGGATAAAGGACTGTCTCCCCTACAGGCACAATAATACATATAAAATCTTCCATCCTGCAATTGAATGACATCAGGTGCCCATAATGTATCTGTCTGCGCCCACGTTAACGCATCTTCTAATTCCACAGGAGCATCTGGTATAATAGTATTACCAGCATTTACTCCTGTTGAAAGCAGTGTCCAGTTCATTAAATCTGTAGATTTTGCTCCAGCCAGATGAGATCCAAAAATATAATAGGTTCCATCCACTTTAATGACCGACGGATCGTGAACACTTACGTTAGCAAAACTATGTTTCTCATTTGCATCTGCTTTTAGTTTGATTCCTGCAAGCGAATCTGATTCCTCTGTTTTTTGTGTACTTTCCTCAGCTGCCTCAGTTACCGCTTCCGATTGTGCAGTATTTTTATTATTCATTTCCTTGCTATCACATCCACTTATCCCCAACACAATGATTCCTACAGCAAGAAGGCTGAACGTTGTTTTTTTAATCGAATTTTTTCCATAAAACATGATTCTCCTCCTTAAAATTCTGTTTTTTCTTGCTTCAGATATTCAAATACTGGAATATCTTTCTCGTCCCACTTCACTTCCAGTATCATGGTATGCCGGTTGGGATCTAACAAAGAATCTCCGACTATCTCCTCATATGGACGTGCATGATAAATCATTAAATCCCGACTATCATCTTCTGATTTTGTAAAACTGTTATGCCCCGGTCCATAAATTCCTTTTTCACTATCTGTTTTTAAAACAGGATTTCTTGACTTTTTCCAAGAAAGGGGATCTAATAAATCAGAATTCTCATCTGCCATCATCATGCCCAAACAATAACAAGCACCTGTTCCACTAGCTGAATAAGTTACATATATTTTTCCATTTCTTTTTAATACAGCCGGACCTTCATTTACCCAAAACGCAACTCTTTCCCAATCATAATCCGGAGTTGTCAGGAGAACTTGTGCTGTTTTTAACTTGTATGGGCTCTCCATTTTAGCAATATATAAGTTAGATATTTGTAATCCAACACTCACTTTTTCTGCCCAGACAAAATATCTCTCTCCTTTACTTTCAAACACAGTTCCATCCAGCGAAAATGCCTGGAAGGAAAAGGGATCCTCGTTATCACACTGCATCTTACCTTTTTCAACCCATTTTCCACTCATTGGGTTTTCATCTTCACATTCCAGCACAAAAGGTCGTATTTCCCAAATATTTTCCGCCTCTCCTGCCGCAAAATAGATATACCACTTATTATCCAAATAATATAACTCTGGTGCCCAGACATGTTTGCTCATTTCACCAGTCTCATGCTTTGTCCACAAAACAACTTCTTCTGATTCCTGTAAACCTCGTATTGTTTTAGAACGTCGTAAAATAATTTTATCATACTCTGGAACAGAGGCTGTAAAATAGTAATAACCATCTGTATGCTTATAAATGTATGGATCTGCACGGTTTAAAATAAAAGGTTTATTATACTCTGTCCATTTAATATTATTTTCATTTGTTTTCATCTCTTATCCTCCTAATTATGACTGTCTGATACGCATTCGAATCACAGAAACCGAATACGCAGGTGCCTTATAAATAAATTCATTGTTTACATCTATCTCAAACAATTCTGTTTTTACCAACTCAGGATGCTTCCATGTATTTTCATCCTTTGCTGATGATCCAGTAAGTAATTCTACTGTTGCTTTACCTGTTAATTCAACTTGATTTATTTTTAAATTTATGTTGCTTTCTGTTTCAGATGAATTTACCAATTTAATAATAATATCATTAGTTTCCTCATCCATACTCACAGTTTCGTACACTGGAAGAACCTTTTTAACTTCAATCGAATGATACAGTTCATCGTTCAGATAACATTCTATCCGTTCTTCCTTTACCACCACTTTAATCTCATACCATTCACCAGTACGTATCGTAATGTTTTTTATTTCACTAACTGTAGTCTTGGTTCCACCAAGTGCCTGCTCTACTACACTTCTTGTATTGTTCCATCCGCCAATATTCCAGTGATAAAAATTATTCAAATCCTTTACTGCAAACGGTATTAGAAAGCCTTCACTCCCTGATATTTTCTTTGCTCTTACTGTAAAAGTGTAATTCTTCCACTCAGGTGTTCCTATATATACAGCACTTCCCATAATATCTTCATTCGTTGGATATGCGTCATTTTTTTGTACAAAAAAACTTTCTCCATCTTCCTCAACAATTCCCCAGTTACCTTGACTGCTGGTTTTCCATTGGCTGTCCTTTTTCAGAAAATCTGTTTCGTAAAGCACTTGACCAGTATCATTATTTACCACTTTAATATCATCGTAAGCTGCTGATGTTTTCCAAGTTCCCAGTCCAATATACCCCGATATTCCCCCCATATTTTCACCCGCTAAAACAGATGGTACAATATAATCCCCCACATTATTCATAAACATTTTCTGCACATAATAATTAGCACTTCCAAATACTGAAGACTGATTAAACCAAATCATATCTGGTTTCCATTGAGAAGAAAGCGTATTTCCAAACAACGGGGCATATGCCGCCAGTTTGACCACATCACTATTTCTTTCCAAGCCTGTCATATATGCCGCCTCTGCTACGGCGGCTTTTAGTGTATTGGATTTAGCCGCATATTCTCCTAAAAATACATCTGTATTTTCTCTTTCATACGTATCATAACGAAATACATGTTGCAAAAACCATTCTGGTTCATTGTAATAATGTTCATCAACTAAATTAGCAAATTTCATTTCATCATTATTGTGACTATTAATACAATTCCAAGCATATTCATATAAATCACCATCAGATGCTGGACCTGAAGTAGTAATCAGCTGAATGTCTGGATATTTCTCACGAATCGCCTTTACAAATTGAGTGTACCGCTTAAAATATTCTTCTCCCCACTGCTCGTTGCCAATACCTAGATATTCCATATCAAATGGTTGTTCATGCCCCATTTCAATTCTTTTTGCTCCCCATTCAGTAGTGCCATCACCACGGCAAAACTCTATTAAATCTAGTGCATCCTGAATATATTCTTCTAATTCTTCATCAGTTGTCAACGTACCAGTCTGCCCATTTGCCCTGGCCTGACAAGACATTCCACAATTCACTACTGGAACTGGTTTCGCTCCCAAATCCTCGCATAACTGAAAATATTCATAAAATCCAAGACCATATGTCTGATAATACGGATTTTCTTTTGTTCCAATCCATAAATTTAAGTTCTGTTTCCTTTCTGATATGTCTCCTATTGTATCCTTCCATTTGTAAGCAGTTGATAAAGGATTTCCTTCAACAATACATCCTCCTGGAAATCGGATAAAGGATGGATTAAGTTCTTCTAACATCGCCACTAAATCTGCACGCAGACCATTTTTTCTGTTTTTATAAGTATTTTGTGGAAATAACGATACCATATCTATGTCTATTGTTCCTGAACTATTTAACAGTAATGAAAGTCTTCCCTTTTCAGTATCCTGTTTAGCCGTTATGGATAAAGTATACTTTTCCCAATCAGCCGATTCTGTTTTCTGACTCAAATCAATTTTCCCATCTGCCACCACTTGGTTAGCTTCATCGAGTAATTCGATTGTCAGTAGCCCAAAATAATCTTTTCTTTTTATATAAACCGAAAAATCATATTTTGCATTTTTCTGAAAAAACATACCTTCTAAAAATCCTTTGTTAGTAATTCCTCCTTTAGAGTCTGTATTATTATTAATTTTTATATACTGTGAATTATTTTTATTCAAACCACCTTCATTCATAATTTCTAGTTCAACATCACCCACTGCTTCATATCCATGCAAAGCACCATTTTCGGCATATTGTTCTTGAAATTCAAACGAACGATTTTTTACCATTTCTGCATATAGTCCGCCATCTGCTGCAAAATTGATATCTTCAAAAAACAGACCATACAAGGTATCACTTACATCAATGCCTCTTCCTAAACCATTAATTTCGATCTGGTATTGATTCACACTTTTATCCTCCATTTCGCTATTTTGATTTTTATTCTTTTCATTATTACATCCAGATAAAACACTTACCAGAACAAGTATAAGAAAAAATAGTACTTTCCCTGCGTTTTTCAATTTCATTCCCCCTTATGAGTATTTTATTTTATTAAAAAATATTTTACATAATGCTAAACTAATTTAATTATACTAAATGCCTATCTATTCGTAAAGATGTTTTTATATATTTTTAACATGTCTATATCACAGAACAAAGTGTGTGTTCCACACACTCTCGCGATTTCAATCATCTATAAGGAACACACACTTTGCCGCGCCTTGTGGATGTGGCTGTCCTTTAGCCACAATATTCCTTGCCCACAAGTGCGCATCATCCTGCACCCTGTTTTTTTAGGGTGCTTTTTTATGTAATAGGATATGCGGAGCAATTTCCTATTACATAAAAAAACTAAGCGCATAGGTTTTTTTGACCTATACGCTTAGCTTTTCAATTCTAAATTAATATTTTAATAAACTTGTACTTACATTTCTGGCTGCATGGGACTATAGTTAATTCTGACTTTAATGTCTTGTCCATAATTCCCAAAGCTATTCCCAAAAATAGTAAGACCGCCGATATATCGGGCGTCGTTATTTACCGCAAACTTAAACCGTATTGTACTTCGATAATCCAGATTAAACTGCGCAATACTCACATCAGAAATTTTTAATCCATCAATAAACGTCCCTTTTTCATTAATCACGATTAGTTTTAACAAACCATACTGATTCCAGTTTGGAAACCACCAGTCTGGTGTAAAAATTCCCTTAACGTCACCAAAATCACCAGGACTTGTCCAGTTTCCTATACATACATCATTTAAATAGAAACTTATATCTGATGGCCAGTCATTATTAATCCCAGGCGCCTCTGAACTTAACTCTGCCGAAAGTGTGATCTGATTGATTTTCTGAGAAACCGGAAGCAGATTTGGTATAATATATTCGATATAACCTTTGGTAAACCAGAGAATCGATGCATTAATTCGGTCAGGATGTGAAAAGTATCTAGGATCATCCACCTCTCCCACCAGATTTTCACTAGTAGCCAGCCCACAAGTAGGATATATCATATAATCTGAAAAGTGCCCCACCTTTACCTCAGTATCATAAATATTATGCATATCATCCTGCTCTTCTGAAATCACATCAATTAAAATTTTGTCTAGATTTACACGACAAACCTTTTGATTCCCATGTCCAGTATATTCTGACACCACCTGTACAATTCCCGCATCTTCCAGCTTCTTCACATGGTTTGTCAAGGCTCCATTTGTAATTTTCAAATTAGAAGCAAGTTCGTTCATGTTCATTTCTTTCTTCTCTAATAAAATTTTCACAATGTTAACTCTGACATCTGAACCCAATGCCTTAAAAATATTCAGTCCCTCGTCCAAACTTTTTATATGTAACATTTACAGCCGCCCCATCCTATTTTATTTTTTATCCTTATTCTCTATTATCTTTATAACCCATATCACGGCTAATTATACATTAATTTTGCCCAATATGCAACTCCTCTGTCATCACGTCCAGTAAAACATACTGAGGGACAGGAATTTTCAAAATCCCAGCATTTCAACAGTTTTCCCACAATGGTTTGTTCTTCCCACTGCAAAGCATCTGTTCCCTGAATAACCTGATATATACATTTTCTTATAATAGGATGCTTTAGATTGTTATTACAATCATCCATACAAATTATTTCATATATTCCATTTGCTAAATATTCTGGGATATTCTCTCCCTCTTCTCCAGCATAAGGTTCTGGACTTAAATATGGCCATCCATTTACAAAGACCATTTTGCGTACCATCATATAATGCATACAGTAGTAATCTCTGTCTTTTTCATGACTGCATAAATCTTCTGCTCCATCTCTAATATGATGTACAAAAAAATATTGGTTCTTATCCTCATCATAAAAAGGAACGCCATGTCCTGGTCCACGAAACCCGTCATAACTCCAACTTGATTTTGTTGTTAAATTATTATCACTTTCAGATCTGCTTTTTTCACCATTTGGTACCCTGGCAGCCGAAAACCGATAACTATTTGCAAGCTTTATACCTAAAGCTTCTCCAACCAGGTTTCTTTCTTCAAAATCCAGATAAGGTCCTTCTACTTCCCTGGAACGTCCAACTCTAATATCATAGGTATCACCAAGCCAGCCATAGGAATAAAATAAATAGAAATAATCTTCTTCCCTCTGGTACAAAATAGCTGCACCTTCTGGTCCATCAATAAAGCTGTTCTGAGGTTTTTTTGCAATGCATTTACCCGTTTCCTTTGCATTACCCCCCCATGACATCCCTGTTTCTTTATTAAGCCGTTTTATATATATTCCACCAAAAAAAGAACCATATACTAAATACTTGTTTCCCTCTCTATCATTTACTACATGCGCATCTATTGCATTAGGAGATTCCACATCACAATTCCACGTATCCATAACAATCCCTCTATTTTCAAAAGGTCCTTCTGGATTCTTTGATACTGCAAGCCATATTCTGGACTCTGGACTTCCAAAGGCTCTTGTGACAGAATAATACATCCTATATTCTCCTTCAACATATTCAACATAGGGAGCCCAAAAGCTTTCTGTCCGTTCCAGTTCTCCATTAAATCCAGCTTCCTTCACTGCTTCTTTTGATAATGCAATTCCAACATATTTAAACTGTACTAAATTATCAGACTTTCGAATGGGTATCCCTGTCTGCCTTTCTGATTCAATATATGCATCAGTACAATACGAATAATACCACCCACTTACTGGATCCTTCATCATAGAAGGATCATGTGATTCAAAATGAGGATTCTTTTCTCGACTATGCAAATTCAATCTCATACTATTCGGATTTTCTGGCATCCATATCCCTTCAAATCTGTTCTTCCCCATAATAAAACCACCTTTTCTATCCATATTATCTTTCTATATTCTTTCTTCTAAAATACCATCTTTTATTTAGTTTTTCAAGAATTATTTTAGTTTTTAATAAACATTTTATATTTTTGTACCAAAATAGCAGCCCCAGGAATCTGCTTACCCAGTGGCTGCTTTATTTACTTAAACTTTCTCCGTATAATTTAAGAAAACCCATCCTGTATCACTCTTTAGTTTTCCCCATCCATTTTTTGTATCTACAATTGTATAGACCCCTTTATCTTTAATCTGCCCCACAATTTTATATCCTGCTCCTGCTCCTGCACGAATGTTTAAGGCATCTGCTTTCACTCTTACTTTATACTCTTCTGTATCAGAAAGTTGTTTTGTGATTCCATAATATTTTGCTATGACACCTGCCTCTGCTTCTGCAAGCTTATCTAAATTTTCATCTTCTAAAAGCCACTTTGTAGCTGCTGTATTTGTATGAAATGAATGCTCCAAAATATAATAATTGCTTAATCCAGCCGCCCTGGCTCCCCTTAATACACCATAATATTCTCCACCCGACGCCCCTCTTCGAATAGCCGTTCTTCCTTTTTGATTGGTTTTCATCGTATCTTCAATTATCTTTGCCAGCAAAACCGCCAGTTCATTACTGTTTCCTTTATTATCATATGCCCTGTATACAACTGGATAATCAACACTTTCCTTCGCACAGGCATTGGAGTGAATACTAAGAAATAAATCACAGCCTTTTGCAGCATATCCTCTGTTATATAATCCTCTGTCAGTCTTCTGACTGCTTCTAGTTGTAATTACTTTAAATCCATATGCCTCCAAATACTTTTTTAATAATAAATGAAGCTTCCAGTTCATATCTGATTCATAGTAATTTTTCACAACAGGTGAACGATTATATTTCCCATAATGCCCTGCATCAATACAGATTACTCTTTTTCCCATATTTTATTCCTCCCCCTCATTTGCATGATAAATCAGTTCTCCATCCACTTCATTAATTTCTTCTAGTTCAGGTATGTCTGCGTTATTTTCTTCCATAGAAAATCCTCCATTCTGCAATATACAAAAAACTTGCTCATTTTAGACTTCACTATATTATATTCGACAAAATAACTTTTGTTACATCAAAAAGACCAACTATTTCTAATATAAACAAATAGTTAGTCTTTTTCTTGCTGCTATTCTTATCTTTTACCCTATAAAATTAATTTTTGTAAAATCAATATTTCCCTCAGTATCCACCGAATCTTCATTGGCATGAACACATTCCACCTGTCCAATAAACATTTCATGGGAACCAGTTACAATCGAATCCACAACCTTGCATTCAATATTGACAGGGCAATCGGACAAATATGCTGCATTTATTTTCTCACATTCCTGCAGCTTTACGTTCATTTTTTCCAGCTTATTTTCGTCTCTTTTACTGTATTTTCCCATATAGTCAAAGGTTTCCTGATAACTTTTATCCACAAGATTTACAACAAAACAACCCGATTCCTTTATCATATGATAGGAATATCTTGTTGGAACAATTCCCACCATAACCATAGGCGGCGCATAACTGCAATTTCCGCAATAACCTACTGCAAGGACATTATCTTCTCCATCTGTACCACGACATGAAACAAGCACTTTAGGTGCTGGCTGTAAACATGATTTCATATTTGCTTCTTTTTTATTCATTTCCTTATCCTCCTACTTTTAAAACTAAAAAATGAATTGTGCAATTCATTTTTTATAATAATTTTCGATAGCATTTTTTAGTGCACTAGCTCCAAGCACAGAACAATGCAACTTATGCTCTGGCAGACCATCCAGTGCATCTGTAATATTTTTGTCCGTTATTTTTGCAGCCTCTTTTAGTGTTTTACCTTTCGCTAAAACCGTTGTCATACTACTAGTAGCTATTGCCGCTACACATCCAAAAACCAAAAAACGTATATCCACAATTATATCATCTTTTACCTTAATGAATAGTGTTAGATAATCTCCACAGTCTTTATCCCCGTAGCTTCCTTCGGCATCTGCATCCACCATAGTGCCTGCATTTCTTGGTGACATAAAATGCTCAATCACTTTATCTGTAAAGGAACTATCATACATTCTTTTTTCCTGCCTTTTATTATATTACGTCAAACAAAAAATTAACCTTCTCTATTATAGTAATGTACTTATGGGCATATGTCAATATCAAAGCAATTCTCGCTCTCTATTTTTCCAGCAATTCTTGTGGCAAAACTTTCCCTTGCAACTTTCCATACATTGAACTTGTACAGATCCACAATGAGGACATTGATATTGTCCATGTTTAATCATTTCAATATTTTCATAACTTTCTGACCATTCTTTCCCACAATCAGTACATTTAACAGGACAAATATTCCTTGTAAAATTTCCGCCTTCAATGCGTATTACCTTTCCATTTACAAGACTATCTGCTACTTTCTCTCTGGCTGACAATAAAATTCTTTGAAAAGTAGGACGAGATACTTCCATTTTTGCTGCACATTCTTCCTGCTCCAGCCCTTCCAAATCCTTCAAGCGTAATGCTTCTAATTCCTCTAGCTTTAAAATATTTTCAGGCAATTCTGTAACATCCGTTTCCGCTGGAATAAAATACGGTATAGCAGGTATATTTTCAATTTTTCTCCATTTAGTTGGTCTTGGCACGTCAATTCTCCTCTTCCAAATTATCTAGTTCCCTTATATTTCAAAACATACTGGTTCAGTTCTACGTCTAATCTTCTCGCAATCATAGGACATTTTACTTTCAAAAGGAAAAAAATATTATTACCAGACTCCGAAAGAGTTTCAAAATTCCCCTGTCCTTTACTAATAATAATATCTGCCTTCTGATAAATTCTAATAAATTCTTCGCTGCAATATTCCAAAATAGTACCAGGTGCATCACACCCTGATGATATCACATAAGAAACTTTCATTAAGCCCGAATTATAGGCATCCTCTAGTGTCACATCATTGATAATTGGGTTACTTCGTACTGCATACACAATTTCATAAGAAGTAAGCTGTTCTATAAGCACTTTATCAAATATGGTTTCTCCTGTGTTATCTCCCAAAATTAATATGCTCTTTGCTGTTTTTAGTTTTTTGTTTAAAAGATCCAAATCACAAATTGCAAACTCCTTTGCAAGCTCCTGATGGACACATTGCTCCATATTAATACTGTTATAAATTGCCGCATCAATATTATTTCCTACTGCTGCAATTTTTAATGCCCAGTACATCTTGTCTTCTTGTTTGCTTAAAGACTCTTTTAATAAGGGGTAGCAATTCTCTGCCATTGCTAAATCAATTTCTTTCCGTTTTTTATATGGGTCTGTTACATTCGTAGTTTCCTTAATATAATGATGAATTACCCTTGCTAAGTCGGGAGCATTTTTATACTGCCGATACTCCTTCAAAATCTCGATAGACCTTTCCATAATCTGAGCTTGCAGCTGTGTATCTTCCGTTGCCATTCTAGCTGCTTCCAATACCTGTTTCAACATGCAAGGCAGACAATCAAGAAATAATTCCATTTATTCTCCCACCCTTTTCCACATTAATAATAACTATAGTAAATATATTCCTCTTCTGGTGCTTCTGCCTTTTCAATCGTTATATCCGTAAGCATAGGCACAGTCTCTCCTTCGTAATCACACTGGCTCATGGTCCCTGTAACGGTAATCCACTCTTCATCTGTAAGCTGGCTTCTTATATCACTTTCACAAGCCACACCATATACTACCATATCCGCCGCGCAGCATACCATAAAATATCTGCCCGCCAAAAACTGATTTTCAGCAAATCCGTCAACGGTATACACCTGTGCAAGAAGCTGATACCTTTTCCCTAGAAAGAAATCCAAACTATTATAAGTATCCGTAAACCATTCAGCAAAAATATCATCTTGAATAATCGTCACTCCATCCACTTCATATTTTGCATACTTCTCGCTTATATCATCACCTGCCAGCATCTCTTCTTCCACTATTTCTTCTGTTACATCTAAAACATCTTCATCTTCCACTTCTTGATTTTCAGTCACCCCTATAGTTTCCTGCCGGTTTCCATTTGCAATAATCAGCTCTGCATTTTTCACGCCATTTGCCGGAAAAATAATGGCTGCTGCAAGGGGAATCAGAAATAGAATATATCGGGATAAACTTTCATTATGTCTGGCTTTCTTTATATTTGAAATCTGACTGACGGCAAATAGAAGTAACACTAAAATAGACAGCCATATTCCTGGAAAAAACCTGGGGTGCACATAATCATTAATTTTTTTACTTATCATACTATAAAATAATAAAACCGCAATGCCTAATAAAATAGAAATCTGAATCACTGCCTCTACATTTCTTTTCTTACCCATACAGCCCTCCTAATAAAAAATCCCGATTACTCCAAATACAATTGAACTCACTATAATTACCAGACCTGCAAGAAGTAAAATAAAACGCCTCTTCAATATTTCTGACAGCATAATCAAATTTTTAAAGTCCAGCATAGGTCCCATTACTATAAATGATAAAATAGGGATGGTTGCAAAATTAAAAGAAAAACTTTTCCCTATAAATGCATTTGATGTAGAACAGGTTGACATGAAAACAGCTGCAATCATCATGACTAGAAACTGAATCAACACAGAACCTCCAATAAAGTTTTTCAGAAACTGTGGCACTACCGTCTGTAGTATAGATGAAACCATTGCTCCCATAATCACATATTCACCGACTCTGAAAAATTCAATTTTTGCCCCTTTTACAACTGCTTCTAATTTCCCCAATTTCCCGCTATACGTTACATCCAAAATGTCTTTTCCAACACTTAAGTATCTGCTGTTTGTTCTTATCACTTCATCTGTCTGAAAATTCAGTATTTTCAAAACAACACCTGTCACTATCCCGATTCCCATCCCGGCTGCCACCCTTATTACAGCTAGCTTCGGCTGCCCTGGAAAGGCATAGAGCATGGTAAAAAATACAATAGGATTAACCGCTGAGGAAGCCAGCCAGAAAGTAATTGTCTGGGGAAGTGGAGTTTCTTTCTTTAACAAACCAGACACAATAGGAACCATACCACAGTCACATACTGGCACAAAAAGCCCCCCCAGTGCAGCAGCCAGAAAAGAAAGCCATTTTCCTCTTGAAAATTGTTTGATAATCCAACCCGTTGAAACAAACATCTGTATGCTTGCTGAAATAAAGGCACCTAATAGAATAAAGGGAACTGCCTGCATTAAAATACTTAAAAATACAGTTGAAATAGACTGTAAGTCAGAACGCAGCCCGGAAACTGCAAAAACTGGAATCATAGAAAAGCAGATTAGAACAAAAAGAGTGATTTTCAATTCTGTTATCATTCTATCGTGTCGCTCAAACGGAACCAAATAGCTTTCTAATTGTCTATTATGTACTGGATTGTCCAAAAAGAAAGCCTTTGTCCTTCTGTTAATGTTTTTAATGTCCTGCACCAGGTGTCTCCGTTCAGCCTCATCCAAATCCTGGGATCGGTTTAATACTACCACATCACTATTGATTAAATGTGGCTGTACTAATGTTGGCATATTAAACAAATGAGTTCGGAATTTTGTTGCTTCAGATATGGAAATAATATTTCGGAATTTATATGCAAATGGCATTTTAATTCTCAATAATTTTGATATATCCCACGCACCATTATATTCCATTAATATATACTCTGGTTTATAATCATTTCGCAGTTTTGTAAAGAACTGATCCGTAATCTCTGTTTGGTTTTCAATCTTTACTAGTTCTACGGGATATTTTTCCATATTCTCATACTCAGCAATCCCTTCCTCACATACCACCAGCACAACTCTTGTGTATTCTTCAAAAAGCTTGCTTTCTAGAAAATTCTGTATAAACGTTGTCTTCCCACTCTCTAAAAAACCTGTTACTACATCAACATATGTTATCATAATTTTCCCCTTAACTCCTTACTTTTCGTTTTCTTACAATAGTACTTATGCCATATACTACAAAATAAAATACTACTGCTAAAATTACGATAGAAGCACCTGACGCAACATTTACAACATAAGAAATCCATAACCCTGCTACACAGAATATAATACCACAAATAATGGAAAAAATCATGCATTTTAGTAGTTGGGAAGAAAATAATTTAGCTGTTGCTGCTGGTGCAGTAAGTAAGGCAAGAACTAAAATAATTCCGGCAACCCGAATTAATACCACAATCGACATTGCAATCAATGCCAGAAGCAAAAATTCTAGTATAACCGTTTTTATTCCAATAATAGAGGCAAATTCTTCATCAAACAAATATGCTTTCCAGTCCTGAAACAGAACAAGCACAACAGACACAACCAGAATTGTCATAATCAGCATCCATTTTAAATCGGATTTTGTTACAGATAAAATATTTCCAAACAAATAAGAGTTCATATCGGGCGGATACCCCTTCATGCAAGCAATGAATACAATTCCAAGTGCCATTCCAAGAGACCAGAACAATCCAATAACAACATCCGACTGTACCCCTCCTTTTCGTTTCACAACTCCTATTCCAAACGCAGCACAAAGAGAAAACAAAAAAGCACCGATGATCGGCTCAATTCCTAACAAATATCCCAATCCAACTCCACCGTATGCCGTATGCGCAATCCCTCCACTCATCATTACCAGTTTCTTTTCTACTATAATCACACCAATAATTCCACATACAATACTTGCAAGAACACTTGCAAATAAAGCATTTTGCAGAAACTGATATTTAAAAACTGCTTGTATCACTTCACTCTTCCTCCTTATGTTCTCGCAATACTCTGTGTGGCACACCATGAGCAATTAAATCAACAGGACAACCATAAAGCTGCTTCATAATCTTATCATTTACTTCTGGTTCTCCATGATACACTAAAGTCCCATTTAAGCAAGCAAGCTTTTTCACCTTAGATGATATAGCTAATAAATCATGGGTAACCAATATAATTGTTTTTTCTCTGTTTAGCTCTTCCAGCAACGTAAAAATTTGTTCTCTGGAAACAGCATCCACACTTGCTGTTGGTTCATCCAGCAACAGAATTCTCGGATTCACTGCTAAGGCCCTTGCAATCAGCAGTCGCTGAAACTCTCCTCCAGAGAGTTCAGCAATTTGTCTGTTTGCAAGCTTCTCAATTCCTACCCGTTCTAATTTTTCCCAAGCAGTCATTTTATCCTTCTTTGAATAATGGAAAAAGGGGGCTAGACCATGCTTCAATTGTCCAGTTAGTACAACCTCAATGCAAGAAATTGGGAACTGCTTATCCATATTGGAAAATTGAGGAACATAACCTATTTCACTTCTGTTTTTCATATGTGCTTTATTATAAATCTGTATTTGCCCTGTAGTTACAGGTATTAAGCCTAAAATGGCCTTTAACAGTGTAGATTTTCCACCACCATTTGGTCCCATAATGCCTAAAAATTCTCCCTCTGAAACATCCAGAAAAATATTTTGCAATGCCTGTGTCTTACCATAATTTACAGACAAATTAGTAATGTGTACTGCTGTTTCCATTATTCCATCGCCTCTGCCATCGTATCTGCCATTTTTTTTAGATTTTCAATATAATCAGCTGCAAGTGGAGCAAGCTGAATTGTTTTACCCCCAAGTTCTTCTGCAAAGGATTCTGACTGACTGCTGTCAATTTCTTCTTGGTAAAAAATAACTTTAATATTTTCTTCCTTTGCCATATCAATTACTTCCTGCAAATGCTCTGGGGTTGCTTCTTTACCTTCTTCCTCCAGTGCGTACATAGTAAGTCCGTAATCCTCTGCCAAATATCCGAATGCTGGATGATAAACAATAAACTTTTTATTCTGGACATTTTCCAATGCCTTTGTTATGTCCTGATCAAGAGCATCCAGCTGATCCATATATTCCTTAGCATTTTTCTCATACGTCTCTTTATTTGCACTATCCAGATTGCTCATTTCACGGGCAATCACTTCAACCATTGTTTTTACTCTTTTGGGTGAAAGCCATATATGAGGATCTCGTTCTCCTGACTCAAACGTCCGATCCGGATACACCTTTGCAACCTCCTCTTGAAGTGATACCACATTTACCTCTCCTGCATTTGGCAAAATGTTCGCTTCCTCAGTTGGCACTCCAATCGTAAAGTACAATGCTGAATCGTAAAACTTTTCCATCTGCGCAGGTGAAGGTTCATAATTTTCTGGACTGCTTCCTGGTGGAATTAGTGTAACCACCTCCGCCAAATCACCGCATACCGCCTCTACAAAAGTCTTCTGAGGCACAATACTTACTGCTATGGTTAGTTTTTCACTGCTTGTCTCTGTTTCCTTTTCTTTATTACATCCTGTTAAAAATAATGCCCCTGCTATCACTAAGAAACTAAGGCATTTCCAGATTCTTTGTTTTGTTTTCATTTTTGCTCTGTCCTTTCTCTTTTTGCAAACGCAAATCATTTGCATTTACAATTTTATGACAGCAGTTATGAAATGTCAATACTATTTTTAAATATCCCACCTAAAGTTTTTAGTAATAGCAACCTCATATGCCACATACTCATAGTCAAAATGATACCCCAGCTTTTCAGCCAAAGCCACCGACCATTTGTTTTGTGCATCCCAACTTGGATACCATTTTCTCTCAAGACATTCCAATATTAATTTGGCTCCGCATACATATGCCAGTCCATTTCTTCTGTAGTCTTCTCTAGTATCTATTTCAATTTCAATACCATTTTGATAGCTCGAATAGGAAGAGGCTCCCGAAACAAGTACCCCATCCTTTAATACAACTGCACCAATTCCAAGGCTTTTATACTCTTCAAATGTTTCATATTGAGATACTAAATCCGCGCTCCAGTCATTTGCCTTACATAAATGAAATATATCTTCATCTACCATTTTTAACGAATATTCTGGTGGTAATAAACAAATCACCTTTTGCAGTTTTCCCTTGTCAAATACCGAATATTCCTTTTTCATTGCATAACGTGTCACTCTTTTGGCTTTTTCTCCATAGGTCTCTTCAATTAATTTGCCCCAGCTGTCATTTTGTGGAATCATAATAATTATATCCTTCTGATAGCTTTCAGGCTTATATTGAACTAAATCTTTCTCTGGTGAACCAGCAAAAAAGCAGAAATCCCCCAAAACAGCCATTGCTGACGTTGGGTTCTCCTGACTGGTTACATAAATGGTACCCATTATATTTTCCAGACATGACCATATTAACGTTTCTTTCCAATTACCAAACAAGGCTTCTACTTTTTGTGTATCACTTATTTTATCAATCATAGTTTATCTCCCTTTCATTTAAAAAGCCTCAGACTTATTATGTAAGTAAGAGGCTGCATTATCATTAATATTGAATTTCCTGCAAGAATAGTCCCTTTGGATCTGCTGGCTCACTTCCTTCTACAGGTGAATCTGGATTTAAAATGTCATCCAGTTCTTCCACCTTTCGCTCCTCCAGTCCAATGTCCAGTAGCGTTTCCACTATCATTCTTGCCATATTATGAAGAAAGTCATTGGCACAAATTGTAATTTGGATTTCCTTTAGATCCTTATATATGTCAATGTGAAGAATTTCCTTCTCAGTGGATTTTGTCTTCTTTACGGTAGATAAAAATTTGAAATCATGTCTGCCCACTAGCTTATCCGCAGCAAGCTTCATCCGTTCCAAATCTGGTGTATGAAAACTATAGTAAGTATATTTTCTGTCAAATACACTTGGTACATCACCAATGGCAATACGGTACATATATGTGATTGATTTTGCATTTAAACTAGCATGAAAACGCTCTTGCATTTCCTCCACTTCCAAAATTGCAATGTCCATTGGAAGATATCGATTCAAATACTGTTTGATTTCCCATGTTTTCATACTTGTATTTGTTTTAAAATTCACTACCTGTGCATTTGCATGAACTCCTGTCTCAGTCCGGCAGCCACAGAATAATTCTACATTTTCATCCGTCATTTTACGAATAACTTCCATGATTTTATTTTCTATCGTATTAGCTGCTTCCCCCTTACCCAGACGTTGCCAGCCGCTATATCTGCTTCCATCATATTCTATTGTCAATTTAATATTTCTCATGTTTTACCTCATTCTTCATCTTTTGCTACTACTATAATACAAAACAATCAAAATGTAAATGAATTAGTCTCTTTCATTGCTTGGAATTCTAATTACACAACCTGGTTTTAATAAAATATCCTCTGCTTTATTGTAATACATTAAATCTTCCATATCTACATCAAAATAGTCCATTACCTTTTGAATGGAATCATTAACACAAACTACATAAGACATTACAGTATCATTGGCACTGGAATTCAGTTCATTTTCCATCATTGGTTGTTCCATCACTGGTGAATTTAATATTGGCATTTCCATTACGGGTGGCTTCATAGGAGTTATTTCTTCAATCATTTCACCAACAGAAGCAATCGGAGGTTCAATAGGAATACAAATTTCATCTCCAATTTGTAAATTATATATTTCAGCATATGGGTTTGCTCTTAATATCAATGCTAATGGTACATTATACCTTCTACTTAAACTATATAAAGTATCACCCTTTTTAATTACATATGTCATTCCGTTACAAGTTTCAAAATTCATACAATTACCTTCCAATTAAGATACGTTTATTGGTATATTATATTCCTATTTTGTAAAAATGTACCCTTTGGTTCTTATTAAAATATTTATTTCCCAGTTGAACTTATTCCTATTATAGAATATAATAAGTCTGTATGTTTTTAACAACTGACTATTCATAAGGGAGGAACAGCGCAAGCTGGAACATATGAAAAACGATATCTATACACTTGGCATTGACATCGGTTCTACAACTGTAAAAATTGCCATTTTAGACAGAACAAACAAAGTAGTTTTTTCTGATTATAAAAGACATTATGCAAATATACAAGAAACACTTAGCAGTATAATCTCTGAAGCATCAAGGGAATTAGGAGACATCACCACATCAGCAATGATAACTGGATCTGGTGGTCTTACTATTTCCAAGCATTTAGAAATACCTTTTATTCAGGAAGTTGTTGCGGTTGCTTCCGCATTAAAAGATTATGCCCCTCAAACTGATGTTGCAATTGAACTTGGTGGAGAAGATGCAAAGATTATTTATTTTACTGGTGGAATTGAACAAAGAATGAATGGCATTTGTGCTGGTGGTACTGGTTCCTTTATTGACCAGATGGCTACCTTACTGAAAACTGATGCACCAGGTTTAAATGAATATGCAAAAAATTATAAGGCACTTTATCCTATTGCAGCAAGATGTGGTGTTTTTGCAAAATCTGATATTCAGCCTCTGATAAACGAAGGTGCAACAAAAGAAGATTTATCTGCAAGTATTTTTCAAGCTGTAGTAAATCAAACCATTAGTGGACTTGCGTGTGGAAAGCCAATAAGGGGCAATGTGGCATTCCTGGGAGGTCCTCTTCATTTTTTAACTGAATTAAAACAGGCTTTTATCCGTACACTGAATTTGGAGGCTGCTCAGATTATTTCTCCTGAGCATTCCCATTTATTTGCTGCTATAGGTGCTGCCATGAATTCAAAAAAAGAAACGGTACTTCGTCTTGGCAATTTGAATCAAAAGCTGCTCCAACGGATTCATATGGAATTTGAAGTGACCCGGATGAAACCCCTTTTTGAAACCCAGGAGGAATTTGCATCTTTTTTACATAGGCACGGGCAACATCATGTCGTCAAAGATGATTTATCCACTTATGAGGGTGATTGTTTCCTTGGAATAGATGCTGGTTCCACTACTACCAAAGTAGCGCTTGTTGGTGAAGATGGTTCCCTTCTTTACTCCTTCTATCATAATAATAACGGTAGTCCATTAAAAACCACATTAAAAGCTATTAAGGAAATATACAGTCTGCTTCCAGATAGTGCACGCATTGTACGTTCCTGTTCTACAGGATACGGTGAGGCCTTAATAAAGGCAGCATTGCTGTTAGATGAGGGAGAAGTGGAAACAGTAGCCCATTATTATGCGGCTGCATTTTTTGAACCACAAGTAGATTGTATTCTTGACATTGGTGGTCAGGATATGAAGTGTATCAAAATAAAGAATAGTACTGTAGATAGCGTTCAATTAAATGAAGCCTGTTCTTCCGGCTGCGGATCCTTTATTGAAACCTTTGCAAAATCCTTGAACTTTGAAGTAGCAGATTTTGCACAGGCTGCTTTATTTGCAAAAAATCCAATTGATCTCGGCTCTCGATGTACTGTTTTTATGAACTCAAAAGTGAAACAGGCTCAAAAGGAAGGTGCAACGGTAGAGGACATCTCTGCTGGTCTTGCCTATTCTGTCATAAAGAATGCATTGTTTAAAGTAATTAAACTGACAGATCCAAAAGATTTAGGAAACAAAATTGTTGTTCAGGGTGGAACATTTTATAACAATGCAGTTCTAAGGAGTTTCGAGTTGATATCAGGCTGTACAGCTGTCCGTCCAGATATAGCTGGAATTATGGGCGCATTTGGTGCTGCTTTAATTGCCCGTTCTCATTATGAGGCAGGCACTGAATCCACTATGCTTTCAATTGAACAAATTAACAGCTTGAAATTTGAAACCTCTATGTCCCGCTGTAAGGGATGCACGAACAGCTGTCTGCTTACCATTAATAAATTTACAGGAGGACGGCAATTTATTTCTGGAAATCGATGTGAACGAGGTTTAGGCAAAGAAAAACATGCTGACGATATCCCAAATCTGTTTCAGGTAAAAAAGAACAGAACATTTGGTTATATACCTCTTGATGACGAGCAGGCTTTTCGTGGCAAGGTAGGAATTCCCCGGGTATTAAATTTATATGAAAACTATCCGTTTTGGTTTACATTTTTTACAAAGCTTGGTTATCAGGTCGTTTTATCACCAGAATCTAATCGTAAGATTTATGAATTAGGTATTGAATCTATTCCAAGTGAATCAGAATGTTATCCTGCAAAGCTGGCTCATGGTCATGTTACATGGCTTTTACGGCAAAATGTAAAGTATATTTTCTATCCTTGCATTCCTTATGAAAGATGTGAAGTAGAGGGTGCTACAAATCACTATAACTGCCCTATTGTAACATCGTACGGAGAAAATATTAAAAATAATATGGAAGAGTTATCCGATCCTGCGATTAAATATCAGAATCCATTTATGTCCTTTAAAAATTTAGAGATTCTCACTAATCGCCTGGTAGATTATTTTCAAAAGGAAAATCAGCTGCCAGCCAGCGAAGTGAAAGCTGCCGCTCAAGCTGGTTGGAATGAATTATTACAGGTACGTTCTGATCTTGCAAAAGAAGGGGAACGAGTATTAGCTTATTTGAATGAAACTGGTAAAAAAGGAATCGTTTTGGCGGGCCGTCCTTATCATTTGGATTCAGAAATCAACCATGGAATACCAGAATTAATTACATCCTTTGGTGTAGCAGTTCTTACAGAAGATAGTATTTCACACTTGGGAAAAGTGGATCGTCCAACTGTTGCAATGGATCAATGGATGTATCATTCCCGCTTATATGCTGCTGCATCTTACGTAAGATCAGCAAAAAACCTAGAGTTAATTCAATTGAATTCCTTTGGGTGTGGTTTAGATGCTGTTACAACGGATCAAGTACGTGACATTTTAACTAAATCTAATAAAATATATACTGTACTCAAAATTGACGAAGTGAATAATCTAGGAGCTGCCAGGATACGTATCCGTTCTCTTTTATCGGCAATAAAAGACCGAGATATGAAAAACATTATACCTGTTCCTTCTGATACCGCCCACCACAGGGTGCTTTTTACAAAGGAAATGCGTAAGAATTACACCATTCTTGCTCCTCAAATGTCACCAATACATTTTGACCTATTAGTTCCAGCTCTTTCTTCCTGTGGTTATAATTTTGTAGCATTGCAAGACAGCAAGACAGCTGTAGAGTATGGGCTGAAGTACGTGAACAATGATGCCTGTTACCCGTCTCTCATTGTAATTGGACAATTTATGGAGGCGCTTCTTTCTGGCAAATACGATTTAAATCGTACTGCAATTATTATCACCCAGACCGGCGGGGGCTGCCGGGCTACAAACTATATCGGCTTTATACGCCGGGCTTTGGAAAATGCAGGTATGAGTCAAATTCCTGTTATTTCATTAAGTGCTGGTATTGAGAAAAATCCAGGGTTTCAAATTTCACCTGCCATGATAAACCGGGCGTTACAGTCAATTATTTATGGTGATTTATTTATGCGGGTACTTTATCGGACCCGCCCATATGAAAAGGAACCTGGTTCTGCCAATGCATTGCATGAAAAATGGAAAAAAATCTGTATGCAAGATGTGAAAACTGGAAACATTAAAAAATTTAAGCAGAATATCAAACAGATGATACACGACTTTGATACGCTTCCCCTGCTAGATATAAGAAAGCCTAGAGTCGGGATTGTTGGTGAAATTCTGGTTAAATTCCTGCCAGGTGCCAATAATCATCTGGTAGAACTACTGGAGGCAGAAGGAGCTGAAGCAGTTTGTCCTGATTTACTGGATTTCTTTCATTATACACTTTACAATACTAACTTTAAGCTAGATTATCTAGGTGGCAAAAAGAAAACAGCAGTTATCTGTAACTGGATTATTTCCTTTATCGAACACTACAGAAGAACCATGAAAAAAGAACTGCTTGCAAGCAAACGCTTTGATGCACCGAAAGAAATAGCAACCCTTGCTCAGTACGCAGAGCCTTTTGTCTCTTGTGGAAATCAAACAGGGGAGGGCTGGTTCCTGACTGGTGAAATGGTAGAACTGATTCATTCAGGTGTACCAAACATTGTATGTACCCAGCCATTTGGATGTCTTCCAAATCACGTAGTAGGAAAAGGAGTTATTAAAGAGCTGCGTCGTGAATTTCCAGAATCCAACATTGTAGCTGTCGACTACGATCCTGGTGCCAGTGAAGTAAACCAGCTCAATCGTATTAAGCTTATGCTTGCTACAGCAAATGATAATTTAAATAAAAAATGATATGAGTAAACCGCTGGAATTCAGATTATAAAATCACTTGTCCCAGCGGTTTATTTCATTCCTTTTATTTTTTGGGGAACCATGGAATACACCTGTTCACCCGCCTTTTATAATGAAGATATTTATCACCATAAAGCTTCTCTAACCACTTTTCTTCCGTATTATATATTTTCAATTTGCCAGTCTATTGCTTCTACTCCATTGCTTACAAGAAAATCATTTGTCTTACTAAAAGGCTTGCTTCCAAAAAATCCCCGATATGCAGATAATGGACTCGGATGTGGTGCTTCCAGTACTAAATGTCTGGGATTGGTAAGCATCTTTCTTTTCGTCTGAGCCGGCTTTCCCCAAAGAATAATAACAACAGGTTGATCCACCGCATTAACAGTATGAATCACTGCGTCTGTAAATTCCTCCCAGCCTTTTCCCTTGTGTGAATTGGCTTCGTGTGCTCTAACTGTAAGCACCGTATTGAGTAACAAGATTCCCTGATCCGCCCATTTTTTTAAATACCCGTTATTCGGTATATAGCATCCTAAATCATCTTGTAACTCCTTATAAATATTTACTAACGAAGGTGGTAATTCCTTTTGGTCTGGCAAAACGGAAAAGCATAAACCATGTGCTTGTCTTTCATTGTGGTATGGATCCTGTCCTAGTATTAATACCTTTACCTTGCTTAATGGTGTAAAATGAAACGCATTAAAAATATCTTCTGCTGGCGGATAAATTATCTTTGTATTATATTCATTTCTCACGAATTTATAAAGTTCTACATAATATGGTTTTTTGAATTCTCCTCCAATTGCATCTAACCAGTCATTTTGTATCATACTCATAACTATTTCTCCTTTTTTTGCAAAAACACCCCGAAATTTCTCCGGGGTATCTTTCTTCTATCATCTAACGCTAATATTACGCTTTTTTAAGTACTCCTTAACTTCTCGAATCTCCAGTTCTTTATAATGAAATAGAGAAGCTGCAAGAACTGCATCTGCTTTCCCCTCTGTTAATGCATCATAAAAATGCTCTAAGGTTCCTGCTCCTCCTGAAGCAATCACTGGTATTGAAACATTCTCTGAAATAGTCTTTGTCAGCTGAATGTCATAACCATCTTTTGTTCCGTCGCAATCCATACTGGTTAATAAGATTTCACCTGCACCCAACTCATTGGCCTTAATTGCCCATTCGACTGCATCAATACCCATATCTACTCGTCCGCCATTTTTATAAATATTCCAGCCAGTACCGTCCTCACGACGCTTTGCATCAATAGCCAAGACGACACATTGGCTTCCAAACTTATCTGCGGCCTCGGAAATCAGTGTTGGATTCAAAATTGCAGCAGTATTCACCGCAATCTTATCAGCACCTTCTCTTAAAATCATTTTAAAATCATCTACCGTACGAATGCCTCCGCCAACTGTAAACGGAATAAATACTGTCTCCGCAACCTTACGTACCATTTCCAGTTTAATATCCCTAGCGTCTGAAGACGCTGTTATATCTAAGAAAACTAATTCATCTGCACCAGCCAAATCATATGCTGCACCAACTGCAACTGGATCACCAGCGTCACGTAAATTCACAAAATTCACACCTTTTACAACACGTCCGTTGTGGACATCCAGGCAAGGAATTACTCTCTTTGTAAACATTATATTGTCTCCTTTCCTATTGCTGCAAAATTTTTCAATATTGTCAATCCTACATTACCGCTTTTTTCCGGATGAAACTGGCATCCAAATAACTGCCCGTGTTCTACAGAAGCATCAATAACTGTACTATAGTGTGTTGTTGCTGCAACATCTTCTACATTATCTGCTTTTAAATAAAAGGAGTGTACAAAATACACATAAGCTTCATTGTCTACACCTTGAAAAAGTGTTCTCCCATTTTTGATGGATAAGGAATTCCACCCCATATGTGGAATTTTAAGTCCTTCCTGTTCTGGAATTCTAACAATTTTACCCGGTAAAAGAGAAAGACCTTCTACCCCTGGATTCTCATCACTGCTTTCAAACATTAGCTGTAAACCCAAACAAATTCCTAAAAATGGAGTTTTCCTTTCCTTAACCTCCTGAATCGGTTTCACTAAATCGTATTTATGGAGCTTTTTCATCGCGTCTCCAAAGGCTCCTACACCTGGTAAAATTACCTTATCCGCTTTCAAAAGTTCATCATAATTTCTCGTAATTATAGGTTCTTCCCCTAGGTGAATCAATGCCTTTTCTACACTTTTCAAATTTCCAGCATCGTAGTCAATAATTGCAATCATTCTTACACATCCTTTTTAGTTTCATTTAGCAAGTTGAATTACTTTCTTGCTATACTCTTCTTGTGATGAAATACTATTTATTTTTTCAGCTTCTTCAGCCTCAATATTAAACTGATTTTTCAACTCACTTGTAATCTGCTTTTTCACATAATCTAAATCACTTTTAACGCCCAATTCTTTTGCTCTTTCAATATAAGCACTATATTTTTCTAACCCTTTTAATAAGGAATCCAACGCCTCTGGATACATCTCAATGCTATAGTAGTTGTTATATGAATTTAGTTGTTTGTTTACATACATCACCGTAACAATCTTATCATATATCTCTTGATCACTTTGCTTAATATTCAAGCCACTAATTTCATCGTATGCCTTTGTATATTTTTGCTTTTCAAAATATTCACTGGCATTTCCAACACTATGTGCATATGCAAATGAATTAGTTCCTAATATTACAAATGCTGAAAAAACTCCAAACACTAAAAATACAATAGCAGCGCCAACTCGATTAATTCTTCCAGTATCCAACTCAATAACTGGCGTGGCTGCTTCTTTTTCCTCTTTCTCTTCCTTCTTGGATTTCTTTACCTTTTTTTCTTTTTTCTCTTTCTGCTTGGCTAACTTTTCTGCTTTCTTTTCAGCTTTTGATTTTTTTGTCTTCTTTTTAACATCCTCTGCATCTTCTTCTTTTGATTCTTCCTCTTTTTCTTCTGACTTTTTATGCTCTTCGTTTTTTTCCTTCTCATCCGGTACATTACCGAACCATTTTGCCAAAAGACTTTTCTTTTTCGGTACTTCTTCCTTGGTCTCACTTCTGTCCGGAATTAAATCAAATAAATCATCATTGCCTAAGTCAGAATTATCATTTAATACACCCAAAGCATCAGAAAATACGTCACTAACATCGCTTATTCCCTTTTCATCCTTTTCTTTTGTTGTACCATAAAGAGAATCTATGTCTATATCATTTAAATCTTCTTGGGGCTCCTCATTTTTTTCATTATTAAAATCAATCATTCCCAGTAATTCCATCAAATCCTCATCCACATCTGTCGCTGTGGTTTCATTGAATACCTCAGATTCATCAAAGGTACCTAACAGCAGCTTACAGGATTCACATAAGTCTCCATCCTTAATTTCCGTACCACAATTTTTGCAAGTCGCCATCATTTAACCTCCTTCCACCTTTTCATCACACACATTCTACCATATAAAAATGCTTTTAACAATAAATTTCATTGTAAGCTGATAAAGTTTTCTTTTATATTAAGAAGAGAGCTATCTCGTTAAAATAGCCCCCTTGCATAATTAAATCTTTTTAACCCCAATTAATTTATCAATTGCTTCTACAAGTGATCCTATCTCTGGTTTTGACATCTGCATATCAGCACCCAGTAAATTACCTTTTCTCTTCATTTCTTCAGTGATAAGCGATGAAAAGATTATAACAGGTATTTTCTGTAGAACACTGTCTTCCTTTATAAGCTTGGTTAAATGATGCCCATCCATCTGCGGCATCTCAATATCTGTTATTACACATCTTACTTTCTCATCTAAATTTCCGCTTGCCTTATACTCTAACAATTTATCATAGGCTTCACGTCCGTTCGAAGTATTTATTATATTGCTGTATCCAGCCTTATGTAAACACTCCGTAATTAATTTACTTAATAATCCTGAATCCTCTGCAATCAAAATAGGCGTATCATTTCTTTTTCGATCCATAAGATGGCTGATATCAGATACCTTTAAACCTGTTTCTGGGTTTATATCAGTAATTATTTTTTCAAAATCCAGTATAATAATAAGCTTGTCTTCAAGCTTAATAATTCCAGTTGCAACGCCACTTCCCGCAGAACTAATTGTTGCATCCGGCTTTATAATAGCTTCCCATGATACTCTGTGAATACCAACTACCGTATGCACATGAAATGCCGCATTCAATTTATTGAAATTTGTTAATATATACATGTCCTTTGACTGATCGTTTGAATCTGGCAACCCCAGTGCTTTTGCTAAATTTACAATGGAAATAATTGTGTCCCTCGGCATAAATATTCCTTCTACACATACATTGGCATTCGGAATTGGTGTTGGAAGTGTGTATGGCAATATTTCCTTTACTTTTGCAACATTTATTCCATAATGATTGTTTCCTATCGTAAATTCCAATATTTCAAGTTCATTTGTACCACTCTCTAATAAAATACCAGTATCCATTTATACCTCCAAATAATATAACGTATTATTTCTATACTAAATATTATATAATATGATACATAAAATTACAAACCTTTTATCTATACAATATTTCCCTTTTAATTTCTTTCGCAAAAATATTTCTGCTTACAAACTTGGTTTGTCTTCCATACATTTCCACGATTCTAATTACTATTGAGGAACACACACTTTGCCGCGCCTTGGGGTGTGACTGTCCTTTACCCAATAAGGTTCATAAACTACTAGTTTAAAAAATAAAACTTTGAATAGGTTATAATAAATTATACAAATCATATTCGGTCATGATATAATGAGAAAAATGGAGGATAACTATCATGGCAGGAAAAGTAAAAAATTACACCGATGATTTTAAAAAGCAAATAGTCGCATTAAGGCAAAATGGTAAACCAGCAGCAGAAATAGCTAGAGAATATCAACTGGCTAAATCAACAGTAGTGAAATGGACAAATGACTATGGTAATACAGGTTCTTTTAAGGCTAAAGATAACAGAACTGACGAAGAAAATGAGTTGATTCGCCTTCGTAAAGAAAATAAACAGTTATTAATGGAGAATGATATTTTAAAGC
>NZ_FOYZ01000037.1 GCF_900112775.1 Anaeromicropila populeti
ATGATTAAGAGGCAACAATACTATGCCTCCTTACAGGATGCGGCATAGGTCGAACATCCTTGTGAAAAAAGTGTAAAGAGATATTGACAATATCAACCGTAAAGCCGAGGTTTTCAAGATTCTGTGTCATTTGTACTGCGCCCCAGCGGTCGAAAGCAATTTCTCGAATGTTATATTTTGTACCGAGTTCTTCAATAAACGATTCAATGAAGCCGTAATGTACTACGTTACCCTCGGTGGTTTGTAGGAATCCTTGCTTTTTCCACACATCGTAGTTTACGTGATCACGCCGTACCCGCAAATCGATGTTATCCTCCGGTATCCAGAAGAATGGTAGAACTGTGTATTTATCCGCTTCATCTTCCGGTGGGAACACCAGAACAAACGCTGTTATATCCGTACTACTTGAGAGGTCAAGTCCGCCGTAGCAAACGCGTCCTCGCAATAATTCCGGATCAACTGCAAAAGCGCAGGCATCCCATTTGTCCATTGGCATCCAGCGCACAGCCTGTTTTACCCATTGATTGAGCCGAAGCTGTCTGAAGCTGTTCTCTTCAGCAGGATTCTGTCTTGCTGATTCAAATGCTGCTTTAACCTTATCCATGCTGACGGTGATTCCCAAAGATGGATTTGCTTTCTTCCACACTTTTGGATCTGTCCAGTCATCCTCGGGATCGGCCCCATATATAACGGGGTAGAAGGTGGGATCGTTTTTTCTGCCATTTATAATATCCAGGGCCTTCTGGTGTACCTCCCAGCAGATACTATTCTGGTTGTCCCCAGCAGTAGTTATAAGGAAATACAGTGGTTGCATTCTTGCATCACCACTGCCTTTAGTCATAACGTCGTACAGCTTTCGGTTAGGTTGGGTATGAAGTTCATCAAACACCACACCATGTGTGTTGAAGCCGTGCTTGTTGCCTACGTCAGCTGAAAGCACCTGATAAATACTGCCTGTCGGCTGATAGATGAGCCGCTTCATTGAGTCGAGGATTTTCACTCGCTTTGACAGAGCCGGGCACATCCGTACCATATCCGCCGCAACGTTAAAAACGATGGATGCCTGGTTGCGATCAGCAGCACATCCGTAAACCTCGGCGCGTTCCTCGTTATCTCCGCAAGTGAGCAACAGGGCAACAGCCGCCGCAAGCTCACTTTTTCCCATCTTCTTAGGTATTTCTACATAAGCTGTGTTGAACTGCCGGTAGCCATTCGGCTTCAGAGTTCCGAATACATCACGAATTATCCTCTCCTGCCAATCGATTAGTTCAAAAGGCTTTCCCGCCCACGTGCCTTTGGTATGTGAGAGGGCTTCGATAAAAGCAACGGCATAATCGGCGGAGGATTTATCATAGATGGAATCAGCCGACTTAAACCGGGTTGGTGTGTATTTCTTGAGTTTTCGTATATCCGCCGCCTCCTTCCGAGCATAAAAATAGACCTGCATTAAGCAAGCCTTCCAAATCTATCTGTACGAGAAACAGAGCCGTTTTCGGCACTGTTCTCTGTGTTTAGTTATTTATCTCTTCGCCCGTCAGAATAAAACGGGCATATGCACCAGTGTTATCAGCAAGGTAAACAAGCAACTCAGCGTATCCCTCTCTCATAGCAATTTCCTGCACCTTCGGCACATCGAACATGTTTGTTTCACCTGTTGCGTGGATGGCGAGAATCTGCTCCTTTATCTTCTTATCCATTTATGTCCTCCTTAGAATCCTCGACAGCCTCTTTCAGAATGCTGATGTCGAAGTCCGCACTCTTGTAGCCCTCTAAAATAACGCTGTAATAATAACAGCTTGGAGTACCAAGTGGTCGACCTTCATTCATGATGTACACCATAGTTTCTACGTTCTTTTTTCCAAGTCTGACTTTGACTTTTTCCTTTCGGTAGAGGAACGGAAACCCCTCGTAACGATCGAGTGCCGCTTCGTCAGCCGGGGTAATTTCCCACAGCAGGCATGGCACTGTCTTACCCTTAAAAGGTTCCACGGTCGCCACAGAGCCGCCGTGTGCCCCTCGAAACAATAACTGGTAGTCCTTCAAAACTACCGGCCCGACAGGTTTTGCTGTGGGGCAACGGTGCGCCATTTGCTCAAGGTTGAGATTTGAGCCATAGGCGAGATAGAATGTTTTATTCATTGTCTTTGTCCTCCTTATTTTTGCGGGGCAACCGTTCAGGCTGCCCGAAATCGCCAAGCCGCCGAGCCGTCCAGGTGGGCGGTCAAGTGCTCCCGGCAGTTTGCGAATTCCTCGCCGATGAAACCGATGCGATTGAGGTAGGTCCGCATTGCGAACTTTTCATTTTCAGCCTGCGGTTTCTTTGCCGAGGCGCATTTCTGTGTGAGTGCCTGGTTGTTGAGAGCAAGAGCGAGAACAATGTAGCTTCTTATCTTACCTGCGTGTAGTGGATTGTCAACACTTTTTTATACAATTTTTATTCGGTCATTTTAGATAAACGATATTCTACTGGAGTCATATAATTTAAGGCTCCATGAATA
>NZ_FOYZ01000020.1 GCF_900112775.1 Anaeromicropila populeti
GGGGTAAGAAAATCTCTACAACCTTTTACAAGAAATACCGATGCACCCTTTTACGCAGAATTTCGCAGAATTAAACAGGGGGGATACCCAAAACGAAAAAAATAGCTGAAGGATGCAGGCAATAGTTGAAATAGAGAATAGAGGTTTTGTTAAAACGTAAATAAAAAAGAAGATTTTAGACCAAAAAACAAGTGAAAAAGCGATGTTTTTAAGGTCTTTTTTAGTACCATAAAAGTGTAGCTGTTGGAGAGTAATTAACTCTGGCAGCTGCACTTATTTTATTGCTGGAAAGAAAGGATAAAAAAGGAATGACGGCTTCACAAGAAAAACAGATTCGGGAACTCCGTATGCGGGGAATTGGTTATCGAGCGATTGGCTCAGTGGTAGGAGTGTCTCGTGATATTGTAAGAAACTTTTGTAAAGCAAGGGGCTTGGAAGGCTATGCAAAAGCCTTAACCAAAAATGTAATGGAACAGATGCAGTCGGGGGAGGCTTGTTTCTATTGTGGAAAAAGAATGGAGCAGCCTTATACAGGACGTCCAAGAAAGTTTTGCTCCAACCAATGCAGAAGAGATTGGTGGAAGGCACATCCAGAGGCAGTGGAGAAAAGAAAAACAGCTGTTTATCAACAGACCTGTGCTTGTTGTGGAATAACCTTTGAAGCCTATGGAAACCGAAACAGAAAATATTGCAGTCATAACTGCTATATCAAAGACAGATTTTGGAGGGAAGAGAATGGAATTTAAAAAACTAAAGATAACAGAATTGATTCCCGCCGCCTATAATCCAAGAAAAAAACTGAAACCCTGCGATAAGGAATATGAGAAAATCAAAACCTCCATTACAGAGTTTGGATATGTGGAGCCCATCATTGTAAATACAGATTTCACAATTATTGGAGGGCATCAAAGAGTTACGGTGCTACAAAATTTAGGATATACCGAAATTGATTGTATTGTAATTGCAATCGATAAAACAAAAGAAAAAGCCTTGAACATTGCCTTGAATAAAATTACTGGATCTTGGAATGAAGAACTGTTGGCAGACTTATTAAAGGACATAGAAGCATCTGATTTTGACCTGAGTAAAACAGGGTTTGAACCTCCGGAAATAGAACAATTATTTAATGCGGTTCATAACAAGGATATCCGGGAGGATGACTTTGATGTAGAGGAAGAACTAAAAAATCCATGTATTTCGCGGAAAGGTGATGTGTGGTTGTTAGGCCCCCACCGTCTGATATGTGGTGATGCTACTAGACCTGAGACTTATAAAAAACTAATGGAAGGGCAGAAGGCTAATCTAATTGTTACGGATCCACCCTATAATGTTAATTACCAATCAGAAGTTGGAATAATACAAAATGATAACTTGAAAGATGAGGAATTTTACAAGTTTCTATTTGCTGCTTTTGTGAATATGGAGGCAAACATGGAACAGGATGCCAGCATTTATGTGTTTCATGCAGACACAGAAGGATTTAATTTTAGAAAAGCGTTTCGAGCAGCTGGGTTCTATTTATCTGGAACCTGCATTTGGAAGAAGCAGAGCCTAGTATTAGGAAGAAGCCCTTATCAGTGGCAGCATGAGCCAGTTTTGTTTGGATGGAAGCTAGGGGGAAAGCATTTGTGGTATTCGGATCGAAAACAGTCAACCATATGGGAGTTTGACCGTCCAAGCAAAAATAATCTTCATCCAACCATGAAACCTATTAATTTGGTATCTTATCCGATTACCAACTCCTGTATGAGTAATTGTATTGTATTGGATCCGTTTGGTGGCAGTGGCTCTACGTTAATGGCTTGTGAGCAGACCAGTCGAATTTGCAGAACCATTGAGTTGGATGAGAAATATGTGGATGTTATTGTACATCGATATATGGAATGGAAAGGAACTGCAAAAGATGTTTATTTAATTCGGAATAGCAGAAAAATTAAATATTGTAATATGGATAAGGAAGGTGAAGCGAATGAAGCAGTTGACCTTCCTTGATTTGTGCGCAGGAATTGGGGGCTTCCGTTTGGGATTAGAGGCTGCAGGGCACAGATGCATTGGATATTGTGAGTATGATAAATTTGCAGTAGCTTCTTATAAGGCTATGCATGAGACGGAGGGAGAGTGGTTCGCTAGTGATGTCACAAAACTCAAATCAGAAGATGTCCCACGAGCAGATATCTGGACATTTGGGTTTCCATGCCAAGACGTATCCGTTGCAGGGAAGCAAAGAGGATTGTCAGGAAAAAGAAGTGGAATCTATTTTAATATTATTGACCTTATCAAAGGCAAAAAAGAAAGTGATAAACCCACATACCTTCTTGTTGAGAACGTTAAGAACCTGTTATCAGTACATGCAGGATTCGATTTTGCCACCGTTTTGTCTGAAATGGACAAAGCAGGGTATGATTGTCGATGGCAGGTGCTTAATTCAAAAGACTTTGGAGTCCCCCAAAATAGAGAACGGGTATTCATTACTGCAAATCTTAGAAGCAGAGGTAGACGAGAAATATTATCTCTCGAAGGAAAAAACGGAGCAGCTCTTAAGCAGGTTATAAGAGGTATGCAGGGCTATCGGGTATATGATCCCCATGGAGCAGCTACCACTTTAATGGGAAATGCAGGAGGAGTTGGAGCAAAGACAGGATTGTATCTGGTAGGTTTTAACCGAAAAGAAGGAATCAAAGGAAGACTTGAGACGGCACATACAATTGCTGCAAGTGACTATCGTGGAATTAACCGAAATCAGACGATGAATGCGGTGTATGAAGAAGGAAAAAAACGACAGCTTTTTATTGACCAGTCCAATACCAAAAGTCAGATAACGGACACTGCCCGCTGTTTAACTGCCCGCTATACCGCAGGAATGGTCAATCGCATGGCAATGAATTCTGCTGTATTGGAAGTTTATCCAGTTCTTACACCACAGCGTTTGGAGAAACGGCAAAATGGGAGAAGAATCAAAGACAATGGCGAACCTATGTTTACGCTTACTGGACAGGACAGGCACGGAATTCTTCTTTACAAAAGTGTGACTAAAGAGGGAGAGCCTGTTCTTAAAATTAAAAATATAATTAGGCAGGAATATCAAGGAAAAAAAGAAGCAGTAATCAAACAAGGAAGAATTCGGAGGCTTACACCGAAGGAGTGTTTCCGCCTTCAAGGGTTTCCAGATTCTCTATTTGAAAAAGCACAAGCGGTAAATTCAGATGCACAGTTGTACAAACAGGCAGGAAATGCTGTAACTACCACAGTTGCCTATGCTGTAGCAATGACATTGCCAGAGTCTAGAAAATAGATTTTCTTTTGCAGATACAAGAAAAAAGCTTGACTTAGAAGGCAGTTAGAGTGATGTATAGTGTACCAAAAGAAAAGGAGAACAGCAGATGGAAATTATGGTAACTGGCAAGGATAGAAAACAGGTAGTAAAGGTAATTGCAGAACATTTAGGTGATACTTCTGTTTATCTGGGACCGCCATCGTTTGCGTACAAAATAGGAAAAATTACGGTGGACAGAAACAACCGGATTTTAATTGAAGATGCGGAAAAGGGAAAGGAAGTAAAAAGGATATTAGAGAAAAAAGGAATGCTCGATGAGGAAGAAAAGACTTTGATTAAAATACCAATTGAAAATATGACTGCACAGGGAATCATCAATCTTGTCAATATGCTCCATTCTAAACAGTATCTGATCAACAAAGCCATAGGAAAAACAGGTTTTCTTATCAAAAATGAACTGATAGAAGCTCTCGAGAAACAGGAGTTTACCAAGAAAGAAGAGGTGGTTTCTTTTCTTCAGAAAGTTGCAGATAGTGGTGTCGGTGTTTCCTTTACAGAGGAAGGTATCTTATTTACGGGATTTCCTTTTTCCCAAGAGCCAGTCAAAGTAAAAGCCTACTGTGAACTGTCTGCCATGATGGTGGCATATGCCAGACAACATCAACGAATTCGTTCCAAGCCTACTAAGGAAGAAAATGAAAAATATTATATGAGGGTGTGGCTTGTCCGAATTGGACTGGGAGGCAAAGGCGGGAAAGAGACTAGAAGGGAACTCTTAAAAAATCTGAACGGTCATACCGCATTCTCTAACCAGCAAGAAAAAATGAAGTGGCAGGAGAGGCAAAAAGCCAAGAAGGATGCCGAAAGAGCTAGCCACTGTAAGGGTTAAACTACACAATCTGTCAACCAGATATTTGTGTACATTATGGTTCAGAATTCTCTGGATAATTAGTGTGTTTAGAGTGATATATAGACTACCAAAAGAAAACACACAGCGGAGGATTAAGAATGAGAACACAGACATTTGGAATTGAAATTGAAATGACAGGCATTACAAGAAAAAACGCAGCAAGCTTACTTGCGGAATTTTTTCAAACAGAGAGTCAATACGTAGGGACAGGTTATCAAACTTACGAAGTTAAGGACAAAAAAGGGAGGACTTGGAAAGCGATGTACGATGCAAGCATTGCCGCACAAAAAAAAGAAAATGGAAGAACCTTTCATGCGGGAGATGATTACAAGACGGAAGTGGTCAGTCCGATTCTTACTTATGAGGATATGGAAACCTTACAGGAACTGGTAAGAAAGCTAAGAAAGGGAGGAGGTATAATAAACTCTTCTTGTGGAATTCACATCCACATCGGGGCAGAGAAATTTAAGCCACAGACTCTACGGAACATTGTGAACATTATTGCAAGCAAGGAAGACATCCTTTACAAGGCACTGCAGATTGATCCAGCAAGACTTCAGTATTGCAAAAAGACCAATGAGAAACTTTTGGAAACCATTAACAGAAGAAAGCCAACAACCATGAAGCAGTTAAAAGAAATTTGGTATGCAGAAGATCCTTATAACACGAGCAGACATTATAACGAGACCAGATACCACGGATTAAACCTGCATGCCACTTTTACAAAAGGAACGGTTGAGTTTAGACTTTTTAACAGCACCCTTCACGCAGGGGAGATCAAGGCATACATACAGTTCTGTCTTGCGGTAACGCATCAGGCACTGACACAAAAGAAAGCAACACCGAGAAAAACGGTGACCGACAATGAAAAATATGCATTCAGATGCTGGATGCTCCGACTGGGGTTGAATGGAGAGGAATTTAAGACCTGCAGACTTCATTTTTTAAAGCACCTCGAAGGAAATTCAGCATGGAGAAGTGGACATTAAGAGCCAGATGTCACATGCCAAGGGCGGAGAAAACCGCCCTTAAGGCAGTGAAAGGAGGCTCCAGAGCGGGATGCTTTAAGAAGTGAAGTCTAATGTAGAAAGGAAGAATTAAGGTGAAAAAATATTACATTGCTTATGGCAGCAATATGGATTTGGAGCAGATGGAATATCGGTGTCCTAACGCAGAACTAATTGGAACAAGTATGTTGGAAGGATATGAACTGCTTTTTAAGGGTTCTCTTACTGGCTCCTACGCAACGATTGAAGCAAGAAAAGGAAGCAAGGTTCCCGTACTGATATGGAAGCTAGGGGAAGGGGATGAAGAACGGCTTGATCGCTATGAAGGATATCCAATCTTTTATGATAAGAAGGAGCTTGAAGTTAAAGTCGAGGAAAATCAGATGACAGCCATGGTTTATCTCATGGATAAACAGAGAAGCTTTGGAAAGCCGAGTGACTCCTATTATCAGGTGTTGGACAGGGCGTATCAGAAATTTGGCTTTGACAAGAAAATACTGAGAAAAGCCTTTAGAAAAAGTTTGAAAAAGAAAGGAATTTCGTATGTTCAAGGTATCGAAAAGGATTGTGAAAAAAATAAAAGCTGACTACCCTTCAGGCACGAGGGTGGAACTTATTAGTATGGATGACCCCTATGTGAAAATTCCAGAGGGAACAAAAGGAACGGTAGTAAGCGTGGATGATGTGGGAACCATTCATGTCCATTGGGATACGGGACACAAGTTAGGAATTGTTTATGGAGAAGATATGTGCAGAAAAGTCATGCAGTGAGAAGCCGACAAATAATAAGAGAATCCATGTGAATTTATTATTTGGTAAAAGATTAAGAGCAGAAAGCAAGACTTTTGTACCAAGAAACAGCAAATTGTAGCGGCTATCAAAATAAATTTTAGAGTGACAAGGGGAGAAGGCATCTTAGGAAGCCTTTTCTTTTTGTGTTTTTAGAAGGAGGTGAGGGCAGTGGCACAGAGAGGAAGAAAACCGAAGCCAACTGCAGTAAAAGTGCTTGAGGGAAACCCCGGAAAAAGAAGTCTGAATACAGGCGAACCGAAGCCGGGGAAAAAAGCTCCACGCTGCCCAGCATGGCTTGAGGAGGAGGCAAAAAAGGAATGGAAGCGTCTAGCAAAGCAGATGGAGCAGTTGGGAATTTTAACGGAAGTAGATGCGGCAGCTTTTGCAGGATACTGTCAAGCTTATGCGAGGTGGAAAGAGGCAGAAGAATTTATCTCACAGCATGGAACCATTGTAAAAACACCATCTGGGTATTGGCAGCAAGTACCACAGGTATCCATTGCACAGACCTATCTTAAGATAATGAATCGATTCTGTGAGCAGTTTGGCCTGACTCCATCTGCAAGAAGCCGTATCAATGCAAAGGACACCGAGGAGCGAAATAGTGATGAAATGGAACTTCTTTTGTTAAAGGGAGGTGGTAGGTAGTGTACAGTAAAGAAAAAGCAGAACATGTAGTGCGTTTTATTCATTGCTTAAACCACACCAAAGGACAATGGCGTGGACTCCCTTTTGACCTCCTGCCTTGGCAGGATAAAATTATTCGAGACGTATTTGGGACTGTAAAAGCGAATGGGTATCGTCAGTACAATACGGCTTATGTGGAAATTCCTAAAAAAAATGGAAAGCAGTTAGAGGTAAACACAGTAATTCCGACACCAGATGGATTTACGACAATGGGAAATCTTAAGGTGGGAGATTTTGTTTTGGATGAAACAGGAAAGCCTTGTCATGTAGTTGCGTTTAGTGAAATAGATGATACGGAGCAAGCTTATCGGATACATTTTCGGGATGGAAGTAGTATTGTTGCTGGTGCAAGACATTTATGGAAGGTGCAGGTAACCAATAATGGAAAAAGAGAAAAAATAATATCCACAGAAGAAATGTATGAAAAACAGAAAAGAAAAAATAATCAGGAGAACAGAGCACTTTTTCGAATTCCGATAGCAGGTGCTTTTTTACTGTCAGAAAAAACATTGCCAATTGATCCGTATTTATATGGCTTTTGGATCGGAAACGGAAATGCAGTTAAGCCAGAAATAACCGTTATGAGGGATGACGTGGAAGAAGTCAAAAGAAATATTCCCTACCCGATTCAAAAACAGTATCAACAAGCTGGACATAGTGATATATTGGTTTATCAAGAATTAAAGTCTGTTTTAGTAAGAGATTTTACCAAAAAAAGAATTCCCATTCGCTATCGGAGGGCGTCTATTTCACAGAGAAAACGTCTTTTGAATGGGCTCATGGATTCGGATGGCTGTATCAGTACAGTAAGAGGACAGTCTGTCTATGTAACCATACTTCCTGAGTTAGCAGAAGAGGTTCAAGATTTATTATGGTCATTAGGAATAAAAAATACAAGGAAAACAACTCCTTCTACAAGGTTTGGCATACCTACTGGAGAGACGTGTTATTTGATTCGGTTTACCGCTTTTGAGGATCAGATGATTTCAGGTCTGGAGAGAAAAGAAAAGGGTAAGAGAAAAAGAAATCCAAGAAGCTGCTCGCATTTTCATTATATTTCATATATTGAGAAGGCAGAAAAATGTAAAATGCGGTGTATTCAGGTGGATAGTCCATCTAGATTATATCTAGCTGGAAGGTCAATGATACCAACACATAATAGTGAGCTTGCCGCAGCGGTTGCTCTGTATATGACTTGTGGGGATGGAGAGTGGGGAGCAGAAGTCTATGGGTGTGCTTCTGATAGGCAACAAGCATCTATTGTATTTGATGTAGCGGTTGACATGGTAGAGCAATGTCCTGCTCTTAAAAAAAGAATTAAACCTATCATGTCTGTAAAAAGGCTTGTATATAAACCAACTAATAGTTATTATCAAGTATTATCGGCAGAGGCGTACACTAAGCATGGATTAAATGTCCACGCAGTTATTTTTGACGAACTCCATAGTCAGCCAAATAGAGAACTGTTTGATGTTATGACAAAAGGTTCTGGGGATGCCAGAACGCAACCGTTGTATTTTTTGATTACGACAGCTGGTACAGACAGACATTCCATTTGTTATGAACAGCATCAAAAGGCAGAGGATATCAGTCTAGGAAGAAAAGTGGATCCAACCTTTTATCCTGTTATTTACGGAATTTGTGATGAGGAAGACTGGGGAAGTGAGGACAGTTGGTACAAAGCAAATCCTTCTCTTGGGCATACCATTGATATAGAAAAAGTACGTAATGCTTATCTTAGTGCCAAAGAAAACCCTGCAGAAGAGAATATCTTTCGGCAGCTACGTCTAAATCAGTGGGTGAAGCAGTCTACTCGTTGGATGCCAATGGAAAAATGGGACAAGTGTGCCTTCTCCATTGATAGGGAATCTCTCAAAGGCAGGGAGTGTTATGGCGGGTTGGATTTGAGCAGCACGACGGATATTACGGCATTTGTATTACTATTTCCACCAAGAAATGCAGATGAGAAATATATTATTCTACCGTACTTTTGGATACCGGAAGAGAATATGAAGTTACGTGTAAAACGTGATCACGTTCCTTATGACATTTGGGAACAGCAAGGATTTTTGAAAACAACAGAAGGAAATGTGATTCACTATGGGTTTATTGAAAAATTTATTGAAGAATTAGGTATGCTGTACCATATCAAAGAGATTGCGTTTGACCGCTGGGGAGCCGTGCAGATGGTTCAAAATTTAGAGGGTATGGGATTTACCGTTGTGCCTTTTGGTCAGGGATACAAGGATATGTCACCGCCGAGCAAGGAACTGATGAAATTAACATTTGAGGAGAAGTTGGCACATGGAGGGCATATGGTGCTTCGGTGGATGATGGATAACATCTTTATTAAGCAAGACCCAGCGGGGAATATAAAGCCTGATAAGGAGAAATCTACGGAGAAGATTGATGGTGCAGTAGCTACCATTATGGCACTGGATCGAGCAATTCGCAATACAGGTAATTCTGGGAGTGTATATGATGACAGAGGTGTTTTAGTGTTTTAATGTAACCAATTTTTATGGAATACTATGTGTAAAGAATATATAGGGAATGGTTATCAATGTCTTATAGATTTTGTAGTGCCTTTAGGACTGCATATTTTTCTGGCTTAAATTTAGGAAATGCTTGTGAAAATAAAAAATCTATTTGGATAAAAAATAATAGAGCATTTTTAATATATAAACGCTCTATTATTTTACACTAATATTAAATGTCATTTTTGCTAAACTTTGCTCCACAGCTACTACATTTGTTATTAAATACAGTATATTTGTTGCAATTAGGACATTTTTGTCCTTTTCCACCTTTACCACTATTGGAAGGTACAGTCATTTCATAGTTACATTTTGTGCATTTTCTTCCAGTAGCTGTCTCAAAAAAAGTGTATTGATTGCAATTAGGACATAGTTTTCCTGCCATTATATGACCTCCATTCAAGCAATAAGTTAAGTTTTAATAGATAAATACATGAATATGTATATATGTATATATGTATATAATAGCTATTGCATCTTGTGATGTCAATATTTATATAAAAAGTAATAAAATAACTTTTATTATTTAGGGGGTGTAAGCCTGTGGTACTTAGTTCCATATTTGGAATTACTAAAGCAAGAGATAAACCAATCAATCATTACGGTTCGGCTTATTCTTTTTTATTTGGTCGATCCACAAGCGGTAAATCGGTGGATGAACGAACGGCTATGCAGACTACGGCAGTGTATTCCTGTGTCAGGATTCTTGCAGAAGCGATTGCATCCTTGCCACTTCATATTTATAAATATAGTGATACGGGAAAAGAAATGGTGTATGACCATCCCTTGTATTCTATTCTTCATAATGAACCAAACAACGAGATGACTTCTTTTGTGTTTCGAGAGACACTGATGAGTCATCTTTTAATTTGGGGAAATGCATATGCACAGGTTATTCGAGATGGAGGAGGCAGGGTAATTGGTTTATACCCTTTGTTACCCAATAAAGTTGAAGTGGAACGGGGTGGAAATGGTCAGCTTTTTTATATCTACTCCAAAGATTCAGATGAAAATCCAAATTTTAAAAAAAATGGTGAGTTCTATTTAAAGCAAGAAGATGTTCTTCATATACCGGGTCTTGGTTTTGATGGGTTAGTAGGATATTCGCCCATAGCCATGGCAAAGAATGCCGTAGGAATGACACTTGCATGTGAAGAATACGGTGCCAGTTTCTTTGCCAATGGTGCCAATCCAGGAGGAGTATTGGAACATCCTGGAGTGTTAAAAGATCCCAAAAAGGTGAGAGATTCTTGGAATTCTGTATATCGTGGGACAAACAATGCCCATAAAGTAGCGGTTCTGGAGGAGGGGATGAAGTACCAACAGATTGGCATTCCGCCGGAAGAAGCACAATTTTTAGAGACAAGGAAGTTTCAAATTAATGAAGTTGCCAGATTATATCGAATCCCACCACATCTGGTTGGAGATTTGGAGAAATCCAGTTTTTCTAACATTGAGCAGCAATCGCTGGAGTTTGTGAAATACACACTTGACCCTTGGGTAATCCGTTGGGAGCAGTCTTTACAAAAGGCATTACTGTTGCCCCAGGAAAAACAGGAGTACTTCATCAAATTTAACGTGGATGGTTTGTTGAGAGGGGATTATCAGAGCCGAATGAATGGATATGCCATCGGAATTCAAAATGGTTTTTTATCACCAAACGATGTCAGAAAATTAGAAAACCTAAATCCTATTCCAGAAGCAGAAGGAGGGAATCTGTATCTGATTAACGGAAATATGACCAAATTGAAAGAAGCAGGAGCGTTTGCAGAGGATACGATTTCTCAAAAAAGTATAGACGTAGAAGAAAACAATGCAGCAAAACAGAATAGGAGGAGACAGCAATGAAGCGTAAGTTTTGGAACTGGGTGAGGGATGAGGGGGAAAGGACCCTCTTTTTAAATGGGGAAATTTCGGATGAAACCTGGTTTGGGGATGAGGTAACACCTAAGCTGTTTCAAAAGGAGTTGAAAGCGGGAGAAGGAAACGTTACCGTTTGGATTAACTCTCCTGGCGGGGACGTATTTGCGGCAGCACAAATTTATAATATGTTGATGGAGTATCCAGGAAACGTAATCGTAAAGATTGATAGTTTGGCGGCCAGTGCTGCTTCGGTAATTGCCATGGCAGGAACGGAGGTACAGATGTCACCAGTAGCTATGATGATGATTCATAATCCTATGACGATAGCCATTGGAGATTCCATGGAAATGAAGAAAGCCATTGCCATGTTAGAGGAAGTAAAAGAAAGCATTTTAAATGCCTATGAGAGAAAAACGGAAATGAACCGTACCAAACTTTCAAACCTGATGGATGCAGAAACCTGGTTTAATGCCAGAAAAGCAGTGGAGTTAGGGTTTGCAGATCAGATTCTTTTTGAAGGAGAAGAGTCGGCGGATTTGGAAGTAGAATCGTTCTTGTTTTCCAGAGCGGCGGTAACCAATTCGCTGCTTACCAGATTGGTTTCTAAACCGCAAGAGAACAAGACACCGATTGAGCAATTAGAAAAAAGACTGAGTCTTATAGCACATTAGGAGGAAATGTAGATGAGTAATGTATTAGAATTAAGAGAAAAACGTGCAAAAGCGTGGGAGACAGCAAAGGCATTTTTAGATTCCAAAAGGGGGAGTGATGGCCTGCTCTCTGCAGAGGATACAGAAGTTTATGACCGAATGGAAGCAGATGTAGTGAATTTGGGAAAGGAGATTGAACGTCTGGAGAGACAGACAGCAATTGATTTAGAATTGTCAAAGCCTACTAGTAAACCCATTACTAATCAGCCAAATGCAGAATGTGGTGGTGTGATAAAAAAGGGAAGAGCATCTGACCAGTACAAAAAAGAGTTCTGGAATGCTATGCGAAAGAAGCAATATTTTGATGTCAGCAATACGCTTTCTGTTGGTACGGATGCAGAGGGAGGATATCTGGTTCCAGATGAATATGAAAGACAGCTGGTGCAGGGGTTAGAGGAAGAAAATTTCTTTCGAAGTCTTGCTACCACCATACAGACTTCTAGCGGGGATAGAAAAATCCCTATTTCAACGGGCAAGGGAGAGGCTAGTTGGATGGATGAGAATGGGCAGTTTCCAGAATCAGAGGACAGTTTTGGACAGACTTCCATTAGTGCTTATAAGTTAGGAACTATGATTAAGGTATCCGACGAGCTGTTGCATGACAATGTATTTGACCTTGCAGGATATATTTCCAAGGAATTTGCAAGGAGGATTGCAACGAAAGAAGAAGAGGCTTTTTTTGTAGGAAATGGTGTGGGGAAACCAACTGGTATTTTTCATGAAACGGGAGGAGCAGAAAATGGAGTCATTACCGCAGGAGCCAATCTTACGTTTGAGGATGTAATGGATCTTTTCTATTCTCTGCGAGCACCTTATCGGAAAAATGCAAAATGGATTTTAAATGATGCTACAGTAAAAGCTTTACGTAAATTAAAGGATGGTAACGGAAATTATATCTGGCAGCCAAGCGTTTCTGCCAATATACCAGATATGATTCTAAACCGTCCTTATTTTACGTCTATTTTTGTACCAGAAGCGGAATCTGGAAAGAAAGCAATGGCTTTTGGAGATTTTAAATATTACTGGATTGCGGATCGGGAGGGCAGAAGTTTCAAACGTTTAAATGAACTGTATGCTGCCACGGGACAGGTTGGTTTTCTGGCAAGTCAAAGAGTAGATGGAAAGTTAATTCTTTCAGAAGCAGTGAAAACCTTAACGATGAAAAGCTAGGAGGAAACGGTATGGTGATTACTCTGGAAGAGGCAAAAGCCTATCTTCGTGTGGATACAGAAGAAGAAGATACCCTTCTATTATTGTTGCTTGCAACAGCGGAAACCCTTTGTTTTGGCATTCTGAGAAAAGAAGTGGATGAGAGAGAAAAACCATCCGAACCAGTAAGGACTGCCATTTTGTATGGAACCTCTTATTTATATGAAAACCGAGAGAACGCAGATTTTAAGGAATTAACACTTACCTTGAAATGTTTGCTGTTTGGGGAACGGGAGGATGTATTTTAATGAAAATCGGGCAATGGAGAAACCGCATTCTGATTCAGAAAAGTGTACCTGAAAAAGATATGGAAGGAAATCATGTGTTAAGTTGGAGAGACTTCTATTCCTGTGCAGCTTATGTGAATCATTTGTCAGGAGCCGAGTACTGGGCAGCCGCACAGGCAAATGCACAGCAGGAGTTGTGTTTTGTCATTCGCTTTTGCAGAGAAGTAAAAGAACTGGATACTCAGCATTATCGAATTATATTTGGTGGAAAACCTTATAACATTACTCTGGTGGATCTGGTTCAGTTTCAAAATAAAGTAATGAAGCTTCGAGCTTCCTTGGAAAAGAGGTGACGGGTATGGCAGAAAGAGTAAACATTACGGAAATGGCAGATGCGATTCAGGAAGGGCTGTTGGAATATTCTCATCTTGCGGCCAATACCATGAAAGATTGTGTGAAGCAGGCAAGTACAGTTGTTAAAAAAGAGATAAAAGCCAATGCGCCAGTAAAAACAGGTCAGTATCAAAAAAGCTGGAAGGTATCCAAACAAAGGGAAACCAGTACTTCCTTGCACATGGCCGTTCATAGTAAAAACAGGCATCAGCTGGCACATTTGCTGGAAAAAGGGCATGTTAAGCGGGGAGGCGGAAGGGTACAGGAGTTTCCACATATTGCTCCAGCAGAAGAAAAAGGAAGGCAGAAGCTAACCGAAGGGCTACAAAGGGGGTTGCAAAGGTGAATCATGAAGAGGTAATGCAGATGGTGGAGGAAATGAAACTACCCAGTGCGTATCATCATTTTGTGGAAGGAGAATCTCCAGAGCCGCCATTTTTTGTGTTTTCTTATGCAAAAACCAATCCATTTGCAGCGGATGGAACGCTGTATTATCAGAGAAATCGTTTTAAAATTGAATTGTATACCAATCGAAAGTCCATCAAAACAGAAGATCAGATTGAAACCGTGCTGGAAAGGTATGGTATTTTTTATGTCAAAAGCGAAATATGGATTGCCTCAGAACGTCTGTATGAAGTGCTTTATGAAATGGAGGTGTAAAGTATGCCAAATAAAGTAAAGTTTAACATTTGTAATGTTTATTATGCACCTATTGTAATTAGTGTAGATCGTTCGGTTACATTTGGATTGCCTGTCGCTATGCCAGGGGCAGTATCCATTGCGCTGGATCCAAATGGGGAACCAGAATCCTTTTATGCGGATGGAGTGGAGTACTATATCATTAATAATAACATGGGATACAGTGGTGATTTGGAACTTGCCATGATTCCAGAGTCTTTCCGTACAGAAATCTTAAAAGAAGAGGCAGATGATAATTATGTTTTAGTTGAAAATGCAAATGCCGAAACAGGTAGTTTTGCACTCTTGTTTGAGTTTGATGGAGACGTCAAGAAAATTCGTCATGTTCTGTATAACTGTTCTGCTTCCCGTCCCAAAATTGAATCCAAAACCAATGAGGAGTCCAGAGAAGTACAGACAGAGACAGTAACCATTCAGGCAAGACCGATGGCAAACGGTTATGTAAAGGCAAAAACAGGGGATAAGACAAATTCTTCTGTTTATGCAGACTGGTATAAAGCCGTATATTTGCCAACAGCTATAACAGAAGCAGCAGAAGTAGAGGGTTAGGAGGAGAAGAATGAGCATTCAAAAGAAGATTGAAATTGATGGCAGGGAAGTGGTGTTTAAGGCTTCCGCCGCCATTCCAAGAATCTACCGTTTGAAGTTCCACCGAGATATTTATAAGGATTTACGCTTATTAGAACAGAGTATGAAAGCTTCAGATGAAGAAGAATCCGCATTGGATGTATTTAGTCTGGAATTATTCGAAAACATTGCCTTTATCATGGCTAAGCATGCAGATCCGACTATTCCAGATACACCAGAAGAGTGGCTGGATTATTTTAATACGTTTTCCATTTATCAGGTCCTTCCTCGTTTGATTGAACTTTGGGGATTAAATGTGGAGACGGAAGTGGAGGCAAAAAAAAAGTTCGTCCCACGGAGCGGGAGATGACGACACCGCTGTTTTTATTGCGTTGTGTACAGCTGGGGCTTTCTATGCAGGAGTTAGAGTTGCTGACTATTGGGTTGATTCATGATATGTATGCAGAAAGCAGAAATGATGACAGCAAATATGCTGCATTGGCTACACAGGAGGATATGGATCGTTTTTAGGCATTCGGTAGGATAACTGGGTGTCTTTTTATGTTTGGGGGGTAAGTGTATGGCAGGGAGAATACAGGGAATTACAGTAGAAATCGGGGGAGATACGACGAAGCTGTCTTCTGCTTTGAAAAACGTAAATACAGACATCAAATCAACACAGGCTCAGCTGAAAGACGTGGAGAAATTATTAAAACTGGATCCTGGTAATACAGAACTTTTGGCGCAGAAACAAAGACTTTTGGGGGCGGCAATTGAGAATACAAAAGCCAAGCTGGAGACATTAAAAACAGCACAGAGGCAGGTACAGGATCAGTTTGAGCGAGGAGAAATTACAGAAAGCCAGTACAATGCCTTGCAGAGAGAGATTGTGGAGACAGAGTTGAGTCTGAGAGATTTGGAGATGCAGGCAGAGGATGCAAATAGAGCGCTATCTCATATCAGCATGGCTTCTGAAAGAGTAGAAGCCTTTGGAAATGCCTGCACCACCGCAGGGACAAAGCTACTTCCTCTTACAGGGGCTATTCTTGGGGCCGGAACTGCGTCTGCTAGATTAGCCATGAATTTTGAAGATGCCATGGCAAAAATAGCTACCATTGCAGACACCACAGAAGTACCCTTGAAAGAATTGGAAGCGGCTATTTTAGAGCTTTCTAACCAGACGGGCATTAGTTCTATGGCTATTGCGGAAAACGTATACGACGCTATATCGGCAGGACAGTCTACAGCAGATGCAGTAAACTTTGTTTCTCATTCTACTAAATTAGCAAAGGCAGGTTTCACAGATGCAGGAAGTGCTTTGGACATTCTTACTACTATTTTAAATGCTTATGGTCTGGAAGCTTCTGAAGTCACTACAGTATGTAATACCTTGATTCAAACACAGAACTTAGGAAAAACCACGGTAAACGAACTGGCCTCTTCCATGGGTAAGATTATCCCGACGGCAAAAGCCAATGGCGTGGCATTAAACCAAATTGCTGCGGGTTATGCAATTATGACTGCGAACGGTGTGGCAACAGCAGAATCTACTACGTATATGAATGCTATGCTGAATGAACTGGGGAAAACGGGAACAACCGTGTCGGATACCTTACGGCAAAAGACAGGACAATCCTTTGCAGAACTAATGGGAAATGGCTTCAGTTTATCCGATGTGTTACAGATGATAGCGAACAGTGCAAAGGAACAGGGACTTGCTTTCAGTGATTTATGGTCTAGTACGGAGGCAGGAAAATCCGGGCTTATTCTGCTGGGAGATAGTGCAGACAGTTTTAACAACACACTAGCTCAGATGCAGAACTCTACAGGAGCAACAGACGTGGCATTTGAAAAGCTTCAGACCAATTCCAATACGATTAAAATTGCAATGAATCAGCTAAAGAATTCATCAATTGAACTGGGAAGTGCTGTTATGAGTGTGCTTGCCCCTATGATTAGTTCGCTTTCTGAAAAAATTAGCCGCTTTAGCACCTGGTTTTCAGGATTGAGTGATGGAAACAAAAGAATGATTGTTGTGATTGCAGGAGTGGTGGCGGCAATTGGACCTGCATTACTGATTGTAGGGAAAATAGCTGGCAGTATTAGTGCCATTATAAATCTGGTTGGAATCATTGCTCCTGTTTTGTCTGCCTTGATTCCTGTGATTGCAAGTGTCGGATGGCCGATTTTAGCGATAATTGCTGCAGTCATTGCAGTTATTGCAATTGGCAGATTGTTAATGAAGCACTGGGATGAAATCAAAATTGCTTGTGAAGTAATATGGGGAGCCGTAAAAGAGTTTTTTCGAGCAGTGTGGGAAAATATTAAAGTCGTATTTCAAACGGTGGTAGAGGTGATAAAGACCATTGTAATCACCTATTTTACCATATACAAGACCATTATCCTGACTTTATTGACAGCCATTAAGGTAATTTTCCTGGCTGTCTGGAATGGAATCAAACTGGTACTGGTAACCGTAGTAACGGTGATAAAGACCATAATAATGACCTATTTTACCATATACAAAACCATTATTCTGACACTGTTAAAAGCCATTCAGATTGTGGTTATGACGGTGTGGAGTGGAATCAAACTGGTGATTACTTCTGTAATCAAGGCAATTCAAACAATTATCCATACAGGCTGGAATACCATAAAAACGGTGATAACCACAGTAATAACAGCCATTCAAACGGTGATAACCACGGTGTGGAATGCGGTTAAAACAGCAACCGTAACCATAATGAATGCTCTAAAAATCATCCTGTCAACTGTTTGGAATACCATAAAATCTATTGTGACAACGGCAGTAAATACCATTAAGACAACGGTTACAACCGTATTTACGGCTGTAGTAAAGGGAATTCAAACAGCAATGTCCAAAGTATATGGAGCCGTAAAAAAAGGCTTTGATAAAGCGGTTGAGTATATAAAAAGTCTTGCTTCCAGTGCCTTTACCTGGGGTGCTGATATGGTGGATGGTCTTGTAAAGGGCATTCAGAGCTGCATTGGAAAAGTGGGAGAAGCCGTAAAAAGTGTGGCAGACAAAATCACCGCATTTCTTCACTTTTCTGTTCCGGATGAGGGTCCGCTTACGGAATATGAATCCTGGATGCCAGATTTTATGAGTGGATTGGCAAAAGGAATTGAACAGAGTAAGAGTATGGTAACAAAAGCAGTGGATGGGGTTGCTTCCGATTTGATAATACAACCGCAAGTTAGTACAGGGAATGGTTCTATGGCAGAACATACGGCTGTCAGCCAGATAAATCAGCTTTTAAGCGGATTACAAGATACCATAAGCAGCATGCAGCCACAGGCTGGTGGCACCATCTCAATTCCTGTGTATTTAGGAGGAAACTTATTAGATGAAGTGGTGGTGAACGCACAAAGCAGAGTAAATTTAAGGTCAGGAGGACGATAGGCATGTCATTTATACAGTATCTGTATTTTCAGCAGGAAAGTCTTCCTCTTCCGGAACAGTATAGTGTGCAGATAGCAGATGTAGAAGCGGACTCTTCTGGAGAAACAGAGGCTGGTACTACCCAGACGGATTTGGTGAGAATGGGGGTGCATACAATAGAGGTTACATTTTCAGTTTCTGCAAAATGGGCAAAAAAGCTGGCACAATTTCGTTCCCAGAAGAGTATTTCTGTACAATATTTTGATACCGAAACATTGTCTGTGCAGAGTACGTGTATGCGCATGCAGGATTTTTCCACAGAATTGGTAAAAGACACTTCTGGTCAGGGGCTGTGGAAAGTATCTTTTACCTTAAAAGAGCTGTAGGAGGTAGAAACGTGTATCCAGTAAGTAGTTTATTTCAACGTGCCATTCAGAAAAATACGCGCGAATTTTATTATACAGGAACCATTACTACAACAAAAGGAATGGTGTATTCTTTTGACAATTCGATACTCGTAAAAGGCAGTGGATATTTGACAAACCAATGTACTGGAACCGAGGAAATGGGAATTGGCAGTGTATATGCGGGAGAGTGTGGATTAAGTTTGTATCTGGAGGTAGATCGGTATACTTTATTTGGTGCAGCCGTGCAGCTGTTTTTTCATTTAAAATTGGAAGATGGCACTTATGAAACGGTACCCCTTGGCATCTATGAAGTAGCAGAAGCAAATCGAACCATTCAGTGTGTGGAAGTAAAAGCCTATGATTATATGCTACGTTTTGACAAAGTGTTTCCAGAGGAGTACCTGTCTCTGACAGGAACACCCTATGAGTTGTTACACATTGCTTGTCGAGAGTGTGGGGTGGAACTGGCACAAACGGAAGAAGAGATTGCGGGCATGAGCAATGGAGCAGAACGGTTTGGCATGTATTTAGAAAATGATATTCAGACGTATCGAGATCTTCTGTATTATATAGCAGTGGTAGTAGGGGGATTTGCTACCATTAACCGCAGAGGGCAGCTAGAAATCCGTTCTTTTCATAACCAAGTCTGTGATGTGCTGCCAGACCATCTGCGTTTTCGGAGTAACTTTTCTGATTTTAGTACTGCTTTTTTCGGAGTATCTTTTCAAAATGCTAAGACGAATGCTCTCGAAGAAGTCTATACCGAACGGGAGAGCGGATTGATGTTGGAGTTGGGAACCAATCCCTTCATCCAAAGCTTCTCTCGGTATTCTGCCAGAATAGAACGATTACGTGCTATCTTAAAAGCACTTGAAAAAATTAAGTATATACCATTTGATGCAAGCATTGTCAGCAATCCTGCATATGATTTAGGGGATGTTATTCGATTTACGGGAAGACATGCGGATGAGGAGGGAATTTCTTGCATTACTGGCTATACCTATCACATAAATGGAACACATGAAATTAAGGGGGTTGGGAAAAATCCAAGGCTGGCCAAGACTGCTTCTAAAACAGATAAAGCAATCGGTGAAGCAAAATCAGCGTCTGACAGTAATAAAATGGCGGTGTATCACTACATCAATCCTTATGGATTTCAGATAGCATCGGCAAAAACGCTAATTGCTACTATTTTATTTACCTCAAAGCTGGAAACACAGGCATTATTTTACGCTTCTGTGTTGTTGGAGAGCCATGCACGGGAGGCGGTTACTGTGGTAACCGTAACATACCAGTTGGATTCGCAAGAGATATCAGATTTTCAGCCAATGGAAACGTATTGCGATGGAAAGCATGTGTTAGAATTGTTTTTCCCCTTGCAGGTGAGAGGAAATCAGGCAAGCCGTTTTGAGGTGTATGTAATGGCTAGTAACGGAAGTGTGGAAATACAAGAAGGAAAAATAAGAGCCAGTATTTTTGGACAAGGCTTAGTCGCTTCTGAAGAAACGTGGGATGGTATGCTGTATGCAGAGGAAGAAGTAAAGCAAATCCAGATTGAGAATAATACAATTTCCCTAGAGACCTATGGGATAATGGATACCAGAACCTGTGTCATGGAGCACCCAAATCCTAAGGAAGTCAAAGAAGAGGTAGAGGAACTGACCATTTTACCAACCGTACAACAGTTAAAATTAACGGAATGGAAATCCTTTATGGAAATAGAATAGGGGGAAAAGCATGCAGATAAAGGGACAAGCAAAAATTGAACTGTTTCATGCGTTGACAGGAATGCAGACAGATTGTATAGAGGAAACAAATTTAGTTACCGATTATGTTAAAAATATAATAAATCCACCACAGATGGCAAGGGAGTTTGCCTATTATGAATCATCTACGCAGAGTTTAAATGCGTATCAGCAGGTTTATAGAAAAAAAATAGATGTGGATCTGATGTACAGTAGTGATTTGATAACAAATTATTTTTCTGGTTTGTTGCTGTTTCGAGAGAAGCTGGAAGAAAGTAAAGATCATATAGCGATGACAGTAGGAGACGTAGTTTGTGCAGCAGCCTGTGAAACTACTTCAATGGCTAACCTGGAGTTGGGGACTTTGAACGCCAATGAGACGGCAGACGTGACAGATTCCAATGGAAAAGTAATTGGAAAACGGTTTGTCTGGGATTTTGGAACGGATCGTGCTAATGGGCAGATTGCAGCCATGTCTTTGGTAAGCCCTGCGTGCGAGCATCGATTATATGGTCCAAGTGGAGGAGGAGACGGATCATTTCTTACCATGTACGGGTATTATTATGGTGCACCTGCATATCGAAATGGCTATTTAGTGAATGCAGGGGTAGACAGTATTACGACCATTGGCAGTCCCTTGAAGCAAAAAGAAGATCAGTCTGTTTTATCTTTGGTTTATGAAACAGAAACCAGAAAACTCAAAATATATCAAAATACCTATGATTATTCCAAGGTGTCACTAGGAAAGAGCAATCATGATACTGCAGGACGGACGTATACGTTGTTAAAAGAAGTACAGCTGACGAGTTCTGCCATTACAACCAATCTCTATGTAACGCAGACGGTTGGGGATACCTTGTATGTCATGACAACAGCCTCTGTGTATTTATCAAATGGAAATTATGCAAAACTGAATCTGCATATGGTTAATTTATCTACTTTTGAGCTGACAGAACAGTTGGGCATTACCTTGCCAGTACCGTGGTATAGTTGGGGGGATTTCTTGATTCTGGAACAGGATGTATTTTATACAGCGGGTAAGTACGGAAGTTACAATAAAGTGGTATTAGTGCATACTACCTTGCAGAATTTAGCGGATCATACTGTCATTATGGAAGAGGATACTCTTGGAAATTGCAAACTGAATTACTATAAAGGATTGGTATATTTGGCTTGTTATTCCAGTTATACCGCGTCCTCTCGGTTTGGAATTTTGTACCCAGACTCTTTAAAAATAGTACACTGGGGAAGTAATTTTAGTCTATCTTCTTCTTATAACAGCAGTTCCGTTTTCCGCATGGTGCCATCCGATTATTTAAAGCCGCCGTTTGTATTGTATCAGATAGGAAGTGAGACAAACTGTTACATGGGAACGTTTGCGTTATGTCTTAGTACCATTAATAATTTAGCTAGTCCTGTAATAAAAACAGCAGATAAAACCATGAAAATCACGTACACAATTAAAGAAATCAGCGAGTAGCTTAGTAACAACTGTCCTTTTAAAAGGGCATTTTTTTAGAAAGAGGAGGAGGTCAGCATGAAACAAGGAATGAATCAGATACCCTATTTGTTTAGTATGTTAGGTGGAATTTTAGGTTGGTTTTTCGGAGGTCTAGATGGATTTTTATATGCCTTGACTGCATTTGTTGTGCTGGATTATATCAGTGGATTAATGGCGGCGGGAGTGGAAAAAAAGCTTTCCAGTAAAGTGGGTTTTCGGGGAATCTGCAAAAAGATATTGATTTTTTGTTTGGTAGCAGTCGGGCATATTCTGGATTCCAGAATCCTGCAAACAGGAAGTGTATTCCGTACAGCAGTTATTTTTTTTTATTTATCCAATGAAGGAATCTCGCTTTTGGAAAATGCAGATCGCATCGGACTTCCCATACCTAGAAAATTGAAAGAGATACTGGAACAGTTAAGAACTGACAGTCAGGAATAAAATGCTTTTCTATTGGGAGGAATCAGAATGAGAGTGATCAAACAATTATGTACTAAATCGGATTGTTACAAGGCAGGAAAAAGCATAGAGGTAAAAGGGATTATGCTTCATAGTGTAGGGTGTCCACAACCGAAAGCCAGCGTCTTTCTAGAAAAATGGAACAAACCTGGAGTCAGTTCCTGTGTGCATGGGATTGTGGAACCAGATGGAACGGTGTATCAGCTGCTTCCATGGAATCATCGGGGATGGCATGGAGGAGGAGCTAGTAATGATACACACATTGGAATTGAAATGACGGAACCCTCCACCATACATTATACCAAGGGAGCAGAATGGATAGAAACGGGGAATGGGGAGATTACAAGAAAACATGTACTTGCTACCTATCAAACAGCAGTGACTCTTTTGGCTGCTCTTTGTGAAGAATACCATTTAAATCCGATTGCGGATGGGGTAATTCTATCTCATGCGGAAGGGTATCAAAGAGGAATTGCCTCCCATCATGGTGATGTGGAGCATATTTGGACTAGGTTTGGACTTACTATGGAGCAATTTCGGAACGATGTGAAGCAGAGGATGGGCAAAAAAGATTCTAGTAGAGAAAAAGAGACAGTCTCCAGTTTGAGAATTGAGTGTTACGGCAGATTGAAGAGGGAAATGTGTATTCGAGAAGGGACCAGTATAAAAGAGGAATGCCTTACTACTTATAAAAAAGGAGCATTTGTGGAGGTTGTATCAAAGTGTGAGAATGGCTGGTTACAAATTCGTTGTAAGGAGAGCACATCAGGGTATGGCTATGTATCGAATGTAAAAAGTGCGTATGTGTCTTTGGGAAGTGAAGTGTATACGGTACAAAAAGGTGATAGTCTTTGGAGAATTGCAGAAGACAAGCTAGGGAAAGGAATTTATTATACAAAAATTAAAACATTAAATGGATTAACGAGTGATATTCTTTCAAAAGGATTCCAGTTATTAATTCCGTAAAAAAATACCTTACAGGAACACACCCTGTAAGGTATTTTTTAAACTATACTATTGCTAAAAACTATGCCAATAAAATAAGGTGTGATAAGGATAGGGTACTTGACTTATGGAGCGTTTAGAGTGATAGATAGACTACCAAACAGAAGGGAGGAATACCATGCGAACTCGTAAAGTGGAAAAAAGAGAGCCTAAAGAAAAAAAGAAAAGAGTATGTGTATATGCCAGAGTCTCTACCAATCATCTGAATCAGGAGGATTCACTGGAAATGCAAAAAAGTTATTATGAAGAATTGATTATTGCGAATAAAGAATGGGATTATGTTGGTATTTATTATGACAGAGGAAAAACGGGTACCAAAGAAACAAGACCAGGTTTTCAAAAAATGATAGCTGATGTAAGAGCAGGAAAGATTGACTTTATTTTAGTGAAATCTATATCAAGATTTGCCAGAAATACCATTACTGTTTTAAAGTTTGCAAGAGAACTGAAGGAAATAGGAGTGGGTATTTTTTTTGAAAAAGAGAACCTCAACACGTTGACAGGTGAAGGAGAAATGCTGCTTTCGGTATTGGCATCCATAGCACAGGAAGAAAGCAGAAGTATCAGTAAAAATATTAAGTGGAGAATCAAAAAGAAGTTTGAACAGGGAGAAGCCATCTCAAGTGTGTACTGGCTGTTAGGGTATCAGCGGGATGAGTATGGGGATTTGGTTATTGTTCCAGAAGAAGCAGAGGCGGTCCGAACAATCTTTGACTGGTACTTAAGTGGAATGGGGATTAAGGCAATCTGCATAAAGTTGGACATGCTAGGAATACAGACAGTAAAGGGCGGTTTATGGGCGGAAAAAACCATTCAGGGAATGTTGAAAAATGAAAAATACAAAGGGGATTTTCATCTGCAGAAGAAATACACTCCAGAAGGAAATGTGAATTGTCCACAATATAACCATGGAGAAGTGGATAGTTTTTATATTACGGGTAACCATCCTGCTATTATTGAAAGTAAAAAATGGGACAGGGTACAGGAAATGATAGAGGAGCGTCAAAAAAAATATGGCTATAAAGCAGAAGAAAAGAAAAAATATCAGAACCGTTATCCTTTATCTGGAATGCTGTTCTGTTCTAAATGCGGAGCGCCGTTATACCGAAAGAAAAGTATGGCGAAGGGAGAAGAATTTATTTACTGGGTTTGTGCAAACCGTTTAAAGCATGGGGAAACAGAGTGTAATGGAGTTTGGATGAATGAAAAAGAGTTAAGAGAACATAAGATTACTGAACCTACCATTGTGAAGGAGGAAATAATAAATGGCAAAAAGTGTTACCATTATACCAGCAAAGAAAAATTTAGTGAGCGAAAGCAACAAAAAGAGGGAAGAAGAAAGAATGGTCAAAACAGCGGCATACTGCAGGGTATCAACCGACCTCGAAGAACAGTCATCCAGTTATGAGTTTCAAATGGCTTATTATAAGAAATATATTGAGGAGCATTCCGAATATTCTTTTGCTGGAATTTTTGCAGATGAAGGAATTACAGGAACCAATACCAAAAAGCGAGATGAGTTTAACCGTATGATTGCAGAGTGTGAAAAGGGAAACATTCAGCGCATTATTACTAAATCCATTAGCCGCTTTGCGAGAAATACACTGGATTGTTTACAGGCAGTAAGACGGTTAAAGGAATTAGGAGTTGGCGTATATTTTGAAAAGGAAAATATTGATACGTTAGATGACAAAGGAGAAGTTCTTTTAACCATTTTATCTTCGCTTGCCCAGGATGAAAGCCGCTCCATTTCAGAAAACTGTACCTGGAGCATTCGGAAGAGATATGAAAGGGGGGAGGTATTTATTAATACCTCACAATTTTTAGGATATGATAAAGACGAAGAAGGGAATCTGGTCATTCATAAAAAGCAAGCCAAAATTGTAAAAGAAATTTATCAATGGTATTTGGATGGTTGGACGGCGAGCCAGATAGCAAGAGAACTGGAAAAGAAAAGAGCAGTTAACTGGAATGGAACTACAAAGTGGCATGAAAGCGGTATTACCAATATTTTAAAGAATGAAAAATATAAGGGAGATGCTTTGCTGCAAAAGACTTATACACTTGATTTTCTTTCCAAAAAAAGAGTAACAAATGATGGAAAGGTACCACAGTATTATGTAGAAGATAATCACCCAGCTATCATTGATGCAGAGATGTGGGAGTGTGTACAACTGGAAGCCAAGAGAAGAAAACAGTATATGAACGAGCATACGCTGATGGGATACAGCAGATGTTCGAATAAGAATCCGTTTGCCTTTCATGTCATCTGCGGAGAATGTGGCAGGGGTTTTGGACGAGTGCGATGGGCTTCTTCCAAAGGACCACGTTTTGTATGGCAGTGCGGTTTCCGATATCATCAAAAAGGCATTATAGGCTGTCATAACCGACATATTGAGGACAGTACGATTGAGTTGGCATTTATCAGGGCTTGGAACCACTTAGTTGAAGACCAGTCTAATTATTTGGAACATTGGAATGCACTAGTGAAAGGTGATGATTTGTTAAAAAAATATAAAGCAAAGCAGTTTATAGAATTAAGCAAGAATGGAAGAATCACAGAACATGTCGAGTGGAAATTGGTACTTAAGGTTCTGGATCATATAAGAATATATGAAAGTGGAGAAATTGTGATTGCGTTTCTAGAGGGGACAGAATGCCAGTTCTAAACTGTTCTTATGTGAATCTTTATAAAATTACATTGTAAAGATTAAAATACAATTGCACCATAAAATAAAAACTATTTCTAGTGCAATTGTATTTGTGTAATTTTTTTGATAATTTTAATATTTGAAACAACATACGAAGCATTATTTTGTTTCGTTTAAAACATTCATAATGTCATTCAATGTAATTTCTTTGTTTGTCGTAAAATTTGTTTGTTCAGAATTTTCAGCTTTTGAAGATGCACTTTTAATAGAACTATCCGTGGTATTTAATTCATAAACAGATTGAGTTACATTCAATAAACTTGGGTAACTGTCTGGAAAGGAAGCTAATGTAAATAAATATTCCTTTTCTTGTACAATATCAGCAGAGTCTACGGTATCTAATTGCTTAATCTTGATAGTTTTATCTGCACATTCACCTTTATATACAGTAAATATTTCAACTTCATAAATGGTATAAGGAAGTTGTGAGGTATCTGTACTGCCGGTGTCGGTATTGTCATCGGTTTGACTGCCTGATACATTCAGTGATTCTTCTGTAATGCCAATTACTTTGCCATCTAACACTAAATCTGCAGCATCTACCAGAGAATTTGCTGAATCGTAGGTGGGATAATCTGCGGATATACTGACGGTGCTAGTTGTATTAACATTATTACTAGTCTCTGATAAATTATCTGTTTTATTACTACAGCCAAATAAAAAAAGTGCTGAACAAAAACATAATGCTATAAACCCTTTTTTCTTCATTATAAAACCTCCTAAAACTTTTCGTTTACATTATCAATATCAAATTGCTGCGGTGTTATCATGGTATTTCGATCTCGACTATAACTCATAATCGTGGATTGTGTAGTATTTGGATTATCACATAGCCAAAATACATGACCAAATTCATGAACTGTAGTGCTTTGGGCAAAGTTCGAGACATTTGTAGCATCATTAGTAATTGTGCGAGAGTTAATTTTGATTGTAAAAGAAGTTAAAATATTATTGGATACAATTGATGATTTTAATCCATACCATGTATCTGAATAGTAATCAGCATAAACAGTGTTAGAACTAGAAGATGATTTAGCAATTGTTACTGGTGTATCGGTTGCATTCCAAGCAGCTATTGAATTGTTTAGTCTTGTAGTCCATGTAGAATTAATACCAGATGCAAATTTTACTGATACGTTGGCACTGCTAACTCCGTAATCTAAAAAAGGATCTGCAGCTAAAATAATATAGCCACTATTAATTAATACAGAACAGCATAGAAAACAACAACTAAGTAGAACAGTAAAGATTTTTTTAAACATATTAAATTCCTCCCTGTAAAAGTATTTAAAACGGTATCTCAAATTGTGAAAAAGAAATACATTATATGTAACCATCATCATAATATTAACACAAATAAAATAAATGTAAATACAAAAGAGTAAATAAGTACAATTTAATGATTGAATTCACTTACTAGTTAAAGTATAATGAAGATTTAAGATTTCAAATAAAACCCTGGACATTTTGGACAGGTTATGTTAAAGTAAATATATAGACAATGATTAATGGAGGTTGACAAAATGCCTTATGCAATAGACTTATTTTCAGGGGCAGGTGGTATGAGTGAGGGCTTAATACAAGCAGGTTTTCATATTTTGTTTTCAAGTGACATAAATGAAGATGTTGAGCGAACTTATACAAACAGACATGAGCAATTAGGCTTAATACAAGGAATTAATACTTATTATCATAGAGGGGATATTCGAGAGTTAACAGGTCAATTTATTACTGATTGCATTGAAAACCTACAAATGTTTGAGAATGAAAATCTTCCAAGGGATATTGATGCTATTTTTGGAGGACCGCCATGTCAAGGATTTAGTAGGGCAGGCAGACGAAATGCTACTGATCCTAGAAATTTATTATTTCGAGAATATTTAAGGGTGATAAGTGAGGTTAATCCTAAATATGTAGTTATGGAAAATGTGGTGGGGTTCTTAGATACAAAATTTTTTGGTTTTATTGGTGTTACGGGACATGTTTATGCGGATGGAATGACAGCACCTCAAATATTACGACAAGAGTTTGAACGTATTGGCTATCAAACGCTAGAACCAAGAATTTTAGATGCTGCTGATTATGGAGTACCACAAAGAAGAAATCGAATTATTTTTATTGCTTATAGGAATGGTGTGGAAGCTCCACAATACCCACAACCACTTATAGTAAATGAAGAAGATAAAGTTACTATTACGGAAGCTATATCAGATTTAATTAGAAATAATCGAATTAGAAACAGAATATTCCATGGAAAAATGTCACAATTTCAAAGGGATTCCATTAATGGAAGAACTCCTAATATTAATGGTCAAACAGTTCATAGCAATGGAGTTATCCACAATAATGAGTACTCTATGCACACAGGATTAATTGAAGAAAGATTTTCGTTATTTAAGGAAGGTGAAGATGGTAATCGACTTAGAATTAGAGTAGCAACTCAAGGAGTTAATTTGCGGAATAAAACTTGTTTGGTGAGGCATTGTTCAGAGAAACTTAGAATCACAGAAGATGAAGTTATTAGATTATACAGAGGCAGAAATTTAGATAATGTGTTGCTAGATCTTCTATTAACAAAAAAAAGTATTCGAACACGCTTAGATAGAAATAGACCATCTGCGACAGTAATGACAATTGCAGATGATTATATATCGCCATTTGAAGATAGAACTTTTACTGTTCGTGAATTGGCACGATTACAGTCTTTTGATGATAGCTTTGTATTTTTAGGTAAAAGAACTACTGGTGGAATTAGACGTAGGGTGGAAGTACCACAATATTCGCAAGTCGGAAATGCGGTACCTCCGTTGTTAGCAAAAGCAATAGCCTTAGAAATCATATGTGTATTATAGAAAAAGGTTGGGGAAAATTCCTCAGCCATTTTCTATAATATTTGTTTGTTTAATAGCTTTAATCATACCTATTAAAACAGTAAAACACTTATGAATAAGCTACAAAATAAAAGTACTTATTTAATCGTTTGTTGCGGCAACTTCATTTGCTGAAGAATAATACCTATCAATCCATTTAGTTATGTACTCCTCTGGATAATTCTGCAAACCTTTTATGATAGATGGTATCTTTTCGGATTCTCCTGTTACTGCAAACAATAAAATCTTTAACTTAATAATTGTATTATTATGATTTGTATTTTTGCTCTTATATTTTTTTGTATATTCTTCTATAAGCTCCTCCATATCCTTAGTTTTTTTAAATTTAGCACAAATATAAAATTTATCTATTAATACTCTATAGTTATACGGAAATTCTTTACATGCAGAATTTATTAATCTTAATGCTTCTTTTGGATCATTATTAACAAACGCTTCAAATTGGGCTTTACATCGATAAAAGAATTCTTTTGCATTTTCATGTTTATTAACTTCCAATTCACCTACTAATTTATTCAATGTCTGGTTTTTATCTTTAATATTATTAAGCCTGATTAACGCGGAAAAATAAGCATGTATATGGAAAGGATTTCTTTGATTATCATTTTCATAATTTTCCTTAGCTAATTTATATGCATTCTCGTAATCTTCTATACTTAGGTAAACTTGAACCAAATCTCTCTGGGCTCTTGCAAAACGTTTACGTTTTCTAAGCGCAATTTCATACTTTTCTATAGCTTTTTTTGTATTACCAGTCTGCCGATAATAAAATCCATAAAGAAAATCATGTTCTGCACCTTTTATTTTCATTACTTCTGCTTTAAATCGCTGATCTTTCATTCTAGCCAGTGACATACATAAGTAATACCTTATTTCATTGCTAATATGTTCATCCATAAATTTGTCATTTTCGAGAACTCTATATGCTAAGCTAATTACATCATCATAATTTTTACGCACATCATATAATTCTTTCATAGATTGCAAATAATGGGAGGGGACTAATAATTCAGTTACCTCATCTATTCTATTTTCTATTATTGCCTTTTTAATTAAATATTGATATTCTGAAATATCCGTAATATATTCGCCATCAACTTGCTTTTCAATAAAATTATTTAAACTATTAAGAATTATTTTTTTATAGTTTTCTGGTATTTTTAATCCCATTCTAATCAAATAGTCATGCACAATATCATTCAATCGTATATACTCTTTATTCCTTCCAAAGGTTTCACATATGCCTTTGGAAAATAATTTTTCCAATATATCGTTATTTTCATCTGTATATCCTACAATATTAAAAAATGTATTATATCCAATTGCACTATATTCAGATAATAGAGCTAAAATATTCATTGCATTTTTATCTTTTTCAAGTTCATTTATTAAATATATGACTCTGTCGCTATTATAGTCAATAATCAATTTTGAGTTAAGCAAGGCTCTAGGCAATCCCATTTCGTTTATTAATCTCACTGCATAATATGCTTGTTCAGGAAAACCACTTAATAGATCAACAAAATGTCTGATGTCTTCAGTTGATAGTTTAATATTTTCAAATTGCAAATATTTATAAAAAAGAGCTGCTCTTTCTTCTTTATTAAGTTCTGGGACATGTGCAAAGAAAATATTTTCTAATTCAAAAGTATACGACTCATAAATTCTATAAATAGAAGAAACGCCCATCACAATATAGTCAAAATCTCTAATGCTTTTATACAGTTCTTTAAACCAACCTACTAATTCCCTATCGTGAGTAATAATACATCCGTTGTCCTCAATAAAAATTCTCTGTCTTTCTTCTTTTATTTGCTCTAATATATTCTTTAATAAAGCAATTTTCTCTTCAAGCGTAAGATTTAGTAGCCCTGTTCTTTTTATACTTTGTGTCAAACCAAGGTCATCAATCTTTAGAATAAAGTCTTCTATGGATTCATGAGAATTGAGTTCAACAATAGGCATTCTATAACTTGATCTAATTAAATTTACTTTTAGAAAAGAGTAATACATTACTTTTTTTCTTCCAATATTTTGTATGCCAGATGCAAAAATGGAAAAAGGTACTACTTTTTCAAAATCATTTATGCGCATTTCAAACATGTTAATAATGTCATTTCTACCAACAAATATTTTGTTTTTTTCTTCTAAACGAGGATGTTGTTTATAACTGAGTTCTCTTAATCGTTGTAAAATCAGATCAGACGCCTTATTTGAACTCACAACAAGCTGTAAATTATTATCTCTTAGCCAATCTGGAATTTTTGGATCATTATATTTTAATTTATTATCTATTATTATAGGATAAATTTGCTGTATTTTACCGCCTTCATCCAATAAATCGTGTGCTTTAAAAAGTTCATATTTTACCCAATCGGATTCTATTGAATTTAAAGATAAAAAAACCACAAATAAATCACTAGCTTTAAGTGTTCTGTTTATTTCATCTATAGATTTTAAGCCTTCTTCAAATGTTAATTCATCATAAACTACTCGATCTCTCCCTATGCGCTTAGCCACTTTACTAACATAAAATTCTTTATCTTTACTACTATGTGATAAAAATACTCTCATCAGTTCTTCCTCCAACATAATATTTTCTAACTATAATTATAATGTAAGCTAGATAAAATAGGATGGCCTAGCAATAGACTACCCCCTACTTTATTATTACAATAGTCTAAAATAAGTATAATCTGCTGATAGTTTTGAAATTTCATTTTTAATTGTCGATAAATGATTGACTGTTTCTCCAGTTCTTAAATTCCGATCTAACATTTCTTTTATTGAACTAGCAATTCCAGACTTTGTTGGCAAGCCCCAATAGTTTCCTCCAGTAATATTTCGTACTCGTTGGACAGCTACGGAAGTAGAGGCTATTTTATCGAGTTTTACTGTAGGAACTGTTACAAAAGAATAGGTAAATGCTTTGGCATCAACAATAGAATAACCTTCTCTTCCGATTGTAATGCCAGATCTAAATGCTTTTGCGGAATATATCATATCCCATAACATTGGGATTTGAGCATTATCATTCCAATTAGTTTTACATTGAATGATATGTATTTCTATTTCTTTAAAGTCTTCTGCTGCTAATGCATTTAATACAGGTAGTAAATTATATTTACTATTTTTGATTTTGTGCAAAGGGACAGTAGTTCCATTTGTATCAGAAATGCAAATGCTTTCTTTATCAATTGTATAATTTGCTTTATTAGGAAAAGTAAGCGCAATTAAATCGGATTCTGTATTTGATATAAAACTTCCATAGTTAACAGTAATGGCATTACTGATAGGTTCTGGAATAAGCTTTTTTGAATGCTTTATAACAACTGTTCTGCGGCCAATGAGACACAAATTTAAATACCAACAAACTAGGGCTTCCCAATTTGCACCACCGCCTGAAACATCACTTTGGCTTCTTGAAGAAGACATATTTGTGGTGTAAAAAATTTCCTTCAAAGAATCTCCTAAGGCTAAAATTTGGTGTTGCGTTGGGGTAGGGGCTAATGAATTAATTTTAGTCTTCCATGTTGGCCAAGCCGTATTAAAGCCATTAGCAGAAAAAAGATTATTAATTGAAGATTCTCTAAGATATTCAATAATGTTTTGACTCATTCCAATACCCACTTTCTTGTGTTTTGTATTATTATATCAAAGCCTGGTTAATTTTACTACAAGTAATTGTTTGATTTTATGTATTTGTGTATAGGCTTATATTTTTAGTGGGGTAAAAGCGCATTTTTTAAAGATGTGCGTAGATACTTTTGTTATATAGTATCAATTTATAAAACCAATGAATAGTCCGGCTGACATGTTGAACCGTTTAGAAACTCTGGTACTAATGGGAATGGATATACCACTTATGGCTGTTCGTAGGCAAATTGCATCAGCAATTGATATTATAGTACATTTAGGAAGATTAAGAGATAAGACAAGAAAGGTATTAGAAATTGTAGAGGTTTTAAATTGTATTAATGGTGAAATTGTAGTGAATCCGCTCTACTTATTTCAAGAAAAAGAATGTCAACAGGACGGAAAAGTAAGTGGTGTATTAGAAAAAACAGAAAATTCACTGGTTAATACGCAAAAACTTATAAAAATGGGGGTAAAATTATCGTAAATTATAATGGTTTCAGTTTTACGGCAAAGGAAAAGATTTTATATGTAGCAGCAGGAGTTTTAATTTGTTGGGCTATAACCTATTTATTTTATAAAAATATTGTAATAGTTGGAGTTTCTACCCCTTGCGCATGGCTGCTAGTAAAAAGATTTAAAAAGAAAAAAATTATAAAAAATAAGTGGATGTTAAACCTACAGTTTAGAGATGGTATTTTATGCTTATCTAATGCACTTAATGCAGGGTATTCAATTGAAAATGCTTTTTTCGAGGCAGTTAAGGATTTGAAAATGATTTATCCAGAAGAAGTTCCTATTATAAAAGAGTACCAGTACATGACTGCACAGATAGCAAATAACTATAATGTTGAAGAACTTTTATATGATTTTGCAGTACGTTCAGGTATTGAAGATATTTATAATTTTTCAGATGTGTTTTCTACAGCAAAAAGGACAGGTGGAAACATAATAAAAATAATTAATCTTACTAGTGAAAGCATTAATGAAAAAGTAGAAGTACAAAGAGAAATTGAAACCTTAATTACAGCAAAGAAGCTAGAGGCTAATATAATGAGTGTTGTACCAATTGGAATAATACTTTACCTATGGTTATTTATGCCTGGTTTTTTAGAACCTTTATATCAAACATTAGTAGGAAAAGTTATTATGTCACTTAATCTTGTTGCATATCTTGTGGCAATAGCAGCAGGTCAAAAAATAATGAGTATTAGGATGTGAGTAAGATGCAGTATTATGCATTAGCAGCATTGGCTGCCGTTCAAATAATTTTTTTCTGGGTAACTCATAGTTATAAAGATCCTTATTTAAAAGAAATAGTACATAAGAATAGAATTTTGTCATTCTGGTATCCAGGTATTTTGTTTCTACTAAATAAAATAGATTACTTTAAAACCCAAAAGGCAGAGAGGGAGGGAAAAAGATTAGTATGCTTGTATCCGGGACTTAGTAAAAGATTGTTATTAAAAAGAGACATGTGCTATAGAATTGCTTTGTGCAACAGTATTTTTGTAATGGGAACTATTTTCATATTATTTAGCCAGTGCATTCTAAAAAAGGCAGATCAGCCACAAGAAATTTATTGTTTATTAAAAAATAATTTTGGAGAAGGGGAAAAGCAGGTAAACATTAAAGCCATAATTACCGATCAAGATTCTGTTTATGAAGAGGAGGTAATGGTCTCTGTTCCCGAACAATGTTATACCAATAATGAAATTTTGCAATTCATGAAAACGGCCCAGGAGGTTTTAGAAAAGGAGGTGTTAGGAAATAATTCGGATTTACTACACATACAGAATTCACTTAATTTTATAAGGCGTCTTCCCAATAATCCCATTCATGTAAGTTGGTTAAGCAGTAACAGAGATATAATTGAAGATACGGGAAACATAAATAATAAGGAACTGATATTACCTATAGAAGTTATTTTAACAGCAGTATTGTCTTATGGAGAGCAGGAGATAAAATATAATATACCAGTACAGGTATTGCCGTATCAATGGAAAAATAACGAAAAAATAAAGTACGATCTTAAAAAAGCATTAGGTGAGGCTGTTAATGAAAATAAGACAAGTGAAACCATTATTCTTCCAACAAAAATTGGGAATAGAAGCGTTTCATATGAAATTAATAAAAAGAAAAAAAGTATTAATTTTCTAATTATTTTATTTGTTATTATTGTAATAACTTGGATTAAGGGAAACCAAAGTACAAGTAACAGATTAAAGAAAAGGGAAGAAGAACTATTATTTGATTATCCTACATTGGTAAACAAGTTAACATTACTTATTGGTGCAGGAATGACAGTAAAAGGTGCTTGGAACAAAATGATATTAGATTACCAAAAACATCAGAAATCCTTTTTAATAAAAAAATATGCATATGAAGAAATGTTAGTAACATGGAGAGAAATGCAAAATGGAAAATCCGATGCAGAGGCATTTGAGCAATTTGGAAAGCGTTTAAAACTGAGGCCTTATGCAAGGCTTTCCTCTTTAATTGTACAAAGCATTAAAAAAGGTTTGGATGAAATACTGGATTTATTAGAAGAAGAAGCTAGAAATTCTTTAGAAGAAAGAAAGCAATTAGTTAAAAAAGCAGGAGAGGAGGCAGGTACAAAATTACTGTTTCCTATGATGGTTATGCTTATAATTGTTTTGTTAATTATTATGGTACCAGCATTTCTTAGTTTATGAGGAGGTTAAACATGAGTATTATAAAAGAGTTTATTCAAGAAGAAGATGGCGTAGGTGTTGTAGAAATTATTCTTATACTGGTTATTCTAATCGGCTTAGTTCTGCTTTTCCGGACAGAAATAAAAAAAATAGTGGAAAATGCATTTAATTCAATAAAGGATGACTCAGATGAAATCATTAATGACTAATGAAAAGGGTAGCATTACTGTATTTTTGACATTTGTTTTGTTTTTTGTTTTTACTTTAGCAGGAAGTTTACTAGAAACAGCCCGGTTCTATTCTGGAAAGGCATATAGTAATGGGGTTCTAATAGGTGCAGCAGATTCTGTATTGACAGAATACTATGCACCCTTACAAAAGGAATATCATTTATTTTTTGCTAACTTTGGTAACGGCAATGAAGATGAGACTGAGGTTATTATTAAGAATAAAATGCTTGGCTATAGCCAGTATTCATTAAAGCCTGGAATGGAACTGGATATATGGAACTGGCAGTTCGAAAAGCTAGAAGACAATTTGATTAATACTTCAATTGAAGAAATAGAAATATCAAATATTCAAAGAACTATAGATAAAAATGGAAGAATATTTCGAGAACAAGCAGCTGCCTACATGAAGTATAAAGGAATAGAACATTTATTAGAAAATTTTTTGAAAAAAGAGCAAGTAATAAATTCTTCTAAGGAGGCTGCTAAAATAATTGATAAAAAGTTTCAGACGGAAGAAAGAGCCGCATTACTAAATAAATATATGCTACAGGTTATACAAAGTGTGGAGGGACTGGCTGTTAATAATGATGGGCTTTTGTATAATTCCAATCATACAATTAAGATGAAAAAATGCTTTGCTAAGAGGTTATGTACTTCTACGCCTGATGCGGGCGTAGTTGGGATATCTAATACTCTTGTGTGGACAAGTTCAAAAAATCATTATGTAAATGTGGATAAATTAATGCAGACATTAATTAAGGACATTGAAAGTGCAGGTGAGCTTCTTCAAATTATAGGGTTGTCAGAAGAAAAAGAGGAGGCAGCAGGTCTTGAGGCAAAATTAAAATTAGAGAATCAAATAATTAAAATTAATACTGAAAAAAAAGAGATAGTAGCACTTTTTGAATCAGTGAAACAATCCATTGCTCAGGCATTACTAAACATTAGTAAGTTAGAAAGTGAAAGAAAGGTGGTAGAAAAAGAACTATCAGACTATAAGGAGGTACTTGAAAAAAATCAGAGTAAGCTGGACAATATTACATATGCAGGTCTGTTGGAAGATTATCAGGCAATGGAAGATTATGTGGGGGATAAAGAGAAGTGTGAGACTGCCATAAAAAGAATAACGGACATGAAGCCTATTCTGGAGCAAAATTTACTGATACTAGATAAATGTATGGAACTGAAAGGTATGACATGCACCAAAAGCAATATGACACAAATGGAAAGAACTGTTACTATGTGTTTATGCAGCTTTTATAATTATAACATTATGAGTCTCAAATTTGATTATTCAGATTTAATTGCAAAGGAACAGGTAAACAATCCAATGGATTCAGTGGGAAATCTTTTAAAGAGTAGTATTTTGGATTTAGTTTTGCCCGAAGGAATTTCATTATCAGGAAAAAAACTATTAAGTACCGATTATTTATTAGAAAGATACAAACAGGATAAAAATGAGACCCCGCAAAACTTAACTATTGAAAAGGATATGAGCCAGATAAACAAGACTAGAAGTATAGGTGGTGCAGCTAAAACCTTTAGCTGCTATGGAGACAACAAAATGGAAGAAGATAAAAGTAAAGATTCTTATTTAACAGATTTTTTAATGATTATGTATATGGAAGATCATTTCACTTCATTTACTACAGAAGAAAAACAAATTATTGAAAATTGTCTGCAATATGAAAGAGAGTACATTTTGTTTGGAAATGAACGGGATATAGATAACCTAAGTACTATGACTACACAAATCGTACTTAGCAGAACAATCTGCAATTTTATTAGTTTAATGGGTGATAAAGAAAAAGGAGCATTAGCATATAGTACAGCAATTGCACTAGTCGGATTTACAGGTTTAGAACCACTGGTTCGTTTTACAAAAACAATGATATTGTTGGTGTGGGCTTTTGAGGAAGGATTAGTGGACGCGGCAGCAATATTATCTGGATATAGTGTTCCCATCATAAAAAATTCAAGTGAATTTTTAATAAGATATGAAGAATTATGTGTGATTAACCGTTCAGCAATTTTAAAAAAAGCAGCAAGTTACAAAGAAAAAATAAATAAGAATGTTACAATTAATTATATTGAGTACATCAGATTAAACCTATTGTTTCAAAAAGAGTCAGTGCAGAATTTCAGAAATCTTCAGCTAATTGATCAAAACATTCAATTAAAATACAACAAAGATTTCCGAATAGAGCGTGGAATAAGTGGTTTTCATGTGAAAGGAATTTTTCTAATAAAGCATAAGTTTCTAGCTATTCCAGAAACGGATTTATTTCATAAAAAGAAAGAATCTATCTGGCAGATAGAACTGGAATATGAGGCTTGTTATTAATTTTTGCATAACTGGGTAAGCCAGGAGACCCTTCTGGCGCCACTGCTACATTAATTTTCTTAATAACATAATTATAATTGATCTTTCAAGAAGCACTATCATCCCCTTGTTGTAGCAGTCATTCCCCCTTTTTGCCAGAAGGGCGTTTTGACTTACTCAGTTAAATTGGAGGCATTAACATGAAGCAGATTATTTTAAATGAAAAAGGCAGCATGACAGTTGAAGCTGCCATTGTTTTTCCTATTTTTATTTTTGCAGTAATTTCTATTGTATTCTTTTTTCAAATTATATTATTTCAATTGCAGTTGCAGTATGGATTAAATCAAACAGCAAGAGAGATTTCCCAGTATTCCTATATATATAAAGAATATGAGCAGACAAATAAGGCAAATTCGTATAAAGAAGAGAACCTGCCAGAAGAAGCCACCTCAGTTGTAAATAAAATTGCCAGCAGCTCTATTGTAAAGGTACAAATGAATGATTTTTTTAGTAAAAGCAATATTCATCCTTCTTTTGTTTCAGGGGGTGTAAAAGGTATTTCCTACAGTTTCAGTTCAGTTTTGAAAAAAACCGATAACATTGATTTAGTAGCATATTATAAAGTTAAAATACCAGTTCCTGTTTTTTCAATTCAAAAGTTTAGTGTAGTTCAAAGAGTGTATACAAGAGGATTTGTGGGAACGAATTTAATAGGAGAGCCTAATTCTAGTAGTCACTCAGATACAGATACTATAATGGTTTATATAACCGAGACAGGAACCGTTTATCATAGAAATCTAAGCTGTAGGCATTTGTGTGTGGATATTCAAAGCTGTAGTATTATTGACATAAAAAGTAAAAGGAATTTATCGGGAGGAAAATATTATCCATGTGAAAAATGCTGCAAGAATTGTTTGGAAAATCAGACGGTATATATTACAGAAGATGGTAAATGCTATCATAGTTCGATTACCTGTCCAGGATTAAAGAGAACAGTAAAAGTAGTGCCATTATCAAGTGTTTCCAATTATAGACCTTGCAAGAGATGCGGTTAAAAATTTTTTAAGTAATGAGGGTGGATAAAATGAATCAAATTACAAAAAGTTGTAGGGGAAGTATGACGGTAGAAGCTGCATTTATCCTTCCTATTATAGTGTTTGTTATTTTTGCATTAATGTATCTTATGTTTTACTGTGGTGATCAGATTAAGCTAACAAGTTTTGCTGTACTATCTTGTCAATTAAATGCAAATGGTAAGGAGCTTGAAAAGCAAAAGATAAATCTGTATATAAACGAGGAGTATTCAGGGGGCATTCTTGCTGACCGAGAAGTGACAATTACCACTGAAACGAAGGTAATGGGAAATGAGATTTGTTTTTTCAATTACTTGGAACTTCCTATGCCAGATGTTTTGAGTTATTGGGAGAGTAGGGTTTTGATAATTAGAGTGCATACCAAGGAATATAATCCTTGTAGAATTGTAAGAATATATGAAGCATTTAAAGGACAGGAGTGATATATTGATAGAGCCTGTATTTGTAGGAGATATGAAAAAAAGTTATTTTGCAATTGAAAATCAAAAAAGTACGTATGATCAAAAAATGCTTCTTCAGAATCAAATTGAGGGCATTATTTCTGTTGAAAATCGTATTTTAGATAATAAAGAGCAATATTATTATGACATTACAAGAAAGCAATCACTTTTACATTATTATGAAGAAAAAAAGGCTTCGGGAACAGAGGTACAAAATATTATTCTTAGTATTATATTTACTATAGAAAATAGTAAAAAATATCTGTTAAAGGAAGATTCTTTTATTATTAGGCCAGATTTTATTTATCAGGATGGAATACAAAACAAAATAGAATTGTGCTATTTAGGAGGAGAAAATAAAAAAATTCGTGAGCAAATAGGTAATCTTATGGAGTTTTTTATGAATAAAATTGATTATCAAGATGAAAAGGCTGTACTATTGACATATGGAATTTATAAAGTTACACAGACGGAATACTGTACCTTTTCTGATATACAAAATGTAATTTCTCAATATAGTCAGCAAGATAAAAGAGAGATTGTTGTCAAAAAAGAACAGACTCCACAGTTTATAGAAAATAATAAAAATATAAATAATATGAGCAGTTTTTCTAAAAATATATTTTTAACTGTACTTCTAAGCTTGGTTTTTATAATTGAGTTATTTACTGCTTTTAAGATACATTTTTTTATAAAACCAGTATCACAGACTATAGATTGTATGAAAATTCTTTTATTTCTAATATTCATGGCGAGTACAGAAGTTATAGTATATATAAAAGGAAAGACTATAGTTAATAAAAAAAGCCAGATTTCAAAAAGAAAGGATATAGCTGAGGAAAGCACAATAGTATTAGCTAATTTTCAACAAGAAAATATGGAATCAAACAGAGAAGAAAAAAGAATTGTGCTTATTCCGCTAAATAATGTGCTAGAACAAGAAATTGAAATTAAGATGCTCCCATGTATTATTGGCAAATCTGCAAAAGATGCAACTTATATTATTTCAAGAAATACAGTTAGCAATAGTCATTTAAGAATTTATATAGAGAATAAAAAGCTATTTCTGGAGGATTTAAATTCAACAAATGGCACTTATTTAAACAATATAAAGCTAGAAGCAGGAAAGGAATATGAATTAAATATTGGTGATACAATAGGGATTGCTCAGTATACTTATACATTAGAAGAAAAATATACCATATAACTATCTTGCAGTGTGCTTTAAAAAAGGTTAAAATAGGCTTATACAATATCTCTGCTGCGTATATTGTAAATATAAGAAAGGTGGAGAAGGATGGTAATAGAACAGTTAGGCCAGAGATTGATAGAAGAGGGATTTCAGGAGATATCATTAAATGTAAAAGGTTTTTTCTCATATAATAAAATGGAAGGTAATGAAATCTATATTGTAAATATTCTGAATTTGGGAGAAGAAACAGAGATGGGGTTACAAATATATCCTATAGAAATTGGTAATTACACTAATTCTATTGCAAATCAGGTCATGAAACTGCCTCGTGTATTAAATGTTTTTGTTACATCTCAGCCGGATTTAGTAAGAACTATCTGTAGTACAAAAGATGAGAACTGGATTATTGATAAAAGTTCAAACAGATTGATTATATATGAAAATCAGCTGGGTAGTTTTTTAAATATAGAGAATATAATTGAACAGGTCCTAAGCAAACCAGACAGACCAGTGATTCCGTATTGTACGTATGGACTAGTTGCCATTAATAGCTTGATATTTATAATTATGAATATCTTTTTTAGCAAAAGTATTGATCAGATCTATTTATCCGCTGGTTCATATTGGCCGGACATTCTGGGGAATCTTCAGGTATGGAGACTTATTACGTCAATGTTTTTGCATGCTGATTTTCAACATGTTTTTAATAACATGATTTTGCTTGCCTTTATAGGTGGATATGTTGAAAAATATTTGGGAAAAGGGAAATATTTTTTGCTATATACTACTTCGGGCATTCTTGCAGGAGTTACATCCATGATTTATAATATAAGCATAAATGAAAAACCAGTTGGAATAGGGGCTTCAGGGGCTATTTTTGGAGTGGTCGGGGCATTGGCATATTTACTAGTAAGAAACAAAGGAAAGTTAGATGGAATTGACGGAAAGCGGTTTATATTATTTCTTATACTTAGTTTAAATAGTGGATTCAGGGCTGAGAATATTGACAATATGGCACATATTGGAGGTTTGTTCAGTGGGTTTATACTTTGTATGTTTATGGTACTATTTAAGCCAGTAAATAAAGTAGAAAGAGTGTAGATAAGATATGATGAAAATAAATATATATTATGGTGGAAGAGGTTTGATTGAGGATACTACAATATATGCAATAAATAAACTGACGGAAGTATTAGAAGAATTAAGAGTAGAAGTAACCCGGTATAACCTGTATGAAGAGAAAAATGGAATTAATATGTTGCCCAATACATTGAAGGAGGCAGATGCTGTAATTCTAGCAACTTCGGTAGAATGGTTTGGTATTGGGGGATTTATGCATCAGTTTTTAGACGCTTGCTGGCTTTACGGGGATAAGGACAAGATAGCTAAACAGTATATGCTGCCCGTTGTAATGGCTAGTACTTATGGGGAAAGAGAAGCGTTATATACGTTAATTAAGGCGTGGGAAATGTTAGGTGGCATACCTCTGGAGGGGTTATGTGCATATGTAGATGACCATGTAGAGTTTGAGACAAACCCAGACTATGCTGTTATTATTGAAAAAAAGGCAGAAATGCTTTATCGTAGTGTGAATCAAAAAGTAAAGGTATTTCCCAATAGTACAAATGAAGTAAAACATAGTGTTTTAAAAACACCAAGTATTGATTTAACGCCACAAGAAAGTGAGCAGCTTTCTAAATATGTCTCGGATGATACTTATGTAAAGAAGCAGAAAGAAGATATTGAAGAACTGACACAAATGTTTAAAGAATTGTTAGGAGATGCATCAACTGGGGCAGAGGGGGAATTTGTGAATGACTTGAAATCACATTTTACTCCGATAGAAGATTTCAGCGCGGTTTATGCAATTCAAATAACTGAAAAGCCCAAGGCATTAATTATTGAAGTAAATGGATCAGAACTAAGATGCTATTACGGTATAAAAGAGGATGCAGAGGTTTTAGCCAAAGTACCATATCAAATATTTAAAAATATTACAAATGGAAAACAGACATTTCAAAAGGCATTTATGTCGGGAGAATTGACAGCCAAAGGTAATTTTAAAACCCTTAGGATGTTTGACACTATTTTTGCGTTTTAAATATAAAGGAGGAGTAGAACAATGAAAGATGCAAATTGTATTTTTTGTAAGATCGCAGATGGGGAGATTCCATCAATAAAATTATATGAGGATAAGAACTTCGTAGTTATATTTGATATTTCACCAGCTGCTCAAGGACATGCTATTATTATTTCTAAAACACATGCAAAGGATTTATTCGAACTTCCAAATGAGTATGCAGCAAATATTATGGTGGTAGCAAAAAAGGTAGGAAGTGCTTTGATGGAAGCGTTAAATTGTGATGGTATGAACATTTTACAAAATAATGGTGAGGCAGCAGGACAAACGGTTTTTCATTTACATGTGCATTTGATTCCAAGGTATGCAGACGATGCAGTAAATATAAAATGGAATATTGGAACTGCGGATCAAGAGTTTTTGAATGATTTGTCAAAAAAAGTAGAAGAAAAGATTGCAAAACACAGTTAGTGTTTTGCAACTTCTTCAATTAAAGATACAATAGTCCCAATTGCATTATTTAGTTCACTTTGGGTCATTTTATCAATGTAATTTCTTTTATCTTGGTACACTGCTTCAATAGCATTCAATAGGCTTTGGCCATCTAGCTTTTCTTCAGGAAGTACATAACTAAAGCCTTGCTTTTGAAAAGACGCTGCATTCAAAATTTGGTCTCCCCTGCTTGCAGCAGCAGAAAGAGGAATTAAAATATTAGGCTTTCTTAATGCAAGGATTTCACAAATAGCATTTGCTCCAGCACGGCTTATAACTAAGTCGGCAGCATCCATTAAATCACTAAGTTCCTTTTTAATGTATTCATATTGAACATAACCTGGTGTTCCAGCAAGTTTATGATCAAGCTTATCTTTTCCACATAGGTGGATTATCTGATATTTTTCTAATAACACAGGTAAAACCGATCTTACGGCATCATTTACTACAACAGAACCAAGACTTCCACCTATTACAAGAATTACTGGCTTATTTACGGTAAAGCCACAAAATTCAAGTCCTGCCAGCTTGTTGCCAGAAAAAAGTTCTTTTCGAATTGGAGAACCAGTGAGTACTGCTTTTTCGGGCGGAAGAGACTGTAAGGTTTCGGGGAAATTCGCACATACCTTTGTGGCACAAGGAATGCAAATGCGATTTGCCAGACCAGGTGTCATATCAGATTCATGTATAATTGTGGGAATTTTTTTTCTTTTGGCAGCTAAAACTACAGGAACTGTCACAAATCCACCTTTTGAAAATACCACATCAGGTTTTAGCTCTTTTATAAGCTTAGCAGCCTGGCGATAACCTTTTACTACTTTAAAAGGATCACTAAAGTTTTTAGGATCAAAATATCTTCTTAATTTGCCAGAAGAAATTCCGTAATAAGGAATATCAAATTCTTCAATTAGCTTTTTTTCAATACCATCATAAGAACCAATATACCGGATATCATATCCATGAGCCTTTAATTCTGGTAACAAAGCTATATTTGGAGTGACATGACCAGCAGTGCCACCACCAGTTAAAATAATCCGCTTCATAATTTTATATCCTTCCATTAATGTTCTGCCTGATATTTTTTCAGAGCCTTTGCAAGCTGATCTGGGCAGGATGTAGCCTTATATCCACAGGTAACACCTTCTAATCTGTCAATTACCTCGTTTACATGCATACCTATAGTCAGTCTGGCTATACCTTGTGAGTTACCAGAGCAGCCGCCCACAAATTCAACAGATTTAATAATATCATCTTCAATTTCAATATTAATTTGGCTAGCGCATACGCCTTTTGTTTTAAAGACCATAAAAACCTCTTTTCTATTAATAATATTCTATTTTATACTAGTAATGTTTTTTTTGCAATTTTATTTTATCGCGTACAAAAATTAGAATTTGTGATATAATTATACAAATTTGTGTTATAGAATAGGAGGAAATTATGAGCTGTTATGGAATTATTGGAGCAATGGAAGAAGAAGTAAGTATTTTGAAGGATAAAATGAAACTAAATAATATTGTAAAAATTGCTTCTATGGAGTTTTGTGAAGGTGAGTTATCAAATAAGCAGGTTGTTATTGTACGAAGTGGAATTGGTAAGGTAAATGCAGCAATATGTACCCAGATTTTAATAGACAAGTTTCATGTAACAGAAATTTTAAATACTGGAGTGGCAGGTTCCTTGCGAAATGAAATTAATATTGGTGATATTGTTATTTCTTCAGATGCCATGCAGCACGATGTTGATGCAAGAGGATTTGGCTATCCGCTGGGAGAGATTCCAAGGATGGAAACATCAGTATTTCCAGCAGAACTGGCACTTGTACACATAGCAAAAGAGGTTTGTCAGATTGTTAATCCAGAAATACAAACATTTGTAGGACGAGTAGTAAGTGGAGATCAGTTTATATCGGATCCAGATAGAAAAAAGGTTATAATTGATAATTTTCAAGCTTACTGCACTGAAATGGAAGGAGCCGCCATCGCCCAAACGGCATACCTTAATCAGATTCCGTATTTAGTAATTAGAGCAATTTCCGATAAAGCAGATGATAGTGCTCATATGGATTATGGTGAATTTGAAAGACAGGCAATTAAACATACAGTAAATTTGGTGACAACTCTTTTAGAGAAAATATAGCAGGTTAAAAAGAAGTTGTATTTGTCAAAATATGGTTTATTTTAAAATACGATTTTTAAGTTTCTCTCTTTTCAAAAAGGACAAGTTATGTTATAGTAATTGTAAATTAATGGAAAAGAGAGGAGCATTTTATTTATGATTTTGACAATGTTTGAAAAAAATATATTAGTATACATAATGCTAGCATTGTGTGGACTGGGAATATTGATTAAATTTGTTGTGTCTTGTGTATATGGGCGCTTAGTTAGGGCATCCGATCAAATGGGGGCATCGGCAAATAAATTAATAAAAACGCTAAGGCTCAAGTTTGAAACAAGTTATTCCATGAAGCTAGGTGTTAATAATGTGGATATCTTTGTGGATAAGTATGTATACAAGCATAAATTTTGTGGAATTTTATTATACACATGGGAAAATTTTAGTGGACAACTTTTGCTATTGTGTATGCTAACTGGTACAGCAGGGGCTCTTTTGGGGCTTACATATGATTGTGGAAAAGAAAAAATTTTATTCACATTTTTTATAGGCGTATTAACTAGTGCAATGTTAATTGTTTTTGAGCAATTAATGAATATTCAAACAAAAAAGAGTGTATTAAGGACTAATATAAGAGATTATTTGGAAAATTATTTAAAGGTAAAATTGGAAAAAGGAGAGGTGAATTTGCAAGGCAGTCAGGCTGAAATGCTGGCCGAACAAATAAATGCGGAAAATAAAAAGCGTGCTGAAAGCAAAGCGTTAGATGAAAAGACAAAGGATTCTGGTAAAAACACATTGCAACAAAAAGAAGTAACGAAACTGTACGAAATAAACAAAAGGGAAGAAAAAATTATTCAAGACATCCTTAGAGAGTATATTATTTAATAAAAATTACTGTAAAATCTCTACACATTTGTTGGTAAATTAATATTGTCAAGTATTCTTGGGTTTGATACAATTAATCTGAAAATAGAACCAAAAGGAGTGCAAAAGACAATGGCAAAGCAGGTTGTGCTAGATTATTCCTTAGCCCAGAAGTTTATTTCTAATGAAGAATTAGAGATGATGAAAAGTATTGCAGATAATGCAAAGAAAACTTTATTAAATAAAAGTGGTGCAGGAAATGATTATTTAGGATGGATAGATTTACCAGTTAATTATGATAAGGAAGAGTTCAGCCGTATTAAAAAATCGGCTGAAAAGATTCAAAGCGATTCAGATGTATTAATTGTTATTGGTATCGGGGGTTCTTATTTAGGAGCAAGAGCCGCTATTGAATTTTTAAGACATAGCTTTTATAACAGTGTCAGTAAGGAAGTGCGTAAGACACCAGAAATTTATTATGCAGGTAACAACATTAGCAGCACTTATATTAATCATTTGATACAGGTAATTGGAGATCGTGATTTTTCAGTTAATGTAATTAGTAAGTCTGGGACAACTACTGAACCAGCAATTGCATTTCGAGTATTTAAAAAGATGCTAATTGAAAAATACGGAAAAGACGGAGCAGCAAAGAGAATATATGCAACAACAGATAGTGAAAAGGGTGCATTGAAAAATCTTGCTACTGAAGAAGGTTATGAGACATTTGTTGTGCCAGATGATGTTGGAGGACGTTTTTCCGTATTAACAGCGGTTGGATTATTACCAATTGCAGTAAGTGGAGCAGACATTGACCAGTTAATGGAAGGTGCTGCCAGCATGAGAGAAAAATGTATTAATCGTGCATATGAAGAAAATGATTCTGTTTTATATGCAGTAATAAGAAATATTTTATTAAGAAAAGGCAAGGGAGTAGAGATTCTTTGCAATTATGAGCCAGCATTGCACTATGTTGGTGAGTGGTGGAAACAGCTATATGGTGAAAGTGAAGGTAAGGATCAGAAAGGTATCTTCCCAGCAGCAGCAGACTTTACCACAGATTTACATTCTATGGGTCAGTTTATCCAAGAAGGTCAGAGATGCATGTTTGAAACAGTAATAGAACTTGAAAAATCTACCTGTGAACTAGTTTTAGAAAAAGAAGAAGTTGATTTGGATGGATTAAATTATTTGGCAGGACAAACTGTAGATTTTATTAATAAAAGTGCGATGAAAGGTACTTTACTGGCTCATACAGATGGTGACGTACCGAATTTAATCGTGAAGCTGCCAGAACAGTCAGAGTTCTGCTTAGGTGAATTAATGTATTTCTTTGAGTTTGCTTGTGGAGTAAGTGGGTATATACTAGGTGTGAATCCATTTAATCAGCCAGGAGTCGAAAGCTATAAGAAAAATATGTTTGCATTATTAGGAAAGCCTGGATTTGAAAAGGAAAGAGAAGAACTATTAAAGAGATTATAGAAAACTTAAGGGGCTGTCATCAGACAGTCCCTTATATAAATAGCTATTCATCAAGTTCAATTTGAAAATGCTGATAATCTTTCATAGAATTCCAGTTGCCTCCCCATTCAAAACCGTATTTTGTAAAGATTTCATAGCAAATATCATCCTTATGAATCATATAGGGGCAATCACTTGTTCTGTCCACATAAAGTTTGCCCTCAATAGGAAGTACGCTATCTTCCGAATTATTTGGTCTTACATAAGGGTTATAAAGTGGGTTTATGTCAATGGCAAGACCTTGACTATGCTTAGATAACCTGGTAGTTCCATCCACCAATCTATAATTAAAGCAAGAGGTGTTATTATCGCTCATGGAAGCATTATCATCTGCATCATATTCATCCACTAAAAGCATTTTTTCAATGGGATATTCTGCTTCAAAAAGTTCTTTAAAAATATTTTTAATTAAATCTGAAATTTCTTTATTTACGATAAGTTCCCCAGTGTGGACTTTCTGGTCAAAGCCCCAGTGCGAAACCTCTATGTAAACCAGATCATCTTTTGGTATCGTACAATTTTCCTTAAAGGACTTCCCATAAATACGTTTAAAAATGGAATCATCAATTTTACGAATACTACATGTATACTCCATAAGTGTGTCTCCTTTTAATGGGATTTCTGCTAACTCATCTGTAGGTGCTTCGGCAGCTTTTCTTGCAGGCTCTTTTAAAGGCGCAGTTGTATTTTGAATTACAGGCAGTTCTGGAGTAGGTAGCAATGGAGTTTCAGTAAAAGGAGTTGACGTTATATCAGAATTAATCGTTGTTATGTTGTGTTGCCCTAATTCGTGGTCTATAAAATAATATATGAATAGTATCGTAGTAACCATACAAAAAACAAGCAGGCGGGTTATGGTCTTTTTCATTAATCATCTTCCTCAATCACATGAATTTCTAAAAAATCAAAATCAATTGTATCAATAAAATTATCTTGGGTAAATCGGGTTTTATCATGGCGTTTAAAGTCTGCAATATTGCTTTCTAGCCATATTGGCTTAGATAAATCAAATTCATAGCATATAGTGTCTATGGCAGCATATACTTTTCGAGTTCGGTTTAATTTGGTATCATCATTGGAAATAACGACATCCTTTTGTAATTTATTATCTTGAAAAACTTTTGCCCATAATCGAAACATGTAAATTCTCCTTTCAAACAAGGGTTCTAAGAACTTTAGTATATCATGAAAAAAAATATTTTAATACCCCTAAAAAACTATTGTGAAACACTCTTTCATAAAATGTAATACTATGTTAAAATAAAAACGGAATATAAAAATACATATTTTGTACATATAAGAGGGAACATTATGGATGGGTTAGAACGTAGGAATAAGCTGGTTAATATACTAAAAACGCAAGTTGAACCTATTAATGGAACGATGTTGGCAAAATGCCTGGGGGTCAGCAGACAGGTCATTGTGCAGGACATAGCACTGCTTCGGGCAGAAAATGAACAGATTATAAGCACAACAAAGGGTTATATGTTACTAAAGCAATCCTTGAAAGCAAGTAGAGTGCTTCAGGTTAAACATGCAAAAAACGAAATAGAAGATGAATTAAATACCATTGTTGATCATGGTGGTAAAATAAAAAATGTAATAGTAGAACACCCCGTATATGGTCAAATACAGACGGAGTTAGAGATTTCCAGCAGAAAAGATGTAGAGGAGTTTCTTAATAAGATTTATAATGATAAAATTGTTCCATTAAAAGAATTAACTAATGGAATTCATTTTCATACAATTGAAGCAGAAAGTGAGAACATACTTAATTTAATTGAAAGTATGCTAAGAGAAAAGAATTACCTGATATAAGATATACTGTGTGCTATGTTAAGCCCAATATGGAGGAGAAAGGTTACAGAAATATGGAGTCATTAAAAAAATTATTAAATAGAATATTTATTGAAGGTTTAAGTGGAATGGCACTTGGATTATTTTCCACATTAATTGTTGGTACAATTATTCAGCAGGCAGGGATTCTAATAGGAGGTACCATAGGAAATTACTTCTTATATATTGGGAAAATGGCCGCGGCGGTTACGGGCGCTGGCATTGGCTGTGGTGTAGCTTATAAGTTTAAAGAAAGCCCACTGGTAACATTATCCGCCGCAGCGTGTGGTATGGTAGGAGCCTTTGCGGGTAAAATATTGGCAGGAGCAGCAATTGCATTGGATTCTTCTTCTGTAACTTTAATAGGACCCGGAGAACCATTAGGAGCTTTTATAGCTGCTTATATAGGTATTGAAGCAGGCCATCTGATTTCTGGAAAAACAAAAATAGATATTATTTTAACTCCGTCGGTGTCTATCATATCAGGTTCATTAGCAGGTCTTTTTGTGGGACCCAAAATTTCAAAAATAATGGCTGATTTAGGTGCAGTCATTAATTGGGGAACGGAAAGAGAACCCTTAATTATGGGAATTATTGTTTCTGTATTAATGGGTATGATATTAACATTGCCTATTAGTTCAGCGGCATTAGGAATTATTCTGAATTTGTCAGGGATTTCCGCAGGAGCTGCTACCGTAGGCTGCTGTGCCAATATGATTGGATTTGCGGTTGCAAGTTACCGAGATAACAAACTGGGAGGTTTATTAGCACAAGGAATTGGGACAAGTATGCTTCAAGTTCCCAATATTGTAAAAAAGCCTATTATTTGGATTCCTGCAATTTTAACTAGTGCAGTATTAGGACCAATTGCAACCTGTAATTTTATTGCAATGAAAAATAATGCAACGGGTTCTGGTATGGGAACAGCAGGGCTAGTTGGACAAATTATGACATATCAGACAATGGCACCTGAAAGAGGGGCTGTTACAACATTTATTCTAATTATAATTATGCATTTTGTTCTGCCAGGTGTATTAGCGTTTGGAATATCTGAATTTATGAGAAATATGAAATGGATTAAACCAGGTGACATGAAGCTGGACGTTTAAATTATTTATGTGATGGGGAATTGCAACAAATGCATACAATATTTTAAGGAGGAAACCATGAAAAAAATAGCATTGTTAACAAGTGGAGGAGATTGCCAAAGTTTAAATGCAACCATGAGAGGGGTAGCCAAAACATTATATCAATCTTCTAAGGATATTGAAATTTATGGAATACTTGAGGGGTACAAAGGTCTGATTTATGGAAATTATAAAAAGATGGAGCCTTCCGATTTTTCCGGAATATTAACAAGAGGCGGGACTATTATTGGAACATCCCGTCAGCCTTTTAAATATATGCAGATCCCAGATGATAATGGATTAGACAAGGTAAAGGCTATGAAAGCTACTTATAAAAAAATAGGGCTTGATTGTCTGGTTGTAATGGGGGGAAACGGTACACATAAAACAGCAAATTTGCTTAGAGAGGAAGGTTTAAATGTTGTTACCTGTCCCAAAACCATAGATAATGATATCTGGGGTACAGATATGACATTTGGGTTTCAAAGTGCGGTAGATGTTGCCACAACTGCAATTGACTGCATTCATACAACAGCAGCATCTCATGGCAGGGTTTTTATTGTGGAAATTATGGGGCACAAGGTAGGTTGGATGGCTCTACATGCAGGAATTGCAGGGGGAGCCGACATTATCTTAATTCCGGAAATACCATATTCTATTGATAAGGTAATTCACGCAATTCACAATAGGACAGAGCAAGGGAAGGCTTTTTCTATTTTAGCGGTTTCTGAAGGAGCAATTTCAAAGGAAGATGCTGAATTATCAAAAAAGGACTATAAGAAAAAACTGAAAGCGTCACCTTACCCTTCTATTTCCTACAGGATTGGAAAAGAAATTGAAGAAAAAACGGGGCAGGAGATTAGAATTACAGTCCCAGGTCATACACAAAGGGGAGGTAATCCTTGTCCTTATGATCGGGTAATTGCAACAAGACTGGGTGCAGCAGCAGCAAACCTTATTTTAAAAGAAAAATATGGATATATGGTTGCATTAAAAAATGATGACATTGTTCCTGTTCCTTTAGATGAAGTTGCAGGAAAATTGAAAATGGTTGATCCAGACTCATCTATTATATATGAAGCAAAATCACTGGGTATATGTTTTGGTGATTAAAAAGAGAAAAGCACCCTTACAAGCAGGGTGTTTTTTAATTGATATAATATATTACAGTACAGCTATGCCATTTAAAATCATCCAGTCAATGTAACATCATCAAACATTTATGAAGTGGTGGCAGATGTTTGACAACGACACAGGATACTGGTAAAATAATAGAGTTAGAAAGGAAGTGCCATCATGTCGTATACAGCGCTCTATAGAAAATTTCGCCCAGGCAACTTTCAGGATGTAAGAGGACAAGAACATATTGTTACTACATTAAGAAATCAGATAAAAGCAGAAAGGGTTGGTCACGCGTATTTATTTTGTGGGACAAGGGGAACAGGAAAAACAACAATTGCCAAGATATTAGCGAAGGCTGTTAACTGTCAAAACCCTCAGGATGGAAGTCCCTGCAATGAATGTGAAATGTGTAAAAGAATAAGTGCCCAGATTTCCATGAATGTGATAGAAATAGATGCTGCATCTAACAATGGTGTGGACAACATTCGAGAAATAGTAGATGAGGTTCAATATTCACCAACAGAAGGGAAATACAAGGTATATATTATTGACGAGGTCCATATGCTTTCAACAGGAGCATTTAACGCCTTGTTAAAAACTCTCGAAGAACCGCCAGCATATGTTATTTTTATTTTGGCGACTACAGAGGTTCATAAAATACCTATTACCATCTTATCCAGATGTCAAAGATATGACTTTAAGCGTATTTCTATTGAGACAATTACGAAACAGCTTATGAGTCTGATGGATCAGGAACAGGTTGAGGTGGAGGAAAAGGCAATCTGGTATATTGCCAAGGTAGCAGATGGCTCGTTACGTGATGCCCTTAGTCTGCTGGATCAATGTATTGCATTTAACTTTGGCGAAAAATTGACCTTTGATAAGGCGTTAGATGTATTAGGTGCTGTGGACATAGAGGTTTTTCACCGATTAGCAGGCTGTATACTTGCAGCGGATGTAGTTGAAGCGATGACACTAGTTGAGGAGATTGTGATATCTGGAAGAGAGCTTACCCAGTTTGTTACAGATTTCACATGGTATCTGCGTAATGTGCTGCTGCTTAAAACATCAAAGGAAGCATATCAGATGTTAGATGTTGCAACTGAGCAGATTAGTATACTTGAAAGTTATGCAGAAAAATTCTCAATGGAAACTGCTATGAGGTATATTCGGATTTTTTCTGAATTAAGCAATCAATTAAAGTATGCGTCCCAAAAGCGGGTTTTGCTTGAAATTGCAATAATAAAATTATGTAAGCCGTCTATGGAGAGAGACTTGAGTTCTGTCTTAGAGAGGCTTCGTATAGTAGAGGAACAGTTGGAAAGGGGAACGTTTGCTTCGGATACCACTAGTTCTAGGCAGAACACGACAGATGCCGGACAGGAGGGAAATGAGCAAGGGGACAATTCTCAAAGAAATGCTGTGCAGAAACTGCCCAAGGCAATTTCAGAAGATTTAAAAGAAGTTGCAAAGAATTGGGATGGTATTGTAAATAATTTGTCTGGACAGATGAGAGCAATGCTAAGAGGTGTAGTACCTTCAGTTGGATCGGACAACTCATTGCTGTTGATATTTGAAGAAGGGATAAATTACAAAATTATTTCGGATGAAAAGAAGTTATTTGAGATTGAAGAAATGATTATGAAAATGATACAAAAAGAAGTTAAACTTCAGACAAAGCTGGTCGAAGCTAGAGAAAAGTCGCAAGACATAATTGATCTGACAAAGTGGGTCAATATGGATATAGAATATGAAGATTAAGTAGAAATTAAAGGAGGCTTATATAAAATGGCTAAAAGAGGTGGATTTTCTGGAGGAATGCCAGGAAACATGCAAAATTTAATGAAACAGGCACAGAAAATGCAGAAGCAGATGGAAGAAAGACAAAAGGAAATTGAAGAGAAGGAATGGGAAGCTTCAGCAGGCGGCGGAGCAGTTACTGTAAAGGTTTCTGGTAAAAAGGAATTAGTATCTGTTAAGCTTACAAAGGAAGTAGTAGACCCTGACGATATTGAAATGTTAGAGGATTTGATTCTTGCTGCTGCAAATGAGGCATTGCGAAAAGCGGAAGATGAGTCTAACGAAGTAATGAATGAAATTACCAATGGATTTGGAGGACTGGGAGGACTTTCATTCTAATATAAGAAGGAGAGGTCATGGAGTATTATAGCAGTCAGATTAGTAATTTAATTGAAGAGTTATCAAGGCTTCCTGGTATCGGAGTTAAATCTGCCCAACGGCTGGCATTTCATATTATCAATATGCCTGTGGAGCAGGTTCAAAAGCTTTCCCAGTCTATGGTAGAGGCGAGACAAAATGTTTGCTATTGCAGTAATTGTTTTACGCTGACAGATAAGGAACTTTGTCCTATTTGCAGTAATAGTAAGAGGAATAGAAGGGTTATCATGGTGGTGGAAAATCCAAGGGATTTAGCTGCATATGAGAAAACCCAGAAGTATGAAGGCGTTTACCATGTTTTACACGGAGCTATTTCTCCTATGCTTGGAATAGGACCCACTGATATAAAATTAAAAGAATTAATGCAGCGGCTTCAGGAAGAGGTAGATGAAGTGATTATTGCTACTAATTCCAGCTTAGAAGGTGAAGCGACAGCGATGTATATTAGTAAATTGATAAAACCAACGGGAATTAAGGTGAGCAGAATTGCCAGTGGTGTTCCTGTTGGAGGCGATTTGGAGTACATTGATGAAGTGACACTTTTACGGGCATTGGAAGGACGGGTTTTGTTATAATAAAATATTTAAATAAAGAAACTGCCACATAATTTAATATGTGGCAGTTTCAAGGTTAATGAGAGGGGGGGAGTATTTCAAATGTATGAAAATCTCTTGCAAGTAATACTATACTAGATAAATATGTACAGAGTATGTACAGAAAATAAAAAAAAACCGAAAACACAAAGGGTTATATAAAAAAAAAATAAAATGAAAATTAATAAAAAAAACATAAGAAAAAAAGCCGTTTTTACATTAAAGTGAATAACAGCTTTAATTTTTCTTATATAAAATAATTTCTTTTAAGTCTTCGCTCCATTTCGAATTGCATATCGAACACCCACACAGATATAATCAGCCAGTTTCATTACAACATCTAAGCGAGTTGTTTGTAAAAGCATATGATTAAGCATTCCAGAAATATTTACAATTCCTGTAATAAATATATCTCCTACAGCAGGCAATTCTTTATCAACGCCGATGCCAGGTCGGAGAGAACCTTCTCCCAAAGTAATATAGCCCACATGATTTGTAGAACCAAGAGAGGCATCAATAGCAATTAGAACTGGATTTCTGTGATGCTCTTTAATATAGCTTATTGTTTCGTTTAAATTTTTTGCGTGTACAGGTTTATCTAAAGTACCATATACAAATAAATTTGGATGTGACACTTTAGAAAGCTTATATCCTATAATAGGACCAAGGCAATCTCCAGTAGCACGGTCTGAGCCAATGCAAAGTAAAACAACTTCCTGCATTGATGTGGATTTTTTTTGCAGCATATTTGTAAATGTTTTGCAAAAATCATAAATAGTCGAAACATCTTTCGCATTATAATAGTGAATTTCTTTTTCTTGTTTCGTTGTGTTCATGACTCCCTTTCTGCAATGTATCAAACATTACTCAATTACAAAGTTTATATTAGTAAGTATTTACTAAAAATTTATGAAATAGACATCCAGTTAAAAAAAATTACGCAAATAGTTACAAAATAATAACGATATTCCATTTTAGCCAGAAAAAAAATGAGTAGACAAAAAGAAATAAGGAAGTTAAAAAAGGAAAATAATGGAATATAGGGAATTGTTTTTAGTATGTGATAAACTAATATGACAAATTAATTTTCTGGCATGTGTTAGTATTCTAATAATGTCAGTAATGTCCGAGCAAAAAGAGAAAGCATTATTGGATAAGTAGAGAGATAGAAAATCTTTAGGAGGTATCACCATGAATGGAAATGAAAACAGCAGTGAAACTCATGGGGGCACATCAGCTGTGCCTTTTAAAATACCAAAGAATGTAAGGCAAATTGGACAAGTTAACGACAGGGAAAAAATATATGTAGAAGATTACGTAATGACATATGTAAAGCAGGTAGGTGCAAAAAAAAGTGTAAAAAGTGCAATGCTGGCTTTTCTGGGGCAATACACAATGTTGGATAATTGTGAATGCATGTTTATTAGCGGTGCGGTTGAAATAGAAAATGTGGAGTATGAAGAAAAAGCCATTTTTACAAACGAAACGTGGACAAGTATTTACGAAGATATTAAAGAATACTTTTCAGATGTAGAAATTTTGGGATGGTGTTATATTAAAGCTGGGTTATCATTAACAGTTGATGATGGAATTATAAAGTTTCATAAGGACAATTTTCCTGGTAAAAGTAAAATACTATTTTTGTATGACAGCTTAGAGAGAGAAGATGCATTTTATTTATGTGAAGGGGAAAAATTAAAACGTCAAAATGGTTATTATATTTATTATGAAAAAAATATTGAAATGCAAAATTATTTAATTTCAAAAAGAAAAGGTAAAAGCGAGGAAAGTACATATGAAGATAAGGTTGCACAGGATATTAGAAGAGTAATTTCAAGTAAGAAGACAAGCAGCAAGGGAATTAGTGTTCCCGTTACAATAATGTACGGAACGGGAGTTTTGATAACAGCGGTAGTATTGGTTTTTACAGCATCAACTATAAATAGCAATGATCGCATGAAAGGGATGGAACAAACATTAAATGTAATTTCTAGAACTATAGTAAAAAATGTTTCAGAAACACCAGATGCAACTGCTATGGTAACGGCATCACCTGTTATTACAGAAGAACAGGGTTTGTCCGTAACTACAATACCAGGGGAAATTACAACAATAAAAGGAGAAGAAGTTATTGAGGAGGAATCCTCAAAGGATGAGAGTGAGGATGTCACTGCATCTGAGAAAACGAAAACAGATGAAGTAACAGAAAAAGAAAGTAGTAAGACAGAACAACCAAATACTGGTGAAGATAATGAAGGTATAAGCAAAAAAACTAAAAAAGCTAGTGCAGAGACAGAAACTTCAGCAGAAGGAAATATTTACATTGTTCAGGAGGGAGATACACTGGCATCAATTAGTATTCAATTGTACCATGACGTTGGATATACAAAAAAAATTATGGAAAAAAACGGAATAGAAAATCAAGATATGATATTTGCTGGTCAAAAATTAGTATTACCAGATTAACATATGCTTTTAATACACTTGAAAATATTGTATAATAGTTAAGTGCAAAATAAACACATATGAAAAGGTGTAGAAATAATTATGAAAAGTTTGACAGAAAGAAATGAAATTCAAAGATATGAACGAGAGAAAAAGAGACAGAACTTGCTAAAAAGAATAATCCGTCTATTTATTGTGCTACTTGTAGTTGGAAGTGCCGTATTTGGAATAAAAATAATATTTTTTAAGGATTATAATTCTTATAAAGTATTAAAAACCATTGATAGGGCCGACAGTAATACCGTAAAATATAGGAACTATGGAAATAAACTTTTAAAGTATAGCAGAGATGGCGCGCTTGCATATGACAGTGATTTAAATATGAGTTGGAATGGCAGTTATGATTTTAATGAGCCTATTATTGATACTTGTGGCAAATACGTTGTAATTAGTTCAGTAGGAAGTAAGGAAGCTTATATTTATAATGGAGAGGATTCTGGTACTAAGATATCTGTATTGTATCCCATTAATGATATTGCTGTAGCAAGCCAGGGAGTGGTTGCACTTGTAATGGAAAATAGGGAGTCTGATTTAATTCAGTTATATGATCCATACAATGAAATGGAACTATTGTTAGAGCGCACAACAAATGTAAGTATAGATGGCTATCCTTTGGATATTGATTTATCAACAGATGGAAAAAAGATGGTGATTAATTATTTGTATCTGAATAATGGTGGAGCAGAATCGAGAATTACGTTTTATAACTTTGGAGAAGTAGGAAAAAATTATCAGAATTTAATTGTCGGAAGCCGGATTTATGAAAATGAAATTATCCATAAGGTATCTTTTTTAGATAATAATACAGTAAGTGCATATAGTGAAGGTGGATTCAGGCTATTTGCTATGATTCAAAAAGTGGATGATTTATATGATAAGACGTATGAGAAACAAATTAAGAGTTCGTTTCACTCTGATAAGTACATTGGGTTTGTTCTGGAAAAGGCAGATAATGAACAATTATACGAACTGGAGGTGTATAGATTAAACGGAAAAAAAATACTGGAGAAGAAAATAAGCTTTTCATATGACAGGGTATATATTGTTAACCAGCAGATTATTTTTTTGACAGATCAAGAATGTTATATTATGAGAATGGATGGATCAATAAAGTTTCATTATGTATTTGACAGACCAATTACTTATATCATGCCAGTAACCGGGTTTCAAAAGTATTTGCTGGTGGAAGAAAAAACAATTAGTAAAATAGAACTTACGGAGGAAAAATAAAGTGAATGTTATGGAATTTATAGTACTGGCAATTTTGGCCAGTTATATCTTAATGGGATTAAAAGAAGGTTTTATAAAAACAGTATTTTCGTTTTGCTCTATTTTTATTGCACTAATTATAACGCAAATTGTTAGTGGACCTATTAGCACTCAGGTTAGGGGTAACGGTGTTGTTGTAAATTATATATCTAGTCAGGTGGAAGAACTGTTTTCTCTTGAGAAAATTTCGGTGGAAGATGTGGAGAAGGAAGGAAAGGATGAAAAAGCCGGTACCGTAAGCAGCCAGGTAAACATAATTAATAGCCTGACATTGCCAGAATCCATAAAAGAAAGTTTGATCGAAAATAATAATACAGAAGTTTACCGTGCGATGGAAGTTGATAATTTTGGTGAGTATATTAATCGATTTTTAACTTATGCCATTATCAACTGTATTACGTATAGTATTGTTTTTGGAATTGTTATGTTAGCACTGCAAATAATTGCAAGTATGCTGAATATAGTGAGCAAACTTCCTGTTGTACATAGTATAAATAAAGCAGGTGGTGCAGCAGTTGGCGCAGTTAGAGGGTTTGCTATTATATGGGTGATGTGTATTGTACTGACAATATTCAGTAGTACAGAGACAGGAAAAATTATTTTTAATCAGATTAATAGCAGTGCTTTTTTAAGTTTTATTTATAACAACAATCTACTAGCCAAGACGGTAATTAATGTTACGAAAAGTCTTTTTTAAAAAAAGTTAAAATATTAGTTGACATTTATTTTTTCAAGTGATATAATCATTTTTGCTGACGCGCTGAAGAGTAAAAAGTTGCGAAGGCAAAAATGATTTTTTTTGTTGGTCTAATATGGACAAACAGTAGAACTTTGATAACTAAACAGTGAAACAACCTTGAAAATTCAAAAAGAATTTCAAAGAACAGCATCTATAAAAAGATGCACCCAAAAAACAGTAAAATACAGAACTTCCGGTAAGAGGAAGGGAAGTATACGGAAAATAGCCAAGCTAGATTTCTGAAGGAAAAAAACTTTATTTGAGAGTTTGATCCTGGCTCAGGATGAACGCTGGCGGCGTGCTTAACACATGCAAGTCGAACGAAGCACAAAAGCGGAAGCCTTCGGGTGGAAGCTTTTGTGACTGAGTGGCGGACGGGTGAGTAACGCGTGG
>NZ_FOYZ01000027.1 GCF_900112775.1 Anaeromicropila populeti
AATTCTAAAGTAAATTTATCAAAAATTAAAGTTTTTCATACAGACAGAGGAAACGAGTTTAAAAATAAAATAATTGATGAGGTTCTAAATGCCTTTAAAATCAAACGTTCCTTAAGCCAAAAAGGGTGTCCATATGATAATGCAGTTGCAGAAGCAGGGTATAAGATTATAAAGACAGAATTTGCATTTAAAAGAGTTTTTAGCAGTTTAGAGGAACTGAAAAGAGAATTAAGTGATTATGTAAAGTGGTATAACAATAAACGTATTCATGGAGCCTTAAATTATATGACTCCAGTAGAATATCGTTTATCTAAAATGACCGAATAAAAATTGTATAAAAAAGTGTTGACAATCCAGAATTCAGAGGCAACATATCGTTGACAGAGTGGGGGGTAAAACTCTAGAAGTAATAAACGCTTACCCCTCTCTCTAAAATGTATGACTTAGTTTTGCCATGTAGTATAAAAATCAAATTTCACCGCACGTGGAGAGTGTTGTATTGATAACAAGAAAAGATAGGTAAAGGGTTGGAAGGTCTTGAAATAAAGGGATTTCCGAGGGTCGGGGGAGAAACTCTGGCTCTCGGATTTTTTATTGGGTAAATCAGAACCAAACATATCCACGTTAGAAATGACATAGGGTTGAGTTGACAGGATAAAAATTGATAGGTTGTGGAGATAGGATAGATGTTAAATATGTGAGCTATAAAAGGTAAACATAATTTTAGAATTAATTTTACTGAATTAATTTTTTCTTCTATTGAGAAACGAATATCGCTATGATATAATGTAAATTGTTAATTTATAACGGAAACAGTTATTTAATACCGCTGAGGTGATATCATTGATTAAAATTAAATTATCTGAATTATTAGGTAAAAACAAAATGACAAGAAAAGCACTTGCTGAGTTAGTTGGTGTGCGCCCAAACACTATCGGCGATCTGTACCACGAGAAGGTCAAAAGGGTCGATTTGGATTTGCTTAATAACATTTGTAAGGTATTTGATTGCGACCTAAGTGATTTACTTGAATATCAAGCAGACAAAGAAAAAAAATAGCGTAACTAGAAAAGGTGATAAAATGAGATATTTAGGCAGCAAAACAAAATTGCTGAATACTATAGAAGATATTATAAAAAAATATGACATTCAAGGGTACACGTTTGCAGATTTGTTTGCAGGAACATCCTGTGTCGGTGATTATTTTAAGGATAGATATAAAATTCAATCTAACGATTTTTTATACTTCTCATACGTTATGAGTAGAGCGAAATTAACTAATAGCAAGACTCCTTCTTTTTCAAATTTTACTAAAGAATATAAAAGGAATATTTTTGATTGGCTTAATTCTCTTGAATTTACTGTAGATAGCAATTACTTTATTTATAATAACTACACTCCGATTGGTGGAAGAATGTTTTTTACAGAAGATAATGGGAAAAAGATTGATGGCATTAGAATAAAGATTGAGGATCTTTACAGAGATCAAATTATTTCTGAAAATGAGTATTTTTTTCTATTAGCCTCGCTTATTGAAAGCACCACCAAGGTTTCGAACACTTCGGGTACTTACGAAGCTTTCTTTAAGTTTTGGGACTCAAGAGCAACAAAAGATTTTATCATTGAGCCACTTGAAATGATCCAAGAAGAACTTTTCGCTCAAAACGATATTTATAATGAAGAAACAAATAATTTAGTGAGGCGTATTGAAGGAGATATAGCATATATCGACCCTCCATATACTGTAACACAATATGTTTCTGCGTATCATATGTTAGATACTATTGCTAAATATGATTCACCCGATATAAAAGGTGTAGGTGGGAAAAGAGGAAGGGGTAATAAAAACTCATTATATGCTCAGAGAACTAAAGCATTACAAGCCTTTGAGGATTTATTTAGGCAGATTAATTATAAACATATATTGGTTAGCTATAGCAATCAAGGACTCGTTAGTATAGAGGATCTAGTTGAATTGACAAAGTTATTCGCTAAAGACGGTAAGGTATACATAGAAAGTACCGACTATAGGGAGTATCAGAATCATCGATCAAGCAATAAGAGTAACGGCAAATCCCTCAATGAAGTGATAATATATTTTCAAAAAGATATGTCTTTAAATAAGTCGCCACTTAATTATTCTGGCAGCAAGGACACTTTGCTTCCAACTATAATAAAAGAGATTCCTCCTTCTGTGAATACTTTTGTCGATGTTATGGGAGGGGCATTTAACGTAGGTGCAAACATCGTTGCCACAGATTGCGTTGTTTATAATGAACTCAATCCTTTTGTTTATGAAATTATTGAGTGGCTTCTAAAAACGGATAAAACTGAAATCGTGGAAACCATTGAGGAAGGTATAGCTAAGTACAAGTTGGAGAAGGGTGAGAAAGAACCATTTGACAAACTTCGTTTAGATTATAATGAAAGAGATAATTCTCCACTAAATTTGTATTTGCTCCATATGTATTCATTCCAAAATATGATCAGATTTAATGGAAAACATAAGTTTAACACTCCGATTGGAGTAGCAGGCTACAGTGAAGATATAAAGCAACGAATACTAAACTTTAAAGTCAAAGCAAAAAACCTAAAAATGATGAATATTGACTACACCTCAATAAATTGGAGTGAGTATCCTTCAGACACGGTTTTTTATTTTGACCCACCTTACTTTATTACAAGTGCTGCTTATAACGATGGTAAGAGAGGAATGAAGGGTTGGTCTGCTGATGAAGAAGTAGAACTATTAAATATACTAAGCCATATTGATATATTAGGATATAAATTCATTTTGTCAAATGTAATTCATCACAAAGAAAGAACAAATCATTTACTATTGAAGTGGGTAGAAGAACACGGATTTAGAATTGTTAACATAGGTACTAGTGGATGGAGATATGCAAAAAGTGAGGTCTTAATAGTAAACTATTAGAAGAAGGAGAAATAATATGAGTCATGTGTTAGTTGTTCCAGAAGAATTAGTGAAAAAACTGAGAACTGCACACAGTGATCCAGGCACACATAATAAATGGTTAGCTATTGGCGTGGATACTGTAGATGATATGCTAAATAACATCATTAATCGACTAAATAACAAGTATGCAAAGTTAAAGATACAAAGCATTAGAGTTGAAAATAAAACAGTTATAAAAGAGAAAATTAATAATTCAAGTAGAGTATCTTTTTTTGCTGGCTATTTAGAAAATGAAAAAAGGAATGTTGATGGTTTGTTTTTTTATGTCGATCCTGATGCAGGAAATGCTAATGATTTTTTATCAAGTAAGATACCGCCTGTAATAATTGGTATATATAATAACATTGCAAATGTGACCAAGGATCTCCACATTAATAATATGCCAATATTTGCGATTAGTTTGTGTACAACAAGTAGAGTGAATAATGCCTCTGTAAAACGTCAGATTATTTGTGCACAAACTATGGGAATAAACTATTTAGACATATTTGATAATCGATTATACGATGTAATTAATAGTGGTGATGATGATATTATAACGTCAATTAATACAATACAACAATTAAATGAATTAATTTTGCAAGATGGTACTAATGATTATTTTACACTTGATGTAACTGCTAGAAAAATTAGTATTATATGTTCAAATATGTTAGGAAGAACAAATGATACAGCATATATATATAGATGGTTTTTAAGGGTTATACCGGCTGTATATTTGGCCGATAAAGAAAAATATGTAATTAATACTACTTCATTAACTGGTTTAAATGATGGAGATATTCCTACAATAAGAGATTACATTTTGAAAATAAAAGGATAAATTAAAAAGGAGAATACTAAAATGCAGATAATTTATTATGGCGCGCCAGGAACAGGAAAAAGTTATAGTGTAGATGAACTAGTAAAAACATCTGGTGTTGGAGATGATAGAATTTTTAGAACTACATTCCATCCAGAATATACATATAATGATTTCGTTGGACAATTACTACCTAAAGTTCAGAAAACAGCAAGTGGTGCTACCAATATCAGCTATGAATTTACAAAGGGAATATTTACAAGAGCATTAGAAAAAGCATACGAAGACACTTCTAAAAAGGTATTTTTGATAATTGAGGAAATGTCGAGAGGAGATTGTGCAGGCATTTTTGGAGATATTTTTCAATTATTAGATAGAGAGTCTTCTGGTGTTAATAAGGGTTACAGTAAATATTTTATAAATAATGATATCATTGCTAAAGACATAATAGCAATTGCTGATGACAAAATTAAATTGCCACCTAATCTCAATATTTTAGGAACTGTAAATACAAGTGATCAGAATGTATTTGTAATGGATACAGCATTTAAAAGAAGGTTTGAATGGCATTATATAAGCACTAAGCCAGAACCTGTAGGTGGCCCATATAAAAATGATATTGACATTGAAGTAGTTACAGACAATGCAGGAACAAAAAAGTTAGTTAAGTGGGTTAACATTTATGGTGCTTTAAATAAGTTTATATCTGACTCACGATTTTTGGGTCTTGGTGAAGACAAGCAGTTAGGACAATTCTTTATAGAATTTAAAGTCGGTGGTACGTTAAGTGACCATAAAAATCAAATTAAAAATAAATTGCTACATTACTTATGGAGCGATATTCATAAATCATGTTATAGTACTGAAATTAGTTTGTTTGATTCATCAATTACAAGTTTTTCTGAATTGTATGATGCCTACGAAGTTGACAAGAAAGTTTATAGCGATAAATTTTTAGAGTGTATAGAATTATGGTTAAAAGGCAAATTATGATTTCTTGATGTATGGAGGTGGTGCTAGTCTAATGAATTTTCAATATGGACAAGATTATAATAGTGTTGATGGCATAGATGTATCGCCTTTTAGCCTTCAAAAAGGTGATATAAAATATCTAAAATCTGACAATAAGGATGTGTTTGATTTTGTGGGATTTGTTTTAGGTGAAGGCAATGTATTATCTGTTTTTCCAAAACATTTTTACAGTGATGCAGAGTTGAAAGATTTGAATAAAAGCAAAAGAGCAAATTCAGAAGATATTAAATTGTTATTTGATGTTTTTGTAAAATATACAAAAGAAGTATCTACTACTGCTAAAGCGACTAAGTACATCGGAGCAAAGCCGGAATTTGTATCAGAATATCCTTTTGCTCCATTTTTTGAGATATATAAGTATTACAGTCAATATGGTATTTATCGTCAAAGCAATATCGAAGTAAGACCCAATGCAAATGGATCGATTTCATGGAAACAAACGATTCAAAAGGCACAGGTCATCGTAAGTGAGGGCAACTTGATTTTCTCTCCCTTATATAAAAAGAAAAAAAGACAACAGAATGTTTTCTTGAGCGAGTGCATGGTGTTTGTTATCGACCATACAATTAACAGTTTTCCATATTTTATTAAGTTGCCAAGAACTGGGTATAAGATGAGTTCTTTTGACTTTATCAAACATCGAGAATATACACTTCAACAGCTACGACAAATTAGTAGCAAAACATTTAAAGATGCTCACAAGAAATTGATATCACACTTAATTAGTTTTTTTGAACAATATAAGAAATCGCCAAAAGGTGGTGATATCCATATCAAAATCAATTATTTTGATAAAATATGGGAGCGGATGGTTTCAACATACCTTAATAAGTATTTTAAATGTGTTGATGAGGTTTCCAATTCTGTTATATTTGATAAAAGCTTAATAACATCATCATTGAGATTTGAATCTAAAGAATTTTTAATTGATGATTCTTCACACCAGTTTAAAATACGGTTAGATCATCATGCAAAAAAAGATGATTCTCTTTATATTTTTGATTCGAAATATTATTACAATGTCTCAGATTTAAATTATAAGCAATTTTCGTATAATGAGATGCTTAGAGGTGGGATTTCGAAGAGTACTAAAATATATAGTGCCTTAATACTACCAAATAATTCAACTTGTTCAAATCTGCATTTTTCATTATCCTCTGCTTATTTAGGAGATCGAAAAACAGGCACAAAAATTATTGAACAATATCTCAATATCAAGGAAGTAATGCAAACTTATATATTAAATTGATCGGTGTGGGGGGGCTTACATATGGCGAGCAATCGTTCATTTAAAGATTATGTGGTAGATAGATTTTATAATGAGTTATTTGTTGCCATACAAAGTTTCACCGCAGCTAACTACGAAGACTTAGATTTGCGGTTATACAGAGTTCGAAATATTGGTAGCATAGAATTGTCGGATATAGAAGCAAAGTTTGTTTCTGTTAATGACTTGCCGGATATGAAAATAGAATTTGATGTTGCTGTCGAAGCAGAACTTGAGGTTCGAGAGGCAGATTATCACTATGATGAATCAGAATTCTGCAAGCAGTGGTTTATGCTGAAGTGTACCGGAGATTTAGACTGCAATTTAGATGATTTGATAATCTTTAGCGTAACTAAATATGTGAGCAAAAATAAGCAGCCAAAACCTATGTCGGATTTTCTTGTTCCATTCATAAACAAAGAACAGCTTGAAGACGAAGCAACAGAATTTCTAAGAAAATACTATCCAGAGGCTCTAAAAAAACCGATGGCAATTGAGCCGGACAAGCTAGCAAAGAGAATGGGGTTAGATATTAAAATTCAGAGAATAACAGAGGACTTTTCTGTATTTGGTCAGATTTTCTTTTTTGATAAAACGACTGAATTATATGATAGTAATTCATGCAGCATGGTGCAGACTGATGTATTAGGGAAAACTATTATAGTAGATCCACAGAATTTCTTTTTGCGCAATCTGGGATCGGTGAACAATACCATCGTACATGAGTGCGTTCATTGGGATAAGCATCGAAAAGCATTTGAATTAGAGCGTTTGTTCAATAAAGATGTCACTCAAATAAAATGCCAAGTTGTTGGTGGTATTAAAGATAATAAGGTTAGAAGTGCTACAGATTGGATGGAGTGGCAGGCTAATGCCCTTGCACCAAGAATCCAAATGCCACTTATTCCCTTCAAGATGAAGGTGAATGAACTTATTCGTAAGTGTCGAGATGAACTCAGTAACTTTAATTTAGTTGATATTATGGAATGGGTTATTGACGAAGCAGCATTGTTTTATGGTGTGTCGCGATGTGCTGCCAAAATACGAATGGTGGATATAGGATATGATCAGGCTATTGGTGTATTCACCTATGTTGATAACCATTATGTCAAACCACATTGCTTTAAAAAAGGATCTATTCAAAAAAACCAGACTTTTTCTATAAGTATAAAAGATGCTATAGTTGAAAGTATATTTAAATCAGAATTAAAGGAAAAATTAAGCAGTGGGAATTATCTATATGTGGATTCGCATTTTTGTTTTAACCATCCAAAGTACATACAATTTAATGAAAATGGGACTACAGAATTAACAGACTATGCTCGTTTCCATATGGAAGAATGTTGCCTAGTATTTGATTTAAAAATAAAATCTGTAAATAAATATGGAGAGCAGTTTTTTACAGAGTGTGTTCTCTATAGAGACGCCGCATCAAGTATAGTGTTTGAGGCACATTACTCTTCTGAAAATAAGGATAATTTGAATCACACAGAAATGATTAAGCAATACAATGCTGATTTGTTATCAGTGGCTCGTAAGCTGCCAATGAATTTTTCAGGAGCGTTGGATGCGCTTATCAAATGGTCCGAGATGACGGAAGAGGAACTTGCTGAAGCTGCTGAAATGAGTGAAAAGACAATACAGCGACTTAGAAATGATGAACCGGATAATGTAACTATTGAAACAGTAGTACAACTTTGTATTGGGATGAAATTGCCACCAATGTTAAGTAATTGTTTATTGAGAGCTTCTGGAAAATCCTTTATGATGACAGAACAGCACCTGATGTATCAGTTCCTGTTGAATTCCTGCTATACAAAGTCCATATATGAGTGCAATGATATGTTAGTATCACAGGATTTGAAACCACTTGGAAGGCAAAATAGAGTTGCTTAGAAAATTTTAAAATAATTTTTTATTGAGCCGGACATGGGATGTCCGGTTGCTTTTTCATAGGGGAGGAATAATTTTGGGGAAATATGATATTGGAAAAAAGCAAAGCAGGTCATGCCAGCTGACCTTTATAGAATTGTGTAAAGAATTAGTAAATGAATATGAAGAAAAATATCCGAATGATGATAAATGGAGAAGTCCAGAAACATTGTGGAAACTGTTTAAAAATGATGATGAGTCTGGATTGATAGATAAACTTAAACGCTGTTTGCATTTTGACATTGAAGCTATAGCAGAAAAAAGTAATGCCGAGAAGTTTGATGAACTAAAACTACTGAAACTCTTATATTATATAGAAAAGTCTGGAGAACCAAAATATAAACCATTGGATAATAAGGAGTTGAAAATACAAATTACTGACATTATTGCCAAACCAAGGCTTGAAAATATTCCAACAAGTTATTCTGAAAAGAGTGTTTATGGTAGCATTTTTAGTGAGATGTTTGATAAAGTACGGAGCGAGATTACTGATGCTGATGCACGAGATAAGAAAATAGAAACAATAAATATGCATTGGGAGTATATTACAGGAAAGATATTTGATTATGTTATCTCCGATAGAGCATTAGATGAGCCAGAAAATGCAATCCGAGAATTAGAGAGAATTAATCGTTTCTTGAATGAGAATGTCCTAGGGAGATTGTCAATAACGTATCCTTCATCCATATCTAATAAGGAAGGGGTTATGAATACATTCTATAATATTCTTGTTTGCCATAGACTGATGTGTAATGAGGCAGACAGATTGAACATCAACTATCGTATTTGTATTGAAGAACCTCCTGAGGATGAATATATAAAGAATTTTAGAAAATGGGAGGGCTGTGAAGTAAAGTGGGGGGTATTCCCCATAATTCAAAAACGTCTTGATAGGGAAATTGAAGATTCTGATTCTGATGCTGATATAGTTCTTTATTTTATTTCATGTGGTCAACCGATTGAAGATTCTGACTTGAAGAATTATAAATTTGCATTTAAGCATTTCAGAACAGTTCTTGACTGGTAGATTGCAAAAAACGAAGATATTGATGTTTCAAATGGAGTTGCATTAGATACTCTTGCAGTAATCATACAAGAGATGGTTTCTGTGAAGAAGAATAAAGAAGGATTCCGTAATGATTATTATGGCTACAATAATCCAAATCGGTCACTCTCAGTAGCAGTTACAAAGCCTAAAGAGGCTGATGCTGTTGCAGTGCAAGCTTGGAAGAAAAAGATAGAAAATAGAGTAGCGATAAATTTTGGAGCATATGATTTAATCAAGAAAAAGCGTCAAGTGGAGAACACAATTTATAAAATTAAGCAGTTTATTTATTCCTATCAAAACTTGGAAGATTTAGAATTTTCGCATGATGTACTCTATCATTTCGTTGCTCGTTCGGTAGTAAGCCGTGATCTTGCAATGCTCATAGGGGATAGGTTTGCTGATAAAATCTATAGTCAGCTAAAAGGGAATGCAAAAAGAGTCAGATTTATTATGTGGCCAGAGGCGGTAAATGTCTATGATATGTTTAGGGAGTTTACGGTAGATATATACAACATTGAGAACTTAGTAGCAGCAGATATAGCAAGACAGATTAATGAGTTCTATGAGGAAAATAGTACAGTGGTATCAAGAGGAATGAGATGTGACTTTGAAGTATGTACCAGTGAAACAAAGTATAGAGATTTCCTATTAACATTTATAGTTAATAGAGATAATAATCAGTTTGAATATCAACAGTTTGTGGAAGTATGTCCAGATGAGGATATAGATATAATGAGAAATCTCGGATTAGAAAAATTTGCAAATAATAACTATCCGATGTTTTTTTAGGGGAATTACTCCCGTTATAAAATTTTATAAAAGGTACAATGAGAGCCATGAAGACAAGCAAAGTAAAGCTTGTTTTCATGGCTCTTTTTTGTTTTGGTGAAGCACAGCTGACGGACATTCCATGTCCGAGAAAAATAGCTTGCTACTCGGTATACTTATAATCGAACAGAAAAACAGTTCAATGTTCAAATAATCCATTAGGGATTCACTTTGAGCAGCAACATTTAAAATCAAATATCACAAGGCCTGATTAGCTATAGGGCATTGGGATACAAATATCGGAATCTTCACAGTGAAAGCTGTGAATGTTGCGATAGAGGTACCCTTTATTTCCTATGGTCTAATCAGGCTTTTTTGATTCGGTACTTCTAAAGCACCAATATTTGTATTCCTTGCCCTTCTGCAAGAAACAGGCAGAAAGGACAAGAGAATGAAATTAAAGATTCGTTATGAACAAAAGTACGAAATATTGGAGGTTAACAGTGAAGAGATGTGGGTCAGCTTGTCACTTGAAGGTGGCGAAGACCTAACGCAAGAAGAAAAGGAAACTCTTATCCAAGATGTTTTTGAGGAGCAATTTAATAAACCAGAATACAATAACTGGCACAAGTTTGATCGTCATCGTGGAAATCTGAAAAAGCAGTTTAGAAAAGATGATCAAGATGCTGATGACAGTGATGGTATGGATACGGTAGCAGATAATTCTCAGGAAGAAAAATTAAATCGCCAATATGACTATGAGGATTTGTGTCAAAAACTCCGTGACGTATTAAAACCAGAATTTGCTGAAGTCATCATTGCTGTTTGTTTAGAGGACAAGACCCCAGAAGAATATGCAGCAGAAATAGGTGAAAAAAGAGATACGGTGTACAAGCGTTTACAGAGAGCCAAGAAAAAATATCAAGAAATTTTGTAAAAGCGTCCAATCTGACCCTCCCTTAAGGCTACTAAGTGAGGGTCGACCTCAATTAAATTTTAGGAGGTAATTCTTATGAGCGAATTACAGATTTTTAATAATGCGGAGTTTGGCTCTATCCGTACACTTATGATTAACGATGAGCCGTATTTTGTAGGTAAAGATGTAGCAGAAATTCTTGGGTACACAAATCCGCAGAAGGCTGTCAGAGACCATATCGATGAGGAAGACAAAACGCTGAACGAATCGTTCACCGTCAACGGGACAAAGGGAATTCTCATTAATGAGTCTGGTCTTTACAGCCTTATTCTTTCAAGCAAGATGCCAAATTCGAAAAAGTTCAAACGTTGGGTTACATCAGAGGTTCTTCCTATTATTAGAAAGCATGGTGTTTACGCAGTAGATGAATTGCTTAATGACCCAGATATGTTGATTGCAGCACTTACAAAACTGAAAGCAGAGCGTGAAAAGAATAATGCACTTATGGCTACGGTGGCTGTTCAGAATCAGCAGATTGTGGAGATGAAACCAAAAGCCAGCTACTACGATGTAGTACTTAACTGCAAAGACCTTGTTGCTATTTCCGTGATTGCTAAAGACTACGGCTGGAGTGCCAATAGAATGAATCAGTATCTTCATGAGAAGGGTATCCAGTACAAGCAGGGCAATAAAATATGGCTCTTGTATCAGAAGTACGCAGAGATGGGTTATACAAGTACAAAAACCCACAGTTATCCAGGAAGTAACGGAACAATGCATACCAAGGTTCATACTTATTGGACTCAGGCAGGACGCTTGTTCATCTATGGACTTTTAAAGGCAGATGGTATTTTGCCTACGATTGAACAGGAGGATGAAACTTATGTCAATTGATAAATACAATGCAGAGGGTTATTACGACCCTGTTACTTATGAGGCATTAACTAAAATTGAAAAGGAAGAGCGAGCAGCACGAAAGGCTGCCGCTTTTCGCCCTATGATATATATTTGCAGTCCTTATTCTGGGGATATCGAAAAAAATACAGCAAATGCAAGAATGTACTCAAGATTTGCTGTTGCAAAAAATACAATACCATTTGCACCACATTTGCTGTTGCCACAGTACATTTCAGAGGAGCATGAACGTGGACTTGCTATGTTTATGAATAAGGTGTTTCTTGGTAAGTGCGATGAATTATGGGTGTTTGGAAGTGAAGTATCTGAAGGAATGTCTGAAGAAATAGAACAAGCAGGAAAAATGAGAAAGAAAATCAGATATTTCACTGAAGAACTACAGGAGGTGTCGCAATGATAAGTTTAACAATATATACGGCAGACTGCGTTGGCAGTCTGTCTAACTGTATTTATCCCAATAAAAATATTATTACGGATGATCAGTCAATGAAAGCTGCAATGCAGCATGACCATGTAACAGCAGAGTATAAGGATAATTACCGTAGTACTTCCAACTTTATTAGTGCCGACAATGTTCCTCTCGACCTAGATAATGACCATAGTGATAACCCTGATGAATGGATTACGCCATTTGAAGTTGCAATGGCATTTCCAGAGGTGTCCTTTGTGGCTGTATATAGCAGAAATCATATGAAAGTAAAAGATGAAAAGTCTGCTCGTCCAAGATTTCATGTGTATTTTGTGATACCAACTGTTATAGATTCTAAGGAATATACGGCACTAAAAAAGAGAATTACAGCTACTTTCCCTTACTTTGACAGTAATGCGCTTGATAGTGCAAGGCTGCTTTTTGGTGTTACAAATCCAGAAGTGGAGTTTTATGAGGGAAGTAGAACTATTGTAGATTTTCTTGATGATCTAGATTTTGAAGAGTGGGATAACCAGCAAAGCCAAGTTCCACAGGGAAAGCGCAATAATACCATGTCCCATTATGCAGGAAAAATCATCAAACGCTATGGGGATACCGAGGAGGCATATCAGTTATATTTACAAAAATCTGAAAAATGCAATCCTCCTCTTGAAGAGGCTGAACTGAAAACTATATGGAATAGTGCCTTAAAGTTTGGTGCAAAAGTATCTACGCAGGAAGGATATATTCCACCTGAGCAGTATAATGCAGGTTTTGAATTAAAACCGGAAGATTACTCAGATGTGGGGCAGGCAGTTGTTCTATCAAGGGAATATTATAGTCGTTTAAGATACTCTCCGTCTACAGGATACCTTGTATATAACGGTAGTTTTTGGGAAGAATCAGATCCCTTGTCGCAGGAGGTGGCACAGGAGCTAACCACAAGACAGCTTGTTGAGGCGGAGGTTGAAATTAAAAAAAGACTAAAGGAAATGGAGCAAAACGGTGCCTTTGAGATATTGGCACAGATGGGTGCAAAAAAAGCAGTGTCAGCATTTAATGAAGTTCAGGCACATTCCTTTGAACTGTATGAGGATGCCATCAATTATAAGATGGATTGTCAACACTTTTTTATACAATTTTTATTCGGTCATTTTAGATAAACGATATTCTACTGGAGTCATATAATTTAAGGCTCCATGAAT
>NZ_FOYZ01000022.1 GCF_900112775.1 Anaeromicropila populeti
AAATCTCTACAACCTTTTACAAGAAATACCGATGCACCCTTTTACGCAGAATTTCGCAGAATTAAACAGGGGGGATACCCAAAACGAAAAAAATAGCTGAAGGATGCAGGCAATAGTTGAAATAGAGAATAGAGGTTTTGTTAAAAAGTAAATAAAAAAGAAGATTTTAGACCAAAAAACAAGTGAAAAAGCGATGTTTTTAAGGTCTTTTTTAGTACCATAAAAGTGTAGCTGTTGGAGAGTAATTAACTCTGACAGCTGCACTTATTTTATTGCTGGAAAGAAAGGATAAAAAAGGAATGACGGCTTCACAAGAAAAACAGATTCGGGAACTCCGTATGCGGGGGGATTCCTCAGGCAGTGCTGCGATCGGTAGGAGGTGTTTTTTATGAATGTAACGAGAATTGATGGCAATCCTGGTGTGCTGAGAGAAGCAAAGAAAATGACGTATGAACAATTGCAAAATGAATACCAGTATATCCTTGTCCAGAAAATAGTGCAAAACCTACTGGATCATGGTCTGATTTCTATAGAGGAATGTCACAAAATTACAGAGAAAAACCGCCAGACTTTCTCACCTTATCTGGCGGAGCTTATGCCCTGAATTCGTTGATATAGATAGGAATTAGAGGTAATATATGACCTGCGGAAAGTGAGGTGAGTGGATGAAAAGGGTTACAAAAATTGAGGGAAACAATGATTCAAAGAAAAAACTCCGTGTGGCAGCTTACTGCCGTGTCTCCACAGCAAGTGAGGAACAGCGGATAAGCCTTGCGGCTCAGAAAGTACATTATGAGAATTACATCAAAGCCAATCAGGAATGGGAATTAGCAGGTCTTTACTATGATGAGGGTATCAGCGGTACCAAGAAAGAAAACCGTGACGGACTGCTTTCTCTGATTGCAGACTGCGGAAAAGGAAAGATTGACTTTATTATGACCAAGTCTATCAGCCGATTTTGTCGAAATACCACGGACTGTCTAGAACTGGTGAGAAAACTTTTGGAATGGAATGTCTGCATCGAGTTTGAAAAAGAAAATCTGAACACAGGAACAATGGAGAGTGAGTGGATGCTTTCCATTTTAAGCAGTCTGGCAGAGAGTGAGTCCGTATCCATTTCAGAAAATGAAAAGTGGAGCATTCAGAAGAAATTTCAGAACGGCACCTATATTATTTCCTATCCGCCTTACGGGTATAAAAATGTGGAGGGGGAGATGGTGATTGTGCTGGAGCAGGCAGAAGTGGTCAAAGGGATATTTGCAGATACACTTGCAGGCAAAAGTCCCCATGCAATGGCAAAGGAGTTAGCGGAAAAAGGGGTGCCAACCAAAAGAGGTGGAACCTGGACTTCAGGGACCATTCTTGCCATCCTCCGAAATGAGAAATACACAGGTGACGTGATGTTCCAAAAGACCTATACTGACAGCCGTTTCAACCGCCATATCAATTATGGCGAACAGAACCAATATCTTATGCAGGGGCATCATGAGCCGATTGTCAGCCATGAGATGTTTCATCAGGCAAATGAGGTTGTAAAGCAGCGTGGCAGAGAAAAAGGAAATGGTACAGACACAGGAAAATATCAGAATCGTTATGGCTTCTCTGGCAGAATCCAATGTGGAGAATGTGGAGGTAAATGGAAACGAAGAATTCACTATAAGCCAAGTGGTTCATATGTGGCATGGTGCTGCAGCCAGCACATTGCAGCCAAACAGTCCTGTTCTATGAAATACATGACAGATGAGGCAGTCAAGGCTGCTTTTCTTACTATGATGAACAAGCTGATTTTTGCACAGCAGACGGTACTCAGACCGTTGCAGAAAAGTCTGAAAGGACTGGATGACAAAGACAGGGTATTAAAGATACAGGATTATGAAAGGCGACTTGAAAAAAATAGGGAACAGAGGCAGGTACTTACCAGTTTGATGGCAGGTGGATATCTGGAACCTGCTCTTTTCAATAAGGAGAGCAACGTACTTACCCGTGAGGCAGAAATGCTGAAACAGGAAAAAGGAAATTTGATACATGCTGTGAAAGGAAATAAAGCGAGAGTGGATGCCTTGGAGAAATTACTGCGGTTTACTGCTAAGAAAAAAAGGGTGACCGAATTTGACGAGGAAGTGTTTCGTGCCTATGTGGACAAGAGTGTGGTGTTGTCAAGAAGTGAGATTCTGTTTGAACTAAAATGTGGATTAAATCTGAAAGAAAGGCTGGTGGATTAAATGAACCATATCCCATACGGTTACCGCATTGTGGAGGGTCAGGCAGTGGTAGAGAAAGAACAGGCGGCAGCCATTCGTGAGTTTTTTAACGGATATCTTTCTGGTCTGGCACTTAGGGCAGCTGCTGAAAAAGCTGGTCTTAAGCTGTACCACAGAAGTGCAGGGCGGATACTTAGAAACAGGCATTACCTTGGAGATGCGTATTATCCTGCTATTCTTGACCAGGAAACGTTTGAGAAGGCAGAAGAAAAGCGGATGGAGAAAGCAAAATCCCTGGGAAGAATACGGGAACGGGAAGAACCGCAAAAGCCAGAATTGAACCTGCAGTTTCACTTGCCGAAGGTTCTGCCTCAATACACGGACCCATTCAAACAGGCAGAATATGCCTATCATCTGATAGAAAATGGGGTGGAACAGAATGGAAGGAAGTAAGAGGATAATGGTTATTCCTGCACGAAAGCGTGTGGGAAATACCATCAAGGAACAGGAAAAGCCGAAAGTACGAGTAGCAGCTTACTGCCGTGTATCTACAGACAGCGAGGAGCAGGCTGCCAGCTATGAGGCACAGGTGGAGCATTATACGCAGCTGATTCAGAAAAACAGTGAATGGGAATTGGCTGGGATATACGCAGATGATGGGATAAGTGGTACCAATACCAAAAAAAGGGAAGGGTTCAATCGTATGATTCAAGAGTGTATGAAGGGGAATATTGATAGGATTATTACCAAATCCATCAGCCGATTTGCGAGAAATACGCTGGACTGCCTAAAATTCATTCGAGAACTGAAAGACAAGAACATTGCTGTATTTTTTGAGAAAGAAAATATCAACACCATGGATGCCAAGGGAGAGGTACTGCTGACTATCATGGCAAGCCTTGCACAGCAGGAGAGCCAGTCGCTTTCCCAGAATGTGAAATTGGGACTGCAGTATCGGTACCAGAACGGAGAGGTGCAGGTCAACCACAACCGATTCCTTGGATACACGAAGGATGAGGAGAAAAGGCTTGTCATTGTGCCAGAAGAGGCAGAGATTGTGAAAAGAATTTACCGAGAATATCTGGAAGGTGCCAGTCTGATACAGATTGCAAGAGGACTGGAAGCAGACAGCATTCTCACCGCTGCGAAAAAAGCAAAGTGGAGACCGGAAACGCTTAAAAAAATCCTACAGAATGAAAAGTATATTGGCGATGCTCTGTTACAGAAAACGTATACCGTGGATTTTCTGACCAAAAAGCGTGTGAAAAATCATGGAATTGTTCCCCAGTATTATGTGGAAAATAACCACCAAGCGATTATTCCCCGTGACCTTTATTTACAGGTGCAGGAAGAAATGGTGCGACGGGCAAGCCTTCGAAGCAGCAAGAACGGAAAGAAACGTGTCTATAGCAGCCGGTTTGCACTATCCGGCATGGTATTCTGCAGGGAGTGCGGCGAAATTTACCGCAGGGTTCACTGGAACAACCATGGCTGCAAATCCATTGTCTGGCGGTGTACCAGCAGACTTGAGGGGAAAGGCTCTACCTGCCTGGCTCCTACTATTTATGAGCCAGATCTGCAAAAAGCAGTGATGAAAGCGATCAATCAGATACTGGGTAACAAAAGTGATGTGATTGGCAAGCTAAAGGAAAACATTGCGGCGGTTCTCCTTGCTGAACAAGACAACGTGGTGGAGGGCATTGACAGCAGGCTGAAGGAACTGCAGAGAAAGCTGCTGGAACTTGCCACTTCCCATCAGGATTATGATGGAGTTGCAGAGGAAATGAACCGTTTGCGGGAATTCAAGCAGAATGCATTCCTGGAATATGCTGAGCAGGAGGGGCAGAGAAAGCGAATGAAAGAAATGGAAAAGTTCCTGGAAAGGCAGTCAGCAGAACTAGCCGAGTATGAGGAACAGCTGGTCAGGCGGCTGATTGAAAAAGTGACGGTTTCCGATAAACGGATTATCGTTGAGTTTCAGTCAGGCATACAAACAGAAATATGCCTGTAAATGTACAGTTCAACACAGAAAAAGGCATTCCAACAGTGAATGCCTTTTTCTGTGTTTGAAGTCCACCCGTCCAATCACCTTACTACTTGTCCACCCATTCAATGTTACATAAAGTACGAAATACTGCCCGCTTTTCTTATATTGCTAATTTTATCACTGTGTTACAGAAATCTGTGACTGTGGAAATGGCTACTTATCAGATAATAGTAAGAAAAAGTAGAAGAATGAAAAAGAAAGGGGATTGAACTGGTTTTCAAAAGATGTTATACTTTAGAAAAAGAAACTGGAAAGTATTAGCACTGCATTAATAATAAGACGAGACGTGAAAACTAATAGTATATCTATCTTGTACCAACTTGTGCTGAGTAAAAAATCAATAATTCGCTACTATTTAGTTTAATAGTAGCTGTTATAAAAAATTATGTAGGAGGTCTTTATGGGTTATCGTAAAAAAATAGTTGCTGTTATATTGAGTTTATTAATGATAGTAAACATGATACCAACTAGCGCATATGCAAGTGAAATTGAAGATGATCAAATGATGATTGCTGATGGAATGAATACAGCAATTGCACCAGAAGCAAATGAAACGGACTCAATAGAATATATTACAAGCGAGAATAATTTAGGTACCTATTCTTTACGGGCTTCACAAACACAAGCAGATGTTTTACTAATAAAAAATAAGAATCCTTGGGATTCTTCTGCAAATGAAAATGTGTTAAGTGAATTAGGTATTAGCTATCAAGTAGTCACTGTTGAAAATGTAGCAAATATGGATTTGTCTAATTATAGATTAATTATCGTTGCAAATGATCAGATTGACAGTTTTTATCGAACATTATCCCAAATAAGAACGGAACTAGAATTGTTTGTAATGAACGGCGGTACGTTATTATACGGGATTTGTGATGCAGGATGGGGAGGTGGACATAGCGATCTATTAATTCCTGGGGATATTCAATTAGGACCAGTTGATTATCAGCATTATAACTACATTGCAGACGCCTCTCATCCAGTTGTAACTGGTTTATTAACAAATGAAACTCCGTTGACAAATAGTCAATTGTATAATAATTATGCGAGTCATCGCTATTTTCAGGTTAGTTCGCTTCCTGTTGATGCAAATATTATTTTAAATGCTGGGGAATCCAAGCCGACATTAATTGAATATCCGATTGGTAAAGGTATTGTAATTGCTTCTGCATTAACATGGGAACACAGCTATTCTCATTTTACAAGTAATTTTGGTAGGAAAGCATTTGATGATTTGCTGCTCTATGCTTTTATGGTTTCTAAAATAGTATCAGAAATAAATAAAAATCCAGACTTGGGCTATGATTCATTGGTCAAAGGGTTAACGTGCACTGCCGGAGATCCAGTAAATGTTGCTAATGGAAATTTTTTAACAGGTAATACGGATCTGTCTTATGAAGGAAATATTTCTATTAATTTTAGTCGGTATTATAATTCTTTGGATTCATACCAAGGAGTGGTGGGAAAGAATTGGAGAAGTAATTATGATATTTATTTACAAAAGTTAAGTGAACGTCGACTGAGGCTATGGCATGAAGATGGTCATTCGGAAGATTTTATCTTTGGGGATGATGGAATTTGGTATGAAACTCCAGGGACGAATTCTAAGATAAGCATTGTTGATGCAAATATTACTATTATTCTAGAAAATAAAACGGTATACCAATTTGATTATAATAATCTTAAATTGATATCATTAAAGACAGCGTATGACAATGAAATTCATTTCGAATACGATGAATATGGGAAATTGGTATTAGCAAAGCAAGGAGAGTTTTGGATCAATTATTCATATGAGAATGAATTGCTGTCCAAAGTTTCCGATAAATCAGGCAGAACTGTAAAATTTGAATATGCAGAAGGGAATTTGGTTTGTGTTGAAGGCTATGATGGGCAAATATCGAGATATGAATATGACAATGCTGGTCGCATCACAAAGTTACATGTAAATAATGAATATACAATTCAAAATATATATGACGAATATGGTAGAGTGATTGAACAGCAGATGCCACTTGAAGGAAGTTGTAAATTCATTTATGACAATGATAACAATACAACTACTTATATTGATAAAAATGGTGCTGTGACGGTTTACTACAGGGATGAACAGGGGAGAATTTATAAAAAAGATTACTTAGAGGGAAGTGAGGATTTAGAGTTTGATAGTAATAATAATTTAGTGAAAAGGACAGATAAGTGAATGTGTTGTACATTTGTAGTCGGTTGGAACTTTAAAAAGTCGTCCGACAACAAGTAGGTGATTATAATGAGAATGGGAGCACATTGAGCATAGTAGTGTATGATAATGCTAATACCATCACCCGTTTAATATTAGAGCTTCCAGCTTATATATCAAATGAAATTAAATATTATTTAGGTCAGCATATTAAGAAATAGAATGAGTATATGTTTATAAATCGACAGGGACATGTTGTTGAACCATCCTTTTTTCTTATACGTTCAGGGCTATCCAAGATAAATATGGTATTAAAGAAAAAAGTTTCACTACAATAGGATTAGCTAAATATGCAATAAAAAATATGATACGTGAAGGAATCGGTGCAGCAGATATTAAGTTGATTACCAGTATGGAAGATATAATGGTTGATGATTGTGAAATGTCTGTGAGGCTGGAAAACATCAGTGATATGAATAGCTTAAATCGCAAAATAAATTCCAATATAAGAATAATACCCACAGTTGACAATATGAAACTTGAGAATAGATAGCAACGAAAGGGAAACGAATAAATAGATGAGGTGGTAATATGGCTGATTTAGTTAGTAGAATAGATAGCTGGAAAAAAAGTTTACTAGATTTAGGTAAACGTAATAGGTTATTAAATTATAGAGATACCAAAAGGTCAAACATTAAGATTGTTAGTCCTGGATTGGGGGATCTGTATCAGTATCTTGTATTGGATGAAAAGAGCTTATCATTTTCCTTTTCTTATATCTGGGATGAAGAGGGGGAAGAAGTAGAAAACGAGCGAGTTATACAAGGGGACATTACAACTAATCGAACAATCAAAGAACAACAAAAAACGCTCAAGAATTTGAGGGATAAGGCCAGAACAGCAGTTGAGGAACAAGGTGTTAATATTCTTTATTTGGCTTTTGGATTCCTACAATGGACAGAAAGTTTGGATTCTAAACAAGTTATGACTTCTCCAATCATTCTTGTCCCGGTATCTATATCTCTAGATTCATTAACTTCACCATATGTTTTGAAATTGCATGAAGATGAAATAGTCATCAACCCTACTTTAACATATAAAATGGAACACGATTTTGGAATTGAGTTTCCAGAGTTTGAACCAAATGAAAATAGTATTATAGCTTATTTAAATCAGATTCAAGATAGTGTTTGCATTCAAGGATGGAAAATAGATGCTGAGTGTGGGCTTAGTCTATTTTCTTTTCTGAAGATGAATATGTATTCGGACATAGAACTGCATAAAGAAAAGATTATATCACATCCAATTCTAAAGGCATTAGCTGGAGACAAAAGCAACATTGAAAATGTTCCAGAAGAATATTCGGATTATGACCATGATAATAAACAAAAACCTGTAGATATTTATCAAGTTGTTGATGCTGATTCAAGTCAACAAGATGCAATACTATACTCAAAGAAAGGTATTAGCTTTGTATTGCAGGGTCCTCCAGGAACTGGTAAAAGTCAAACTATTACGAATATAATATCAGAAGCTTTGGCAGATGGCAAAAAAGTTTTATTTGTTTCAGAAAAGATGGCAGCTTTGGAGGTTGTACATAAAAGATTATCACTGTCTGGATTAGATGATTTTTGTTTGATGTTACATAGTCATAAAGTTAATAAAAAAGAAGTATTGTCTGAATTGAATCGAACTCTAAATACAGATAAAATACGTTTACAAGATGATGCTATTTATCAGCTAAATGCTTTAGAAAAGCAACGAGAACGGCTAAATAATTATGCCAAAGAGCTGCATGTGATTTGCCCACCTTTAAATAAATCAATATATGAGATAACAGGGAAGTTGGCTAAACTATCAGATGTACCTGATGTAATCTTTACAATTAAAGATGTTGAGGAATTTTCTGTTAAAAAGCTTAATGAGTTTATTTTTTTGCTATCGGATTATTCAAAAACTGTTGGTAAAATGACGATTGACTATAGAGATAACCCTTGGAAGGGAGTTACTCTGGGTACGGTTTCTCATATAGAGAGACAAAACATTGAAAAGAATATTCGAGATTTATTACCTAAAATAAAGATGTTGATTAGTGAGATGGTAGAGGCTATTCAAACTGTTAATTATGAATCAGAAATAACGATGGATTCTACCAAAATGTTGATAATGGAACTTAAACATCTTGCACAGTCACCTGAACTTCCGGTTGAGTGGTTTATAAATGAGAATATTTTAGCTTTTAGAAATAAGGCGACAGAATATCACATTTTGGAAAGCGAATTTCTTAGTCAAAAGGAATTTATCAAGACAATTTATAATGATAAATTTTTCGATTTAGATGCAGTACAGATGAGAGATGAACTAGATAGTATATTGATTAAGATTAATAATAATATAAATACAGAACATTATTCAAAATCAGAAGAAGTCTACAATTCAAGAAATGAATTAGAAAAAGAACTAAATGTCATTAAGTGTAAATTAAACTGGACTGAAAATGATATAAAATATCTGAAAGAAGTAGGATTGAATGTTGATAATACAGTTCAGGCATTGGCAGCAACAATAAAAATTCTTGAAATATTAATAAAAGACATAAAACCAACAGAAGCCTGGTTTGATGGACAGACTTTTGGCAAGAATATTGAATTGGCAAAGAAATATAAGAGTACATTGATGGATATCGATGAGATAACATTGCTGCTACTGAAAGATTTTGACAGAGAAATCCTTGATATCGATTTTAGTAATATTATTAAACGGTACCGAACTGAATATGGCTCTTTCCTGAAAACATTCAAGAAAGAATATAGACAGGATAAGAAAAAAATGCAAGCACTGTACACGATTCCAGGTACTAAAATAGATGATGCAACTATTTTAGGAGCACTAAATAAGGTTAAGGATATTATAGAAAAAAGATTATGGCTTGAGGAAAATCAAAGTAGCATGGCAGAATTTCTTGGTCAGTATTTTCTTAAAAGTGATACAGATTGGGAAAGTGTTTTTTCATCTATTGAAGAATTTCAGAAATTAATAATAGGATGTCAAAATGATTTAACTGATATATTAAAGAAAAATATGATACAAGGTTCTATTGATTTAAAGCAGTGTAAAGATGCAATCATTCATTTTCAGGAAGTTGTTTCTAATGATTTTTTGAACCAACTAAATAGAATTGTTAAAATTGAAAGTCCTAGGGAAAAGACTGATATTTGCACTATGGCAAGGAACTCTGAAGAATTATTAAAAGAGATAGAAAAATTCAATGAACTAATTCAAGGATTATTATCAACTGCAATATATAATATTAGCTTTGAGCAGTTGAGTCAGGGTATCAATGCATTGATACAGGTACAGCAGTATATTAAGAAAATTAATGAAAAGGACCAGGAATTAAAAAGTATTTTTAAACAAGAGTATTCTGGTGTAGATACCGATTGGGAGACTATTATTAAGAAGCTTGATTGGGTGATTGAGTGTCAGAAATTAAATGAAACTGCTAAATTGCCGGAACATTTTATCATAAGAGCATGTGAGGATACAGCGGTTAAAAAAGATTGTAGTAATCGGGCAAGGTGTTTAGAGGATTTAACCAGTGAGACATCGAAAGAATGGAATTATATATATATGCTATTCGATGATAAAGAGAAGCTTGATTATGTTGATTTGAATAGCTTAATGAGTCGGTTTGAAAAATGTGCAAATAATATGTCTGCACTAGAAGAATGGATTGATTACTGTGCTATTACAGAAAAGTGTAAAAATCTTGGATTGGGTGAATTCATAGAAGAAGTAAGTAATGTTTGTATCGATACAAAAGTAATTGTAGAAGTATATCAGAAAAGATTTTATCGTTCTTGGCTAGATGCGATGATACCCAAGTATCCATCAATTAATTCATTCAGAAGAAGAAGTCAAGAAAGCATTATTGAAGAATTTAGAAATTTGGATTTGCTTCAAATGAAGATTGCCCGTATACGTGTAAGAGAAAAGTTGCTAGCTAAGATACCCGATATCAATCGGATGACAGCAGCGTCTGATGAAATTGCAATACTTAGGCGAGAATTAAATAAGCAAAGAAGAATTATGCCATTGCGAAAATTATTCAGAACAATACCAAATTTATTAATGGCTATCAAACCTTGCCTAATGATGTCTCCATTATCTGTTAGCTTGTTCTTACAGGCTGACAGTTATGATTTCGATTTGATAGTATTTGATGAAGCTTCCCAGGTTCATACAGAAGACTCGATTGGAGCTATCATGCGAGGAAAGCAAATTGTCATAGCTGGTGACTGCAAACAATTACCTCCAACAAGCTTCTTTGCAGCAACGACATCAGATAATGACTTTGATTCTGACGATGAAGATGAAAATGAAGAAACAAATATATTTGAATCAATTCTTGACGAAGCAAGCACTATTTTGCCAGAGAGAATATTGAAGTGGCATTACAGAAGTCGCCATGAAAGCCTCATTGCTTTTTCAAATGCCAAGATTTATAACCATAGTTTGACCACTTTTCCATCTACAATAGAGAAAGTTGAAAACAACGGTGTAGAGTATGTTTATGTCAAGAATGGTGTTTATGACAGGGGAGGGAAGAAATGCAACCTTGAAGAAGCAAAAGAAGTTGCAAATCTTGTTTTCAATCATATTAAAAACTCTTCAAACAGAACACTGGGTGTTATCACCTTTAGCGAGGCTCAGCAACATGCAGTAGAAAATGCTATTCAGCAAAAACGATTACAGCATCCAGAATATGAAGATTTTTTTAATGAAGAGAAATTGGACGGATTCTTTATAAAAAATCTGGAGAATGTTCAGGGAGATGAACGTGATACAATTATCTTTAGTATTGGCTATGCAAAGGATACTAATGGCGTTATGTATATGAATTTTGGACCACTGAGCAGAGACGGAGGTTATCGAAGATTAAATGTTGCAATTACAAGAGCAAAGTATAATGTCAAATTAGTTGGTTCTATATACCCGACTGATATAAGGCTAGAAAGTACTAATTCAGAGGGTGTTAAGATGCTTCGGTCATATATTGAATTCGCAATACAGGGACAAAAGGTTTTGGATACAGAAATATCATCTAATGATGTGGTAAATGTAGATTCGCCTTTTGAAGAGGCAGTATATGATTTCTTAATCAAAAATAACTATCAGGTATCGACACAAGTCGGTTGTTCAGGCTATCGCATTGATATGGCTATTAAGCATCCAAGTTTAAGCGGCAGATTCGTGATAGGAATTGAATGCGATGGCGCAACATATCATTCTTCAAGGACGGCCAGAGAGCGGGATAGGTTACGGCAAACAATACTAGAGGATATTGGATGGAAAATCTATCGCATTTGGTCAACGGATTGGATAAAGGACCCAATTACTGAGGGACAGAGGCTCTTGGAAGCAGTGGAAACGGCAATAAATAGCTATGTTGATGAATGTATAGAGGAAATCAGTGATAACTCTGCTTTGGAAGATGATAATGATAAAGTTTTAGAAGTTTCCGTTGAAAAGATTCAAATTGGTGTTGATTCTTTATCTGATTATGAGTTCTTAAATTATGAAGAAGCAAATATTTGGGAAGTTGACCGGGATTATAATGATAATAGATACCTTGGAAATGTTATTGAATATGTTGTTAAAAAAGAGTTTCCAATTCATTTTGAACTGTTATGTAAGAGGGTGGCTCCGCTTTTTGGAAATCAAAAAGCTACTGTAAAGGTTAGAAATGGAGTAGAATTGGTGATGAGTAAGTATTGTAATAGTGTATTCAAGAAAGGAGAGTTTTGCTGGCTTAAAGATAGTGATGATGTTACAGTTAGGATACCAACTGATTTAGTTAGCCGACCAATTCAATATATAGCAGTTGAAGAACTGGGTGAAGCAATGTTAACGGTCATTAGTAATTCATTTGGAATTGCGAAGGACGATTTGTTTGTAGCAACGGCACGAATATTTGGATTTAACCGTACGGGTGGAAATATACAAAGTGCTATGAATGAAACCTATGAGTATCTTCAGAAAAATAGTAAGATAAGATTATTAGATAATAAGGTTGCTTTAGTCTAAAAATAATATTTTGCAGAAACGGAGTATGTTATATATGGCTGGCATTTAATATGAAATTATAAAAGAAATAGGAGTATTATCAGAAAATGTAAAGTAACCGATGAATAACCCACCGTTCCTATTCATCTTGATTTTTTGAGATAATACTCCTACATGGGCAGGAATATTTTGAGTTTAGAGCATTTTACAATAAACCCTCTATATGAAATACCTTTTTCCAACAGCAGAATACCCTGCCGCATGGCTTCGGAGCGTTTTACCTATTGCTGTCTGCAGTAACAATCAATAATCTTTGCACAGTCTGCATCCAGTCTGACGGTAAGATTGTTCGTTTTCGGGTTATCCGTTGGTGGTCTGCCTATTCGTGGACTCATGTAATCACCTCTCTTCTTGTCCGACAATTCGATGTTACATAATGTATGACAAAAATACAAGTCTAATTTCCTTATATTCCTAATTTTATGACATTGTGACAGAAATCTTCGGCTAACGAAACGGATTTTCATTTGATAATAGTAAGAAAAAGTAGAAGAATGAAAAAGAAAGGGGATTGAACTGGTTTGGGTGACGTGCTATACTTTAGGAGGAAACAAATGAGTATATAAGGAGGAACAATGTAGTTGAGTTATGAAAAAATCTTAGAAGATGATTGTATGAAATTACCATTAGACTATGACGAAGATGATTTTTTAAAAGTCTTGATGGGAAAATTAACTGATTATGAAATTTTATTGGAGAACCTTCTTATTAATGAAGAGGAAAAAACTAAAATATTGGATTCAGCACGAGAGTTTCATTGTATGATTTATGAAGTTTTCACTTTTGAATACATAGGACAGCATAAAGGTGCACTTGAGTGCTTTAATGAAATATTAGATAACTGTTCTGAAATTGAAGAATTCAAAAGAAAATTAACAGAAAAAGAGTTTTTACGAATAAGGTATGGTGAATATACAGAAGATGAAATGTTTCATATACCTTTTAATAAAAGACGAAAGGTAAGAACACAAAGATACAGTTACCCGGGACTACCTTGTTTGTATCTTGGGGAGACAGAAGAATTGTGTTTAGGGGAAATTGGAAGGAATGTTGATGAAAAGAAAACTATTGCGGTTATTAGGAAAAAAGGAATGGACATTAATATTTTAGATATTGCATATACTCCCGCAGTTATTCTTGAAAAATACATAAGAAGTCGAGATACTAGCTTAGTGAAAAGCTATTTAATTTTGTGGCCCTTATTATTAGCTTGTTCAGTTTGTGTTAAGGAAAAGGAAGAACCCTTTAAGCCTGAGTATATGATTCCGCAAATGCTCTTAGAATATCTACTTAAAACAGATATTAATAATGTTAAAGCAACTGAAACATTTCATGTTATGGGGATAAGATATTTTTCAGATAGTAGCAATTTGGTGAGTAAAGTTAGAGGAGCAACTTCGGAAGAAGAATTAAATAAATATTGTAACTATGTTTTTCCAGCAATACCGAATGTTTTAAATAAACCATTTTCACATTTACATAAATATTTTTTTGTTGATGAGATTAGAATAGAGTAAAAATTGAAATAATGACAAAATTAAGAACTTTAAGGTTGAGCTGTCGTTTGACTTGAGTGGAAAAAGAATAATGAATTATACTTCCCATAAAGATATGTCCCATACGGAAAAGGCGAGTGATTGCGGGATTGGATGCTTACAATTGAAGAAAATATTGTACGCAGAAAAAGGAAGATAAATTCAATGAATTTAACATTGATGCACGTAATCAAAATATGAAACTTTGTGTAGATTATCGGTATATATAATGAATATGGTAAGCAAATACATAGGTATTTTGGAAATATTCTAAAGGAGAATGAGATGTTCTTTTTATATGATACGGACAGTGAATTTAGAAATACATCATATGATTGCTACTCAAGGCTTATTAAAAAGTTTTTGTTCCTCAAGGATCAGACAGAAATGTTATTTCTTTTTATTAAAGATAATCACAGAGTTGTGAGTGAACAGAGGTTTAGTTCTGGAATACCATCAATTTCGGAAGAAATAATGGATTGGATCGATAAGACTTGGGCAAAGTATTAGGTTAATCTTCTTGCCTTTGCTTATGGTCGGAAAAACAGTTTTGCAAAAAAGTAATCTTTTCAATCTGAATTCTCTGTATAGAAAGAAGCCAAAGAAATCATTTATCAAAGGAAGCAAGAACTAGAAATTCTATTTATGTACTATTGGATACAGGACATGGAAGGTGCCAATGATTATTGGCAGGAGTATTTAGAGGCAGTGTTGCCAGCTTTAAAGAAGGAATAGCACAGGGGGTGTTCTGGTTGCAGATACGAAAGGTAAGAATTGTATCCAATAATATATGCTATGGTCCAGAACCACTTCCTGAGGACGAAGTGGAACAGCGTTTGACTATATCTGTTAGTGGTAGAGTATGGTTTACAGGATATAAGTATGCCAATGGCTTTAGTAAATTTGAGATTTGCAGAAGACAACATTTTTCTATCGGAAGACCTAAGGAAGAAAATCAATTGCATAAAAAGGGAGGCTCGCTCCACAGCTAAAATTTAGCTATTTTGCGATGCCCCCCATTGTTTGGTTTTAATTAACAAAAATTATTGACTAGTACAAAAAAATAGATTATAATGCATATGTTGTTAATTAGTTCAATAAACAAATGTAAGGAGAAGGGAGTGAAGGAATGAATAAGGAGGACATATGTAATGAAATATTGGATAATCTAAGGAAAATATGCAAAGGTCATGAAGTATCAGCAGAATCTGATTTTAACGAAATCGGCATAGATTCGGTAAAATATGTGGACTTTATAATTGAGCTTGAAAGCATATTCAATATTGATATTGATAATGATTTACTGATTTTTAAAGGTGATTACAAAGTTAAACATGTTATTGATGAGATATACAATATTGTTAATACATAAGCAGTTAATAAATAAGCAGTTAATAAATAAAATTATAAGGAGGCGTAAGAAGGTTTATAATAAATAGAGTAAATAATTGATATAATTTACATATGAATAGCATTAACGCAAACTATACAAATTATCAGTGTAAAAGATAAACTGTTGCAACATACTCCATAAATAATCATGCTAATAACTCGTTCACAGTTTGGCTACTGATTAAGAGAAAGGAGAGTACTGGTGTATAATCATAATGCGTCAGACGTAAGAAAATGAATAATTTTAAAAAATACTTAGAGAAAAAGGAATCACAAGAGTACATTGTTGATTACCAGAGAATGTTTAATAAATATGATAAAAGTGCTGAAGAAATGTTAAATGAGGATAAAATTAAAATTTTTAACTCAGATGTAAATGAAAGAGTTAATTTATACTTCAATTTTCCATGGTGTGAAAGACGTTGTTTGTTTTGCAATTACACCAATGGAATAAAGAATGAAAGTATGCATTCAGCGTATATTAATAATTTGTTGGATGATTATAAAAGATACAAAGGGTTATTTGATAAAAGCGAAGTAACATCAATTTTCTTTGGTGGTGGAACACCATCTATTCTAAATGTAAATCTGTTAAATTATTACCTTGAAAATATAATGCAAATAACGAACCTGACAAAAAGTTATGTTGTGACAGTTGAATCTAATATAAACAATCTTTATGAAGAAAAGCTTGAGATAATTAGTAAATATGCCAATAGAATTAGTATTGGGGTGCAATCGTTTGAAAAAAATGTGAGACTTGCTGCTAATATGCTTTTTGAACAAGATGAGATAATTAAAAGGTTAAGGCTGGCAAGAGAGTATATAAAAAATATGAATATTGATTTAATTTATGGAATGGTAAATCAATCAGAAAAAAAATTTTTAAATGACATTGAGTTATGTATAAACGAGAAAATCCCATCTGTTACGCTTTACAGACTGGAGCTTCATAAAAATCTTGCGTATAGTAAAATGGCGTTAAATGGAAATTCTATACTTGATTACGAATTTCAGTGTTCGTGTATGTATATGAAAGCTCAGGAGATTTTTGAAAATGCAGGCTATATAGAGAATCCAAGTGGCTGGTTTGTAAAGAAACAATGCACAGAAGAAAAGTGGAATAACCGTGTATCAGATTGGAAGAGTAACAAATCTTATATCGGTTTTGGAAATGGAGCTTATAGTCATTTAGATAATTATTATTTATCAATGATTTGTGATGTTGACACGTGGTCACAGGAAGTTAAAAAAGGAAATATTCCAATAGAATTTATTCGAGAAAAATCCAATTTTGAGAAAGAAATGAAAAGTATTATACGGATAATGAGAACAGAGCAGAAAATACGCAAGGTAAATATTACCGAAGGCTTGTTTACTGATCTAGAAATTGAGAAGCTAGAAGCAACAATTAATACTTTCCTTAAATATAATTTAGTAATTGAGGAGGGTGAAGAGTATAAGCTAACAAAGATTGGTAAAGGAAATATTAACTGGCTTATCTCAGATTTAATTTTAAATGATGTAAGGCAAATTTAATAGTTCACGTTAGAGTCGCACATTTAGCAACTTCTATAGATCTGGAGGTAAAAATGCAGATAAAACAGATAGAATATGATAAATATTATAAAATATATATTACACTGAATAACATTACTAAAGAAATAAGTGATGATGATGTAAAAGAAATGTATCAATACATAAAGAATAATAAGATATCCGTTATTTATGAAAATTATTACGGAGATATTGAGATTCTAACTACCTATAAGGAAAAAAGAAAAAACATATTAGAAGAGCAGTCTTTGAAGGATTTTCCTGTATTATATTTACAGGGCAGTTCTTGTAAACAACATCAGTTAGCAGGAATATCATTAATGGGAGTTATAAAAAAAGATTTGTTTTGTAATTACATAAAAGTGGAATATATCGAAAATCAAAATGTAAAAGTTGGTACTGTCATAAAATATGAAAAAACAGAGGAACTTTATTTAATGTCAATTGTAGGTGATGAAGATTGCAGGAAGAGAAAAAGTTTTAAAGAAGAGATGGATTCGTTATATAAAAATATGGTTTATCTGATTGAGCAGCATGGATTTTCACAGCGGGATATTTACCGTACGTATTTTTATCTGAAAGATTTGCTCATAGATTATGCAGAGTTTAATAATTCAAGAGAAAAATATTTTAGAGAAAATTTTAAAGAAATAACGTGGTACCCTGCAAGTACTTGTATTATGGGAAATTCTATATATCATGACAGAGCTGTAAGCAATATATGGGCAATAAAAAGTGAAAATATGGATATTGTTGAGGTTATGCATTCTGGAAGACAGTGCGAAGCATTAGATTACAAAAAACTTTTTTCAAGAGGAGTATTACTAACAAACATGAATAAGAGGTGTTATATTTCTGGAACAGCCAGTATAGGAGAAACTGGAGATACATTATTTATTGATGATTATAAGAAACAAATTGACCAGACTTTTGAATGTGTTCAAAATCTTTTAAGAAGTAAAGAGATGGATTTTGATAAAATTGTTAGCTGCCATGCATATCTGAAGAAAAAAGAGTTTGAAAGTTACTTCATAGAAAAAATGGAAATAGTTAGTGCACAATTTTTTCCTGTAGTATGCGTGATTGCTGATGTATGCCGGGATGATTTGCTATTTGAAATGGATATCGTAGCGGAAAATTAGGATATTTTATTAACTAGAGAGGAAGTTGAAATGAAAAGCAGTAAGTATAAATTTGAAAGAATTTCCTGTATTGACAGTTGGGAAATACCAGAAGATTGTAAGATGAAAATTTTAGTGGGTGGACTTGATAAGCAAAATAATGAAGTTTATTATCTAATCAATTTTAGTGCTCATGCTATTGATAAGTGTACCATAGATACGGAAGAATATAGAAATGAATATGCAGCGTATTTGGAAAGCAAAATGGAGATTAGAGATTTACCATATGGTTCTACGAGCTGTCAGGGATTAATGGGGGCATTTGTACAACCACATGAGGGCATGCAATTAAAGGATGGCACAATAGCAGTTGCCATGCATAACTGTGATTATATTCGTTTGTTAGATTTTGAACAGAATAAAGTGTCTCATTATCCTCCGATTGAGCATTATCATCCAATTGTATATTCTGCCACAAATAGTTTATCATCAGATAAAAATACATTATATTTTGCAGAATGGAATATGGATGAAAGAATTGCAAGGTATAAGGGAGCAGATAAGAAAATTGATTTAAGACTTAAATCAATAAATTATAAACTAGATGAAAATACAGAAAAGGATATAGCAGTTGTTCAGGGTATTGAAGGCTTACACGAAGTAAAATGTAGTCCGAATGATCAGTATTTGATTTTGACAGAGTTCTCTTTACAGTCTATTAGTAAGAGCATAGGAAGTTCAGTGACTGATGAATGGATGAATGATAAAAACTGGACTAAGTATGAAGAAGATGGTCTTGCAAAGACAATGCTTCAAAGTGTAAACATTGAGACAAAAAAGACCGAAGTTATTAAGCCATATGGGGATACACCGGGTCATGTAGAATTTGGCTTGTCGAATACAGAAAAAATATACTTGTCCTGTCATTCTATGTCAAAAGCTGCGGGAAGAATTTTTTTACACGGACAAGGTATAATGGAAACATATGAGCGAAGAAAGAACAAGTTAGTAAAGACAGGCATGTATACGACACCTGAATTTATCAGAATTACTTCTCATAAAGTATTTTCTTATAAAGGAATTAATTATATGACAGTAACTGTTTATCCAAATAGATTTTACGTTTTTCATGACGAGGATTTTACGTTATATAAAGATATTAAATTATATGATTGCAATCCACTTGACTTAACAAGAATGCACTTGACAACGCTGGATGAAAAGACTCCATTATGGATAGAAACTTCTAATAATGGAAGATATATTGTACTAATATCTAACAGATATGTATATCTTTATGATATGGAGACTGAAGAAATGAAAGTCTTTGATGGATACAATGAAGATAAGACATTTATAGGAACTGCACATATCACTAATATGGATGACTTTATTTAATATGGAGGGATGACTCATGAATCATGAAGAAATAATTGATGATTTTAATAAAAGAAGTAGTGAATACGATAAGATTATTCATGAGGTAATAGCTTATTACGATACGATGATAAAAAACATGGGCTTTTTCATGCCATTTAGAAGGGAAGATGAGATTAAGGTTCTGGACTTAGGTTGCGGCACTGGAAATACATCTAAAATGATATTAGAATTTTTTCCGAATGCAAGTATTGATGCTTATGACTTAGCAATAAATTCTGTTAATACATATAATAAAAGATTTGAAGATTATAATGCACATGCATGTATCGGGGATTTGAGGGATGAGGCTATTTATAAAGCTGATTACTATGATTGTGTAGTATCCAGTTTAGCAATTCATCATCTTCCAACTGATAAAGAAAAGTATAGTGTTTACAAGAATTCATTTAAAACATTAAAACCAAATGGATATATTAGCATAGGTGAAAACGTTGCAGGCTCATCAGTCAGACTTACAAAGCTGTATGAAAGCATGTGGCTGGATTATATGAGAGATAATGGATTGAATGAAAATGCGGTGCAGCAATATTATGATGAGTATTTTGAAAAAGATTCACCAATTTCAATGATGAAACAGCTGTCTATGATGTCAGATATTGGATTTTCAGAAATAGACTGCATGTGGAAATATTCGTTTTATGCTGTGTTTGGTGGAATGAAACCATTACAATAATTGCTTGTTTGAAAGGAAGGGAATAACATGACGGAAGTAGAAAAGTTAGAAAAAAAGTACATTGAAGAACGTGTAAGAATAATGAAAAAGCTTATGGAGGTATATGGTGAAGAGGTTCTGGAAATAGCAGCTGCTGAAAAAAGCAAAATTGAAGCAGAGCGTGTTAAGGAAAAATACAAAGAGTATATACCTGTTAATATGAAAGACTATTATAAATATGCATTTAATGAATTTGAAAACTTAGCAGATTTATTAGGACAAGAAATACTGAAACAGACAGAAGATGAGCTAATTGTAAAAGTCAGTTCGTGTCAATACTGCTCCAATTATTCTTCTATTCCAGGTGGAAGAATGATAGGAAAGAAGATGATTTGTAATATGGATGCTGTTATTACAGAAGCACTTAATGAAGCTTTTATTGTAGAACGTCCAAGCAGAATGATGGATGGTGATGAGTACTGTATATTTAAGATATTAAGAAAGAATTCTGTATGTCATGAGAATAACGAAGAGTAAGAATGGATTTACAGTATTTTCAAGTGATATATACTATAGTGTTAATATTATAGTTGTGTATGATTCAGGTGAAGCTGTAATTTTTGATACAGGTGTTTCGGAGAATGAATTTCAATTCGTTTTGGAATATATAGAAGAAAAAGAAATGTTTCTAAAATATATTGTGTACTCGCATTTTCACTTTGATCATAATAGCTGCAATATATTTATGGATAATGTACCAGTTATCTCTCATGAAGACTATCTTTTAAATTTTGAACAAGCAATGTATAATGTAGAGGATGTAATTTATTCATATAAAAAGCAATATATATCAATGCTTCCAACGATTACTTTTACTAAAAAATACAATATAATTGTTGGAAGTAAATGTATTGAGCTAATTCATTCTCCTGGACATACGTCTGATTCCATAGTAGCAGTAAATTATGAGGATGAGTACATAATAGCAGGAGATACAGTAAACTTAATTCCGTACATTAAGTGGGGAAATATAAATCAGCTGAAGTTGTCACTTAGATTTCTGCTTTCACTTGATATTGATGAAATTATTATGGGACATTTTGGATTAGGACATAGGGTGGATATACTAAAAAACTTAGTATATCTTGAGAGAATAGAAGGATTTGGAAATAATATCTTCTACAGAGAAAAGAATAAAATCTGTATTAATACAGAAATGTTACAGCCCGAGTTGTTCATGGAATTATGTGATATACCAGAAGATGAATATATTTTTATTAGAGATTTGCACTATAAAAATATGTTTAAATTAATTAACAAAACGTATTAGTACAGGAGATGACAGGAGTGAGGAGTAATGATGTATTATACGAATTCAATAGAAATGACTTTGCAGGAAAAAGCAATCTTATTTCCAGACAAATTGGCATTAAAAGATAATATACTTTCCTATACTTATAAAGAGTTTTACATGAAAGTTACTATTTTTGAAAACTACCTACGTGTAAACGGTATTAGGAAAAATGACAGAGTTACCATATATTGCAATGAAAAGACAGTGTTATCTATTGTAGCAATGATTTCTATAATGAATGCAGGTGCCATTTATGTTCCATTAAATAATAAACTTAAGGATGAATCTATTTTAGATATTATTAATGATTGTGATCCAAAAATAATTATCACAGACACAAAAAATGACTTCTTTGAGAATTGTAAGGTGAGTAGAGATGTTGTTTACATGTCACTTGATGGATTGGAGTACATTACAGAAACCAAAAATGTATTTCATGATTTTAATGAGCTGGTTGGAAAAAATAATACAAATGCTTCATGTGAAATAGAAGCTTCAGATGTAATGTATATTATATATACTTCGGGTTCTACTGGAAAACCAAAAGGTGTTATGATTACATACGAAAACCTTTTTTCTGTTATTAAATGGAGAGAAGAAGCACTAGGTTTTAATGATAAGACAAGATTATTAAGTTTATCTCCATTGTATTTTGATCCTATTTTTCAGGAAGTTTTCTGTTCATTATACGCTGGTGCTACCATATATCTATTAGATACTAACCACAAATCTGTATTGGATATAATAAAATGTATTGATAAAAATGAAATTACTAAGTTAATATGTGTACCTTCAATTGCAAAAATTATGATAACTTTAAAAGAAAAATTAAAAAAATACAATGTTTCTAGTGTTGATACGTTTGTCACAGGGGGAAGCGCAATATTTCCTGATGATATAATGTGTCTTGCGCAATATTTTGTAAATGCTAATTTTTTTAATGGTTATGGTCTGACTGAGACTGCTGTATCTGCTTTTATATATAAAATTCCTGATCCTAATTGTATTCAGACGGTAATGATACCTATTGGAAAAGAAATGCCAGGAAGTACAGCTTACATTTTAGCTGGTGAGAAAGAAGTAAAGGATGAGGAGATAGGTGAGCTTGTAATTTGCGGACCAAATATCATGAAAGGATATTGGAATAATCAGGATGAAACCGAACGTGTTTTGAAATCTAATTTTATTGGCAAATCAGATATAGATAGTCTATTGTATACTGGAGACATGGTGAAAAAAGATGCGTATGGTAACTTTATATTTGTATGCCGTAAAGATGACCAAATAAAGATTTCAGGTTATCGCGTTGAATTAGGTGATGTGGATGCCTATATTAACAAACTTCAGATTTTCGAAGATGCTTGTAATATAGTTAACAATGATGAAGGAAAAAAAATCTGTTGTTATTTTGTTTACAAAGAAAACAATTTGCTGAGTAAAAAAGAAATTATCCAGAAATGTGAAAAACTAATGCCTGGGTATATGATTCCAGGAATTTGGATTCCGCTGGAACAAATGCCAAAGCTTCCAAATGGAAAAATTGACAGAAAGTTTTTAGGAAATCTGAAAATTGACTATGCTAAGGTACTATAAGTATATTGCAGAAACTTGCAGTTAGGAGGTGCGACATGTTCTCAAAACGGTTAGAATTTGTGGAAGAGTCAGGAATACGGAAAATGTTTAACCAAGTAGGTGAATTAAAGGATGTAATTGACTTGACATTGGGGCAGCCGGACTTTAAGATTAACGATGAGATAAAGGCTGAGGCTTGTAGGGCGATATTAAATGAAAAGAATAGATATACTGCTACAAATGGAATTCTTGGTTTAAGAGAAATGCTATACGAAAAAAAGAAGCAGGAAGGATGGACAATTGATTTAGAAAATTTATTTGTTACTTCGGGTACTTCAGGCGCTATTTTTCTTTCTTTTAATACATTATTAGAACAGGGTGACGAGGTTATTATCACAGAGCCTTACTATAACGAGTATAAGAATCTTACATATTTATGTGATGCAAAGCCGGTTTTTGTTAATATATATCCCGAGTTTACGTTAACCGCTGATAAGATTAAAGATAAAATAACATCAAAAACAAAACTTATCGTTCTAAATAGCCCAGCTAATCCGACAGGAAAAATTATCAACAAAGAAGAAATTATTAAGATTGTTGAATTGTCAAAAAAACATAATATTTATGTGATTGTGGATTTGATATATAAAGATTTTCTTTATATAGACAAAGAAATTTTTCCAACAGAGATTACAGAAGATTACTCTAATTTAATTATAATAGAAGGCTTTTCTAAAACGTTTTCAATGACAGGATGGCGTTTGGGTTACGTTGTTACAAATAAAAATGTGATTCAGCAATTTACTAAAATCCAGCAGTATACATTTTTGTGTGCACCCTCTCCATTTCAGTATGCAGGAATAAAAGCATTAGAGATTGGGGTTAATCCTAATATGTCACAAGAATATATGGAAAAGAAAAATATTGTAATGGAATTATTATCGCCATATTTTCAAATTACTGATCCAGAAGGAGCATTTTACTGCTTTCCTAAAATGCCTATTGGAAGTGCTTCAGAGTTTGCAAAATTCTGTGCTACTGATGGCGGAATTATGATAGTTCCAGGCACTGCTTTTTCACAATATGATACAAATTTCCGGCTATCTTTTGCAACGGACAATATAAACTTAATCAATGGCTGTAAACGATTAATACGAAAAATAACAGCGTTTCAAAAATGAAAAATTCAACTAGCTTGATTAGGAAGTATTGATTTACAGTAAACAATGTGAGAAAATATAGGTATTATTATTTGATGTAGAGGAGGAGCATTATGGAGTTATTTAGATATCATGGTCTTGGAAATGATTATTTAGTTTTAGATCAAAACTATTTTGATTTGGAATTGAACCCAGAGCGTATAAAATTAATATGTGATAGAAATTTTGGGGTTGGTTCCGATGGCATTTTATATAAATCTAGCAAAGAGAAAAATGATTATTGTGTGAAAATCTTTAATCCTGATGGTGGAGAAGCTGAGAAAAGTGGTAATGGTGTCCGCATTTTTGCTAAATATCTAATGGATGCAGGTTATGCAACCAATGAGGAAATACTTATTCCGACGCTGGGAGGAGATGTTGTTGTAACATACTTAAACCCAAAAGGGACTTTAATGAAAGTGTATATGGGTGAAGCTACATGCTCAAGCGATAAAATACCTGTAATTGGCGAAAAAAGAGAAGTAGTCCACGAGAAGATGGAATTTCAAGGTAAAGAATATTTTACTACCTGTGTATCAGTTGGAAACCCTCATTGTGTAATTTTTTGTGATGAAATCAGTAAAGCATTTGCATGTGAAGTTGGACCATATGTTGAGAACTCACCGCTCTTCCCACATAGAATAAATACACAATTTGTTAAATTGATTGATAAAAATAATATACAAATTGAAATATATGAAAGAGGTGCCGGATATACCATGGCTTCTGGCAGCAGTAGCTGTGCAGCAGCATATGCTGCCTATAGAAATGGAATGGTAGATAACGATATAACAGTAAGCATGCCAGGCGGCAAACTTCAAATACAGATTGAAGAAAATAATATTTTCATGACAGGACCCGTATGCAGTGTTGGAAAAGTGATTTTTGATAATGAATTTGTAGAGCAGCTTAAAGAGTTATAAAATAACTGAAGTAATATGTAGTTTGCCGTATTTTATATTTATACGGTAAACTACATATAAAACATAATTATCAAATGAGGAAGTAATATGAAGCCAATAATATCATTAAATAATGTTAATAAGGAATTTAAATTAGTGAAAAGACATGAAGGTTTAAAGGGAAGCATTCATGATCTATTCACTCGTGAATATAACATCATACAAGCTGTTAATAATATATCAATCCAGGTTATGCCAGGAGAGATTGTAGGATACCTTGGACCAAATGGCGCTGGAAAGAGTACAACGATAAAAATGATGACAGGTGTGTTAGAACCTACATCAGGTGAAGTATTAGTTGATAACATAATTCCATATAAAAACAGGACATTGCATGCACAGAAAATAGGTGTTGTATTTGGACAGAGAACACAACTCTGGTGGTCGCTTCCGCTTATAGAATCATTTAAGATTCTGAAAGATATTTATCAGATCAGTAATGCAACTTATCAGGACATGATGAAGTTTTATGAGTCAATTGTGGATATTGAGCCTTTATATCATAAGCCGGTTCGACAGATGTCTTTAGGTCAGAGAACCTTAAGTGATATTCTTGCAGCATTTCTGCATAATCCTAAAGTTGTTTTCTTAGATGAACCTACAATAGGGCTTGATGTATCGATGAAAAGTAAAATTCATGATTTAATTAATGCAGTGAATCGTGAAAAAGAAACAACTGTTATTCTTACAACACATGACATCAGTGATGTGGACGCATTGTGCAAAAGAATCGTGATAATTGATAAAGGAAAGATGATCTATGATGAAGGAATTGACAGCTTAAAGAAACATTTTGGCGCATACCGGACTATTAAAGTTAAGTTTGAAGGTGATAATAATTTACGTTTAGAACTGAACAGACAGGTAGTGAAGAAGCTTCAAGAATTTATTAGTGACAAGGTAACCATCGAAGAAGATTGGATTTCTATTTTGACAAATGAAAAAGATAAATCAGCAATGGATATATTAAATTACCTTCAGACAATACACAGCATTAACGATATGCAGATTCTAGATATTTCAACAGAGTCTGTAATTAAGAAAATATATGAGGAGGACATAGATTGAATCTCAGAAAATATTTAGTGTTAACAAGAGCTGGAATTGTCGAAAAGTTATACTACAAAGCAAGTCTGTACATAAATTTACTGGGAAATGTGATTTTCCTTATCATAGCATATTATTTGTGGAAAGCCATTTATTTATCTTCAGGAACAACTGTAATAAAAGGGTTATCCTTTGAAGATACGATGATATATGTCGTACTTGCAGTAGCAATGTATAATTTTATGGAAGTATTTTTAGTATGGGAGATAGGAAGAAATATACAATCTGGTAAAATTATACTGGATATAATCAAACCAATAAAATTTCCATTGTATATGTTTTTTCAGACATCTGGCGAAGTCGTTTCAAATTTTGTTGCAGCTTTTATTCCAACCGTTATTATAGTTTCAGTAATAACCCATGGCAGAATTGAATTTGGTTTACATATTTTGTTTTTCCTTATATCCATGGTTTTGGGAGTACTAATCAATTACAATATTAATTTTTTTATAGGCACTGTCTGCCTGTATACAGAATCAATATGGGGAATTAATATAATGAAAAATGTAATTGTTTCATTGCTATCAGGTGTAACAATTCCATTAACATTTTTTCCAGACTCATTATATAAAATTATTTCGCTATTACCTTTTCAGGCTATTTGTAATATTCCGTTAAATATACTGATAGGGGAGACAGAAGGCATATATGCTATATTAGTAAAAATCGCTTTCCAGTTTCTCTGGTTTTTAATTACGATGTTCTTTAGTTCATGGTTTTGGAACAAATCTATAAAAGTAATTACAGTAAACGGGGGATAAAGGCTATTATGAAGAAGTTTAAGTTTTATATGCGAATATACATAAAAATCTTGGTTCAAGATATAAAAAGTAAAATGAGTTATCGAGAAGACTTTTTCATTTCAGTGATAGGCATAATTTTTACTAACCTAGCTGGATTTATTTCGTTTGGAATAATATTCGAGAATTTTCCGAGCCTGGGAGGTTGGAACTATTATGAAATGCTGTTTTTTTACGGGTTTTCTTTGGTGGCGATAACGCCAATGCAATGTCTGTTTGATAATAACTGGAATTTGCGTGGTTACATTTATACAGGTGATTTTATAAAATACTGTTTTAGGCCACTTAATCTGTTTTTCTATTACATATCCGAGATATTTGATATAAAGGGTCTTGGTCAACTAGTATTTGGAGTTATTATGTTGCAATATTCGTGGATTCATCTTGAACTGGGATTTGATTTTATTACAGTAATAGAATTATTAATCTGTTTACCAACTGCTTCACTATTTATGATTGCAATTATGAATTTGGCTGCAGCCACAAACTTTTTTATACTAAATTCGGGATATGTCATGGTAACGGTTTTCAAGTTTACGGATTATGTTAGGTATCCAAATAATATTTACAATAATGTAATAAAAAATTTCTTTAGGTATATTGTACCTATTGCATTTGTTTCGTATTTTCCAAGCCGTGTATTTTTGACACCTGATGATATACCACCAATCGTTTACGTTTCACCTATATTAGGAATGTTGTTTTTCTATATTAGTTATCGTGCTTGGATGTTTGGTGCAAGCAGATATGCTGGAACAGGCAGTTGATTTATTTACCGTAGAAATGAGAGGAAATGATAAAAATGGAAATAAGTAATAAAGTATTGCCAATTAAATGTCCACCTTCAAGTTTGGTGTATGGACATATTATAAATCCATTATCAATTATAGAAGCTTATCCAAATACAATCCATTGGTTCTTTCGTAACTATATTCAGCTGTGTGCGCCTGCGAAGCCTTGGAAATATGGAAAAGAAGATGTAGAATATCTAAATTTTTACCCTAAGTATTATAGTGATTTTTCATCGTTTTTTTTACATGCGCATAATTTGAATGAGGGGATAATTGATATAACAGAAGAAAACATTATTGATTTATTTATAAATTGGATTAACAACGATTTTTACATACAGACTTTTTTAAATGGTGCAGAAGTACCACAATCACATATGGAGTTGATTAACTTGAATGAGTTAAATGAATTTCTGATTTATGGATATGATTTGGACAGACAGGTTTTCAAAATGAGTTCATTTGATTATGAAAATCATTTTAGCCTTCTTGATTTAAAATTCGAAGATCTAAAGAAAGTGTTTTTTTCTAAAATTAACTATGAATTAATTACGCAGTCTAATTGGATTAGTCTTGGGAAAAAATATGGATTGATGCTCTATAAATTTAATAAATCAGCAGAGTACCCATTAGATTTGTCGAGTATTACAAGTCAGCTAAGTGATTATTTAAACAGTACCAATTCAGCAAAGAGTTTTACTTGGCTGAACAGAGAGAAGATTGATTTTGTATATGGAATGGATGTATATGCATCTGTATGTGACTGGCTTAATCTGCATGTTGATGAATATGTTGATAAGCGTTCAATATATGGATTGTGGGATCATAAAAATATTATGTTAGAGCGTATAAAGTATTTATCAAAGTATGATTTATTTGCGAAAGATAACAAGCATAAAGAAAATTATACAGATATTGTTAACTTGGCAAATAAAGCAAGAATACTAATGCTAAAATATAATGTTGTAAGAAATCGAAAAATTCTATTACTAATTATTAGTGTTTTAGAGGAAATGAGAGATAAGGAATTTAAAGTTTTAAGTGAGATTAAAAAGGAATTACTACAATCCTTTAATCAGCGCTGACAAATAAATTTTTTTGCGTTATATTTTCAATATAGTAGGCACAGCTATCCTTGGTGACTACCTGCAAATGCAAACATCAATAATGAACACTCGAGCCATGTGGAGACGGTGGTGTTGCTGGAGCAGAAAGTCCAGTAAATCAAAGGATTCCGGCATTTATAGGGTGTTATGTAGCTGTGTTTTTATGTTTTTGTGATTGAAATATGTTTCCTGTTACCATGGTGGGGTAAGGAAAATGAACGTTTTGGCAAAACAAAAATTATTGCCACCGAAAAGATGGAGAAATATTATGAAAGAAACAGAAATTAGGGATTATCTTGCTCATAATCTTTATGTAATATCTAATGAGTTGATATTAATTGATACAGAGTATAAGCTTAACAACAAAATAGGAACAGATGGATTTATTGATATTTTAGCACGAGATATATATGATAATTATGTAATAATAGAAGTTAAGCGTTCTAAACAATCCTCTAGAAGTGCAATTCATGAAATTATGAAATATGCTTCATTACTTAAGAGTGAATTACGACTGAAGGATAGTGAAATACGGGTAGTGATAGTTTCAACAGAATGGGCGGAATTGTATACCCCATTCTGTAAGTGCAAAGATAAAATAGATTGGATAATTGAAGGGTACAAATTTAATAATGATAAAACCTGCGTACAAATTACTGAGGAGACGAGTGAGGAATTGGAGCGTCAATTATCCAGAAATCAGCTTGTATTTTTGTATAATTCCGAAAAAGAGTTGAAATTCTATAAGAATAAATTGCTCAGAGTTATTCAAGAGAATGAATTACAGGACTTTTTTTTGCTTGAACTGAAAAATGAGGGAAATAAAAAAGTTGTCTATCCATTTGCATTAACTTTAGTGCTGCAACGTTGTACGGAAATTGATTATATTTCTATATTAATTAGGAGAGAGTGGGATGAAGAGGAACTCTTCGAATATGGCTACGAAGGTGAAGAACTGTTGGTGTTCCTAGAGGAATGTATCTATAAATACATAATTGATTCTAATTTCTTTAATGATGTAGAAATTTGTTATCCTGAAAAATTAGGTAGTATGATTGCACAGCAAGGATGGAAACTAACAGATGTGCATAAATATGGTTACTTTATTCATGAAAATAGAGATAATGAATGGTTTCTTAGGAAATCAATTGGCCTTGAAGAAGGAAATAAGTTCGTATTCAGCGATATTTGTGATACAAAATTTAAGCTTAAATTCTCAGAAATGATTAATAATGTTAATGAATTTCTATATCAAAAAGATGATATGTGGGATGAGTTTAATAAAATGTGGGAATCTATTAAAACGGAAACTCTTTTACGAGCAGCAATACAAATATATAATTCTGGAAATATAATTCAAAATCTAATTATGTTTGAGATTAACGGAGAGATTAGGGAACTTCCATATGCAGATATATTTTTGGAATATCAAGATGGAAGTATGGAAAAAATCGAACTTTTACTGGCATATAGTGAAAATGAGATAAAACCATATTGCTATATTCTGGATACGTTACTAAAGGGAAATGGAATAGTATATATGCAGATGCTTTGGTCTGGAGATATTACATATTACAATACTGAAATTATGAAAAATCTAGGTCTTACTTATGATTGGAAAAAATATAAATACAATGAAAGCGGTTGGAAAATGCAAAGGGATTTAAAAAAATGCAAATTTTCTAAATTCTATAAGAACCATCTTAGTAATATTGAAAAAATGACACAATGGTATTTAACGCACACGATTAATTAGGAATTATATATTTTCTGTCTTTCAAAAGTTATTTAGTACGAAAATAATAGCTATATACAAAATAGACACAGAAGGCTGAGGCTATATTTTAGAAGGGGTAATTATTTTACCTCTATTATTGTTAAAGAATATACTTCTGCCATGTAGTATAAAATATATGTCTATGGGAACGTTGAAACCGTTTGTCTGCTTTCAAAGAAACCTTGATTTTATGCGGATTTGCGGGAGTGTTTGAGAAAAATGGAGTTGTGTTATTGTAAAAATCTGTTTGGTGTGACTGAATCTCAGATGGGGATGGGGTTAATGCCAAAATGTTAAAATAGGGCTTTTGCCAAAATGTATTGAGTTTCGCCGGATAGTGTGATAAATCGGCGAATATTGATATGAATGGTAAAGGTCCTATACTTTTGAGTAAAATGATAAGTAAATGATAATAGAGGGAAATGATACATGGAAAAACTTACTGAATTGTTTTAAGAATCGTGATATAATTATTTTATGAGTATTTGTTTAATTATCAGATTTATTAATGGTATTTATTAAAGAAATAATAGGAACGATGAAGGTGGTTAAGTTGGATAAGACAGGAACTAAATGGTCAAGAGAGGAAACAATCTTAGCTTTCGATTTGTATTGTAGAACGCCTTTTGGAAAAATATCATCAACCAATAATGATATTAAAGAATTGGCTCAATTGATTGGAAGAACATCTGGGGCAGTTGCACTTAAAATGCATAACCTTGCCCACTTCGATCCTGAATTAAGGAAGAGGAATATTACAGCAATGGCTCATGGAAGCAAGCTAGATTTAGAAGTGTGGAATGAGTTTTGTGAAAATTGGGAAGAGTTATCTTTTGCTGCAAGATGTATATTGGCAGAATTAAAGAGCGAATCCATAGATAAGATAATTGAACCAGAGCTTCAAGTACTTCCAGACGGCGATGTGAGAAATCAACTAATCAAAGCAAGGATTGGGCAGTACTTTTTCAGGATGGCAGTTTTAAACTCTTACGAAAACAAATGCTGCATTACAGGAATGCCTTATTCAGAATTGCTTGTTGCAAGCCATATAAAGCCGTGGAAGGATTCTGATCCAAAGGCAGAGAGAACAAATCCAATGAATGGACTCTCCTTGAATGCACTACATGATAAAGCTTTTGATAAAGGATTGATGACAATAACCCCGGATTATACAATACATATTTCTTCTAAATTAAAAAGAGAACCAATAAATAATTCTGTATATGAATGGATTGTGAAGTATGAGAAACAAAGAATATTACTTCCAAATAAATTTATACCAAAGAGAGAATTTTTGGAATACCATAATGATGTAATATTTTTAGGTTAAGTCTGGTGATTTTAATGGATAATTTAACAAGGGAACAACGCCATAAAAATATGAAGAATATCAAAAGCAAAGATACCAAGATAGAATTGGTATTGCGGAAAAAACTCTGGAGCAAGGGATACCGATATAGGAAAAACTATTCAAAGCTGCCAGGCAAGCCGGATATTGCTTTGACTAAATATAAAATTGCGATTTTTTGTGATAGTGAATTTTTTCATGGTAAAGATTGGGAATCCTTAAAATCCCGTCTGGAAAAATCGGAAAACAGTTCATATTGGCTTAAAAAGATTTTAAGGAATCGCGAACGTGATGACGATATAAATAAAATATTAATGTTTTTAGGCTGGACTGTTATAAGGTTCTGGGGAAAAGATGTTCTGAAAAATCTGGATGAATGCATGAAAGTGATTGAAGAAGAAATATTTAAACAAAAAATAGAACAAATTGAATATGAAGATTTTGTTGAAACAAAGGATTGATTGGAGAAAGAAATAAGCTGTAAGTATATTGAAATTCTATGTATTCAATACTAAAGTACGGGAGGAATTATAAAGTGCATTTGTTATATTCAAATATTTTACCATTAAAAGCAGAACCATCTCAGAACATATTTATTGATTATTTTAGAGATGCTATAGCAAAAGCTGATAGTGTAGAGATAGCAGTGGGATATGCTTCAAAAAATTCATTAAAGGAATTAGAAGAATTACAAGAAGAATATAAAATTAAAAATATGGTAGTAGTAATTGGCATGTATTATTTGGAAGGGATGCCGGAAGGCATTTATCATGCGGCAATTGATTTAAATGAGAGGTTAAAACAGAAAGGAATAGGGGAAATACGTCTTTCACATGTATTTAAATATCATGGGAAGCTATATGCATTTTACAAAAACGGAAAACCAATAGCGAGTATTGTTGGATCAAATAATCTTGGGGCAATCAAGCCAGAGGCAGCAAATCTGCGTCAATATGAAGTAGCGATGGCAACGGAGGAAGAAAATGAGATTCATGATATCTCTGAATTAATTCAGAATTTGTATGCACCTAAATGTTCTATAAATATAAAAGAAGCAAAGGACATACCTTTGATAAGAGAAATTAACCGTGCATTAGTTGGACAGGAATTTGTTTCTAAAATCACACAGGATGAAGTTGCGGCGTATCAGAGTAAAATTACAGATATTTCGTTTGAAATACCTTTAAAGGTTCCGGCTGATGAAAATGACACTAAGATGAGAGGGTCTAATATAAATGTATGTTATGCTAGCGGCCGCAAGAGAGTTTGGTGGGAAACAGAAATAGTTGTAGAAAAAGCAATACGAGGACTTCCAGGGTATCCAGAATACCAAAAGCCTTTTATGACAATAACAGATGATGGATGGAAATTTTTGGTTTGGACTTGTGGCGATAACAATAAGAATCTATATTCTAAAGATGATTTGAAAATTATGGGACGCTGGATTAAAGGCAGACTTGTTTCTGCAGGATTAGTAGAACCCGTAAATCATGAATAGGTTATAATAAATTATACAAATCATATTCGGTCATGATATAATGAGAAAAATGGAGGATAACTATCATGGCAGGAAAAGTAAAAAATT